>JAQWVA010000031.1:0-55950 GCA_029250205.1 Tateyamaria sp.
CGTCCACGCGCAGCATATCGCCATCCTGCAGTTGCGCAATGGGGCCACCATCAAGCGCTTCGGGGCAGACGTGAATGGCTGACGGGATCTTGCCCGATGCACCAGACATCCGACCGTCGGTGACCAGCGCCACCTTATGACCACGCCCTTGCAGAATTCCAAGCAATGGAGTCAGGCTGTGCAATTCCGGCATGCCATTTGCCTTTGGGCCCTGAAAACGAACGACGATGATCACATCGCCTTGAAACTCGCCCGCTTTGAACGCTGCCTTGACCTCGTCCTGATCTTGGAACACGCGGCAGGGTGCCTCGACCACCCGGTGTTCCGGTGCCACGGCAGAAATTTTCATTACGCCGGTTCCCAGTGTTCCAACAAGGCGGCTCAGCCCGCCCGTCTCTTGGAACGGCTCTGTTGCAGGGCGCAGAATGCCTGTGTTCAAGCTTTGGGCCGTACCCGGCGTCCAGCTTAGCGTACCATCCACCAACTTGGGTTCGGCGGTATAATGCTCCAGCCCTTTGCCCGCTATCGTTTGCGTATCGTCATGCAGCAGACCGGCATTCAGCAATTGCCCGATCATAAAGCCCAGACCGCCCGCGGCATGGAACTGATTCACATCAGCCAGCCCGTTGGGATAGACACGCGCCAAAAGCGGGGTAACTTCTGACAGGTCACAAAAGTCCTCCCAATCAAGAATGATGCCACCTGCGCGCGCCATGGCAATCAGGTGGATTAGCAGGTTGGTTGACCCACCCGTTGCATTCAGCCCCACAATCCCGTTCACAAAGGCCTTTTCGTCCAGCACATCACAGACCGGGGTATAATGGTTGCCCAGTGCCGAGAGTGACAGCGCACGTTTGGCCCCCTCTACCGTCAACGCATCACGCAAATCGGTGTTCGGGTTCACAAATGACGCGCCCGGCAAGTGCAGGCCCATGAATTCCATCAACATCTGGTTTGTGTTGGCCGTACCATAAAACGTGCAGGTTCCGGGGCCGTGGTAAGCGGCCATTTCGGCGGCAAGCAGCTCTTGGCGGGTGGCTTCGCCTGCGGCGAACCTCTGGCGCACCTTGGCCTTTTCATCGTTTGGCAAGCCGCTCAGCATCGGCCCTGCAGGCAGAAACACCGCTGGTATGTGCCCAAAACTTTGTGCGGCAATAATGAGGCCCGGCACGATTTTATCGCAGACACCAAGGTACACGACCGCATCGAACGTATTGTGGCTGAGCCCGACACCAGCCGCCAGCGCAATCACATCACGCGAAAACAGGCTCAGCTCCATGCCCGCTTCGCCCTGTGTAACGCCATCACACATGGCGGGCACGCCGCCTGCGACCTGCGCGGTGCCACCCGCTGCGCGGACTGCATCACGGATCAATGTTGGATAACGTTCAAAGGGTTGATGGGCCGACAGCATGTCATTGTAGGCGGTGACAATCCCAAGGTTCCCAACTGCAGCTTCGGCAAGGCGGCCTTGATCGGAACCCGCAGCGGCGAAAGCGTGGGCCTGACCACTGCAGGACAGATGCGCCCGGGCTGGGCCATGGGATTTAGCGGTGGCCACCCGGTCCAGATAACGGCGACGACTGGGGCCGCTTCGTTCGATGACACGGGCGGTGACACGGGCGAGCATAGGGTGCAAGGGCATTGCGCTTTCTTCTCTCATTGAATGGGCAGCGGTTCTGTAACACAGATGTTATGCTAGCGCTAACAATAATGCATCTGCTACGTTGTCGCAGGAAAAGCCACAGCGTGCTTTTAAAGTGCGTAATCGCAACATATAGTCGCGAAAGCTACGCATAGCAGTTGTGCGGTAAGGGGACAGACATGGCGCATATTATTGTCGTGGGCAACGAAAAGGGCGGGGCAGGCAAATCGACGGTATCGATGCACGTGGCCACTGCCTTGGCCCGCATGGGGCACAAGATTAGCGCGCTTGATCTAGACCTGCGGCAAAGGACCTTTGCGCGTTATGTCGAAAACAGGCACAGCTTTTGCAAGCAGGCAGCGATGGAACTGCCCAGCCCAGATGTGCATGATCTGCCTGAGATTGACGCATCTGCGCTCAAGCCAGGCGAAAACATCTATGATCATAGGCTTTCGGCAGCCGTCGCCACGCTGGAACCTGATAACGATTTTATCCTGATCGACTGCCCCGGATCGCACACGCGGCTCAGTCAGGTGGCGCATTCGCTAGCTGATACTCTGATCACCCCCTTGAACGATAGCTTTGTCGATTTCGACCTGCTCGCGCGCATCGATGCGACCGGCGACCGTATCCTTGGCCCATCAGTCTATTCAGAAATGGTTTGGAACGCGCGGCAATTGCGGGCACAAGCCGGCCTTAAACCCATCGATTGGATTGTAGTCCGCAACCGATTGGGAGCACAGCGCATGGTCAACAAGGAAAAGATGGAACGCGCTGTTGCCATGCTTTCCAAGCGGATCGGCTTTCGCATCGCACCAGGATTTTCCGAACGGGTGATCTTTCGTGAATTGTTCCCCCGCGGCCTTACCCTTCTTGACCTCAAGGATATTGGTATCAAACAGCTCAACATCTCGAACGTGGCAGCACGCCAAGAGCTTCGCGATCTGATCAAGGCGGTCAAACTGCCAAGTGTCGAAGCCAATTTTTGAGGGTTTCTGCAGGTGCGACCCTAAAGTCGTCGACCTGCCAGTTTCGCGAGCATCATCTTTAGTTGTTTGGCATCATGATCTGAAAACCCTTTGATCAACGTGTTATCATAATGCTGTGCAACCTCACGCAAATCGTTATACGCAGCCCGGCCTGCCCCAGTCAGACACAGGTGTTCGATCCGCCGGTCATGCTGATCTCGGTTGCGCGTTAGAAAGCGCCGCGCCTCAAGTTTGGCGACGGCACGGCTGATCTTGGTTTTGTGCAACGCTGCCCGCGCGCCAATCGCTGATGCTGTCATCTGCCCTCGCATGCCCAGATGAAACAGCACCCGCCATTCGTTACGCAACATTCCGTACCGGTCCTTGTAGATCTGCTGAAACTCGAGGCTTGATGCTTCGGCCGCCTGATTCAGAAGGTAAGGAAGGAATTGCTCTAAATCAAAATCTACCATGACGCCCCGCTTGTTAGTTACAAATTCAACTATTACATTTGCGACCAAATCTGCAAGGGAGCATCAAATGAATCGGCAGACGCCATCGCAAAATACGGTTCAGCCCGCGTCAGGCGCTGGTATTACCAATGGCTACATGCCCGGATTCGGGAATGACTTTGAAACAGAAGCTCTGCCGGGTGCTCTGCCGCAAGGTATGAATTCTCCACAAAAGTGTGACTATGGCCTGTATGGCGAACAGCTGAGCGGGACAGCCTTTACCGCGCCAAGCCATCAGAATGAACGCACCTGGTGCTATCGCATTCGCCCGTCTGTCAAACATTCTCATCGTTACACACGCATCGATCTGCCCTATTGGGTGTCGGCCCCACACATCCCGCAGGACGTGACCAGCCTTGGCCAGTACCGCTGGGATCCCATCCCACATTCCGATGCGCCACTGACCTGGCTGACGGGCATGCGAACCATGACCACGGCCGGAGACGTGAACACCCACACTGGCATGGCCAGCCACATCTATCTTGTGACGCAATCGATGAAAGACAGCTATTTCCATTCTGCAGACAGCGAGTTGCTTGTCGTCCCGCAAGAAGGGCGTTTGCGCTTTTGCACCGAACTGGGCGTTATCGACCTAGAACCCAAGGAAATCGCGATCCTGCCACGCGGCCTGCTGTATCGGGTCGAAGTGCTGCAAGGGCCTGCACGCGGCTTCATCTGTGAGAACTACGGCCAAAAGTTCCAACTTCCGGGGCGCGGCCCGATCGGGGCCAACTGCATGGCCAACCGCCGGGACTTCAAGACGCCCGTGGCCGCGTTCGAAGATATCGAACGCCCCTCAACGGTTACGATCAAGTGGTGCGGTCAGTTTCATGAGACGCAGATCGGGCATTCGCCCCTCGACGTGGTGGCGTGGCACGGCAACTATGCGCCCGTGAAATACGACCTACGGACATACTGCCCGGTGGGGGCGGTCCTGTTTGATCACCCTGATCCGTCAATCTTTACCGTATTGACCGCCCCTTCGGGTGTCGAAGGCACCGCCAACATCGATTTCGTTCTGTTTCGCGAACGCTGGATGGTGGCAGAAAACACGTTCCGCCCGCCGTGGTATCACAAGAACATCATGTCCGAGCTGATGGGCAATATCTATGGTCAGTACGATGCCAAGCCCAAAGGATTCATCCCCGGCGGCATGAGCCTGCACAACATGATGCTGCCACACGGACCAGACAAAAACGCATTCGAGGCAGCAAGCAACGCAGAGCTTGACGCCGTAAAATTAGACAGCACCATGTCCTTTATGTTCGAAACCCGCTTTCCTCAGCACCTGACACATTTCGCAGCCCAAAAAGCGCCATTGCAGGACGATTACATCGACTGCTGGGCGGATATCGAAAAGAAATTTGACGGGACGCCAGGCAAGAAATGATGACATACCTTGGATACCTCATGGGCGCGTTCATCGTCTTTATGCTGGGCTTTATCCTTTGGCCTTGGTGGCAGAAATTTGCGAAAAATCGCCCCGACCGCTACGGCAAGGGACCGGGCCATGACCTGTGCGGCGCAGAACGCGGACAGTGACACCGCACGGACAAGACATGACCACGTTCATTGCCTCTGTGTCTTGGGTTGACTGGCTACTGATTTCCCTGACATTTTTTGCCCTCTGGCAACTGCCCACTATCATCCGCGCATGGTGGGACCGTCCTGCTGATAAGCGCAAAATACTGCCGGGTGAAGACCCGCCCACGCATGGCTCTGACTGGCACTGACCCTTAACGAAAGCCTCACATGACCCTCAAACGATCCTGGGTGACCAGCGCCAACAACGCCGACACCGATTTCCCCCTTAACAACCTGCCTTATGGCGTGTTCTCAACAGACAGGCTTGATGCCCGCTGCGGCGTCGCGATTGGCGACATGATCCTCGATATGACACTGGCCGAGGAACAGGGCATCATCGACCTAACACCTGAGCCTCTGTTCGACATGCCGTTCTGGAACGCGTTGATGGAACAGGGGCCTGCGGTCTGGACAGCATTGCGCAATCGGTTGACCGGCCTTCTGACAGAGGGCAGCCCAGATCAAAAGCGGATCGCGCCGCTGCTGGTTCCGCTAACCGATGCACAGATGCACATGCCGCTGGTGGTAAGCGAATACACCGATTTTTACGCCGGCCGACACCACGCCACAAATGTCGGCACGATGTTTCGAGGGGCAGAAAAAGCGCTCCCGCCCAACTGGCTTCATATGCCAATCGGCTACAACGGGCGCGCCTCTTCGGTGGTTGTGTCAGGCACCGATATTCGCAGGCCATGGGGCCAGCTAAAATCCTCCGGTCACGACAGGCCTGCGTTTCTGCCTAGCCGCCGGTTTGACATGGAGCTGGAACTGGGTGCGATCGTTGGAATGGCATCGGACGGGCCAATCACCGTAGATGAGGCTGACGGTGCCATTTTTGGCTACGTGCTTTTGAACGACTGGTCAGCCCGCGACATTCAGGCTTGGGAATATCAACCATTGGGACCATTTCAGGCCAAGGCAACCGCGACCTCGATCAGCCCGTGGATCGTGACGAAAGCCGCGCTAGAGCCATTCCGCACTGCAACGCCCGCGCGTGATGTGCCCTTGTTGGACCATCTCAGGGACACAGGCCCGATGCTCTATGACATTCAGCTGTCGATCAGCCTTGCGCCATCTGGCAAAGCGCCGACAGTCATCGCAGAAACCAACGCAGCCGAGCTTTATTATTCGGCAGCCCAACAGCTGGCACATCATTCCTCATCCGGATGCCCGATGAATGTGGGTGATTTGCTTGGCTCTGGAACGATCTCAGGTGCCGGGAAACACGAGCGGGGCAGCCTACTGGAGCTTAGTTGGGGCGGCAAAGAACCCATCATGCTCAGCAGCGGAGAGAACCGAACATTCCTAGAGGATGGCGATACGTTGACCCTCATGGGGGCTGCAAAGGGCGCTGGATACAAAGTCGGGTTTGGCGCCTGCACAGGTACGCTTAATCCCGCACTGACCAATCCCTATGCGCGAAAATGATGATACATCACATACAAATAGGAACCTGAAATGGCCAAAACCTTCGCCTCGCAAGGGGACATGACTGAAAAGAAAATCACCTTCGAGGAGGTGGGCCGCGATCTTTGGGCCTTTACCGCCGAGGGCGATCCGAACTCTGGCGTTATCATTGGTGATGACAGCGTCATGATCATTGAGGCACAGGCCACGCCACGCCTTGCAAGCAAGGTGATTGAAAAGGTTCGTGAGGTGACGGACAAACCGATCATGCACGTTGCGCTTACACATTATCATGCGGTGCGGGTTCTGGGTGCCTCTGCGTTCGGTGCTCAACAGATCATCATGTCGGACATGGCGCGCGCCATGGTGGCCGAGCGCGGACAGGAAGACTGGGACAGCGAATTCCAACGCTTCCCACGACTATTTGAAGGCCACGAGAGCATCCCGGGCCTCACGTGGCCCACAACGACATTTAATGATCGGATGACCGTTTATCTGGGCGACCGCCGTGTCGACCTGATGCATCTTGGCCGCGCCCACACGGCCGGCGACATCGTAATTCACGTTCCGGATGAAAATGTGATGTTTACCGGTGACATCGTCGAATACCAGTCGGCCTGCTATTGCGGTGACGGTTATTTCAGTGACTGGAACACAACGTTGGACGCGATTAAAGCATATCGCGTGGATGCTATCGCCCCCGGGCGAGGGGATGCACTGGTGGGCCCAAAGATGGTCAGCAAGGCTATCGAAAATACCCGCGATTTCCTGGCTTCCACCTATGCGCCCGCCGCCCGTATTGCCGCCCGAAATGGCACCCTAAAAGAAGCGTGGGACGCAGTCCGTGCAACTTGCGACCCGAAATTTAGTGATTATGCGATTTATGAGCATTGTTTACCGTTCAATGTCGCGCGCGCCTTTGACGAAGCGCGCGGCATCACCCACCCCCGCATATGGACGGACAAACGTGATATCGAGATGTGGGAGGCCTTGCACCAATGACAACGCAACAATGGCGCAAGGCACATAACGCTTGTTCTGCCTCGTGTGCACAATGTGTTATCATCGATCCCAACGCGCCCCTGAACCGAAGGTACATGTTCCAATGAATAAGTATGGCCCAACCCGCGGTGATCTGAAATTCCGTCTTGCTTTTTCTGGTGTGGGCCTTGTGCTGCTGGTCAGCGCTATTGCCTATCGCGGCTGGCCTAAAGGCCCCGGCGGATGGGAGGCCATAGGCATAGCCACCGTGTTCTTTGGTGGCACCTTTGTGTGGACTCTTATCAAGTTGATCCGAGGCGACCATCCCGATGGCCTATGACTACGCCCCGTTCCCGTATGTTGCCCCACCGGGGTTGATCGCACCGGAACCACGCCACCCGGTCGCCATCGTAGGTGCAGGGCCCATCGGCCTTGCCCTTGCAATCGACCTGGCGCAACGCGGTATCAAATCTGTGGTGCTCGATGACAACAACGTGGTCTCTGTCGGGTCGCGGGCGATCTGTTGGGCCAAGAGAACACTGGAAATATTTGAGCACCTTGGCGTGGGTGATCGAATGCTTGAAAAGGGTGTGACATGGACTGTCGGGCGGCTGTTTCATGGCACAGATGAAATCTATAGTTTTGATCTGCTGCCCGAGGACGGACACAAATACCCCGCCTTTGTCAACTTGCAACAATACTATGTCGAACAGTTCCTTGTCGAACGCGCTCAGGACTTTCCAGATCTGATCGACATGCGGTTCCTAAACAAGGTGACAGACCATTCCGATCAGGGCGATCATGTCACGCTGAACGTTGAAACGCCAGACGGCGCATATCAGATCGAGGCGGAATACTATATTGCAGCCGACGGTGCCGGATCATCCACACGCAAACGTATGGAGTTACCGTTCCACGGTCAGAGTTTCGATGAACATTTCCTAATCGTCGATGTGGAATTGCCCCAAAGCCCCTTTCCCACGGAAGATCCCGAACGATGGTTCTGGTTTGCGCCTCCTTTCCACCCTGGTCAATCGGCGTTGCTGCACAAGCAACCCGACAATATCTATCGCATCGATCTACAGCTGGGCCCAAATGCAGACCCCGAACTTGAAGCCAGCGAAGAAAAGGTGCTTGCGCACATCAAGGCGGTCATAGGCGAGATGGATTTCCGGCTCAACTGGATGAGCGTTTACAAATTTCGTTGCGCCAAACTCGACAGGTTCGTGCATGACCGCATAATTTTCGTGGGCGACAGCGCCCATGTCGTGAGCCCCTTTGGTGCGCGGGGCGGCAACGGTGGCATTCAGGACATAGATAACCTTGGCTGGAAACTGGCGGCTGTGCTCAGGGGAAAACCCACCACTCTATTGGACAGTTATGATGCAGAGCGCCGTCATGGAGCTGCTGAAAACATCCTCAATTCGTCGCGTGCCACAAACTTCATGACTCCTAAATCAGAGATTGAAACCCTGTTCCGCAACGAAGCCTTGAACCTTGCGGGCACGCACCCATTCGCCCGCAAACTGATAAATTCCGGTCGCTTGTCAACACCCTGTACATTGGCAGGTATGACGTTGCAGACCGGTCAGCATCCTTTGGTCGGGCGCTGTTTGATAGACCTGCCGATTGCCTCAGGATGGTTGACCGAAACTATCACAGGCGATTTCACATTACTGACCCTTGATAACGCCCCATGGCCAACGACCAAGGGGCTACTCAACTACGCCCTGCCCCCTGGCAGACTAACGGCTGACAGGTACGGCACAAAAGGCGCTTTTCTCATTAGGCCCGATGGGCACATTTGTGCTTATTTTTCCACGCCAGATGTAGAAGCAATTTCCGACGCCATGTTCCGGGCAAACGGAGGCTTCTCATGATAATCGAAGATAACCTCGGGCATCAAGGCGACGCCCTTTATTCAGCGCTTATGCAAACGCACGACGGGCTAACACCCAACCAATCACACGCATTGAATGCCCGCCTTGTGCTGCTGATGATGAATGAGATCGGCAACCCAGATACGATCATCGCTTTGATGGCAGATGCTCGGACCCTAACGCAGCCAGGCGTTGGGCCTTTCGGTGCATAATGCTCGCGATATTCGAGTAAACTTGACCAAAAACGCCCCTTTAAATTGTGTTTAGACCTGCCATGGTCAGGCTTTTTGTCTCGACAGGCCGCTATTTTATAAACGCTTCCCGAATTATGGGGCGACTCTCGTTAACGGGCTCTGCGACATGGGGTTGACGCGGTGCATGGGATCGTTTGAACTCTACGTGTCCCCCGATGTGGGGAGGCGATGACACGCAGATCAACTGCAACACCGAAATGCTCGGAGGAAACTGGGCTACTTCAGGACGCGAAACAATATACCGCGACGCCAACAGAGAGGAAGAACATGACCTATTTAACACGTACCGGCAAGCCATTGCCGCAGTCCATCGTAGACTCAGCTGCCAAAGTCGGCCAAGACCCGGTCAACCGCCGCGAGTTTCTGGCCATGGCAAGTGCGTTCGGCGCGACGACCGCAACAGCATATGCCATGCTCGGAGCGGCTGCTCCGGCCCAGGCTGCCTCGCATGCCAAAGCGGGCGGCACCGTGCGCATCCAACAAGAAGTACGCGCACTCAAAGATCCACGCACCTATGACTGGTCACAGATCGCGAACTTCTCGCGCGGATGGCTGGAATACCTTGTTGCATACGAGAATGACGGCACATTTACACCAAAGCTGCTTGAAAGCTGGGAGATCAACGAAAACGCGACCCAATACACACTCAAGGTACGTCAGGGTGTTAAATGGAACAACGGCGACGACTTTACAGCCGATGACGTTGCACGCAACATCGCTATGTGGTGCGATAAGGACGTCGAAGGCAACTCGATGGCTGGCCGCTTTGCCACTCTGATCAATGCTGATACCAACAAAGCCATTGATGGGGCCATCGAAGTTGTCGATGCATCCACCGTCGTTCTTAACCTGCCTGCATCTGACATCACGTTGATCGCTGGTATGGCCGACTACCCGGCAGCCATTGTGCACAGCTCGCATGCGGCCGATACAATGCTCGATAACCCGGTCGGCACAGGCCCCTACCTGCCCGAGTCAATGGAAGTCGGCGTCAAAGCCGCGCTGGTTCGCAATGCTGGCCACAGCTGGTGGAACGAAGGCAACGGCGCCTTTATGGACCGCGTGGAATACATCGACTACGGCACAGATCCCTCTGCATTCGTAGCCGCAGCCGAAGCCGAAGAGATCGATATGACCTACTCGATCGAGGGTGAATTCATTGACATCTTTGACACGCTGGACGGCTGGAACCGGAACGAAATCGCGACCGCCGCGACCATCGTTATCCGCCCCAACCAATTGGCCGAGGTTGATGGCAAGCGTCCCTATGCTGATGCGCGCGTGCGACAGGCCATCACAATGGCCGTTGACAACGCAGTTCTGCTGGAACTGGGCTATGCCGGTCGCGGCATCCCAGCCGAGAACCACCATGTCGGCCCAATGCATCCGGAATATGCGGAACTGCCTGCGCGCAAAGTGGACGGTGCCGCAGCCAAAGCCCTTATGGACGAAGCAGGAATGGCCGACTTCGAGCACGAGCTGATCTCGATCGACGATGCGTGGCGCAAAGACACCACCGACGCCGTTGCAGCCCAGCTCCGCGACGCGGGCATCAAGGTCAAGCGGACAATCCTGCCCGGCTCGACCTTCTGGAATGACTGGGCCAAGTATCCGTTCAGCTCGACCAACTGGAACCACCGCCCACTAGGCGTCCAGATCTGGGCATTGGCCTATCGCACCGGCGAAGCATGGAACGAGTTCGGCTATTCCAACCCCGAGTTCGACGCACTACTCGAACGTGCCCTTGCGACAGCTGACATCGAAGCACGCCGTACGCTGATGGCCGAAGGTCAGGCAATGATCCAGAATGACGGCGTTACAATTCAGCCTTACTGGCGCTCGCTCTATAATCACACCAAAGAAGGTTTGGAAGGCGGCAGCCACCACATCTCTTTTGAAGTGCGCCCAGAGCAACTGCACTGGACCTGATGGAGACCACGAAAGCGTTATGCGAAAAACTTGAAGCAGCTAACTCTACCAGAAGTCGCCAATTTCAACCCTTCAGAAATTGCGTGATGTTTCAGGTATTTCGACAAACGCAATAAAGCAAAATCAAAGGGCCGCCACAGCGCGGCCTTTTTTCTTGGACACGCGCGACGCAAAATCAATTGGGATGGACGTATCAACCAAAATGGGACGGTGGGCGGGGCGTCTTTGCCGCGTACGCGGTCAAAGAGCGTCCGGCCAGCGGCCCACAGGAAAATGAAGTAATGCCACGGCTGCCTGCTGCTCACTGCGCAAATCATCTGCAACAAGTTCATGAAGACGCGTGACCAGTGCAGCCCCCTCAAGGGGAACACGAGGACGTTTGGCAAACCAAGCCTCCTCAAGGATCAGGTCTTCGATCAGAGGGTCTATTACTGTGCCGCCACCGCCAGGATAACGGTAAAAACCCCAGCTCACCTTTTTACCTAACCTACCCTCTGCGACCATCCTCGCAAGAATTGGACTGGGCTGATCTCCGCACCAATTACGCATAATTACATCCAAACCGACAAGGTCCTGTGCTTCGCATGGACCCAAACCATAGCCCCAAGCGACCAAAGCTTCATCCAGTTCCCAAGGGTTAGTATGGTCCATCAACATAGTTTCGCAAGCACGCCAGAACAGCTGTTGAACCGAGGCTATCTGCGCATTCATGCGAGACCGATGCAGTCAAGAAACCGATGCTTGGCAACCACTGCCAGCAACTCATTCACTGATGTTTGAACCGGCTTACCAGCGGTATCCACCTGGGCCTGTGCCTGTTCGTACTGCGGTGTACGCGCAGTCAGAAATTGCTTTAGCTGATCCATAGCCGCCGGGTGGCCTTCCATTGGGCGCAGGTCGCCCTGAGCTCGAACGCGTGCCATATGCTCAGCCGGGCTGGTGCGAAGCCAAACCGTATGGAACCGCTCCAACAGCAAGCTATAGGTGCTTGCCTCGGCAACGATTCCACCCGCCACCGCCAGAACTAACTTATCATAGTTTTGTAATACCCGGGCCACTGCGTCAGCCTCCAGCGCGCGATATCCATCCTGACCATACAGACCCATAATCTCAGCCAAAGGCATCTGTGCCGCCCGCTCGATCTCGTCGTTCAATTCGACAAATGGCACCTGCAACTTTTCAGCCGCTGCCTGACCCAAGGTGGTCTTTCCAGCTCCACGCAATCCAATCAAACACACACGCTGTGCCCGCAAGGCAATCGGATTTTCCGGGGCCAACAAGGCACGTACCCGACCGCGAACCGAGGCAGGTGCATCCCGATAAAGACCAGCGACCCGCGCCACATCATCCGCCAATGGGTCTTTTTCTGCCAAAAGGTCCTCGATACGGGTGTTCAATGCAGCAGCTACACGGCTCAGCAAGATGACTGAAATATTTCCTTCACCTGCCTCAAGTTGCGCCAGATAGCGTGGCGAAACACCCGAGCGTTCCGAAAGTTCCCGACGCGGTAAACCCTGCGCCGTTCGCGCCGCGCGCACACGTGCTGCCAACTGCTCGATCATGGTCGACGGCGCATCTGATATGTATTTCTCAAGGGTCATGGCACGTTATGATTGGTCATGGCACGTTATGATTACTTTAGAAAGTTAAGGTAGCTCTGCATAGCTATCCGTCAATGTAGCTTCACTGCTGCAATAAAGGTTCAATAACTGCGCGCAATTCTTCTGGTGCAGACTGGCTCTTGAACTGGTCTGCAATCATAAAAACGCTGGTGAATTTGCCCTCGAAACAAATGATTCCGTCCTGCCGTCCGACAACAGCAAAGGTGACAGACTTGTTGCCCAACCGGCTTGGCCAGACTTCACACAAAAGCCGATGGCGGGGCGTAACGGGATGTCTGAAATCCATATTCAAATTGACAAAAGGGGTTCCAATGTTGCGGTCCATCTCCAACTGAAACCAACCATCGCCGCCCAGATGGGCCTCCCACCAAGCATTAATCGCGTCCAATGAAAACCACGGCAGCCGCGCAGTATAGGCAATGCGCGCCGGATCACAATCACCCCAAGTGACGCGGATTTCATGTATGAAAGACGCCTGCGAGATTCAGTAGGTTTCCACGTGATACCGGCCTGCTTCACGCATGGCGGCACGCATCGGGGCCCATTTTGCGCCCATGGTCGCTGCAATTTGCGTCAGGGCAGACTCAACGCCATCCTCCATACCCTTTAGGCCGCAAATGTAGATGTGGGTCGCAGGATCATCCAACATTTCAGCAACTGCACCTGTTTCTGCCAGCATCCTGTCCTGCACATACTGCTTGGGCTGATCTGGCGCCCGACTGAAAACCAGATGCTGCTTTAGTAAGCTGTTTGGTACTTTCCCAAGAGGACCGAAGTAGGGCAGGCTTTCTGGTGTTCGCGCCCCAAAGAACATCGTCATTCCACCCGTGTCGTTGCGGCAGGTGCGTTGTCGTTGCATCGTAAACGCGCGCATAGGCGCCGATCCAGTTCCTGTGCAGATCATCAAGATACGGGCATCACTGTCATTGGGCATCAAGAAGGTGCCGCCAAAGGGACCGGTCACCTGGACCTTTGACCCTTTTTCAAGATCACATAGGTAATTGGACGCAACACCATCAACCTCGCGTTTTACTGTAAGTGAGATGTTGTGGTAGCCGGGTCTTTCCCCGTCGCGCGGCGAAGATACCGAATAAAGGCGCGGTAGATGCACCGCCCCTGTCGCATCCGTGCCTGGCGGAATGACACCAACCGATTGCCCCTCGAGTACGGGAAATGGCAAACCATTGGTTTCGAGGATGATGTGGCGCACGTCGTGGTCTGGATCGTCCGTTAGGCGGTAGTTACCTTGCACGATCAATGTCGCAGGCTTGCCCAAATTATACATATTGATGACTGGTTTGGTCGCGGAAACTGGCGGCTTTGAGGCCCCGCCCGCCCCGGCATGTGCCTCTGCCAACAGGCGCGCAACCGCTTCGTCGACTTCGCCTTCTTCAGACTGCGTGTCGGCAGAGATGTCTTCTTGATCGGGCAGTTCTTCCCAATCAAATTGCTCTTCGAGTGAATATGCCGTGTTTACCACGCGCCATTCATCGATTGACCCAGTTGGGCAAACTGGAATGCAGTCCATACAAAGATTACACGCCTCGGGGTCGACTACGACGTTGTTGTCATCATGATGAATCGCACCGATTGGGCAGGTCATCTCGCAGGTGTAACAACGAATGCAAATTTCAGGGTCGATCAGGTGCTGTTTGAACGGTGCTGTCATGGGGCAGACTGTTTGACGCAGGTTGCGTGCCACACCGAAGAGAAAGAAGCCTTCATATCAAATCTCTCTTCCAGTTCCGACATTGACTTACGCCATATGCAGTTGAACATATTCAAAATCCCCAGGCTTGTTGTCGATACCAACCTTGGGTGGCGCTATCCAGCTGGCGTATTCACCAGGTTCAAAACATGGCTTCATCAAGGACTGGATGAAGTCGCCATCGGCCTTAGTGGGCAGCCATTCATGCTGCCGCGCAGCCCAGTCGCCCACCGAAACGATATTGCCATCGGGGTCTACCGCGACCTCAGAAAATACACCAATCTGACGATGGAACCCTTCGTGCGGAAGTTTTAACGCAAACTCGATCCCCGATTTGGCAATCAGCTTGTTCCAACGGCCCACGCCACCCGATGCATCGCGCACGTAGTCATCGCGCAAGCGCATGTTGATCGCGGTCAGCGCGGGCACATCCTCGGTCAAGATCTGGCCATCCTTGATGCTGGTCACGGCATAGGTGTCATCCTGCAGCTTGTGGTCGTCATTAATGCGCTGCTCCATGTAACGGCCCTTGATCCCCGCGTTGAAAGCATTGGCTGCATTGGTTGACACCTCTTGGCCAAACAGGTCCAAAGACAATGTATAGTGAAGGTTAAGCTTTTTCTGGATCGTGGGCAGGTCAATAACACCCATGTCGCGGATTTTGTTCACGTCATATGGGTCGGTGATGCCAGCCTTGTTCATCGCTTCTAGCGTCGCCTGGATCGTACGGCCCACCCCGGTTTCACCAACGAACATGTGGTGCGCCTCTTCGGTCAGCATGAAACGACAGGTGCGCGACAGCGGATCAAACCCCGATTGAGCAAGGCTTTCGAGCTGCATCTTGCCGTCCCGATCCGTGAAATAGGTGAACATGAAAAACGACAGCCAATCTGGCGTTTGTTCATTGAACGCGCCCAGCATGCGAGGTGCCTCTTCGGACCCTGACGACCGAACAAGCATATCATCTGCCTCTTCGCGGCCATCCTTGCCAAAGTATTTCTGCAAGAGATAGACCATCGCCCAAAGGTGACGCCCCTCTTCGACATTGACCTGAAAAAGGTTTCGCATGTCATAGAGGCTAGGGGCCGTCAGACCAAGAAACCGCTGCTGCTCGACCGAGCCCGGCTCGGTGTCGCCTTGGATGACGATCAACCGTTTTAGCGTATTGCGGTATTCGCCCGGCACTTCCTGCCATGCCGGTTCTCCGTAATGCTCGCCCATGGGGATTGTGCGATCTTCGACAGCAGGCGCAAGCAAAATGCCCCAGCGGTATTCCGGCATCTTTACATAATCGAACTTGGCCCAACCCTTGGGATCGACGCTGACGGCGGTGCGCAAGTAAACCATGCTATCCTGAAAATTCTGCGGGATCAGATCATTCCACCAGTTGATATAGCCCGGATGCCATTTCTCAAGCGCCTTCAAGACTTTGCGGTCGTCACTCAAGCCGACATTGTTGGGAATTTGTGTGTCATAGCTGACATTTATCAGATCAAGCATAGTGTTCTCCATTTCAGTGGCGGGGGGCCTCGCCCTGCATTCTTTGCGGGAACCGGCCACCTGCCGGGATCCCGTAGAGCGGGACAAAGCCCGCCGCATAACGCGGACCTATACCCGCTCCATGTTGTATTTGCCGCGCAAGCCAGTGCCATAACGCTGTAAAGCGCCCTCTGATCCTACGGCATTGGGGCGATTGAATATCCAGTTTTGCCAAGCTGTTAGTCGGCCAAAAATGCGGGTTTCCATTGTTTCCGGCCCTGCAAATCGCAGGTTCGCCTCCATTCCAGTCATCGCATCGGGGCTGAAACTTGCACGCTCTTCCATAAAGATACGGATTTCATCCTCCCAATCGATATCGTCGAGGATCATGGTAACAAGACCCAAATCATCTGCGGGTTCAGCCTCCAGCCCTTCGCCGACATGCGCACGAGCTGCATCAACAGACTCGGGAGTACCAAAAAACCTAGTCTGTAAACGGGTCAGATTATTGCCCATCGGAAAAATGCCAAAGTTTGCATCACTCAATGTCAGCGTCGCGAGATGGCGATTGTCACCTTCGAATTCGTCTTCCATCATGTAACTGCGATCAACAGAAAAAAGCAATTCGGCCAACACCCCGGCAAAACAACTGCCGTGCTCTACCAATGCTACCAATGATCTTGAGGTGACATCGATACGCTTAAGCACCCTTTTCCAGTATTTCAGCACTTCATTGGCCAACCAATGATCAGCGTTTGATACAAGCACGGCCTCATGAGACAGTACCAACTCTGGGTCTCCTTGGGTGCGAAACACCAAGAGCCCCAATTCGGGCTCATTCAAACGCAGATGCAGGATTGCATCTTCCAATTCGCGCGCGAGCCGCAAAAGATAGGCCTGATCACCCTGCGCCTCAAAATCGGACATGTCCAAAGGCGCGGCATCGGTCGGACCTGCTATCGTCAACGTCGCACGTCGCGTGTCGCGTTCAATTGCAATCTCGAGCAAAGAGTATTGCAGCGATCCGTCCTCGTTGATGGATTTTTTCAGCGGCCCAAGAGTAATCCCCGTCGCAACAGGCGACTTCGGCGAGGCGGCTGCAAATTCCGCTGCACGGACGCGTACAGTCTCGTCGAACTTTGCATTCGGTACGGCCTCGTCGACCAGTTTCCATTTTACGGCACGCTTACCTTTAACCCCCTCTTCTGTTGAACAGAAGATATCGGCCAGATCGCGGCGCACCTTGCGCTTGTCTGTCACGCGGGTCAGCCCACCTGTTCCGGGCAAAACCGCAAGCAATGGCACCTCTGGCAAAGCCACCGAGGATGATGAATCGTCCGTCAGCATAATATAATTGCAAGCAAGGGCCAGCTCGTATCCGCCCCCTGCGCAGGCCCCTTTGACAGCAGCAATATATTTTTGCCCGCTGTCAACTTCGGCCGCCTCGAATGTATTGCGGGTCTCGTTGGTGAATTTGCAAAAGTTGACTTTGTGACTGTGCGCCGCGCCACCAAGCATTCTAATATTTGCACCTGCACAAAACACTTTGTCTTTGGCGGAACGCAGGACGACAACCTTAACTTCCGGATGTTCAAAACACATCCGTTGAACGACATCTGCCAGTTCGATATCTACACCCAGATCGTAGGAATTGAGCTTGAGTTGATAGCCATCAAACAGGCCTGCGTTTTCGTCCACGTCCATAAATAAATTGGCAATGTCACCATCATACTCAACACGCCAATGGCGATAGAGTGATGGATCAGTCTGAAAATCGATCAATATTTCCATGCACCCTCCCGGCGCGAGTACGCCTTGCTAATTTTGCAGTATCTAACACTTTCAGAGGTGAAAGCTTCAGGTATATGCCGAAATCTGCAGCGAAAGTGCATTTTATTGCGACTCTTGCAGTATCTGAGCCAACGCAATCGCTTCTTTGCGAAGTGCTTGAACCGATTGCCCCAGAATCACCATACGCGGCGCGCAGGCATCCAGATGCTCGTCCACGATCTTGCAAAGGCGCATTGCAGCATTGGGGCGCCCCATCTTTAGCTTTAGCAGTGCGTTAGCCATTTGGATGTTTGCCTGCAGAAAACTACGGAGCGTTCCAGGCGGTGCGACCAACCACAAGGGTTCCAATACTTCGTGGCACTCCCAGAAAAACCCTTCCTTACGATAGAGCATGCCGGCGCGCCACGCATGGCTTTCCTGCATATCGACTTCGGTCATTCCGGGCATCACATCATGCTTTATTGGGTCGAACCAATCTTCGGGATGACGGGCATTCACGCCCGGAACATACGCATACGTAGGTTTGGGAATGTTATTCATCCAATCGCGGGCATCTCGACATCTGCATTTTCTATCCGATGCAAGCGCTGGCAAAAATCGGTAACTGCCGCCGTCACTGCTTCACCTGCTTCAAAATGCGGGGAATGCCCAATGTCCTGCAAGATCAGCCGTTCAAACGGAGCATATATCCGTTTTTCGATCTCATCGATCTGTGCCAATGTACCAAAAGCATCAGCAGTTCCCTGAATGGCAAGAGCTGGCACACGCCAATGATCTATACAATCTGCCACACTCCATTCAGTCGCCTTTTTATCCAGCCAGACATTACGCCATCCATGAAATGCCATGTCTGTATCATGGTGGTGCCGGGCCAATTGACCCTTTAGCCCGCCCGTCTCATAGGTGATGCCGACCGCTTGGATCGCCTCCAAACCTATCGTCTCTCCAAAGAAATGAGGTGCCATCAAAATCAAACCCCGGACCCGCATATCTGATACGGACCCTGCATAAATCGCTGAAATAGTAGCGCCATCCGAATGCCCCAAAAGCACCACCGAACGCACCCCTGCGGCATCCAGAACGGGCCCGAGGACATCTTCTGCCTCGCGGGTCAAATAGTCCGCCGGCCGCGGCAACGTCACCGGAGAAGACCGACCATATCCAGCCCTGGAATAGGCAAAAACACCAAAGCCAGTGGCTGAAGCAAGTCGTTCCGGCCAATCCCGCCACATCGTGATCGCGCCCAAACCCTCATGCAGCAAAACCAGTGTCGGCGCCACATTCGGGGGCGGCCCCCAACACGCATACTCAAGCGTATGGCCGGCCGCTTGTATCTTGCCCGAAGTCCAATCCATCACGATACCTCGCGCAACTTGAAACGTTGAATTTTACCTGTCGCAGTCTTGGGCAGGGAATCGACGCATTCGATCCAGCGCGGATATTTCCATTTGCCAATCTTGTCTTTTACATGCTCTCGCAGAGTTTCTTCCAAATTGTCGGGCTGGGTCGCGTGTAAAACGACGATTGCCTTGGGTTTTTCCAGACCGTCCTTGTCACGTGCCGCGACTACAGCGCACTCCAGAACCGCCGGGTGGCTACTAATCGCTTGCTCCACCTCGAAAGGACTGACCCATATGCCGGACACCTTGAACATATCATCGGTGCGACCGCAGTAGACATAGCGGCCATCAGCGCGGCGCTCGTATTTGTCACCAGTCCTCGTCCATACGCCCTCGAATGTTTCTTGGGTTTTTGCACGTTTGTTCCAATATCCGTCAGCCGCCGAAGCCCCGTTGACCAGCAATTCACCTATCGTGTCGAAGCCGACGTCGGCGCCAGTCTCGTCCACAAGCCGAACATCGTAGCCAGGCACCGGCACCCCTGATGTGCCATAGACCACATCCCCCGAAGCATTGGACAAAAAGATATGCAGCATTTCGGTCGAACCAACGCCGTCAAGGATGTCGACCCCCATCAAGGCTTTCCACCGTTTGCCCACATCCTCTGGCAGAGCTTCACCGGCAGAAATACAAACACGCAACGGCGCATCAGGCGGGTCGTTGGCCTCTATGTGGGCAACCATCGCCGCGTAAAGCGTTGGCACTCCACAAAATATCGTTGGTTTTTCCTGTTCTAAAATCTCAACCATCCCATCGGGGGCGGGCCGTCCACCAAAAATCACGGAGGTCGCGCCAACCGACAGCGGAAAGGTCATCGAATTACCCAATCCGTAAGCGAAAAAGAACTTTGCAGCTGAAAATATTATATCGTCCTGCTGTATCCCCAGAACCTGTGCGCCATAAGTGTCCGCCGTCGCGCGTAGCGCCGAATGTACATGGTGCACGCCTTTGGGCTGCCCGGTCGATCCAGACGAATATAGCCAGAAAGCCGTTTCATCCGGGCTGGCATCAAAAGCCTCAACCGGCACATTAGCCGCCGACACAAACGCATCATATGAGATTGTGTTTTTGCGCGCATCGGCGCCGATCACGATGACACGTTCAAGGAATGGGTTGTCCGTCAAGACGGGCTCAACCACTTCAAACAGCGCATCTGACACAACCAGCGTTGTCGCCCTGCTGTCGCGCAAAATCGCATCATAGACAGGGCCAGCCAACAATGTATTCAACGGTACGGCAATAACACCAGCCTTAAGCGCCCCCCAAAACAAGACGGGGAATTCGATCTGATCAAGGACCAGCATCGCCATACGCTCTTCCTTGCGCACGCCATGTGCGCGAAGCGCTGCTGCAACGCGCCCCGACTGATCAGCAAGCGCACCGTAAGTTAACGTTCGTCCCGCGCCTGCTTCTCGAAAGGCGACCGTCTCGCCACGGTTTTCACGCACATGCCGGTCCACAAAATAGGTCGCTGCATTGGCCATATGATCCCTCCCGCAAAGTGTAATATAGTGCTGGATTTCTGTGCTCATACAACTCGACCAGTGCACATTAGCACTTTACTGCAGTCCAAGTGGTGGCACCACGCTGTAGTTAAGAAATTAAAGGAATATTGTATCACGACAGCAAATTTATCTACCGCGTTTGAAGAAATATTTTGAACATCACGCAAACCCACCCTTAACCGTGATCCGACTTAGTCGCGCGGGCCTTGCGTTACGCGGGGATGAGGAACAGCGTAATGCCGGGGAACGCGACCAAAATAATCACCCGCAAGATATCTGATCCGACAAAGAACATCACTGCCTTATAGGTCTGTGTCATTGGCGTATGACGATCCATTGCGTTGATGATGAATAGGTTCATGCCCACAGGCGGAGTGATCAGGCCGACTTCGACAACAATCAGTACCAAGATTCCGAACCAGATCGCCAAATGCTCGGGCGACATGCCAAAATCCATTGCAGAAATCACCGGGAAAAAGATTGGTACTGTTAGCAATATCATCGACAGACTGTCCATCACGCAGCCAAAAAAGAGATAGAATACCAGTATAACTGATAACACGAATAGCGGGCTGAACCCTTGGTTCAGAACAAAATCTGCGAGATATTGCGGCACGCCGGACAGGGCCAGAAATCCATTATAGAAAGCAGCACCCAGAACAATGAAAAAAATCATAGCCGTGGTCTTCGCTGTCCCGGTAAGCGCTTCTCCCAACTGTGCCCGGCTCAGGTTCCCCCCCCAAAGCGCGATAAGCCCGGTTCCAGCCGCGCCAATCGCCGCACCTTCGGTCGGTGTGAACCAGCCCGCATAGATGCCTCCGACCACCAAACCAAAGACGACCAGCACAGGCCATGTCGTCGCGAGCGCACGCCACCGCTCGGCTATGGGTACAGCTGGACGTATGCCTGCCGAATTAGGATAGAGCCGCACATAAACCGAGATGGTTATCACATAGCCCAAAGCCGCCAGAATGCCCGGGATAAAGGCCGCGAGAAAAAGCTTGGCGATGTTCTGTTCAGTGATGATGGCATAGATCACAAGGATCACCGAGGGCGGGATGAGAATGCCCAACGTACCCCCCGCTGCCAGCGTTGCCGTCGAAAATCCACCCGAATACCCACATCGTTTCAGCTCTGGCAGGGCCACACGGCCCATTGTGGCAGCCGTAGCCAGCGACGACCCACAGATTGCACCAAAACCCGCACATGCGCCAATGGCAGCCATTGCAACACCGCCCCTACGATGCCCCAGAAAGCTCTCTGCTGCCTTGAAAAGCGTAGTCGACATGCCCGAAAGCGTCGCGAACTGCCCCATCAGTAGGAACATTGGGATGATTGTCAAAGAGTAGTTGGAAAAGGTCGTGTATGTTTCGGATTTTAACTTGGCGAGCAGCGGGATCGCATTGCCGTTCATGGCAAAATACCAACCGCCAAACCCGCACAACAACATCGCCAGCCCGATGGGCGCGCGAATAAAGATCAGGCCCAGCAAAACAGGAAAGGACCAAAAGCCAAGCTCAAGTCTGCTCATGCCCGCAAAAGGCAATAGGTCAAGAACCGCACCCATGCCTTACCCCTCTGGCAACACAGATCTGCCCGTGACTGCTTCGATCAGCCGGGCATACGCGCAATAAGCGGCCGTGAGGCAAGCAATGATCGCAGCACCGACGCATGCGGCATAGGACCACCAAACGGGGAACTGCAAAAACAGGGTCGTTTCACCGTTTCCCAGATATCGGTTCATGCCTTCGTATAGCCGAAGTGTGATAAAAACGATGATTGCGGCCAGAACAACCTCCCAGAATGCCCGCAACCAGTTTAAGCTGCCGCGTCGCAGCCCAGACGTAAAAACATCCACCGTCGCGTGAGCGCCGTAAAACTGGCAAACGGGCAAAAACGCAAAGATGGCAAAAGCGACACCGGCCTCAGTCAACTCATAGGTTCCGTTGATTTCATCCACACCACTGGCGACAAGCGCCTCACCCAGCCCGCTCATCCAGCTAACGTCCACCAACCTATGGCCCAGCTTGGACAGCTCGCGCCCAAGGATCGACAGGGCTGTCAGGACGATCAAGGCAAGCAGAACTGTGCCCCCAACAATCGCAGCACCGCGCGACAAAAACTTTACCAATCGGTGCATTCGATGCCCAATTCAAAAGAAAAACTGGGGCCGATGCACACGGCACGCGACCCCGGATCGCGCTTATTCCTCATAAGCATCCATAAGTGCGCGCGCTTCGTCGATCAGCGCCTGCCCGTCGATCCCTTTGCTTTCCATATCAGCGACCCATTCAGCAAAGATCGGCTGAGAGACCGCACGCCATGCATCCAGATCTGAACCCGACACAGTGACGATATTGTTGCCACGATCCACCGCTGCTTGCCGGGACGGACCATCGGCATCCGCCTGCGTGCCACCGGCAAAAACGCTGAACTCAAGGCCGGAGTTTTCGTCAATCACTTTCTGCAGATCGGCAGGCAAACTTTCATAGCGATCCTTGTTCATCGCCAGCACGAAGGTCAGCACATAAAGAGCGTTGCCTTCAAATTCGGTGTGATTGTTGACCAGTTCTGGCACTTTCAGCGCGCCCGTCACTTCCCAAGGAATAGTTGTGCCGTCGATCACACCTTTGCTCAGACCTTCTGGAACAGCGGGCACGGGCATACCAACCGGAGTAGCGCCCATTTTTGCGAGCAGCGCATTGACCGTTCGGGATCCGCCCCGAATTTTGAGGCCCTCCATATCGGCAGGGGTTTTAACCTCTTTGTTCACGTGGATCATACCGGGCCCGTGCACCCATGTGCCCAGAATATGCACGTCCTTAAATTCGGTATCTTTCATGTGCTTTTCGTACATTTGCCAATAGGCCGAAGACATCGCGCGGGCATTCGTCATCATAAAGGGCAGCTCAAAAACCTCTGTGCTCGGATAGCGCCCAGGGGTGTAGCCAACCACTGTCCAGACGATATCAGCCACGCCATCAATGGCCTGATCCATCAATTCAGGCGGGCGTCCCCCTAGTTGCATCGACGGGTAGCGATCAATTTCGATCCGCCCGTTGCTGGCCGCTTCGACATTGTCAGCCCATACATCCAACACCAGTTTGGGCACATTCGCTTGCGCAGGCAAGAATTGGTGTAGCGACAGCGTGACCTCTTGGGCTTGGGCTGCACTGCCTATTCCAACGGCAAGGGCTGCAGCGCCAACAAGTTTCAGGAACGATTTACGTGAAATTGTCATTTTGGTCCTCTAAACTGTTTCGGCGAATGGTTAGGTAACGAAGCTGACCGCTCTGGTCCACCAAGTGTTAATAAAGCATTTCTGCGCTTGATTGGAAACTGCAACGGCATCGCTTCCGTATGCACCAGCTGTAATCTGCACAGCCGAAGAAGCCCTTTTCGCTTTGCGCTCTAAAGTCGCCCAAAGCACGGGCTACGACAGTAGCCTGATACGGACCCTGTCCACCCGTTGCATCCTTTTCCCCCGCATGCGTTGGGCTAACCATAGCAACCACGGCGCGTCCAAAACGCAGTAAAGGGCAACCATTCTTCAAACAACAAAACACCCATTTTACCATCGCTTGGTTAAGCGCCTTAGTAACAGGAATAAAGATGGTGGCGTGGGGGAGACTTGAACTCCCGACCTATCGATTATGAGTCGATCGCTCTAACCAACTGAGCTACCGCGCCATCGGGCCGTGGATTATGCTAGCCCTTCCGGATCGTCAAGGCCGAATCCCGGCTTATCCATCCCGGACTGTCTGTATCATCAATGTTACGTTTTCCGGGTCAGCATCTGGTGTGATCCCATGGCCAAGATTGAAAATATGCGGACCGTTAGAAAACGCTTTGACGATTGCGCGTGTCTCATCAATCAGGGCCTGTCCGCCCGTCACCATATGGCGAGACGCAAGGTTGCCCTGAACGCAGCCATCCGTTTGCACATTGGCCGCCGCCCAATCGGGCGAAACCGAATTATCAAGCGCCACGCAATCCACACCAGTCGCTGCATGAAAGCCGATATACCCATCATCCGCCTCGCGTGGGAAGCCAATGACCGGGATGTGCGGATAGCGGGCTTTGATCGCTGATGTGATTTCGGCACAAGGCACAACGGCATATTTATGGAACGCCGCGCCCTTAAGAGACCCAGCCCAGCTGTCAAAAATTTTGACAACTTCGGCGCCGGCTTCGATTTGCATGGCCAGATAATCAATCGTTGCAGCCGTGATGCGAGCCAGCAGCGCCTCGAACAAGGCGGTGTTTCCCGTCATTAGCGCATGCGCGGGACCCTGATCCGGCGTGCCCTGACCCGCTATCATATATGTTGCCACGGTCCACGGTGCCCCGGCGAAGCCAATAAGCGTCGTATCGTCCGGCAATTCGCGGCGCAGGATCCTTACGGTTTCATAAATCGGATTGAGAGTGTCATGAATGGCATCAACGGGCTTGAGCGCATCAAAGTCAGATTGTGCGGATATTGTCGACAAGCGCGGACCCTCGCCCGTGACAAACCACAGGTCCGCACCCAAAGCCTGCGGAACAAGTAGGATGTCAGCAAAAAGTATCGCTGCATCAAAGCCGTAACGGCGGATGGGTTGCAGAGTAACCTCGGCGGCCAGATCCGGATTATAGCACAACGACAGAAAATCGCCGGCCTGAGCGCGGGTCGCCTTGTATTCGGGCAGGTATCTTCCCGCCTGCCGCATCATCCAAATGGGCGGCGTCGGCAGGGTCTCTCCTGCCAGTGCGCGCAGAATAGTCTTGGTTTGAGCACCGTCTTTCATCGTGGCTTGGCCTTTATCTGGTCGTTTACAGTTGTCAGGATAAGTTGACACATCTAAAAGATAAACCCATGACAGTGCGACTTCCAAATTCAACCGCGCCGCTGAAGATCGGCACGCGTGGCTCGCCCCTGGCTCTGGCGCAGGCATATGAAACCCGCAGGCGTTTGGGGGCAGCGTTTGACCTGCCGGATAACGCCTTTGAAATCGTGATAATCAAGGTCACAGGCGATGCCATTCAGGATCGCCCGCTCAAGGATATTGGCGGCAAAGGGCTGTTTACCCGAGAGATCGAAGAAGACCTGTTATCAGGCAAGATCGATATCGCCGTTCATTCAATGAAGGATATGCCGACCATTCAACCGGATGGACTGATTCTCGACACGTATTTGCCGCGCGAAGATGTGCGCGATGCTTTTGTTTCGCCCACCCTGTCAGGCCTGACCGACCTGGCACCGGGCGCGGTGGTTGGCACGTCGTCACTGCGTAGGCGCGCGCAGTTGCTGCACAAGCGTCCCGACCTCAACGTGGTGGAATTTCGCGGCAACGTGCAAACCCGATTGAAAAAGCTGGCCGATGGCGTTGCTGAATGCACATTCCTCGCCTGCGCCGGACTGAACCGATTGTCCATGAATGACGTTCCTGCCACGCCGGTCGCCACCGATGATATGCTGCCAGCCGTGGCGCAGGGGGCCATTGGCATAGAACGCCGTATGGACGACAGCAATACGGCCGAATTGCTTGCCACGATCCACGACACCCCTACGGGACAGCGACTCGCTGCTGAGCGCAGCTTTCTGCTGACCCTGGACGGATCATGCGAAACGCCGATCGCAGGTCTTGCAACATTGGAGGGCAACACCGTGACGCTGGTGGGCGAAGTGCTGCGCCCCGATGGATCAGATGCGCTGTCGGCGACACGCAGCGGCGCGATATCTGACGGCCCTGCTCTTGGCATCAACCTTGCTCAAGAATTGCTGAAACGCGCCGGCCCCAGCTTTTTCGATTGGCATTGAAGCCGCTGTCGCTGCACCGCACTTGACCGTCCCAAGGCGCTTGGTGCACGCTTTGGTCAGGAGGCTTCGCATATGACACCCGGCAAGGCATATCTTGAGTCGCAAGACATCAGGCGTCTGGCAGCACGGTCCAATGTCGCAGGCGCTCTTTTGGTGCTGCATTGTTGGGGCATTATTGCCGCCGCGATTGCCCTGCATGCGCTTTGGCCAAACCCGCTCACAGCGCTGCTGGCCGTCCTGCTGATTGGATCTCGTCAACTTGGGCTGGCGATCCTGATGCACGATGCCGCCCATAACGCGCTTTTCAAAACGCCTGCTTTAAACGAATGGATCGGCACCTGGGTTTGCGGCTGGCCCATCATGGCGGACCTCATGGCGTACCGGCATTATCACCTGACACATCACCGGTTTACCCAGACGGACAAGGACCCGGACCTTGTTTTGTCACAGAACTTTCCAACCAGTCGTGCGTCACTGCGCCGAAAGTTTCTGCGCGATCTGACGGGTCAGACAGGGATAAAGCAACTGGCAGGCCAAATCACAACCTTTATTCGGTTGGCTGGTGACCATGATGCCATTGAGGCAGCGAACACAAATGCAGCGCAGTCGTTCAAATCCAACACGATCTTTACCGCATTTCCTGTTTTCCTCGGTATTGCAGCGTTGATCAGCATAGTGGGTGAGTGGTGGTGGGGCATCGCATTCTGGATCGTTCCATATCTCACATGGTTTCAGTTCGTGCTACGTGTGCGAAATATCGCCGAACACGGCGCAACCGAGGTTTCACAGGACTCGCTAAAAAACGTGCGCACCACGCTAGCTGGGCCAATCGCACGCGCCTTTGTCGCACCCTACTGGGTGAACTATCACCTTGAGCATCACATGATCATGCATGTACCCTGCTGGCGTTTGCCGAAGCTTCACGCTCTTTTGTTGGAACAAGGATTGGGTGGGCACATGAACATTGCTCCGAACTATCGGACAGCTTTAGCTGAAGCCGGATGGCGTTAACCGGATTGCCAACGCCCAAAGACAATCGCGCAGCGCTCAAGCTTTAGAGTACTTATAGCCTTATGCTAAAAACTAGAGTCACCTAACGCTGCCTGAAATGAGAAATTTCAACACGTTAGATGATGTTCGATGTTTTAATTATATCGTCAAACGCTGTAGACCGGAGATCAACCGATCAACACATCCCTCGCACATTTCACAACTTTTCAAAATCATCCCGAAACTTGGTCACTTTTCAGCTAGACCCACTTGGCCAGCGGCGGCAAGCTCATCAAGACTGCATTTGCATCATGGCCCGTCTCAAGCCCAAACTTGGTGCCACGATCATAGACCAGATTGTATTCGGCATAGAGACCCCGATGCACAAGCTGCGCATCCTTGTCCGCCTCTGACCAATCCTGCGCCCTGTGCTTTTCCACCAAAGGCACATAGGCAGGCACAAAGGCACGGCCGATGTCCTGCGTCAGCGCGAAATCCGCCTCCCAATCGCCGGTGCAATGGTCATCCATGAAAATGCCCCCAACGCCCCGCGCCCGGCCACGATGCGGAATAAAGAAATACTCATCCGCCCAATCTTTGAGCCGAGGGTAAAGATTTGCTCCGTGTGGATCGAGATACTTTTGCTGCGTTTCATGAAAATGCGCCGTGTCTTCGGCGTATTCCAGGCACGGGTTCAGATCTGACCCGCCGCCAAACCACCACGCATGCGGTGTCCAGAACATGCGCGTGTTCATGTGCACAGCCGGGCAATGCGGATTCTGCATGTGTGCGACCAATGATATCCCCGCCGCCCAAAACCTCGGATCATCCTTCATCCCCGGAATGCCCTTACGTGCGGCCATCGCATTTTGTGCCCGTTCGCCCAAAGTGCCATATACGGTGGATATATTCACGCCAACCTTTTCGAACACCCGCCCGCCGCGCATGACGCTCATCAGACCACCGCCAGCATCCGATCCATCGTCAGACTTGCGCTTGGTCTCGGTGATTTCGAACTTTCCCGCGGCCGCCTCTGACATCGGTCCAACCCTGTGGTCAGCCTCGAGCCGTTCGAACGATGCAACGATGTCATCTCGCAACTGCCGGAACCAGGCCGACGCGCGGGCCTTTTGAGTGTCGAACTGTTCTGTCATGCGCACTGTCCTGCTAAGTTTACACTTTTCTACCCAGCTCAGGCCACGGGGCCAAGTCCAAATTGGCCAGATCAGTGCGCAGGGCTTGCCACCGGATCAAGCAGACTGCGCCCACCATCAACTGTAAGAACATCACCAGTCACAAACCCAGATCCTTCAGAGGCAAGAAACTGAACCGCATCGACAAGCTCTGTAGGGCTGGCAATACGTTGCAAGGGCGTGTGACCTTCAATCTCCTCGCGCCATTCTGGACGATCCGCGATCGATGATTTGAGGGATGCTGACATGACCGATCCAAAGGCCACTGCATTCACACGAATGCGGTGTGGTGCCAAAGCCAGAGCGATTGACCGGGTCATCTGTTCAAGGCCAGCAGAGGCAATGGAGTACCCCAGCAGCTCTGGCCTGGTCTGATGTGCAGCGATGGAACTGAGATTGACGATGGAACCAGCAGGCGCACCTTCAGGCCGGTTTTCAGACTGTTTGATCATCCGTCGCGCAACCTGTTGGCTCAGGCGCAAGGCAGTCATCAAATTCTGTTCTAACAGTTGCTCAACCGAAGTATCTTCGGGATCAAGGGCGTCGGTTTCCATCAGCTGACGCGATGCATTCACCAAAATGTCCACCTCATCGAATGCGTCAATCGTGGCCGATACAAGATTTGCAATCGTCAATCGCTGGCGCAGATCACCCGCGAAATAACGAATGTTACCCTCATCCGTGACATCGCCCAATTCATGAATCAGCCGCTTTTCATCCATGTCGGCACACATCACATTGGCGCCCCGATCCGCAAAGGTGCGCGCAACAGCCAACCCGATGCCATTAGCCGCACCGGTAACGATCGCAGTCTTGCCACTTATCGAAAATGCCATTTTTTATCCTCGCGCCCGCTTGGGCCGTTCTGCCCGAACCAATTTGAACCGTGCATCACCGCCCAGATCAACTACTTTCGCGAAATGCGTGGTCAGCGTGTCTTCGTAGGGCAAATGACGGTTGGCGACCATCCACAGCGCGCCGTGGGGTGCAAGCATTCGCGCGGCTGCCACGATAAAAGCCCGACCCAATGACGGGTCAGCCGCCCGCCCCGTGTGAAACGGCGGGTTTGTCACCACCGCGTCGACCTTGTGCGGCGGGGCCCAACGCGTCGCATCCGCCCAATGAAACTCTGCGCGCTGGTCAGTCACATTATGGCGCGCGCATTGCAACGCCACGTCATGCGCCTCGACCAGATGGACTGCCTTTACGTCACGAGTCAGCATATGCGCAGACAAATATCCCCAGCCCGCACCCAAATCGACCACGGAGCCGCTCATCTTCTCAGGCAGCGCATCCGCCAGCAAGGCTGATCCAGGGTCGACATTATCAGCAGAAAACACTCCCGGAGCTGTCCAAAATCCACCCGGATGCAACGTTGGCCCCATGGCCCAGTCCGAAAAATCTGCGCCGCCATCCGCCCAATAAATCTTGCCATGTGCCTTGGATATCGGGGGGCTGACCTCGATCCGGGCGCGCAACGCTCTGAGCATCGAATCCGAGCCTTCGGTTTTCTGCCCGTCCACAATCACAAACCCATCTGTCTGTACCATTGAGCGGGCAATCAATGCACGTGCCTCATCGCGTGCACGCGGCAGGCAAATGATGGATGCTGCGAAACGTTCTTCTCCAGCCATTTCTGGCATCACGCTGTACCCTGCCTGATCAAATGCGCAACAAACCGTAGCGAGTGGCGACACGACAACCACTCTGGCCTTGGGCAAAGTCGAAAGATCCGCGCCAGCCGCAGGGTTCAAGACGGCGATCCGACCGTCCCCAGCAAGCGTCACCGCATCAAGAGCTAAAGGTAAGCGATCACTGATCACTTATTCTTCTTTTTCCATTGTGCACTGTAAAGGGTGCTGTTGACGGCGGGCATAGTCCATCACCTGAGCAACCTTTGTCTCTGCGATTTCGTGGCTGAACACACCGACAACGGCCAACCCTTTTTTGTGGACTGTCAGCATGATCTCAAAAGCCTGCGCATGATTGAGGCCAAAAAAACGCTCTAGAACGTGGACAACAAATTCCATCGGCGTGAAATCGTCATTCAGCAAAAGCACTTTGTACAAAGGAGGGCGCTTTGTCTTGGGCTTGACGTCGGTAACAACAGCGGTGTCGTTATCGTTCGACGAACCGGCCATCATATGCACGAACGGATGCAACTTTGTCGTCATCAAACCTAGAATCCTATGGTTACCATATGTGCGTGGTATATAACGTCTAGGTCGGTTTAGAAAAGGGTTGGGTTGGGAATGTCTCAAACACTTGGCGCAATTGGGTTCGATGCTGACGATACGCTGTGGCACAATGAACGGTTCTTTAAACTGACCCAAGAGCGATTTGCCGAACTTTTAGAGCCATATGCTGATACTGGTGACCTTGATGCAAGGCTGATGCAAGCCGAGATGCGTAACATGCGTCACTACGGATTTGGCATCAAGGGTTTTGTCTTGTCGATGATAGAAACTGCTTTGGATGTGACCGACAGGCGCGTACCTGGCGAGGTGATTGCCAATCTGATCGCGGCGGGTCAGGATATGCTGCAACACCCCATCGACCTGCTGCCCCACGCCAAAGACGCCGTTCGGGCCGCCAAGGTCCATGCCCCGGTGCTGTTGATCACCAAGGGTGATTTGCTGGATCAGGAGCGTAAGCTGGCGCAATCAGGGTTGGGCGAACTGTTTGATGGGATAGAAATTGTCTCGGATAAACAACCGCATGTCTATGCGCGCATCTTTGAAAGTTTTGGCGGTGCCACGGCGGGCATGATGATTGGAAATTCGATGAAATCAGATGTTCTCCCAATGATCGACGCGGGCGGGTTTGGGGTATTTGTTCCGCACGATCTTAAATGGGATTTCGAGGAAGCACAGCCGCCTCATGACCACCCGCGCTATGCCGAAATCCCTGATTTGGGCGCACTCTCAGAGCATCTTCGGCAAGTGACATGACACGGTGGATCGAAAGGAAAACTGATAAACATCGAATAGGCCCAAGCCCGACCTTGCCTCAGAAACCATCCGCCACAATCCACACAGAATGGCCGATATAGCTACCCTCAACTCCCACACTACAATATGTTGATATCTAAATCTGCTAAAAAACAGAAACTCAAAGCAGATCAATGCTTTATCGAAAATCAGTCCTGTGTTAATGTCTGACCATAAAATAAAATGCCAGTCGATAAAATCGGCGGCGAGAGGCAGACATAGGCAGGTTTATCGTGAAGGTTCGACGCGCGCAGTCGGCCCGATTAGGGCTTTTTATATTTACCGCATTTTGGTTTTTTCTTTCTGTTCCAACGACAGTCTATGCCGCGCCTTACGCGGCTGTTGTTATGGATGCCCGCACCGGAGAGGTCATGCATTCGCGCAATGCGGACACCAGGTTACACCCGGCATCACTTACCAAAATGATGACCCTCTATATCGTGTTTCAGGCCGTTGAGCGCGGTGAAATATCACTCGATACCAAGGTCAAAATATCGTCTCATTCCGCGAACGAACAACCCTCAAAACTGGGCCTGCGCGCAGGCCAGCGGATCAAGCTGCGCTACTTGATTCGTGCTGCTGCAGTTAAATCTGCCAATGACGCCGCGACCGCAATTGGCGAAGCACTCTCTGGCTCAGAGGCTGCGTTTGCACGTCGTATGAATCGCACGGCCAAGTCGCTTGGCATGACGCGCACCACTTTTAAGAATGCCCATGGCCTCACCGAAAAGGGCCACATGTCCACAGCGCGCGATATGTCCATTCTCGGACGCCACATGATTTATGATTACCCACAATACTACAATCTTTTCTCACGTAGATCGACCGACGCGGGCGTGCGAAAAGTTAATAATACCAACCGGCGTTTGCTGAAAGCTTACAAAGGTGCAGATGGCATTAAGACCGGATACACTCGAGCGGCAGGCTTCAACCTTGTAGCTTCGGCAGAGCGCGGTAACGAGCGCGTCATTGCAACCGTATTCGGCGGAAAATCTACCGCGTCACGTAATGCGAGGGTAGCCGAACTTCTAGATATGGGCTTTCGTCGCGCTCCCAGCAAAGCGGTGATACGCAAACCCTCCAAGGCAGCCTATCAACCAGAGAACACCGTTGTTGCGGGCAAATCCAACACAAGCAAAAGTGCCGGAAAGTCCATTCTGCGTATTAGTGCTGTCAAGGTTTCCTACCGCCCCAAACTTCGCCCAAGCGAAACCAAGTCCGATATAGTGCTAGATGTAAAGGCTCCGGTCACGCCCACCGTCTTGCCAAATGACATCCATACAGCCGTTCAGGCCGCTCAAGATACGCCCCCACCTGCCATCGTCGCACCAACTATCAGGCCCAAGGCACGGCCCAGCAGTATTGTGCTTGCCAATACTGAACAGAACTCAACAATTATCTTCAGACCAACCACCTCTGGCGGAGGACACTGGGGCGTAAATGTTGGTCGATACCCGAGCAGGTATAAGGCAGAGCAGGTGCTGCTACAAACCGCCCTCACCGAGATGTCTTCGCTTGATGGCAGCCGTCGCAAAGTGGTGCAGCGCCCTCAGGGGTTCGATGCAAATTTCATAGGTATGACACACGAAGTAGCCGACCTTGCCTGTCGCAGGTTGCAAGCACGAAATGCCGTCTGCTTCATGATCGACCCGTCCTGAGCAGTATCAAGGGACGGTGGGCGGGGCGTCTTTGCCGCGTATGCGGCCAAAGAGCGTCGTCCAGCGTCTTTAATGTGTGGCTTGCAGCAACAACCGCGTATAGTCGGTTTTCGGTCGTTCGAACAAATCGTCAGCCGTACCTTGTTCAACGATGTCACCCTGCTTCATCACAAGAACATTGTGGCTCATCGCGCGCACCACCTTGAGATCGTGGCTGATGAACAAAAACGCGAGCCCATATTTTTTTTGCAAGCCGCGCAATAATTCCACGATCTGAACCTGAACCGTCATGTCCAGCGCCGACGTCGGCTCATCCAGCACCACCAACTTGGGTCGCAGCACCATGGCCCGTGCAATCGCGATCCGTTGCCTCTGCCCGCCAGAAAATTCGTGCGGATACCTGTCCATCGTGTTTGGGTCAAGGCCTGTCTCTGTCATGACTTCCGCCACAACTTCGCGCACCGGGCGGCCATTTTCGACACCATGCACACCAAGGCCCTCGGCAATGATCTGCATGCAAGTCATGCGCGGGCTCAGCGACCCATAAGGATCCTGGAACACGATCTGCATATCCTTGCGCAATCGCCGCAGATCACGAACGGGCCATCCACGTATATCCTGGCCCATATAAATAATACGACCCTCCGAGGCGATTAAGCGCATGATTGCAAGCGCCAGCGTCGTCTTCCCAGAACCACTTTCGCCTACGATGCCAACAGTTTCACCCTTGCGAAGCTCAAACGATGCAGCATTCACCGCCTTCACGTGACCTACCGTGCGGCGCATCAGTCCGGCAGTTATTGGAAACCAAACTTTCAGATTTTCGATTTGGGCTACCACCTCAGCGCTTTCAGGTACTGGCTGTGGTCGGCCCTTGGGTTCTGCGGCCAAAAGCGTCTGAGTATATGGATGTTGAGGCGCGTCAAAGATTTCGGAAGTTATACCAGCCTCGACGATCAGCCCATTCTGCATGACGCAGACCTTGTCAGAAAAACGCCGTACGATCCCCAGATCGTGGGTAATGAACAGCAGTCCCATCCCTTCGGTGGCTTTCAACTCTGCCAGCAAATCCAGAATTTGCGCTTGAATGGTTACGTCCAGTGCCGTTGTCGGCTCATCCGCGATCAGGATATCAGGCTTGTTAGCCAGCGCCATAGCAATCATCACCCGCTGCCGCTGACCACCTGACAATTGATGAGGGTAAGCCGTCAAACGCGTCTCGGCATCGCGAATTCCGACTTTGTTCAACAATTCAAGAACGCGCCCACGTGCGGCAGCCCCCATTATACCCTGATGCAGCGCAAGGCTCTCGCCCAACTGTTTTTCAATCGTGTGCAGCGGGTTCAGCGATGTCATCGGTTCTTGGAAAATAAAGGATATGTCGTTTCCCCGCACCTTGCGCAACAAACGTTCATCCGCGCCAATCATCTGCTGTCCGTCATAGGTGACTGAACCGGAGACTTCAGCGCTGTCTCCCAGCAATGAAACCGTCGACAAGGCCGAAACAGACTTGCCTGAACCAGATTCGCCAACCAGCGCGACGGTCTCGCCCCGATCAACGGTAAATGATACGCCCTTGACTGCCTCGGTCAGGGTGCCGTCCTGACGGAACGCAACGCGTAGATCTTTCACTTCCAACAACGCCGTCATGAAAAGATCTTTCGTGGATCAAACGCATCACGGACGCCTTCAAAAATGAAAATCAGCAGGCTCAGCATCAGCGCAAAAACGGAAAAGGCAGTAAAGGCCAGCCAGGGTGCTTGAAGATTCTGCTTGGCTTGCAAAGTCAGTTCGCCCAACGATGGAGAGGACGAAGGCAAGCCAAACCCTAGGAAATCAAGAACCGCCAAGGACGAAATCGTTCCCGTGATGATGAACGGCAGCATCGTCAGCGTTGCAACCATCGCGTTGGGCAACATGTGACGGAACATGATCGTCAGATTGCCCACACCAAGCGCCCGTGCGGCCCGCACATATTCCAGGTTCCGCGCTCGCAGGAATTCTGCACGCACCACACCCACGAGGCCGACCCAGCCAAATAGCACCAGCAAGAACACCAAAAGCCAGAAACTGCGCCCCAAAATGGCAAACATGATGATGATCACATAAAGGCTTGGTGTTGATGACCAGATTTCGATGATACGCTGAAAGATAAGGTCAGTTCTGCCGCCAAAGTACCCCTGAACAGCACCTGCGAGGATTCCAATAGCAGCAGATGCGCCTGTCACAATTAGCGTGAACAAAACTGAAAGCCGGAACCCATGAATAACACGCGCCAAAACGTCCCGCTTGGTGCCATCCGTGCCCAGCAGGTTCTCGCCGTTGGGCGGCAGCGGCGCAGCACCGGGCCTGTCGACAGCCGTGTCATATGAATAGGGGATCAGCGGCCAAAGCGCCCATCCCTTTCTAACCGGTTCGCTGTCGACAATGCCATCCGCAGCATCCGCAATGACACCTTCGGGATCATCGAAACATATATCCAGCCCACCTGAACGGATAAGGCACTGTACCTCGATGTCGCGATAGGATGCCTCTGTCTGAAAATCGCCGCCGAAATCCGTTTCGGCATAAAAATTCCAGATTGGCGCGTAGAATGAACCCTGATACCGGATCAGGATGGGCTTGTCGTAGGCTAAGAACTCGGCAAATAGGCTTAGGCCAAACAGGACCCCAAAGATCCAAAGCGACCAATAGGCCCTGCGGTTTTTGCGAAAATTCCGCCAGCGTCGTTGGTTGAGCGGGGACAACGCCATCAACCTTCCCTACGCTCAAAATCGATGCGCGGATCGACGAACACATACATCAGATCTGACAGAATTCCGACCAAAAGCCCCATCAAGCCAAAGATGTATAGCGTTCCGAACACAATCGGATAGTCGCGTGCAACCGCGGCTTCGAACCCAAGCCGCCCCAATCCATCAAGGCTAAAAATCGTCTCGATGATCAGGGAGCCGCCAAAGAAAACACCGATAAAGACCGCCGGGAACCCCGCGATCACGATCAGCATCGCGTTGCGAAAGACATGGCCATACAGCACCTGACGCTCGGACAGCCCTTTGGCACGCGCGGTCATCACATAAAGTTTCTTGATCTCGTCCAGAAAGCTGTTCTTGGTCAAAAGCGTCAGCGTTGCAAACGCGCCGATGGTACCTGCAAGAACCGGCAGCGTAATGTGCCACAAATAATCAATAATCTTACCCCACGCGCTCAGGTCGTCAAAATTGTCAGAGGTCAGCCCGCGTAACGGGAAAATCTGCCAATATGTCCCACCCGCAAACATGACCAGCAAAAGGATGGCAAACAGAAAGCCGGGAATAGCATAAGCCGCAATGATCGCGCCACTGGTCCAGGTGTCAAACGGGGTACCGTCCCTAACGGCCTTTCTGATGCCCAGCGGGATCGACACCAAATAGGCAATGATCGTCGACCACAAACCCAACGTAATTGAAACAGGCAATTTCTCTATGACCAGATCGATAACGGATATCGACCTGAAATAGCTTTCCCCAAAGTCAAACCGGGCGTAGTTCCACAACATATTCAAGAACCGTTGCAGGGGCGGCTTATCAAAACCGAATTCGCGCTCAAGCTCTGCAATGAATTCAGGCGGCAGGCCACGCGCGCCCACGTAGGTGCTGTCGGACGCCGTGTTAAGTTCGTCAGCGCCCGCATCGTTATTATTACCAGCAAACCCGCCAAACACATCGCCTTCACCCTGCGCACGCGCGATAGCCTGTTCAACCGGACCACCGGGGACAAACTGCGTTAGCGTGAAATTGACCAACAGAATGCCCAACAAGGTCGGAATGACCAAGAGCAGCCTGCGCAGGATATAAGGACCCATATATTTACCTCAGCGCGCCTGACGCCTTAAGGGCTGCGGCCTTTTCTTCGTTGTACCACCAGAAATCCAGCTGCCCCAGCGCATAAGGCGGGATCGTTTCAGGGTGTTCGAACATATCGTAATACGCGACCCAGTAGGATGGGTTATACCAGACCGGAATCATGATGAATTCGTGCCGCAACGCACGGTCGAGCGCCATAAGCGATGCGTCTTCGTCGGATCGGGTCTCGGCCGCCAGCGAGGCCTCGATAATCGCGTCAACCAGAGGGCTGGCAAGGCCCGCAGGGTTGAACAGAGAAAATTCTGCGGCCTCTGATCCAAAACGTTGCATCAAACCGGTGCCAGTACCCAGAAAAGACGCGTAGGCATCAAACACCAGATCATAGTCACGATCCCGTTCGCGCGACGTGTATTGCGACGGATCAACCTTTTCCAACTCGACCTCGATGCCCAGCTTGCGCACGTTTGACACAAAGTTCTCCATCGCACCGCTTAGTGTATCTGGAGATGAGGAGTTGAAAAGGTAATTCAACGACATCTTTTCGCCCGCTGCATTTCGGCGCATGCCGTCGTCGCCCACCAGCCATCCGGCGTCATCAAGCAGCGCCATAGCCGCGCGCGCATTCCCACGGTCGAACAGGCGGGTTTCGCTTGAGGTGTGGGGCAAACGAGCATCTCGTGTCAGCATTTCATCTGGGACAAGATCACCAAGGCTTTGCAGGAACGCCAGTTCAGCCCCCTCAGGCAGGCCAGTGGCCATCAGCGGCGTGTCTTGCGTGAACGAGGCACGCTGTTTGAAAAGCCCATACTGCAGCGATGCATTTGTCCACTCAAAATTATATGCTAAAGCAATCGCCTCGCGTACACGGCGATCTTTCAATTGCGGACGCATCAGGTTGAAAACGATACCCGTTGGTGTCGGTGGGGAACCGTCTGGCAAATCGGCCTTTTTGATCGCGCCACTCAGGACTTTCGGATTGTCATAGCCGGTTGCCCACTTTTTGGAATCATTTTCACTTCGGAATGTGAACTCGCCTGCAAGAAACGCCTGAAAAGCGGCTTCCGCATCACCAAAATATTCGATCCGGATCGAATCAAAATTGTTGCGGCCCACGTTGAATGGTAAATCCTTTGCCCAGTAATCGGGGTTACGTTTGTACACCACGCGCCGGTTCACATCGACAATGTCCACCACATAAGGGCCCGACCCAGGAGAGATTTCAAGGCGGCTTTCGTCCAGCCCAGCGCCAGTTTCCTCATACCATTTCTGGGACCATGCGGGCACAAAACCGACTTGATCGATCAATGACCGTCGCGAGATGCCCTCGGTGAAATAGAACTTAATCGTGTGATCATTCAGAACTTCGACTTTGGGGATGCGCTTGCGCACGGCGTCCGCATAAGATTTCAGCCCCTCTTCGAGCAGCAGATTGTGCGAAAATGCGATATCGTGTGCGGTCAACGGGGTGCCGTCAGAAAAGCGCGCCTCGGGGCGCATATAGAAGATGACCCAGTTCTTGCCTCCATCATATTCCATCCGCTCTGCAAGCAGTCCGTAATACTCACCATATACGTCTGCAGGGGCTGACGTGCCGTTAACCCCATCCCCCAGCAGGCTTTCGTAAATAGACGAAGACAAAGCCCCTGCCCGTCCCTTACGGGTGTAAGGGTGCATCGAATCGAACGTGCCGACCGTCCCAAGCGAGATTTCGCCGCCCTTTGGCGCATTGGGGTTTACGTAGCTGAAATGCTTAAAATCCTCGGGGTAGGTCAGATCGCCATAAAACGAATATCCATGAGCTGAGATAATTGTCTCATGCCCGTCGGCACGAGCCATAGTTGCCGCCCAAAAAGAAACCAGCAGACCAAGAATACTAAGTGCCCACCAAATCGCAAACCTATTTCTATCGATTTTGACGCGGGCAAAGGTGCGGATTGCGGGATAGTTCTTGCGCATCAGTCTCTCCTTTTTGAACAGATCGTCGATCTTTTCTTTTTAAGGTAGGCTACCTGTCGCACTCGCCAATATGCAACTTTAGAAATCGCCATTTTATGCCTGTTTTGTGAGTGCACTGTAATAATTAAGCACAAAAAAAGCCGCGGGCATGTAAGCGCGCGGCCTTTCATCGTTCAAACAGCGTGGTTCACTCGTCAAGCGAGTCCAAATAAGCGATCAGGTCAGCACGATCTTCAACCTTGGCAAGGCCATTAAAGCCCATGGACGTGCCTTTTGCCCACTGCTTGGGGTTTTCGAGAAAACCATTTAGGTTTTCTGCCGTCCATGCCCCACCCATGTCAGAAAGGGTGCTGGAGTATGATCCATAGTCGGCGACCGTTGCGATGTCTCGGCCAACAACCCCGTAAAGATGTGGGCCTGTGCCATTCGCGCCGTCCTCTAGTTTGTGGCAGGCGCTACATTTGCGGAACACTTTTGCTCCGGAACCAATGTCTGCGAGTGCTAATATTTCGGCAAATGGCACTTCGGCCACCTCTTCGGTCTCTTCTTCAACGCCTGTGTCAATCACGTAAGCTTGTTCACCACCATGGCTTCCCATGTGGTACATCTCCTCGGCTGCCCACTTCCCCAACAGTAGGATAAGCAGCGCGCCACATAGGCTTCCGGCGATTTTGGTAAAGGTCATCGTGTCGAACATGTGTATTACGCTTCCGTGACTAATGGTCTTTGCTCGCGCGGTTATCTATTGCTTCCCCTTGACGCTGGCAAGCTATACTAACCGCGACCAAACGCCCTGTCTGAAAAAAACGGCAGAGCAATGCGGCAAGGAAACAAGAATGTCACAGCGAATTGCGTTCCAGGGGCACTTAGGGGCTTACAGCCATGAAGCATGCCTAAAAGCCCGACCTTTATCCATACCAATCCCCTGCACCACATTTGAGGACGTCATCGTCGCCGTGCGCGACGGCCATGCCGACATGGCGATGTTGCCAGTGGAAAACACCACTTACGGCCGCGTCGCCGATATCCACCGTCTGCTGCCCAAAAGTGGTTTACACATTGTGGGCGAAGCATTCGTTCGAGTTCGGATTGCACTGATGGCCGTAGCTGGCCAGTCTCTAAATGACATCAAGCATGTGCGCGCGCACCTGGTGCTGCTGCCGCAAGCGCGGGCCTTTTTGAATGCCAATGGAATTTCGTCTGAACCAGCTGCAGACAGCTCTGGCGCTGCTGCGGAAATTGCGCAAGCAAAAGAGTTGGGCGTTGGTGCTCTGGCCTCCGAAGTTGCTGCAGAAATTCACGGGCTGGATGTGCTTGCCCGCGATATTGAGGATCAAGGGCACAACACCACCCGTTTTTTGCTTATGTCACCGGAACCCGATTGGACACCGCGTGGCGATACAATGATAACAACCTTTGTCTTTGAGGTCAGAAATATTCCCGCCGCTTTATACAAAGCTATGGGAGGGTTCGCGACCAACGGCGTCAACATGACCAAACTTGAAAGCTACATGGTTGGTGGAACGTTTACTGCAACCCAATTCTATGCTGATATCGAGGGCCACCCCAACGACCCGGCCGTCGCGCGCGCGCTTGAGGAACTAGACTATTTTACCAATCAGCTGGATATTTTGGGTGTATACCCTGCGGCAGACGGCCGGCATTAATTACGTCACGGATACAGCCTTTGACCCCGTTTGACTGCTAATTTCCCACCAGTTAATCAACACGGCAAAAACTTTGTTTTGCCCTATGGCGTTTGCAGAGATACCTGACGTGTCAGGTCGCAACAAACGTTTCTAGTTTTTCACAAAGCGCTCTAAGCTAAATCCTGTATCTGTTCTTCGAGAGAATTGGCATAATTCCTCACCCGCAGTTTGAACCGCTTCGTCAACGTCTTCTTTGCGAGCTTTAGTGACTGCATCAACAAACGCGCAGACAAGCTTAGCGGTTTCATTTCAATCGCAACGATCATTCGGGTACGACTGCGAGAAAGAGCGATCAACTCAACCGTGAACCTGCCGTCTAGTTCGGATGATTTGGCCTCAAATACCAGTTCGTTAGGTTTATCAAAGTGCACCAGCTCTATGTCTAGCTCACGTTTGCGCCCGCGCAGCATGAACGCTACTTTCCAACGCATCTCAGTACCTAGTGTAGACCGCGTGTCGACGCGCTGCACATCTGCTCCGTGATGCATGGCTTTGCGCGAGAGCGTTTCAAAATCGCACAATTCCAAGAACAACTGCTCTATCGGAACTCCAATATCTTCCCGCGATGAAAACTTCATTGAGCGCACCTGTCGTTACGTTTTTCTAAAGCTTCCATTTAGTCTAGGGTATCCGCAAGCCAATTTTCAATCAAGAAGTGTGCTATGGCCCCTTTGCGTGCAGGCAAGATCGTTGGATGTTCGCCAGCAAAAATGTCCATCATTTCCTCGCGAGTGACCCACATTGCATCCTCAATTTCAGAAGGATCAATGGTAATCTTTTGACTGGTGGCGTGCCCGAGGCATCCAAACATCAGCGACGCAGGAAAGGGCCAGGGCTGGCTCGCAAGGTAGTTGACTGCACCGACGGTCACGCCGGCTTCTTCAAATACTTCACGGCGCACCGCCGCTTCAAGGGTTTCACCCGGTTCGACAAAACCTGCCAGCAGCGAATACATCCCTTCAGGCCAGCCGGGCGAACGGCCCATCAAAACCGAATTGCCATGCGTGATCAGCATGATAACCACAGGATCAGTGCGTGGAAAATGATGGGCGCCGCACGCCGGGCACGTTCGTTGCCAGCCGCCTTGAGTCACTTCGGACAGTTCTCCGCATTTTGAGCAAAACGGGTGGCTGTCATGCCAACTAAACACAGCCTTTGCCGTGGCAGCCACCTCTGCATCGCGAGGCGAAAGCCAGGTCATGACCCGACGCAGTTCTGCAAACACTTCTATTGGTTCAAAAGCCGGGTGATGCTGTTCTGTGGGGTCCAGAAAGGCACCCATCTCAGATGCATCCAGATCATCGGGCTCCCACGCAGACAGAGTATGCGCGAACAACGGAACACCATCTGCGCGCCCCAGAAAGACACGATCAGAGCCTGCATCGTCCAAGGCAGGATGGTTCAAAGGCACACGCAACACATGGGCCGGACGCGTGCGCGCAATCAAAACCTTGCCCCGCCACAGAAGTATGGTCCGCGCATCAGGATGGGCCACAGCATCAGCAAGGGCCGCCGCGTCGCCGCGCAGATCGCCTGCGCGGTCCAATCCTGAGCCACCGAATGTTACTGTTTCCGCATGGCGCATCATCAAAGCCCTTTTTATACCCCTGGTGCAGCAACGCTTTACATGACCGCGGCGAAGGTGCAATGGCAGCGCACCAACGCTGAATTATTCTAATTCGCACTTGCCTTTCATAAGACTTAAACCACCTTCGAGCTTATGGAAATAACCGAGAGCAGTCAGTCACCCCCACCGTATGGTCAGCTGCGAATCATGGCGACCAGTGATGTACATATGCATTTGACCAGCTGGGATTCACGCATAAATAAGCGCGCGCCGGGCACCGGTTTGGACCAGCTTGCTACAACCATCAACCAAGCGAGGCGTGCCGCAAAAGGCGCGACCATACTGCTCGACAACGGAGACACCTTACAAGGCACCCCCGAGGGCGATGTGGCCGCACGGCTTCTGGAAAACGCACAACACCCATGGGCAACGATTTCTAAGGCTTTGGCCTATGACGCTGGGGGGCTGGGAAACCACGACTTCGACTTTGGAAAGCCATTTCTGGAACAGGTCGTCGATCAAATAGAGATGCCGGTGCTGTGCTCAAGCCTATCAAGCGGTCGCATCAACGGGGTGCAGTCCACCGCGCTTATATCGCGCAAAATAGATTGCGACGATGGCCACAAACGATCAATCAGCATCGGCGTTTTCTCAGTTTTGCCACCTCAGACAGTCTACTGGTGCCATCATCATCTTGCGAACCATATAACGCTGCGGTCAGGCCCAGAGGCAGCCATGGATGCGATCACACAATTGCGCGTGCAAGGTGCAGATATCATCATTGCTTTGTGTCATAGCGGCCCCTCCAATGACACCGAACCTGGATCCGAGAATTTCGCCACCCTTCTGGCGCGGCACGTGCATGGCATCGACGCTATGGTCATGGGGCACACACATCAGCGGTTTCCTGACCCTGCATATGGGCCAGAAGTTTGGGCAGACCCCGCGAAAGGTACCATTGCGGACATACCCGCAGTAATGCCCGGAGTTGCAGCGCAATCACTTGGGGTAATCGACTTGAAACTGATGTGGGAAAATGACGCTTGGCAGGTTTCAGAGCATAGCGTTTCTCTTTTGTCCGCGCATCTTAAAACGGCCGATCCCGAAATTAGTGCACTGGCCGCACCAACCTTGGCAGCGACGAGCACAGTGATAGACAACGCGCTGACCACCACGAACCAGAACATCAATAGTTTTTTTGCAGGCCTGCGAACAGGGGCGGACAGTCATCTGATGGCTCGGGCGATGACACGCGTGATTTCTGACACAGTCGCAGGGACATCGTTGGCATCCTTGCCGCTCATAGCCGCTGTTGCTTCTGCATCAGTCGGAGGGATTGGCGGCCCCAACAACTTCGTACACGTACCCAGCGGTGTCGTTCAAGAACGGCATCTGAAAATGATTTGCCCCCATCATGACTCCATTTTTGCGGTCGTGTTAACTGGAGCGGACTTGCGAAACTGGGCAGAACGTGCGGCCGTCATTTTCGCACCCACTAAGGGCATTTTATCCCCACTGATAAATGCGAATGCGCCTTTTTTCAATTTTGACGCACTTATCGGCCTACAAACAGAAATCAACCCCTTTGTGCCGGCACGATTTGACGTGAATGGAAAAGTCGTTGACCCGAATGCCGCCCGAATTGTGTCGTTAACACATAGCGGCGTCGAGGTGAGAGCAGACGATCGCTTTCTCGTGGCGGTGACCAGCTATCGCGGATCGGGCGGCGGAAAATTTCCGGGCCTAAATACAGCAGAGGAGATCGTGCGAACTAAAACCGGTTTGCACTCTGCCATGCGCGAAGTATGCGCAGCCGGGCCTATCACGATTGGGCATCCCGAAAGTGCGTGGCGATTCGCAAATGTCACCGGTCAGGAAGTTACAATCGACACATCACCCGCTGCCAAAGGCCAGTTGTCTGACATCGCAGCCTTTCACCCGCGCCCTATGGGACTGACCGATGATGGTTTTTTGCGGTTACGTGTCTCTCTCTGACCGGCACTTGCGCGTTCGGCCAGTGCACACTATATCCACGCATGAGAGGTTGGCGCGGGCGAGCGCCTCGCCAACCCGGTCAGATCCGGAAGGAAGCAGCCGCAACGAGCCCCGCTTGGGTCGATGTCCAGCCTCTCACCCTATTTTCCACGAAATTTGGTAAGATGAAATTTAGATGCTGGCATTGCGAGCAACCCGTATCTGAAGCGCGGGTATTACCTTCATCGTTTTGAATATACTCTACAATACAAGGGATTTTTTAGGTCCAAGCGTTGACCGTGCTTCCTCTAGCACACCCTCAACCGTCGACAAACGCATCAGCATTAATCCACAAATAATGGCTCAATTCACGTAACTTTGTGACAGGCGGTGGACCTTGGCGGGCTGGCCATTTACCCTTCAGCAGACTCAGCACCGCGGAGCATTCATGAGCGACGATACCAAGCCAGACGCAGCATACCAAGTACTTGCCCGCAAGTATCGCCCCGAGACCTTTGTCGATCTGGTGGGTCAGGATGCGATGGTTCGGACGCTTAGGAACGCTTTCGAGGCGGATCGCATCGCCCAAGCCTTTATGATGGCCGGTATTCGAGGAACGGGCAAAACGTCTACAGCGCGGATTATTGCCAAAGGCATGAATTGCATCGGCGTAGATGGAACAGGCGGGCCAACAACCGAACCTTGTGGTCAGTGCGAACATTGCGTCGCAATTATGGAAGGGCGCCACGTTGACGTTCTTGAAATGGATGCAGCATCGAACACGTCCGTCAATGATATCCGTGAAATCATCGACAGCGTGCACTATCGGGCCGCATCTGCGCGTTACAAGATCTATATCATCGACGAAGTCCACATGCTGTCCAACAGTGCCTTTAACGCGCTACTGAAAACGCTGGAGGAGCCACCCGGACACGTCAAATTCATCTTTGCCACGACCGAAATCCGCAAGGTGCCGGTGACAGTCCTATCTCGATGTCAGCGCTTTGATTTGCGTCGCATTGAACCCGAGGTGATGATTGCAATGCTGCGCAAGATCGCGGCGGCCGAAAATGCCGAGATTGCAGATGACGCGCTGGCCCTGATCACCCGCGCCGCCGAAGGGTCAGCCCGCGATGCGACCTCTCTGCTGGATCAGGCAATATCGCATGGGGCAGGTAAAACCACGGTCGATCAGGTGCGCGCGATGCTTGGACTGGCCGACCGTGGCCGCGTGATGGACCTATTTGACAGCATCCTCAAAGGGGATGCAGCGGCCGCATTGACAGAACTAGGCGCGCAATATGCAGACGGCGCTGACCCGATGGCCGTGCTGCGCGATCTGGCCGAAATCACGCACTGGGTTTCGGTCGTCAAGATCACTCCCGAGGCGGCGGACGATCCGACAATCTCTCCGGATGAGCGTGCCCGCGGGCAGCATCTGGCAGAGGCCCTGCCCATGAGGGTTTTGACGCGGTTATGGCAGATGTTGCTCAAGGCGTTAGACGAAGTGGCAGCCGCGCCAAACGCGATGATGGCTGCAGAAATGGCCATAATCAGGCTGACGCATGTCGCCGACCTGCCGAGCCCCGAAGAACTGGTACGCAAACTTCAAAACAGCACACCACCGCCCGCAACCCAGGCCGCAAGCACACCAGGTTCTGCCACATCCATGTCGCCCGGATCACAAGCCATACAACATGCTCAAACACGGATGGTGGCGCAGCCCAACTCGTCAGGACAAACAACCGCACTTGCCCAAGACGTTGCAGCCGCGCTGGCCCGCTTTCCCAGCTTTGAGCATGTGCTTGAACTGATCCGAACCAACCGTGATGTGAAGCTGCTGGTCGAGGTTGAAACCACGCTCAGGCTGGCGAATTATCAGCCTGGACGCATCGAATTTGTGCCGACTGACAAAGCACCCCGCGACCTTGCGCAACGTCTGGGTGCGCGTCTGCAGGTTTGGACGGGCAATCGCTGGGCGGTGACCGTCGTAAATCAGGGCGGTGCCCCCACGATCGCCGAACTGCGTGACGCCGAAGAAAATGCCCTGAAGGCGCAGGCCGAAAACCACCCTCTCGTTCAGGCCGTTCTGGCGCATTTCCCCAAGGCCAAAATCACAGATATCCGCACAGCCGAGGACATCGCGAACGAGGCGCATATCGAAGCATTGCCCGAAGTAGATGAAGAATGGGATCCTTTCGAGGAAGATTGACGTCCAAAGTAAAGGAACCTGCCGTGCCCAAGCGCCGTTTCATTCAGGCCGACGTATTTTCTGCAATGCCCACTTTGGGTAATGGGCTGGCAGTGGTAGTTAATGCCGAGGGCATGAGCGATGACGAGATGCAAATCTTTGCCGCTTGGACCAATCTAGCTGAAACCACATTCCTGCTGCCACCAACCCATCCAAAGGCAGATTACCTTGTCCGCATTTTCACGCCGAAGCGGGAAATGCCCTTTGCAGGCCACCCGACACTTGGCAGCTGCGCTGCGTGGCTGCACTGCGGGAATACGCCTGCAATTGAGGGGTTGGTGCGTCAAGAATGCGCGATCGGAGTGGTCGATATCGATCTGACAGGACCGGTGCCTGCCTTTGTATCACCACCGACCAAGATCGCACAAATGGACCCAGCCGAACGCGCGCGGCTCACAAGCGCGCTCGGGCTTGATCCTGCTTCGATCAAAAACGCGGTTACTCTGAATAACGGGCCAATATGGCAGTTGTTCGAGCTGGCCAGCGCTGCAGATGTTTTGGCCGCCGACGCATCGCGTGTTTATTGGCCCGACCATGCGGGCCTGTCGCTGTTTGGCGCACATCCCGACGGAGCAGAGTGTGATTATGAGGCCCGTAATATTGCAACCTCAAGCGGCATGTCCGAAGATCCGATCACCGGGTCCCTAAATGCAGCCATAGCCTGCTGGCTGCTTGCCGAAGACAGGCTGCCATCGTCTGTAGTCACCGCGCAGGGCACCACAATCGGCCGCACTGGCCGTGTATATTACCACCGGGATCCTAAACGCCCTGGACAGGTACTAATCGGCGGAGAAACTCATATCCTAATCGATGGAAAGCTGGACCTCTGACCGACGACTTGTACCAAAGCCCCGTGCACCGTATCTACGCCCCAATCAAACAGCACGTCACAACACCACTGGAGACACAAATGCTCAAAGGACTAGGCAATCTCGGCGATATGGCCGGGATGATGAAAAAGGCCCAGGAAATGCAAACCAAAATGGCCGAAATGCAGGATGCGCTCCACAGCGTCACGGTCATCGGTGAAAGCGGCGCGGGTTTGGTCAAGGCCACAGCGACAGCCAAGGGCGAATTGACCGCACTCGATATCGACCCATCAATTTTTAACGGCGACGACAAGGAGGTCGTCGAAGATTTAATCCTCGCCGCCATCAAGGATGCACAAGCCAAAGCCAGCGAACGCTCGCAACAAGAGGTGGCGAAACTAACCGAAGGCATGGGCCTGCCCGCAGGAATGAAACTGCCGTTCTGAAGATGTACGGCACCCTGATCGCCCAGCCTGCTACCACATTGCGCAGCATCACTGCTTTTCGCGGCAAGCGTGGCCATAGATTGGGCCCTATGGTCAGGACAGCACATCAAGGCCGGCACAGGGAAACCTAAATGAGCAGCAATCGCGACATCGAGGCCTTGATCGAGATGATGGCCAAGCTTCCCGGGCTTGGGCCACGCTCCGCCCGACGCGCGGTTTTACATCTGATCCGCAAGCGCTCACTGAAGTTGATGCCGCTGGCAGACATGATGCAGACAGTTGCCGCCACAGCCCGCGAGTGCCTGAATTGCGGTAACATCGGCACGGCTGACATCTGTGATATCTGCGCTTCAGGCAAGCGCGCAACCGGTGAGATTTGCGTGGTCGAAGATGTGGCTGACCTGTGGGCAATGGAGCGATCCGGTGCCTTTCAGGGGCGATATCACGTTTTGGGCGGAACCTTGTCAGCGCTCGACGCGATTGGCCCGGAAGATTTGCGAATTCCGCAGCTGATTGACAGGGTGGCAACCGAGAATATCACCGAAGTGATCCTCGCGCTGAATGCAACAATCGATGGTCAGACGACGGCGCATTACATAGCGGATCAACTTGAAGATAGGGTCAGGCTAAGTTCATTGGCACAAGGTGTACCCATTGGTGGCGAGTTAGATTACCTTGATGATGGGACAATCACGGCGGCGATGCGCGCGCGTAAACCGGTGTAACCGATCAGATCAGGCCAAGCCTAAATCAGGTGAACCAATTGTCTGCAACTTTTGGTTGGGCCCGCGCAAAATCAGCAACCAGTTTTCGCAAAGTGCTCTAACCCAATGCGGCGTCGAAACCGGAAATGACAGCCGTCAACCCTTCGTCCGTGACATCTTTGTGCATCACAAGGCGGGTAGTCCCAGTGGCCCCGCTCAGCTTGACCCCATGAGTGGCCATATGGCTGTGAAGGGCCGGAGTGATGCCCGCGCGCGGAGTAAAAAAGATCATGTTCGTGGCCTGGTCAACTGTACCATATTGCGACAGAACCTGACCCAGCCGTTCCGCACGAGCCCTATCATCTCTGAGGCGGTCGATATTATGCTCTAGTGCGTAAAGCCCGGCGGCCGCCAATATCCCCGACTGGCGCGTACCGCCGCCCAGCATCTTGCGCCAACGCCGCGCCCTGTCGATCAGGTCACGCGGCCCTACAAGAACAGAACCCACTGGCGCACCAAGACCTTTGGACAGACAAATAGAAAGCGTGTCAAAAATCCCCGATAGTTCGGTTTCGGCACAGCCTAGCGCCTCGACAGCATTGAAAAACCGCGCACCATCCAGATGTACCGAAAGCCCCGCAGCACGCGCCGCATTTGCCGCTGCCTGACAGCGAGCAAGCGAAACCGCGTGGCCGTTATGCGTGTTTTCCAACCCAAGCAGACGGGTGACCGCGTGATGAGGATCGTCTTCCTTGATCTGCCCTCGGATTGTGTCTGGCTCAATGCCCCCATCTGCAGCCACCTCCAGCGGGTCTAGCGCAATACCACCCAAAACAGAGGCCCCCGATGCCTCGTATTTATAAATGTGATAGCCTCGCCCGGTCAGGATTTCTTCGCCGCGCGCGCAATGTGCCAACATGCCAACCAAATTGCTTTGCGAACCTGACGTCAGGAACAGCCCTGCCTCTTTGCCCAGTCGTTCAGCAAGCGTCGCCTCAAGCCGGTTCACAGTCACATCCTCGCCATAAACATCATCACCCACTTCGGCATTCGCCATGACAGCGCGCATCGCGGCATCAGGTGCGGTGACCGTGTCACTGCGCAGATCACATATCACTGAGGCAGAGGAGGCAGGGTGAGCAGAAGCATATTGGGTCATGGGCAAACCTTATGAAAACGAAACGGGCGCGCCTTACCCTAGGCGCGCCCGTTTGAAACATAAAGCAACAGTTGTCGTAATCAGGGCTGTTCGTCCTCGTCGTCGCCCCCCTTGGGCAAGTTGAACAGACTGTCGGCATCAACCAATGTCGATTCCGCCTCGTCCTCGTGATCGACATCCATAGAAAGCGAGAACGTCTCCAATCCTTCAATAGCTGTCGGGATTTTAGGCTCGGCTTCCATACCAAGGCTTTGCTCGGTGCTCACAAGCTTACGGCGCTCGTCATCCGACATGACGTTGCCTTCGGCGGCCTTCTTGGCGGCGGCTTTTTGAACGGCAGCATCCAGTTCGGATTGTTTGGTCAGTCCAAGCGCCACAGGGTCAACGGGCTGAATATTAGAAATGTTCCAATGACTGCGGTCGCGAATCGCTTGTATTGTTGGTTTGGTCGTGCCCACCAGCTTTGATATCTGACCGTCGGTCAGCTCAGGGTGGAATTTAACTAGCCAATAGATGGCCGCAGGCCGATCCTGGCGTTTGGATAGTGGCGTATAGCGTGGCCCGCGGCGCTTTTCCTCGCCTTGAGCGGCGGCATTGAATTTCAGCGCAAGCTTATGCAGTGGATCTTGTTCTGCAGAGTCAATTTCGTCTTGGGTCAACTGGTTATTGGTAATCGGGTCAAACCCCTTAACGCCGGCAGCGACATCACCGTCAGCGATGCCCTGTACCTCTAATTCGTGCATGCCCACAAAATCTGCGATCTGCTTAAAGCTGATCGTTGTGTTGTCCACCAGCCAAACGGCGGTGGCCTTGGCCATGATCGGTTTTGCCATTTCCACGCTCCTTACGCATATCTTCCCCATCGCCTGAAACTGGCGGCCCTGAGGATCAGGACAGGTTTCCGTTGTTGGGGAACTTATCGAAGATATAGTAGCCACGAACTAAAAAGGAAAGCCCCATGCGCGCCCTGTTGATCTGGCTGTTTATGGCTCTGCCCGTATTTGCCGATGGCGAACGAACCGGTGCATTTGACTACTACGTCCTGTCGCTCAGCTGGTCACCCAACTGGTGCTCCTATGAGGGGAATGCCCGCGGTTCAGACCAATGCGATCCACATTACAATCACGGTTGGATCATGCATGGGCTCTGGCCCCAATTCCATCAGGGCTACCCGTCTTTTTGCAAAACAAACCAGCGTCCACCTTCGCGGGCGATGACCCGCGAGATGGCTGATATCATGGGAACTTCAGGCTTGGCCTGGCACCAGTGGAAAAAACATGGAACTTGCACAGGATTGTCAGCATCTGGCTATTATGCCAAATCGCGCAAGGCCTATAACCGCATCATTAGACCCGCCGTGTTTCGAGCGCTGGATAAGACCATACGCTTGCCCCCCGCAGAGGTAGAGCAGGCCTTTTTACAGTCTAACCCACAGATGGAACCCGACGGGATCACGATCACCTGTCGCTCTGGGCACATCCAAGAGGCGCGCGTTTGCATGTCTCGCGATCTTTTGTTGATGCCATGCGGGCACGAAGTCGTGCGGGATTGCAGCGCGCGCGATGCCCTCTTCAGACCAGTGCGCTAAATCTCGATCACTGTCGAACCAGTCGTCTTGCGGGCTTCAAGCGCACGATGCGCTTGCGCCACATCATCCAACTTGAAACGCTGGTCAATGCGCAGCGTCACATCCCCACGTATCACCTTGTCAAACAAGCGATCCGCCATCGCCCGCAAAGTTTCAGGTTGCGCGATATGCGTGAACAGAGTGGGGCGGGTGATCTTAATTGATCCTTTTTGACCCAAGATACCAACGTTGAGCGGAGGTACAGCGCCCGATGCGTTTCCAAAAGAAATAAACATCCCCAGCGGCTTAAGACACTCAAGCGAGCCGTCAAACGTGTCTTTGCCAACGGCATCCATAACCACATCGACACCGGCCCCACCGGTTAGGTCACGAACTCGGGGTACAAAATCCTCAGATTTGTAATCAATGCAATAGGTCGCACCATGATCCAAAGCGAGCTGGCACTTGTCCGATCCACCCGCCGTGCCGATCAGGGTAATGCCCTCGGATTTTGCCCATTGGCAGGCGATTAGCCCAACGCCACCGGCCGCAGCTTGAAACAACACGGTATCGCCCGATGCGAGCGGCGTTGTCCTGTGAAACAGATACTCGGTGGTCAACCCCTTGAGCATCATAGCAGCGCCAACCTCGAACGGGATGGCATCGGGCAGCTTTACAACTTGCGCCGCAGGCATCAAGCGGGCCTCAGAATAAGCACCAGGCGGTGTAGAGGCATAGGCCGCACGATCGCCTGGTGCAAGATGGGTCACCCCATCACCCACGGCTTCAACCACACCTGCGGCTTCCATACCGAGCGCATGGGGCAGCTGCATCGGATAAAGGCCCGTGCGCTGATACACGTCTATAAAATTAAGCCCGATCGCCTTGTGCACAATACGGATCTCACCGACACTGGGTTCGCCCACAGCGCGTTCAACGATCTTAAATTGATCTGGCCCACCATGGGCCTCGATGATCACTGTTTTTGCCATGTTCAGATCCTCTTCATCTTGCAAGATAAATTCCTGGGTGAGGCCAAAGGCCGAGGGGCAGAGCCCCTGATACGGCCAAAGACAGCGCTCAGCCCGCCACGTTCAGAACGATTTTGCCAATATGGCCACTGCTTTCCATCCGCGCATGGGCGGCATGGGCTTGGTCCAACATGAATTCAGAATCCATCACTGGCGCGATCCGCCCAGCCGCCAGCAGTGGCCAAACTGCCTCGTACAGATCTCGGGCAATTGCGGCCTTAGCCAGGTCGCTTTGGGGGCGCAACGTACTGCCAGTTATCGACAAACGACGCGTCATCACTTGCACCAAGTTCAAATCGACCTTCGCACCCTGCAAAAAAGCGATTTGCACCAGCCGTCCATCATCAGCCAAGGCGTTTATATTGCGCGGGATATAAGCGCCCCCCACCATATCGAGAATCAGATCGGCACCACCCGCATCTTTTACAACCTCGACAAAATCCGCCTCTCGATAGTTGATCGTTATATCCGCGCCCAGATCACGACAGGCTTGGCATTTCTCTTCTGACCCGGCGGTGGCAAACACACGTGCCCCAAAATGATGTGCCAGTTGGATGGCCGTTGTACCAATCCCGCTAGAACCACCATGCACTAGGAACCGCTCACCACCCGTCAGCCGACCCCTTGTAAAGACGTTGGACCAAACGGTAAAATATGTTTCAGGCAAGCAGGCTGCCTCTTTCATGCTAATGCCCTTCGGCACAGGCAGACAATGCGCCGCTGGTGTCGCGACGTATTCGGCGTAACCGCCACCCGGCAGCAAGGCGCATACCATATCACCCACGGCCCACCCGCTGACACCAGTTCCAATGGCCGAGATCGTTCCAGAAGCTTCAAGCCCTGGCAAATCGCTGGCACCGGGCGGCGGGTTGTAAAGCCCAGCCCTTTGCAGCGCATCCGGGCGGTTAACGCCGGCATACGCAACCTGAATCACCACCTGCCCGTGCGCTGGCTCGGGACGTGGCCGTATCGTGGGCCGCAAGACCTCTGGACCACCAGCAGCAGTTATTTCTACGGCACGCATGTCTTGTGTCATCAGATCACCCTCTTTGATGAACACTGCCTATCAAGCGAAGCGGCAGGTGAAAACCTCTGGACAGCAGCGGCTCATTCGGCAAGCTTCATTTTGTTGCTACTGCCGAGGTCCCCAACTGCCAGGCAAGTCGATATCAGGCATGCGCGGGGGCGCCTTTACTTGGCTCAGAACCCAGTTCGGACCAGTCAGCAGCGCGCTCAGAAACTTGTTGTCGCGCGCCTGTGCCTTGACTTTTTCAATCTGCATCACGTCATCAATGCGACGGTCTAGAAATTCCCACGTTGCCTGGTTGTCAACGCTATCGTCGCCCAACCAATACAGCACTGTAGCGCTGTAAACACCCGACAAAGTAACACGCTTGGTGTACCAGTTTACATCGTCAGACGTGTCACCAAGCGTGTTCCAAATCTTGTCTGCTGTGCCCCAGATTGCCTTGGCCCCATCGCTCGCATACATTGGCAAGGCGAAAAGTGTTGTTCCCCGACGAACGGCTTCCTTGTCAGTGACAGCCTCGATGCGGAACCGAACGGCTGCAGCGATCTTGTCACGAAACCGGTCTGGCAACGCGTCAGATTTGATCTGGCTTATCATCGCCACGTCACCACGCGCATGATACGCTAACGCTAGGTCCACCGCACCACGAGGGCAAACAGCGCGCGCCATCCCGTCCTCGACACCTGCATCCAAAGCAGCTGCACGAAAGGTTACGTCGGACCAACCGTCAAAAGCCACGTGCATCAACGCGGCATCAAGCAGCGCCGTCTTGGTTTCTTCGTACGGTGTTGTCATTTGCGTCTCCTGAACCCCATTGGCACTAGACAAACTAGTGCGTGATTGCTATTGCGCCACTTCCTGCAAATCATTGCAACTCGAAACTAGAAAGGTGGTGACAACCACATGCAGGTTAGTGTTCGCGACAACAATGTCGATCAGGCCCTTCGGGCTCTGAAAAAAAAGCTGCAGCGCGAAGGCGTGTTCCGTGAAATGAAGCTTAAGCAACATTTCGAGAAACCGTCCGAGAAAAAAGCGCGCGAAAAGGCCGAGGCGATCCGCCGGGCCCGCAAGCTGGCACGCAAAAAAGCGCAACGTGAAGGGATGATGTAAATCATCTTGGGAGCGTCGAGCTTGTCACATGGCGCTAAGGCGCACATGCGACACGAAAGAACAAGTTGACGGACGATGTTCGTCGCAACAGGCCCCCGACCGAAAGGTACGGGGGTCTGTTGTTTTATAGACCAATCCCGGTTGCCGCTCATGGGGTATTAGCCGATCCTGAACCGCGCTGTCGGCAAAGCGAAACCACGGGAAACGGCAGGTACCACTGCCTCAGACTGGCAGTGCAGTCGTTTTAAAGACAGTCCTAAGCGCAAAACTTGATTGCATCTGTCCAACACCCGGCAAGCGCGCAAGGTGTTGGCGATGGATGCGGGCAAAATCTTCGGTCCCCTCGGCGACGACCTTCAGGATGTAATCTGCCGTGCCAGCCATCAGATGGCACTCCAAAACATTGGGAATCCGGGCGACGGCCTTTTCAAAAGCTTCGAGAACCTCGTCAGCCTGTCCTTGCAAGGTAATTTCGACAAAGACCGTTGTCGGCACACCCATCTTTCGCGCATCCAACAAGGCAACATAATCACGAATAAAACCAGCTTCTTCTAGCCGCTGCACGCGGCGATGACAGGCAGAGGGCGACAGATGCACAGCATCGCTTAAGTCCGAGTTGGACATGCGGCCACGGCGCTGAAGAGCCGTCAAAATTCTTTGATCTGTTGCATCAAGCATCATCGTCCACAGATCGTTTCACATTTTATACCGAATATGCAAGATAGTTCGCAGAATAGGCCATTATGTCGTAAAATTGTATCCCTAATCTCACTGACAGCTCATGCGTTCGTGATGACGACTGTAGTTACAATGCTCAATCCAATTCAGTTATCTGGGTTCTGTTAGATGCTGCCAAACTTCGGCACCGGGTTCATGATCCGCACGTGTGCCGTCGGTCACTGCCCCAAGACGCTTTGCAACGGCTTGCGAGCGATAATTCCGACTGTTGATATAGCTCTCCAGTATGTGAACATCATGGGATTGATACGTCCAACGATGCCCGGCCTGCCCGGCCTCAGTCGCATAACCATTGCCCCATGCAGATGTTTTTAGCCGCCATCCAATATCTACAAATTCAGAAATAATTGATTCAGACTTATCTAATTTAATATTGTAATCCTGGTCTGCCATTCCAAGCATCCCAATGAATTCCTGATTATCTAGTTTCTCCAATGGTAAATAAGCATAACCTTTTTTCTTTTGTTGAATTTGCATTCTTTTTACGAAATCAATCGTTTGTTGCTCAGAAAGTAAGGATGGAAAATATCTCATTACTTTTTCATCTTGCCCCATTTTTGAAAATTCAAGAAGATCACTTTCTCTCCATTTCCGAATTCCTAGTCGCTCTGTTTTAAATAAATACTCGGTCATTTTTTTATTTTTTCAAAAGAAAAATGAAACATTTTTTCATAATCCAAATATTTATTTCCTTTTTGATATAAAATAAAAATCAATCACAATTGGCATAAATTATGAATATAATATTGAAATAGAAT
>JAQWVA010000069.1:0-10874 GCA_029250205.1 Tateyamaria sp.
CAGCAAAAGCGGCCCAGATTCACGACTTTATTGAACGGCTGCCCGACGGCTACGACACCGCAGTCGGTGAACGTGGTCTAAAACTTTCTGGCGGCGAAAAGCAACGGGTCGGCATTGCGCGTACCTTGCTGAAAAACCCGCCGATCCTTCTGCTGGACGAGGCGACCAGCGCGCTGGATAGTGAAACCGAGCAAGAGATCAAGGACGCGCTGGTCAGGGCCGGGCAGGGCCGTACTGTGCTGACGATTGCGCACCGTCTGAGCACGATCGCCGAAGCGGATGGGATCATCGTACTTGAAGCAGGCGAGATCGTCGAGACTGGCACGCACGAAGTACTCTTGGCCAACGGCGGACGCTATGCGCAGCTTTGGCACCGGCAACAATCAGACGATACGTGAAATGCGTGATCCGTAAGAGGCACGCATTTCACGGCGCGACGACGCAGGCTGCTCTCTGACAGCATTGAAGTTAAAATGTCCCGCCTTGTGTATGTCAGTGCGTTTCTTTGCACAGGAAGGTTAGTCGCTATTCCGCAGCCTTCAAATGGCCATGCGATAGTGCGATCTCATGTTGCAGGCTCTTGGCAAGATCTTCATCGTCGAAATCCCAAACAATTTCATGACTTTTCATATGCGTGGTCTCGCGAACAAGAGCCCAGTCGCGTGCTGCACGGCTAGCGCGTCCCAAAGACAGCTTAGCGAGCAATTGACTCGTCCACTGCGCATAGGTCACAATCCACACGCGTAGTGCCAGCAAGGACGGGGTCACCATCAGCGTTAAAACTGTGGCGATCCCAAGCCCAAACACCACTGCCGTCGCCAGTTGTGTCCACCATAGTGCTGTTGGGCTGTTCACAGTATAGCCGCCATTACCGAAATCGAGGCTCAGACCGAACATCATCGGTGCAAGACCCGCCATCGTCGTGATCGTCGTCAGCAGAACTGGTCGGATACGGTCTTGCGCCGTGCGAATAATCGCCTCGATCCGGGGCATGTATTTTTCGTATTCTTGGTAGGTATCTATAAGGACAATGTTGTTGTTCACGACGATGCCCGCCAACGCGACGATGCCCGTACCCGTCATGATGATCGAAAATGCCTGATCCATGACCAGCATGCCGATCAGCACGCCAGTGGTCGACAAGACAACCGCACCCAGCACCAGCAACGCGTTGTAGACGCTGTTGAATTGCGCCAACAAGATGATGAACATTAACCCTAAGGCACCCAGGAACGCCTGTTGCAGGAAAGCGCCGGATTCAGCCTGATCCTCTTGATCCCCGGTCCATTCGTATTCGAGACCGTTTGCAAATGGGTTTGTATCCAACCATTTAGTCAGTTCTGCGATCCGTTCGTTGGGATTTACTGGCATCATTCGCACATCCCCTGCCGACAGCTCGGTCGGTAGGTCACGGTTGCTTGCACCGTCATGATAGGTGAGCACCGCAAAGCGCGCTCCATCGGCTGCAATTATGTCGCCCGCTGTCGACGGGAGCAGGGTTGCAACGGTTTGTTCCATTTTTTCGCCGTTGATCTCGACAAATTCGACGAGTTTTTGCAGATCTGGGGTAACGTCTGCCTTTACGTCGAAATAACGGTTTTCGTCCACACGATTGATCTGGGCAAGCTCGGCAACGGGCGTCCGGGTTATGAAATTTGCCAGTGGCACAAGCCCATCGGCTGTACGTACTTTGAGTGTGTCGAGGGTCGACAGCACACGATCTTGCTTAGGCAAACGTACGCGTATCTCTATTTCCTCATCCGAGGTTTTAACGCGCATCGTGTCAAGCAACAGCCCGCGTGTGACTAATTGCACCATCGCACCAACTGTGGCCACGTCAGCACCATAGCGGCCTGCTTTTTGTACATCGACGTCAATTTGCCAATCTATGCCGGGCAAGGGGCGGGTGTCTTCGACTTTAATCAAGCCAGGGGTCGCATCAAATTGTGCCCGAGCGGTGGACGTCGCAACCAACAGATCATACCAGTTGTCGCCCTTGATGCGTAGATGCACGGGCTTGCTGCTGGCTGGACCTTGACCAAGGTTAAGAACTTCGGTGCGGATGCCGGGAATAATGGCCAGCTGTTCTGACAGTTCGTCGATGATCGTGTTGCCGTCAAATGCTTCGGCTTTGACCTCTCGCATGACGGTATAATTGATGATGGGCAGGGTGAACCAAGGCTCCACCGCGTCGGGGCGGTTTTTCCAGGGGATCGTTTCAAGCTGGATCTGACCAATCGTGTCCTTGGGTGATTGTGCGCCTCCTGTGTTCGCATTCAGCCCGCCATTGCCTGCAAAGGAAAACACACTGTCAATACCAGGATGGGCGTTGACCACGTGTTCAGCCTGGCGCAGCAGTTCATCCTTTTCACTCAGGCTTAGGTTGCCCCGCGCCAAAACGTAAACGATGGCTTGTTCTGGTTCGGTGTCGACAAAAAACTCAACGCCTTTGTTGTTGTTCACGAAATAGATGAGTGTCGTTCCCACGAAAACAAACACCACGCCAATCATTACAAGCGGCATGACTGGGTTTCCGACAATGCCCTGAATGAGATAGCCGAAACCAGACCGCTGATAGCCAGATTTCACGCGGCTGTTGCGGGTGCCGACCAATTTGCGGCCTGCCCATTTGCCAACCAACCCGATCCGCAGCAGGAAGGCGGTCAAGGATAACAGTCCGATGATCACACCAGACACCGCCAGCCCTACTAGGCTGACCATGCCCATGCCGTTCAGGAACACTGTAAAGAACGTCGGCAGGACCGAGCCAAATGTGTCCAGTTGATCCATAGCAGCAAAAGCCGCCGCAATGTTGGCCTGTAGGGCTCCCATGCCCGTTAATGTCGCAACCAGCGCTCCAGCCAGTGGGAACAGCATCAGGTGGGCAAGGAACGGCAGGCGCGCAATCGCTTCGTTTCGGGATGAAACCCACCCGATAATGCTGCCCAGCACGCCGCCCATCACGGGCAAATAGATCAAAGCCACAATCAAAGAGGCTGATAACACGAAAATCAACGTGACTGGCAACATGCCCATGAACTGACCCGGAACACCGGGCCAGAACAGCATGGGTAGAAAAGCGCATAGCGTCGTCGCCGTAGAGGATACAACCGGCCAGAACATACGTTTGGCCGCATCCACATAGGATTGCATGGGTCCAACCCCCTGTTGCTGGCGCTTGTCGGCGTATTCGACAACGACGATGGCGCCATCCACCAGCATCCCAACAGACAGGATAAGGCCGAACATTACGATGTTTGATATCGAAATGCCCATGATCGCGAGCAACACAAAGCACAACAGAAATGAGGTTGGGATTGCAAAACCAACTAAGATCGAAGCGCGTGGGCCGAGTGCCGCGAGCGATACCAGCATGACCAGCGCGATGGCCGTAAAGACTGAGCCCTGCAATTGTTTGATCATGGAATCGACAACGCGACTTTGGTCATTTGACGTGCCGACTTCAACCGCGGCTTTAAGACCGTCAGGCCATTCGCCAGACCGTTCTGCCACAAGGGTTTTCACAGCCGTAGCCGTATCAATAAGGTTAAAGCCTTTGCGCTTGACCACTTGTAAGGCGACTGTGTCGCGTCCGTTGAAACGTGCAGTTGATAGTCGATCTTGGAAGGTGAGATTAATTTGCGCCAGATCCCCCAGCGTCACCACACGGTCGCCGTTTGTTTTGACGGGCAGGTTATATATATCGCGCGTTGTGTTGAAAGACGACGGGATCTTGACCGCAAATGCGCCCTGTTCCGTCTCGATTTCACCTGCTGCAATGAGTTGGTTGTTGTTTTGCACAACGCTGATCAATTCACCGGCGGTAACGTTATACGACTCCAACCTTAAGGGGTCGATGATGACTTCGACCATTTCATCACGGCTGCCCACGACACTTGCTTCTAGGACAGCATCAAGGGCTTCAAGATCGTCCTGCAGGTCTTTGGCGACGCGCGTGATGGTTCGCTCTGGCACGGGACCGGACAAATTTACTACTACGATTGGAAACTCAGAAAAGTTAAATTCATTGAGGGTATACTGCTCGAAGCCTGATGGGAATTCGGCCTCTGCGCCATCCATGGCATCACGCACGTCAGCCATGACTTGCGTCTTGTTCCAGCCGAACTCGAACTCCAACACGATGTTGGCATACCCTTCGGCGGCAGTCGCCGTCATTTTGTTGAGCCCGTCCAGATCAGAGAGCTCAGTCTCCATTGGTTGGATCAAAAGCGTTTCGCTGTCGCCGGCTGAAATGCCGGGAAAGGGGACAGAAATCACCAGTGTCGGGATTTCGATGTCCGGTTCACCCTCTTTGGGCAAACTCACATAAGACACCGCGCCCGCGAGGATCGACAGCACGATAAAGGCGAGAACCATTCGCGCGCGTGATGCGGCCCAGTCGACAATACCTGTCATTGGGTTTGCTCCTCAAAGGTGGGGTCGACTTTGACCCCTTGGGTGACAAATTCCTGACCGATAACAATCACGTCAATTTCGTCCGGCAAACCGGTCAGCCACATGCCCTGAGCTGTATCACGCAGAACAGAAGTTGGCAAAAAAGCCACGACGCCATCGTCCGACACCGTGCGCAAGCCCAGCTTGCCCGCCTCGTTCAGGGTCAGCGCTGACCCAGGCAATAAATGCGCACGTGCACCCGGAGCGACGACCGTGATTTCGGCGGTCTGGCCGTCCCGAATATTCAGATCCGGGTTTGGAACTTCGATTTCGACGCGGAAGGTGCGCGTTGTTGGGTCAGCTGAGCGGCTCAGGAACTTGACTAAGCCTGTCAATGTTTCACCGCCTGCGGCCAGCCGGGCGTTCGCAACTGCGCCTACGGCAACGCGGTTGACCTGTGTTTCAGGCACAAAGGCGACGAGCTTGATAGGATCAAGTTGGATAACGGTAGCACAAAGCGACCCAGGTTGCAGCAGGCTGCCCAGCTCTGCGGTGTCGCTTTCCAGTATCCCTGCAAACGGTGCGTGAATATCCAGCCTCTCTATTTCCTTTTCTGCAGAAGCAACCGCAGCCGTTGCAGCTTGTATCGCGGCGTCGGCTGATTCCATTCCCGATTTGGCTGCGATGACACCGGAACGGGCGGCTTCCACCGAGGCTTCAGCCGCCGCAAATGCAGCTTCAGCGCTTTTGACACGTGTTTCAGACGCAAATCCACCCTCGCTCAAACGGCTGGCTGCATTTTGGTTTACTTGCGCTTCGGCAAGCCGTGCCATGGCTTCGGCTACGCGCGCTTCGCTTTCTGGAATGCGGCTTTTTGCTTCTGTTTTGCGTGCGACAGCTTCGGCCACGCGCGCGCGCGCCTCTGCCAAAGAGGATGCGCGGATACCAAGATCGAGTTCGCAAAGCAGTTGACCCTTGTCGATAAACGCGCCTTTTCGAAGCGGAGGAGAGACTACGGTGGACGTCGTTTCGGCCCGGACATCGACTTGGCGTGCGGCCTCTGTCTGGCCACGCAGGATGACTGCGCTGTCAATTTCGCGCGCCACTGAATGGTGCGCCACAACTTTGATCAATGCGTTTGTGTTCGGGGTTTCCTCAACGACTTCAATCTCTTCGTCGGTCTGTAGTGGTTCGGACGTCTCGTTGCCAGCCATCACCTTGGTTACGTAGGCGATTGTGCGTTCGCGTTCGATGATCCACAGGTACAGTGCAACGGCCACCATGACTGCTAATATGAACGAAAGAATGCGCATGCGCGAAAGTCCTTATTGGTTTTGAGCGCTCAATGCGCCTCGATTAAAATGTCATGTAGGAAATTATTCGTCTAAACTAACCAGTTCAGATTACTTTTTTTGACATTAATCTGCAATGCGTCCGAAATGCCGCAGTTTGTGAAGCTTTCAGGCGCTCTTGGCTTGGCTGCAAGGGCACTATAAGAGAAGCGCAATAGTTGGCGTTGTGATAATGCAATCGCTTGACAAAGCACGAACAAGGAGCGCGGGTGTGAGCAATACCGAAAGCTTTATCGAAGAAGTCACCGAAGAGGTGCGCCGCGACCGACTTTATGGCTATTTGCGTCGTTATGGTTGGATTGCAGCGCTGTTGATCGTGCTGATCGTTGCGGGCGCTGGTTTTAATGAGTACCGCCGCGCTCAGGCTGAGGCTAAGGCGCAGGCGCTGGGTGATGCTATGCTGGCAGCGCTGGCTAAAAATGATGATGCAGAGCGCGCAACCGCTCTTGGTGCGATAGAGGCTGAATCGCCAGAGGGTAAAGCGATCCGCGCGTTCTTGACGGCAGGAATACAGGCTGAAGCTGGAAATGGTGCACAGGCTGCGGATATCATTGCCAGCGTTGCTGACACCGCTGATTTGCCGTTGATTTATCGTCAGGTGGCGAGTTTCAAGTCGTTGATTGTTCAATCTGACACCCTCGACGTGGAGACGCGTCGCGCTGGCTTTGAGGCGCTAGCCGTGCCGGGCGTATCATTGCGCGTTTTTGCAGAAGAACAACTGGCCTTGCTTGATATCCAAGCCAACAATTCAAATGCCGCCATTGAGAGATTTCGCATGATTATCGAAGACGCCGAATCGACCCCGGGCTTGCAACGCCGCGCCCTACAGGCAATTGTGGCTCTTGGTGGATCCGCGGCTTTGGACAACATGGCGGAAACGCCAACGGAATAAGGGCGATAACATGGCTGAGACTATCATGCGAACTGTAGCGCGACATGTGTGGCCGCGTTCCGCGACGCTCGGCGCAATGGTTCTGGGTGTTCTGGTTCTCGCGGCCTGCCAAGAGCGTGAGATTATCCTGCCTGGCAAACGCGAGGCGATCACGTCGGTTCTGTCAACAGCTGCGACGAATGACGGTGTCGAACAAACAAGACCGGTCGAAGATGGACCGCGCGATATTAGACTGCCTAATCAGGTCAGCAACACAGATGCCCCGCAAAACACTGGCACGCAGGTTTTCCGCGCCGTTCACCCAAAGCTTGCCGCTGACCTCGCCCCCGTCTGGAGCATCAGCATCGGGCAGGGTGACAGCCGTAAGCATCGGATTGTAGCAGATCCGGTTGTGTCGGGCGGTCGCGTTTTTACATTGGATGCCAAAACTCAAGTGTCGGCGGTATCCACGTCAGGTGACCTGATCTGGCAGCGATCCGTTTTGTCGGATGGTGCCGATGAAAACGATTCAACCGGGGGCGGTTTGGCAGCAGATGGCGACGTTCTCTATGTCTCAACCGGGCTTGGCGCGGTCACTGCGCTTGATGCTGCGACCGGAGCAATAATTTGGACCCAAAATCTTAATGCATCAACCTCCGGTCAGCCTACAATCTACGAGGACATGCTTTACGTGGTTGCGGGCGATGCATCAGGTTGGGCGATAAACAAGTTTGACGGGCGCGTGCAATGGCAGGTTAAAGTTGCCGAAAGCGGTTCGAATGTATTGGGTGCACCTGCGCCGATCGTGGCGGATAAGTTCGCCGTATTTGCCTTTGGCTCTGGCGAGTTGCAGGCTGTTTTCCGCCGTGGTGGTCTGCGTCGCTGGGATGCGTCCGTTCTGGGTGAACGTAAAGGCCGCGCCCTGTCCAAGATCGGAGACGTCACTGGTCAGCCGATTGAAGCAAATGGTGTAATTTTCGCAGGTAATCAGTCAGGGAGCACGATTGCGGTTGATGCAAGCAGTGGGCGTCGTGTTTGGACAGTAAGCGAGGGATCAATCGACAATATCCTGCCGGTCGCGGGCAGCGTTTTTCTGGTCAGTGACCGTAATGAATTGCTGCGATTGAGTTCCGAAGATGGCACACGGATCTGGGGTAAATCTTTGCCTAACTTCGTACGTGACCGTCCGACCAAAAGGGCTGAAGTGTTCGCTCATCACGGACCGATCTTAGCAGGGGCACGGGTTTTGATTGCTTCGTCTGACGGTTTTCTGCGCAGCTTTGACCCGGTAACTGGAGGCTTGGTTGGGACATTCGAAATACCGGGTGGTGCATCTACGGCACCCGTCGTCGCGGGGCAAACCCTATATGTCGTATCGCGCAAGGGTCAGTTGCTAGCCTATCGATAAGCTTGCTCTGAAGTTGTGACCTTTCCGTTCGGCAATATATGGTCTATGTGCCGCGTCTGACCTGATCACTGGTATTCACAATGTCCATGACCCTTGCCATTGTCGGACGGCCCAATGTGGGCAAGTCGACGCTATTTAACCGCCTTGTTGGCAAACGTCTTGCGCTGGTCGATGACCAGCCGGGCGTGACACGGGACTTGCGTGAAGGTGCCGCACGGCTGGCAGACCTTCGGTTCACTGTCATTGACACGGCCGGACTTGAGGATGCCACCGATGATAGCCTGCAAGGGCGAATGCGGCGTTTGACCGAGCGCGCGGTGGATATGGCGGATGTGTGTCTGTTCATGATTGATGCGCGGGCAGGCGTGACACCCACAGACCAGATTTTTGCAGAGATTTTGCGCAAACGCGCCGACCATGTGCTGCTGGCTGCCAACAAGGCCGAGGGCGCTGCAGCGGATGCGGGCATGATTGAGGCCTATTCACTTGGCCTGGGCGAGCCGATTAGGCTGTCAGCTGAGCATGGCGAGGGGCTGACGGATCTGTATGCACAATTGCAGCCTCTGGCGGATTTGCATGCTGAGAAGGCAGAAGAAGATGCGCCAGATGTCGACGTGAGCGTTGACGAGAGCGTGGATGACCTCGATTTCGTGCCGGTCCCGACCGACGCCAAACCCTTGCAGGTGGCTGTTGTCGGGCGTCCGAATGCAGGTAAGTCGACTCTGATTAACCAGATCGTTGGCGAGGACCGGTTGCTAACTGGGCCAGAGGCTGGGATCACCCGAGACGCGATTTCGTTGCGGACGCAGTGGAATGATACGCCGATGCGAATCTTTGACACTGCGGGCATGCGCAAGCGGGCCAAGGTCCAGGAAAAGCTTGAAAAACTTAGCGTTTCTGATGGCTTGCGCGCCGTGAAATTCGCCGAGGTTGTGGTGGTGCTACTCGATGCCGCGATCCCATTTGAGCAACAGGACTTGCGGATTGCTGATCTCGCCGAACGCGAGGGGCGCGCGGTTGTCGTCGCAGTAAACAAATGGGACATTGAGGACGATAAACAAGATAAGCTGCGCGATCTTAAAGAAAGCTTTGAACGGTTGCTGCCGCAGCTGCGAGGCGCGCCCCTGATCACTGTATCGGCAAAGACGGGGCGTGGATTGGATCGTTTGCATGATGCGATTTTGCGCGCTTATGATGTGTGGAACCGACGCGTCACGACTGCGCAACTGAACCGTTGGTTGACAGGCATGCTCGAGGCTCATCCGCCCCCCGCGCCTCAAGGCAAGCGGATCAAGCTGCGGTACATGACTCAGGCCAAGACCCGCCCGCCGGGGTTTGTGGTGATGTGTTCGCACCCCGATAAAGTGCCTGAAAGCTATAATCGCTATCTGGTGAATGGGTTGCGGCTTGATTTCGACATGCCCGGCACGCCGATCCGTTTGTTCATGCGCGGGCAGAACGATGCCAATCCGTACAAAGGAAGAAAAAAGGCTGGACCCTCCAAGCTGAGAAAACACACAGAGGGACGGCGGAGCTAAGTTTTTTCCGTTATGGGCTAAACGTTGGGTAACGGGTCGTTTTTTTGTACAGCTTGTCGTTTTGTGTTTTGGTCTGTTGGCTATGCCATAATCGACCGTAACGTGGGCCAAAACATTATTACTGCTCCGCATAAGGCGAGTGCGCTGATACCCGTGGGATCAAATCCATCGCGGACTGCGACAGCAACCAAGGCCCATATCACCGCGATTGCATAAGTGGGTGCACGCGCTAGCCGCCATTGTACGCCAAACGCTAGAACTATGGCCAGCGCGATCATAAGCCATGCGGCCGTTGTGTCGCTAGTCCATCCATATCCACCCAGCATTAGCCCCAGAGCGACAAAGCTCGCAGCGCTCAGCCATCCCGCATAGAGCGCCACCGGCAATGCCGCGGCCCAAGCATCCGTGCGCGGGCTGAGCCACAATGCCCAGAGGGCGGTGATCAGCATCACCCAGATTAGCAGGGTCGCCCAGATGGGGCTCAGCACCGCAACCGGCAGCCATATTGCCCCAAACCCGAGCGACAGCGCCAACGGCATGCGCATCGGCACCCAGGCGGCATCCTTTGCACGCCGCCAAGCGCCAAAGCCGCAGCCGATGATCAGCCACAGATAAATCAAGCCCCAGATCGAAAACGCATAGCCCGCGGGTTGGACCGGCGGATTGGTCTGTGGGAACGGAAATTTGTCCGGATCAAATCCGCCAAAACCCGGAACCCAAAGGGGCGAGGCCGCAAAGGCAAGAGCAAGGAGCAAAACAAGAACGGGCATAGTTTTCACCGATTTACAGGGATGACCTTAGCCTACCCGATTGCTGGGCCCTGTGACAGGCGCATATTTCCGAAGGCTTCCCGGCCCGTCCCTTTCTCGCCGCCATGTTCCACCTGTTGCAAGAAAAGGCAAACCGAAGGCCTCAAGCTTAGGCCAGCGTGCCCTGCGCCGTCAGAGTGCATTTGCCGCCCAGATAGGGCGCAAGCACTGCGGGCAACGTGACGGACCCATCCGCCTGCTGGCCATTTTCCAGAACCGCAATCAAACAGCGCCCCACAGCCACGCCCGAGCCGTTGAGCGTGTGCACAAACTGCGGTTTTCCACCATCGGCGGGCTTGAATCGTGCGTTCATGCGGCGCGCCTGAAAATCGCCGATTGTCGAAACAGAGCTGATCTCGCGATAGGCGTCCTGACCGGGCAACCACGCCTCGATGTCAAAGGTCCGCCGCGCGCCAAACCCCATGTCCCCGGTGCAAAGAATGACCGTTCTGTAAGGGATTTCAAGTGCTTCCAGAATCGCTTCGGCACAGCGCAGCATCC
>JAQWVA010000070.1:0-3112 GCA_029250205.1 Tateyamaria sp.
CTTCACGGGCTTTAACTCACTCTAAAGCTGCTCGCCAGAAAGCCTTTGGTGTATACATCTTAGACTGCCATCGATTGGGTCAGGCAGACGTCAGTGGCTTCAGGCTCCCGCAACCAAAATTACAGCGCCGAAACAATAGCTTAGGCCTCGCATTGCGCGGGGCTTTTTGCTTATGCGCAATTCATGTCAACGCCATGTCAACGTTTGACGAGTCGTTCAACAAATACTCGATCCCACCAGATGCTATCCAGGCCACAGACCTAGCCCAATTGTTGATGTATTTTGCACCACTTTTGCTGAGTTTCTCGTTTCAAACCGGTGCAAACAAATAAAAGCCGCGCATTGCAATTTTTCAACGTGCACAAATATTCTCCACTCATTGCCCATAAAAATACCAAATATCAGGGCCTTGGATGGCACAGGAGATCGAACTGGCATCGCTGCGTTACCAGCACTTAATGCCACAAAATGGCTCTGGATGCATTGCAATGGTACGCGACCTCGCGCTGTTTAACGTCGCGATTGATAGCAAGCTGCGAGGGTGCGATCTAGTCAAACTCTCAGTGGCCGATTTGGTCAAAGATGACCGCGTCCGCGAACGGGTTTCAGTGATCCAAAGTAAAACCAAGAAACCCGTTCAGTTCGAAATTACTGAAAACACTCGTGATACTGTCATTGCATGGGTGAAATCACCTGAAATGATCGGGTGCCGGTTCATGTTTCCGAGCCGTTTCCATGACCGCTCGCATATCTCAACACGTCAATACGGTCGACTTGTGCGCGACTGGGTTACATCGATTGGCCTGAAACCTAGCGGATATACGGGACACACTCAATGCGCCGAACCAAAGCTGCGGAGATTTACCGCAAGACGGGCAACCTTCGCACCGTGCAACTTTTGTTAGGCCACACCAAGGTTGATAGCACAGTGCGTTATCTCGGCGTCGAATTAGAAGATGCGCTAAGCATCGCGGAACGGATCTACATCTAAATGACGTTGGCGAACGGCTATTGCCGTTCGCCAATCCAGTCCACGTTGCTGTGCATCCCGGAGATGCCGACCGGATCAGAGCCGCTTGGACCAACGTCGCAAGATGCTGGGATGTTTCGTGTAAAGGTTTCTGCTAGGCATCTAGCGAAGGAAAATCTATACAACCAATCAAGTATTGATAGAGATTTACAATCACTATGACCTTCGAACAACTTCGCACATTTCTGTGGGTCGCTCGCCTTGGCGGCTTTCGAAAGGCCTCTAACCGGCTCCACCTGTCTCAGCCAGCCGTTTCGACGCGGATATCCAATCTTGAAGACGAGTTGGCGGCGAAGCTGTTCGAACGCGGCCCGGGTGAGCTTGTTCTGACCAAGAAGGGTCAACAGCTTTTGGGCTACGCCGAGCAGATGTTGTTCGTTGAGGAAGAAATCAAGCAGCGTGTCGCGAACCCTGCAGAAACCGAGGGCCTTTTCCGCCTCGGGGCCTCTGAGACGATCGCGCAGGCTTGGCTTCCCTCTTTTATTCAGGCGTTCAGTGCGCAATTTCCGCGGGTCAATGTTGATCTGACTGTTGATATTTCATTGAACTTACGGACTTCGATCCTGGAGCGTCGACTTGATCTGGCCTTTCTCATGGGGCCAGTGTCCGAGTTCTCGGTCAAGAACGTAGCGCTCCCTCGATTTGACTTGCATTGGTATAAATCCAGCCAAATGGGAGATGTTGACCTCACTGAAACCCCGATCATATCTTACTCAAACAAGACCCGTCCCTACCGTGAATTAACGTCAGAATTGGCGCAGCGTGTTGGCCCCAAAAGCCGGGTTTTTTCCTCTGCGTCCTTGTCGGCCAGTTTGAAGATGATCGCGGCAGGAATCGCCGTTGGACCTTACCCGCGCGTTCTTGCCGCGCCGCACCTTAAGGCCAATGAAGTTGTCGAGTTTGATCCCAGCTTCGTTCCGCCCGCGCTGGAGTTCACCGCATCTTATTTGGCTGAACCACGGAGCTTTCTTGTTGAAAACAGTGCAGAAATTGCACGTGATGTCGCGATGGCATGGCACGCTTCTCACCCAGAATAGACATTTAAAATATCTATCACAGCTGATACAAAATGATAATTTGAATGAATTTCTCTCTTATGGAACTGTTAAAGAACAGAATTGCGGGGGAGCCATGTCGTCTCAACAACCATCAGTTCAAGATGTACAGTACTTAACGAGTGAAGAGATCCGCATGCGTATTCGAGCGCGGCGGCATGACACGCATACGTCTGGCTTGGCTCCGGGAAAGCTTCAGTGCAATCTCGCTATTCTCCCCGAGATTTATGCACTGGACTTCCTGCGGTTCTGTCAGCGCAATCCAAAACCTTGTCCTCTTGTTGGCGTGGGGGAAACTGGCGATCCAATGTTGCCGATCCTTGGGCGTGATATTGACATTCGCACAGATGTGCCACGCTACCGTGTTTTCAAAAATGGCGCGTTCGAAGAAGAGGTTTCGGATATTTCCGGCCTTTGGGCTGATGACCTCGTGACCGTTGCGTTGGGGTGTTCGTTCACATTTGAAAATGCGCTCATGCGGGCGGGTATTCCTGTACGGCATATTGAAACAGGTCGGAACGTCCCGATGTTTCGCACCAATATCGATCTTGTGCCTGCCGGTCCGTTTCACGGCCAGATGGTCGTCACGATGCGTCCGCTGCCTGAAAACCTAATTGAGCAGGCGACATCAATCAGTGGCCGCTATCCGCAGGCGCATGGCGCGCCAATCGCAGTCGGCGACCCGGCCGCTATCGGTATCAAAAACCTTGATCAACCTGACTACGGCGATCCTGTTGAGGTAAGGCCAGGGGAAGTCCCGGTCTATTGGGCCTGCGGTGTCACCCCGCAAAACGTACTGCGGGCGGCAAAACTACCAATCTGCATTACGCACGCCCCCGGACACATGCTGATCACCGATGTCGCGGAAGATGCAGAAACAACAATTTATCAAGCAACCACCAACTAGGAGAGAAGACATGAAACGTACCCTTACACTGCTTGCCGCCACGACGGCGCTTGCCGTGCCAGCCTTGGCAGAAGATCTGTCCGTAGTCGGCAGCTGGTCCAGCTTGCCACTGCACAACAC
>JAQWVA010000076.1:0-39704 GCA_029250205.1 Tateyamaria sp.
ATGTGGTCGGAGCAGATATAGTTGATACCGTCATTACGATGTTCAAGGATATGACGTTAGTGGAACAGATCGGACAGATGTAGCGCAACTATATAAATATTTTTTGCGTCAAAATTCAATTAACATAATATTGATTATGCGTTCTATTCACTTTCTGGCCTAACACTTTACTTACGGTGTAAATGTTGTTCCATGTTCATGCGCGTCGCTTCGATCTGCTGCATGCTAGGCAGTTTAGAAACAGGAGCGAAATGCGAGGCAATTTCTTTTTAGCCACGTGCGCTCTTGGTTGCTCCGCCATGCTCACCTCAGTACTTATGGTGACATTTCTGCTTTGCAAATCCAGTGATCCTTTTAAATGGCGTTAAAATTCATAGCTCATGTCCCAGCTCATATTGACCAGAAAGCATCATGACTTGGCATGCTATATAAATCACCCTAACCTCTTACTCTAGACAGGTATTTCGGAGCATGATGACATGAGCAAGACGCTATGACTGGGATATCGTTATCAGAGGCCGTCACAAAGCTAACAGCCGAGGATCCAAGGTTCGCACTTGGCACCGCAGACATTCGCGGAACCTCTTATCGGGTTTTCAAAAACCTCCCCGACCACACCCACGCGATGATGACCAACAGTCGTTCGGCACAAGGTAACGGTGCTTTAGAATACTTGGTGTTTGAAAATCAACGCTGGACCTATAGCGCATTCCAGCATGATGTTGACCGCATGGCGCATCGCTTACACCACGATTTTGGTGTGTCACAAGGTACGCGCGTGGCTATCGCGATGCGCAACTGCCCAGCGTTTTTGATAGCGATCATGGCGATTAGCGCATTAGGAGGCGTAACAGTATTTTTAAACGCGTGGTGGATTACCAAAGAACTGGATTATGCGCTGCGCGACAGTGCAGCACGACTGATCATTGCCGATGATGACCGGGCGGAACGGCTAGCAGCACTGAAAAAACCGCTTTCGCTATCGGTTATTTCATTGGGCACTGCCCATGCCGATGGTGGCACAGTACTGTCAAAATGGCTGATGGGCTGTGACATAGATTATCCTACACCGGGCATTAACCCTGACGAAGATTTTGCGATTATGTATTCGTCTGGCACCACAGGAAATCCCAAGGGCGTTGTTCAAACCCACCGGGGTGCGATTAGCGCAGTATATACTTGGCTGATGCAATCCGTCATGGCGCCCCTTATTGATCCGCCACCGAGCGATGCGCCCCCTCCCCCTCGGCCTGTTGTTCTGATCGTTACGCCGCTTTTTCATGTGACCGCGACCCATCCAATGTTCCTACTCAGCATGCCTGCCGGTGCCAAATTGGTGGTCATGCACAAATGGTGCGCTGAAACGGCCGCGCGTCTGATTGAGGATGAACAGGTTACTCGGTTTCTGGGTGTGCCCACACAATCAGCCGATTTGATGGCTGCGGCTGAACGCCTTGGGTTAAGCTTGAGCACGCTAAGCTACATCGGCGCTGGTGGTGCAAAAAGACCAGCGGCTCAGGTTGGCGATTTGATCCAACAATTCCCACAAGCTCAAATTGCGACGGGTTGGGGGATGACGGAAACGAATGCCAATGGCATTGGCCTCATTGGCGACGACTATCTGGAGCATCCGGGTGCTGCAGGCAGGCTTTATCCGCCAGTGCAAGAAATACGTTTTCTCGATGATGATGGGCGCGTTGTCGCGCCAGGTGAAGTTGGAGAAATTACCGTAAAAAGCCCTTGTAACATGCGAAAATACCTAAATAAACCCAAAGAAACAGCAAATACGTTACACGAAGGCTGGCTGCGCACAGGCGATCTGGGTCGTATTAATGATAATGGGATCATCACAATTGTTGACCGTAAGAAAAATATCATCATTCGGGGCGGTGAAAACATTGCTTGTCTGGATGTTGAGGGCGCGCTGCATCGCCATCCTGATGTACTGGAGGCCTGCGCGTTTGCTCTGCCGGATGACCGTCTTGGCGAAGTTGTCGGGGCTAGCGTACAGTGCAGTGAGAAACCTGTGACGCAAGATGCCCTGCAAACCTTTCTTACCGGCCAAATCGCCCACTTCAAGGTGCCGATACGTATCTGGATTCAGTCGGATCCCCTGCCCCGTGGCGCCACGGACAAATTGGATCGGCGCACCATTCAAGCGACATGTCATGGCGATTTCGTATCATCTGAAGGAAAGAATTAAATGCAACTCAAGAACAAGATCATTGTTGTAACTGGCGCGGCGGCTGGAATTGGGCGCGCAATGTGTCTGGCTTTTGCTGCACAAGGTGCGAAAGCCATTGTATGTGTCGATGTCGATTTAGACGGAGCATCCGATACAGCGCATAAAATCAACGGTATAGCAATACAGGTTGATGTATCAAGTGAAGATCAAATCAAAGCAATGATCGAACGTGTCGAAGACGAGTTGGGCCCAATTGATCTGTTCTGTTCCAACGCTGGTATACTCAAGGAAGGAGGCGTCGAAGTCTCCAACGCGGATTGGCAACAAATTTGGGACATTAATGTAATGTCTCATGTTTGGGCTGCGCGCCATCTTGTTCCGCGAATGATCGCGCGCGGAGGAGGATATTTGTTGAACACGGCATCAGCCGCCGGCCTTTTGAACCAAATTGGATCTGCGCCGTATGGAGTGACGAAACATGCCGCAGTGGCTTTGGCAGAATGGTTGGCGATGAGCCACGGGGATGACGGCATTAAGGTGTCGGTATTGTGCCCTCAGGCCGTGCGGACGGCCATGACCGAAGGTCACGAGGATCACGTGGCTGCCATCGACGGTATGCTTGAACCCGAGGATGCTGCACAGGCATGTGTTGCAACGATTGAGGCCGAAAAATTTCTGGTGCTCCCGCATCCGGGTGTTTTGGAATATATGCGTCACAAAACTGCCGATTATGATCGATGGATCGGCGGCATGCGCAAACTTAACAGGCGTTTCAGTGGATTATGAGCCAAACATAATGCTGTTGGATCTGTTGAAACTGCACAGCTGCGTGTTTAGGCGTGATCAGGGTTTAGGCTTGATTTTACGGATAAGTCCTTCCTGCGCGACTGACGCGATCAGAGTGCCCTCGCGATTATAGATCATACCTCGATTAAAGCCGCGCCCGCCTCCAGACCAGGGGCTGTCCATCGTGTAAAGGTGCCAATCTTGAAATTCGGTTGGTCCGTGAAACCACATCGAGTGATCAAGGCTGGCAGACATCACTTGGCCAGTAAACCAGGTCTGTCCGTGGGGTCTTAATGCAGATCCCAGCAGATTCATGTCGGATGCATAGGCCAGCAGGCAATGTTGCAATTGCGGGCTGATCCCTTGTGCCGCAGACATGCGAAACCACAACTGGTTTTTATCATCTGCGGGTTTGGGTGCAAAAAAGTCTCGCGGCGCAACTTCGCGCACATCGATAGGGCGCGGTCGCAAGAATTCTGCGTGATGGCGCTCAGGAATTTTGTCTATTACGGCGGCATGCAGAGTATGTCTGTCGGCCAACCCTTCTGGGCCACTCACGTTTGGTATCGGGTGCTGATGTGTCCACCCCTCTTCATCCAAGTGAAAGGATGCGGACATATTCAGAATTTGCTTGCCATGCTGGATTGCCACGACGCGTCGCGTGGTAAAGCTGCCGCCATCACGGGCGCGGTCAACTTGGTAGATCACCGGAATAGTGGGGTCACCTGGACGAATGAAATAGGCGTGCAGGCTATGGCAAAGACGATCGGACACCGTTTGATAGGCAGCCGCAAGTGCTTGGCCAATCACTTGGCCGCCAAAAATTCGGGTCGAGGATTCACCGCCTTGCCCCGTTCCCCGAAAAAGGTCGACTTCGAGGGGTTCAACAGCAAGAAGATCCAAAAGCGTTTGATGTGCGTCGTTCATGTGCGGCCCTTTGCATAGGCAATAAAGATGTCGAAGCTGTCAGGATTGGCCATGGAATCGCGATTGACGACAGTGTCCGGATTGCCCCCCAATAGCAGCTTTTTAACCGGTACTTCCAGCTTCTTACCAGACAATGTTCGAGGTATTTGCGCGACCTCAATAATCTCATTGGGAACAAAACGGGGTGACACTGCGGTGCTAATCGTGTTCGCAATCTCGTCTTTAAGCGCTTGGGTCAGCCCATGCGCCGCAACCACAAAAAGTGGCATGAAGCTGTCCCGCCCCAAATATTCCAAATCAACGACCAAACTATCTGTTATCTCTGGCAAAGCTTCGACCGCTTGGTAAATCTCGGCAGATCCAAGGCGCAGACCTTTGCGGTTGATCGTGGCATCGGAACGTCCATAGATTACGCCGCCGCCATCCTGAGTAATCTCGATCCAGTCACCGTGACGCCATACCCCTGCATAAGTTTCGAAATATGCCTCAAACAAGCGTTGACCGTCGTCATCCCCCCAAAAATATAGTGGCATTGATGGCAAAGGTTCTGTGCAAACCAATTCTCCGACCTGATCGAAAACTACGTGACCCGCAGCGTCATAGGCACTCACCGCATTGCCAAGCGCGCGACACTGCATTTCGCCTAGTTTGACGGGCATGAGTGGGTTGCCAAGAACGAACGCCCCCGCAAGATCAGTGCCCCCCGAAATCGGGGCCAACCATATGTCCTGTTTAACATCGGCATAAACCCAGCGATACGCATCCGGAGATAGTGGCGACCCAGTAGAGCCAAGGGCCCGCAGCGCAGTCAAATCCAGCAGGTCTGGCTTTATTTGAGCTTTGCGACATGTGTCAAAAAATGCTGCCCCCGCCCCAAAGTTCGTGACGCGCTGTTGCGCAACAAATCGCCAGACGGCAAGCATATCTGGGTGGTTAGGCGCGCCATCAAATAGGGCCACAGACGCGCCACAGGCCAAACCCATCCATTGCGCGTTCCACATGATCCAACCAGACGAAGTCAACCAGCAAAAGATATCTGCTGCTGTCAGGTCATGATGCAACGATTGCTTGTGTGCTTCCAGCACGATGCCGCCGTGCCCGTGCACAATGGGCTTGGGGTTTCCCGTGGTACCCGACGAATAGACAATCCAAAGGGGATGATCAAAAGGGACCTCAATCGGCGCAAAGGGCACTTTGTCAACAGTGAGATCTGCCCAGTTCATGTGGCCATCTGGCAGTGGCGCGCCCACTGTAACCATCACCACCTGTGACAAAGATGAAAGACCAGAAATGATGTCATTGATTACGTCGCTGCGATCTATGGTCTTGCCCGCATGCACATAGCTGTCCTGCGCAATGAGCACTTTGGGCGTAATCTGTTTGAAGCGGTCAAGGATTGCGACATGGCCCATATCTGGCGCACATATCGACCAGATGGCGCCAAGTGATACCGTGGCAAGAAAGGCAATTAGCGCCGTTTCAGTGTTCGGCAGGATGGCCGTAACCCGGTCCCCTCTCGTCACCCCCATTTGTGTCAACGCATGCGCCACACTGGCCACCTGCTCACGCAATTGCGACCACGTCATACGGCTGTCGCCAAAGGTTTCAGAACGCACGATCAGAGCTGTGTCATCTGGCTTGTCGTTGGCATGACGCAAAATTTGCGTAGCATAATTTAACGCAGCCCCCGGTGCCCATTTGGCGCCTGGTAATTGTCGATCTTCCAGAAACACATCTGGTCGCGTGCCGATGATTTGAAAGTAATCCCAGATTGCCGCCCAAAAAGAATTGATGTCTGTGATGCTCCATTCCCACAAAGCATTGTAGTCTTCAAAGTGATGCCCGCGTGTTTTCTCAAGCCAACGCATGAACGCCGCCATTGTCGATGCTTCGGCGCGCGCAGGTGACGGTTGCCACAAAATGGGTCGGTTCATATCAAAGCTCCTTGCACTAAAGCTTTCAATTCGGCGCGAGCGGGATAGCTGGACGACGGGCTGAGCTGGGTAAACATTACAACGCAGAAATCATGCTCTCGGTTGACCCAAAAGAATGTCGATGCCATGCCACCCCAGCTGAAATCGCCGACAGAGCCGGGCACCCGGCTGCGCGCAGGGTCTAATACCACGGCTCCGCCAAGACTAAAGCCCACACCATCCATCGGCTGTTCGGCAAAGCTGGCCGGGCCCATGCTGGCGATATCGCCGGGCAAGTGGTTCGCCATCATGAACTCGGCTGTCGCAGGCGAGATGAGCGGGCCATCAGGCCCTTGTCCACGTTGGCGCAGGCATTCTGCAAACCGCATGTAATCGTCAATCGTGCCTAGCAAGCCGCCACCACCTGATTGCAGGCTGGGATCCAAGAATGGGGACCCGAGGCTTGTGTCAACCTCGCGCAGTGTTTCTTGACCAAAGACGGCGCGCCCCAGATCCATCGGGTCGCCTGATAAGGGCGTGTACAAACTGGCAAAGCGGCCGCGCCGTTCGGTTGGGACATCAAAGGCTGTTTCCTTCATTCCCAACGGTGCAAAAACGCGCTGTTGAAAGACATCTCCAAGTGATTGCCCGGTCATGACCTCAATCACCCGGCCGATGATGTCGATGCCGACTGAATATTCCCAACGGGTGCCTGGCTGAAATGCAAGAGGCAACGCAGCCGTTTCAGAACATTGGACGGCCAGTGTGCCCTGATTTGGCTTGAACATGATGTCCCGCTCGGCCATGGCCTTTGATACAAGTGACTGATTGAACGCATAGCTCAGACCCGATGTATGGGTCAGCAGCTGATGCAACGTGGGCGGTGCGCAAGGCTCAGCCTGATCCAGCCGCGTGGCACCCGGAACCAATGCGTGACACTGCTCAAACTCCGGCAAAAACCGAGAAACGGGCGCGTCCAAAGTAAAGCGCCCCTCTTCCAGCAATGACATTAGCGTAAAGGCTGTTATTGGCTTGGTCATGGAATATATGCGCGCAACCGTATCACGGGCAAATGGTGCCCCCCCGTGCAAGTCTCTCAGCCCAGTAGAGTTGAAATATACCTCTTTGCCATGTTGTGTGACCAGAACTGACAGGCCCGGGTACTTGCGTTCGGCGACATAGCGTTCAGCCCATGGCAGGATGCGCGCCAAACGATCAGGATCAAGCACATATGTCATGACTTGCCTTTGATCATGGCACGCATTGCTGTACGCGTTTCAGGTAAAAACCATTCTTTTATAGTAACTTGCATCTGCGTATGAATGTTTTGAATCGTTTCGTTCCTGATCTGCCGTTTAACGGATGCATATGCCCCGGGCGGGATGGCAGCGAACGTGGCCGCATCTTGCAAAGCTGCACTGATCAACCCTTCTTGTGGCACGATGCGATCTACAATACCCGCATCTTGTGCCGCCTCTACGCCGATTGGTTGTCCACTTAACATCAGTCGTCGTAGATCATTTGGAGATAGCGTGGCGCGCGCAATCTCCATGGGCCCAACTGGAAAGTCGACCCCGACGCGTACCTCAGCTAGGCCAAAACTGGCGCGCGGGCTGGCCACGCGGTGATCTGCCGCCAGAACGAAAAACAACCCCCCGGCCAATGCCGCACCATTGACAGCAGTGATCACTGGTTTTGGGCAAGCAAAAAGCTGCAAAAATGCATGGTTTAAACCGTCAACAATCTGCCTTTGCTCATCTTGGTTAAATTCTGATGCAGCTTTGAGGTCTAGACCCGCGGAGAAAACCTTGCAGCCCGAAGAAATCACAATCGCCCGAATGGTTTTATCGGCTTCGGCTGCGCAGATCAGATCGGCAAAACCCATCAACCCATCCGCACGCAGGGCGTTTACCGGTGATGCGTTCAATACCATATGGCGGATGCCACCATGATCCGTTTCAGTGATCCAACTGCTGTCGCTCATTGCGTCCCCCCAAGTGCAAAATGTCTTTTTGCACGATAGCCTGCTTGTCGCACTTGCCAAGACAAAACAGTGCTGCGTACGATTGACAAAAAACCGAGGAGAACCGCGAATGCTCAAGCTCTATTTTGCACCCAAAAGCCGGGCGCTGCGCGCGGCGTGGCTTCTTGAGGAAATGGGGTTGGAATACGAACTTCAGAATTTTGCCTTGGGCGATCCTGCGATGCGCGCGGCTGAGTATCGGGCAATACACCCCATGGGCCGGGTCCCAGCACTTGAGGATGGCGACGTAACCATATTGGAAAGCGGTGCAATTCTGGAATATCTGTTGACGCGTCACGGCGACGGGCGCTTTCGGCCTGCCATCAACAGCAAGGATTATCCGGTCTATTTGCAATGGTTACACTATGCCGAAGGGATGATCATGCCACCCGTCAACTCCTACATGGTCGAGACGTTCTTTTTGCCACCCGAACGGCAATCCGAAGTTCATGCCAAACGTGCCAAAAAGCTTTTAGGTCAGATGCTGGTGGCGGTAGACACCGCTCTTGAGGGGAAGCGTTATCTAGCAGGCGAATTCAGTGCAGCCGACATTATGACCGGATCCGCGGCAATGTCTGCCAAAACAATCGGCGTGGATATGGCAGCGCTGCGCAACCTTTCGGCTTATATAGACCGACTTGCCACGCGTCCGGCCTATGAACGGGCGGCCGCACTATGAGCCATATTCTGATTGTTGGATCCGGTGACTATGTTGGTGCTGCCATTGCCCGGCGCTTTGCGAAAGGGGGTTGGACAGTGTCCATGGGGCGGCGACGTGGTGACGCACTGGCCCCTCTTGTCAAAGAGATAACCCAGTCCGGCGGCAAAGCTTATGCCTATAAACTGGACGCCCGCGACGAAGACAGTGTTAGCGCGATTTTCGCCGCGTCCGAAGCGATTGCACCCTTGGATGTTGTGGTTTTTAACGTCGGTGGCAACGTGCGCTTTGGGATCCGGGACACGACGGCACGCGTGTTTCGTAAGGTATGGGAGATGGCGTGCTTTGGTGGCTTCCTCACTGGGCGCGCAGCAGCGCAGGTGATGATACCACGAGGACAAGGCTGCATATTTTTCACTGGAGCCACCGCATCGATGCGTGGAGGCGCGGGTTTTTCGGCCTTTTCTGCCGCAAAGGGCGGTTTGCGCAACCTCGCGCAATCCATGGCCCGAGAGTTGGGCCCACAGGGTGTTCACGTGGCGCATCTGGTTATTGATGCGGCGGTTGACACAGAATGGGTGCGGCAGATCATGCAGGATCACGGAGAAGATCCGGACAAACTGGCACCTGACACTTTGATGAATCCCACATCTGTGGCTGAAGCCTATTGGACCCTCGCCCATCAGCCGCGTGATGCTTGGAGTTTTGAAATGGACATCCGCCCATACAAGGAGACATGGTAATGAGTAAAATCGAATTTTTATATGATTTCGGCAGCCCCAATGCCTATCTTGTACATAAAGTTCTGCCAAAGATTGCAGCGCAGCACGATGTGGAAATCGATTGGCAGCCAGTCTTATTGGGCGGCATCTTTAAGGCGACAAATAATCAGGCACCCATGACCGCTTTCGCCGATGTGTTAGGTAAAAATGAATATATGCAAGTCGAATTTCGACGTTTTATCGAGCGCTATGGCGTGCCATTTTCGTGGAATTCGCATTTCCCCGTAAACACGCTGGCCATCATGCGGGGTGCTGCCTTTGCCACAGGTAAGTCATGGCAGGCACACTATGTTGATACTGTTTTTGATGCGATGTGGCTGAAGGGCCAAGACATGTCAGATGTCGCCATCATAAGTGGTGTTTTGCAGGCTGCAGGCCTTCCTTACTCCGACATCATCTCAGCGGTGCAAAGTCCTGAGGTAAAAGGAAAATTAGTCGATACAACGTCATCCGCGGTCGGACGGGGCGTCTTTGGTGCACCGACCATGTTTTTCAAAGACGAAATGTTTTTTGGCAAGGATTCCATTGGTGATCTCAATTGGCGGTTGGGGTGAACTTCGACGTTTTTTTTAAAACAGCTGAAAACCATTTCGATTTCCTAGAACTGTCACGTTTAACGTGACCCGATCAACACGCCCGATTACCATGCCCAAAATTGGCGCAAAAACCGGTTCCTTAATGTCCCTCAGACTTCTAGCCATTCCTTGCGTACATCCTCGCGTTCTTTCAGCTCGGCGGGGGTGCCTTCGAACACGACTTTGCCATGACCCATGACGTAAACCCGGTGGGCGATATCAAGCGCAATCGATAATTTCTGTTCGACCAACAGCGTCGCAATTCCGCGCCGCGCGATCTCTTGCAAAAGTTCAGCGACGCGTTGAACCATTTGCGGACTCAGGCCCTCAGTAGGTTCATCAATCATTATAAGGTCTGGATCGCCCATAAGTGTTCGGCACATTGTAAGCATCTGCTGTTCGCCCCCGGACAGAACGGATGCTTCTACATCAGCACGGCGCTCAAGGTTCTCAAAAAGAGAGAACATATCTTGCATAGACCAGCGTCCTGCACCGTCCTTTTGCCCAGGTTTTAGGCCAAGGATCAGGTTTTGCCGCGTGGTGAGGCCGGGAAAGATATCACGGTTCTCAGGCACGTAACCAATCCCTAGATTGGCAACTTCGAACGCTTTTCGTCCAGCGATTTCGCGTCCCTTAAAACTCACAGAACCGTGCGGTTCTACCTCGCCCATCACCGCCTTGCAGGTGGTTGAACGCCCCACTCCGTTTCTGCCTAACAGGGCCACGATCTCGCCCTCGCCGATGCGCATATCCACACCTTGCAGGATATGAGATTTGCCATAATAGGCATGCATGTCTGTGACTTCCAGCATCAATGATCCTCCAGTGCGGCACCTAGGTAAGCCTCTTGAACGCGGGCATTGGCACGCACCTCTTCGGGTGCACCGGTTGCTATTATTTCACCATATACAAGAACAGAAATCTGGTCTGCCAGGCCAAATACGACCCCCATATCGTGCTCAACCATTATCAGTGTCTTACCTTCGGTAACGATGCGGATTAATTCGACGATGTAATCAGTTTCAGAATGGCTCATGCCAGCGGTGGGTTCATCCAGCATTATCACATCCGCACCACCCGCAATGGTGATCCCAATCTCTAACGCACGCTGTTCTGCATAGCTGAGAACACCGGCAGGAAGGTCGCGCCGCGCCGTTAGGTTGATCTGTTCAAGGATTTCATCCGCCCCCTCGGTAAGCGCCCGGCTGCGACCGACCATGGACCAGAAGTTATAGCGGTATCCCATCGACCACAGCAGAGAGCAACGCACATTCTCGAACACAGTCATCTTGGGAAAGATGTTTGTGATCTGAAACGAACGGGACAAGCCCATGCGATTGATTTCAAATGGGGCCTTTCCCGCCAGATCTAAGCCGTGCAACCGGATCGCGCCTTCGGTTTGAGGGAAACGGCCTGTGATCAGGTTGAACAACGTCGACTTTCCTGCGCCATTAGGACCGATAATCGCATGTCGTTCACCACTGGCGATGGCTAGGTCAACACCCCGAATGATTTCGGTTTTGCCAAAGGACTTTTTGAGCCCGTCTAGTTCCAATGCCGCTGTCATTTAACGTTCCCATCGGCTGAATTTGCGTCATTCCAAGCGTCGAGCATTGCTGGAGCAGTAGCCCGCGTTATAGCAAAACCTGCGGCTGTGACCGCAATTGCGACAAGCCACGGCGTTAGTGAGTGGCTGTCAAAAGTCGTCCAAAACAATGTCATTTCGTGATCACCCGTTGCTGCATGCCGAACATGAAAGGTCATCTCTACAAGAGCAGCAGCGCCCATCGTTCCTATGGCAGCAGGCAGTAACGTCTTAAGATATGGCACCGTTAACCGCCCGAGTTTTCCCATCCTAAGGGCGGGAACATGCATCATGATCAGTCCAGCAAGACCGCCCGGGAAAAACATCACTGTCGCCACAAATATGATCCCAAGGTAAAAACCCCATAGTTCAGTTTGCAGACTCAACACAGTCTGTACGAGCGTAAACACGATCGCCCCAAGGATCGGACCAAAGAAAAACCCAACCCCTCCAAGGAAGGTCACTAACAAAATAGCCCCCGATTGAGTGGTGTTGAGATTTTCTTCGGTCAGGATTTCATAGTTTATTGCAAAAAGGGCCCCTGCTACACCGGCAAAAAAGCCTGATGCCACAAAGCTGTAAAATCTGACCCAGCGGGCGGAATAGCCTAGGAATTCGGCGCGCTCCGGGTTGTCACGAACAGCATTTGCCATCCGGCCCAAGGGTGTACGCGAATACAGATACATAAGCGCCGCTGAAAGCAGCAGCCAAAAGGCAATCAGGTAGTAAACCTCGACCTGCTGCAAAAACTCGACCCCAAAGAAAGGAAGCCCATAGGTCCGATCGCCCGAAATCCCTTCTTCACCGCCAAAGAAGACGACGATGATCACCGAGCATGCCGCAATTAATTCACCAACGCCCAAGCTTATCATGGCAAAGACGACGCCTGCATTGCGTGTTGAAAAGCTTGCGACTATCGTCGCTAGTCCCATGCCCATAAGACCCCCGAAGATCGGCAGGAATGGCAGAGGCAGGCCGGAGAAAAAATCACCCATGTTCATTATGTGCATACAGGCAAATCCGCCAACGCCTGCATAGACTGCATGGCCAAATGACAGCATACCGCCCTGCCCCAACAACATGTTATATGCGAGGGCAAAGATGATGGTAATCGCCATCTGGTTCATGATCGTAATGGCAGAGTTAGCCGTAAAGATATAGGGCATCAAGCACAGCAAAATTGCTGCTACTACCCAAGGAATTAGCGGAATGGTCATGGAACCTGCGCGCATCCGCTGCGCTGGTTTAGCGGGATCGGTGGTCAACTGGTCGGTCATGCGTCACGTTTCCCAAAGAGGCCATAGGGGCGGAAAATCAGGATCAACACCATAAGGATGTATGGTAAGATATCAGCAATTTGTGGGCTGGTGATGGTCCACAAGTCGCGCCACTTACTGTCCCAGATCGGTTCAGGCTTTATAAAGCCGAAGGAACTTAGCAAGTCTTCCATACGAAAGTTGTAGGATTTAGCAAATGTGGTCATCCAGCCGATTAGAAGCGACGCCACAAGTGCCCCCCAAAGGCTACCAAGCCCGCCGATGACGATTGTTACAAAAACGATTGATCCAAGCACAAATGCCATTCCGGGAAAGGTTCCCAAAACTGGCCCGGCAATCACTCCGGCAAGTCCGGCAAGTGCAGTACCTACGCCAAAGACACCCATGAAAATTAGAGGCACATTGTGGCCAAGCGACTCAACTGTCTTGGGGTAAGTTAGTGCCGCCTGAATGATCATCCCAACCCTTGTTCGGGTTAGAACCCACAACAGACCGATGAAGATGAAGATCGAGATGAAGATCATAAAAATCTTATATGCTGGGATAGAGTTTCCAGCGATAGAAAACGCGGTGAATTGCAAAATGTCCGGTGCAGAATAAGGCATCTGGTTTTTGCCCCATACAAATTGCACTAATTCCTCGATTAACAAAGCAAGACCAAAGGTAAAGATCAGTTCCGGGACATGGCCATATTGGTGCACGCGCCTGAGCCCGTAGCGTTCAACGCCCGCACCCATAACACCCACTATCAAAGGGGCGATCAGCAGCCCCATCCAGAATCCGACCGCGAGGCTGATCTGAAACGCGAAATAGGCGCCCAGCATGTAAAAGCTGGCGTGGGCAAAGTTCAAAACGCCCATCATCGAAAAGATGAGCGTCAAACCAGCAGACAGCATAAACAGGAGCAGACCCGTTACAAGACCGTCTATGAGATTGACAAAGATGAGATCCATGTAGGGCAGTCCTTGATTAATCTTAATGCAGCTGAGCAACAAAATTTTAAGGGGTTAACCCCTGCCCTGTGGATTTAAACAGGGAATTTGTGGCCAAAAGAAATGTGATGCGGCCTGCCAATCTAAGCAGGCCGCGGCCTTGTTCAGGGTCTGCGCATCTTGCAGCTTGTTTCTGAATCCATAGCGGCCATTTTGACAGTCTGCTCGACTTTGACGCCATATCCTGAGTTGTCATAGTCAAAGGTAATGTCCTTACCCGTGTGCGCGTGGATGTGGACATCCTGTATCAACTGGTGGTCAATCGACCGCATTTTCACGGTCCCGCCCCAAAGATTGTCATGTTCCATACCTTCGAGCGCATAACCCACCTTGACAACGTCCGTGGCTGAGCCAGCCTCGCTGATTGCCTTTGCCAACATCTCAATCACATTGGTAATCCGCGCTTGGCTGATATTACCGTCTGGATACTTGGCCTTGAACGCCTCGTAATAAGCAGCAGCAGCGTCACTGACTGGTGGATTGATCTGAGCTTCGGCAACGAGCCGCAAAGAGCCCTCTCCGGTTTCGCCAAAGGCTGCGGTGATGCCGTCGGCAGCAGCATAGTAAGTAAAGATTGGACCCGTATAGCCATTTTCAAGCACGGATTTACCCAAGCCCAACATATCAGCGCCCCAGTTGCCAGTGATCACTGCGTCACTGCCTGCGGCTACGATTTTCCGGCTGTAGGGGGTAAAGTCCTTGACCTTCCCAATTGGATGCAGCTCGTTACCGACGATTTCGATGTCAGGGCGTTTTTCCGTGAGGAACTTTACCGCCGCCGCCGCGACCGCTTTGCCAAACGAGTAATCCTGACCGATGATATAAACCTTCTTGATGCTGCCATCCTTGGCGATCACATCCGTCAAAGCGTCCATCTTGATGTCAGCGTTGGCATCGAACCGGAAGTGCCAAAAGTTACACTTGTCGTTGGTCAAGGCTGGGTCAACGGCAGAGTAGTTTAGAAACAACACCCGATCGTCAGGATTGCGGCGGTTGTGCTTGTCGATGGCCTCGGTGAGGGCGTTCGCAACACCAGACGAGTTGCCTTGCGCAATATACCGGATACCTTGATCGATGGCGACTTGCAGCTGTATCAGCGATTCCTTGGGGCTGATCTTGTTGTCGAAGGCGACAATTTCGAACATGTCTCCGCCCAGGACACCGCCCTTTTTGTTGACCAGTTCGTCGGCCGCGAATTCATACTGGTGCAAGCCATTGGTGCCTGTCCCGGCAAAAGGCCCGCTCAGCGGATCGATAAAGGCGATCTTGACGTTGTCTGCAGCGACGGCAAAGGCACTAGCCGTAAGTGACAACGCCATAGCTGCGCCAAGAGTTATGGATTTGCGCATGTTTTCCTCCCTAAAAAAATGCATCCGGTCCGGACCGCTTTTCACTGCCGACATCCCTCCCTAGATTGCGACAGCGTTGCACACCCCGAGAATAAGTCAAGCGTTCTAACCGCTATTTAGTACCTTTCAGTCCAAGATTTTTTGACATAATTTTCACTTAAAGTACCCCCCCTCAAGCGTATGTTTTCAATAACTATCTAGTGCCTTAATCCCGTTCTCTGCAAAAATTGGAACGAAGGCGCCCACTTTTAGGGCACGTTCCGGGTTCGATGCATTTCCATCGAGTGCTCGCTTCAGCACGCCTTGGATGATGCTCGCCATACGGAAAAAGCAAAATCCCAGATAATATCCAAAGTTGCTGATGCCCGGCAGCCCTCGCTGCGCGCAGTAGGCCGCAATGAATTCTTTGTCACTTGGCAAGCCAACAGCGGCGCGGTCCACACCCATCAATCCGCGCCCTTCGGACCCAGCAGGCAGTTGCCATTGCATAATGACCGACGCCAGATCAGCAAAGGGATGGCCAATCGTGCTAAGCTCCCAATCCAGCACCGCAAGACAGCGCGTGCCGTTAGCTTCAAAAATCATATTGTCGATTCGATAGTCGCCATGCACCAATGTGCGCTGACCATCATCCTCGGGCATTTCATCGGAAAGGCGGTCCATCAAGGCGTTCATCGCTGGAATGTCTTCCGTTTCGGTGGCGCGGTATTGTTTAGACCAACGTGTGACCTGACGTTCCAAATAGTGACCAGGCGGGCCGAAATCAGACAAACCCACTTGGTCAATTTCAACGTTGTGCAAAGCCGCCAGCACGCGGTTCATATCGTCAATGACTGCGCTGCGTCCGGCGTTATCTAAGCCGTGCATTGTTGGCTCGTTAAAGTTGCGCCCAGCAACATGATCCATGATGTAAAAGTCCGACCCGATAACAGACGCATCTTCACACAAAACATGCATGCGTGCGACCGGCACATCGGAGCCTTGCAAAGCACGTTGAACCCGAAATTCGCGATCGACGGCATGTGCTGATTTCAGCAACTGTCCAGGCGGCTTGCGACGCAAAACATAATTGCCTGCGCCGGTCTGCAACAAAAACGTCGGATTTGACTGCCCGCCCGCGAATTTTTGCGCGGTGATGTTGCCATCAAAGCCGGGCAGTTTCTCGCGCAAATAAGAGCAAACTGCGTTAGTATCCAATGTTTGTGTATCGTCGCTCATGTCCTGCCCCTAGAACTCCTGCGCTAGTCGAGCGCCGGCAGCGGCATATTCCTTTGCCATGCGATCGACTAAAGCCCCGGTGGGCCCAAGCGATTTCACAGCACCGATACCCTGCCCTGACCCCCAAATCGTTTTCCAGGCCTTCGGCTTGGATGCACCGGTAGAGAAATTCATCGATGTCGCATCTGCTTGCGGCAGATTATCCGGATCCATGCCTGCTTGCTCAATCGAACCACGCAGATAATTGCCCCAAACGCCGGTAAAGAGCGACGAATAAACGATGTCTTCAGCACCGCTTTCTACGATCATTTTCTTGTATTCCTCTTGAGCGTTGGCTTCTTGCGTCGCGATAAAAGGCGAACCGGCATAGCCGAAGTCAGCACCAAGCGTGCGCGCCGCCAGCAACGCCTCACCGGTCGCAATCGAACCTGACAAGGCCAGCGGACCTTTGAACCATTCGCGGATTTCAGCAATCAGCGCAAACGGCGATTGCTGCCCCGCATGGCCGCCTGCCCCAGCGGCAACAGCCACCAGTCCATCGGCACCTTTGTCGATTGCCTTGCGGGCAAAGGTGTTATTGATGATGTCATGCAGCACGATACCTCCGCAGGAGTGGGCCGCCTCGTTGACTTCGACCCGCGCGCCTAACGAAGTGATCCAGATTGGAACTTTATGTTTTACGCATATTTCAAGGTCGCGGTCGAGGCGCCCATTTGATCTGTGAACGATCTGGTTCACGGCAAAAGGTGCCGCTGGCCGATCAGGATTGGCCTGATTGTAGCTGTCCAGTTCTTCGGTGATCTGGGTTAACCATGCGTCCAGCAGTGGCGGCTCGCCGTCTGCTTCGCGTGCATTGAGTGCTGGAAATGATCCCACGATACCAGCCTTACACTGGGCAATAACCAATTCTGGCACAGAAATGATAAATAAGGGTGCAGCGATTAAAGGTATGCGCAGGCCCTGCAAGGCTTTCGGCAAATGCGCGTCTGATGAATTGTTCAAAGTGCTCGTCCCATCTTGGCTTTCTTGAAACTTTTTCTGGCGGCACCATCAGCCGCCAACGTCTTGTGAGGTGTCAAAGAACCTCGAAAAGGCCTGCTCCGCCCATGCCACCGCCGATGCACATGGTGCAAACGACATGTTTGGCACCGCGCCGTTTTCCTTCGATCAGGGCGTGACCGACCATCCGTGCGCCCGACATGCCGTACGGATGACCAATCGATATTGCACCGCCATTCACATTCAACAATTCATCTGGAATGCCCAGCTTGTCCCGGCAATAAAGAACCTGAACGGCAAAAGCCTCATTCAGCTCCCAAAGACCGATATCATCCATTTTCAACCCATGAGCGGCCAGCAACTTTGGCACGGCAAAGACGGGGCCGATCCCCATTTCGTCCGGTTCGCAGCCAGCCGCCATGACGCCTAAGCAGCGGCCCAAGGGTGCAAGACCGCGTTTTTCGGCCAAGGATGCTTCCATGACCACCGCAGCAGAAGCTCCATCGCTAAGTTGCGACGCGTTGCCAGCCGTGATGTGTGCGCCTTGCGCGATGTGAATGCCGTTTGAAAACACCGGCTTGAGGCCCGCCACATTTTCATATGTCGTGCCCGGGCGGTTGCCTTCGTCTTTTTTAAGTATGATTTCGTGTTCAGAAATTTCCTTTGTTTCGCGGTCCTGGAACTTCATCACTGTCGACATCGCCACGATTTCATCGTCAAATCGCCCTGCTTCCTGCGCCGCGGCTGTTCTGGCTTGCGACTGAACGGCGTAGCGATCTTGCTCTTCTCGGGTCACGCCGTAACGCACAGCAACTGTTTCGGCCGTTTCAAGCATTGTCATATAGATTTCAGGCTTATGCGTCTTTAGCCAAGGATCGCTATGAGCGCGCATATCTTGTGTCTGAACCAGCGACACACTTTCGACGCCACCGCCAATCACAACATCCATGCCGTCTTGTACAACCTGCTTGGAAGCAGCTGCAATCGCCATCATGCCGCTGGCGCATTGCCTGTCCAGCGACATGCCAGCAACCGTCACCGGAAGGCCCGCACGTATGGCTGCCTGACGTGCGATGTTGGACGATGAGTGCCCCTGTTGCAGGGCAGAGCCGAGAACCACATCAGAAATCTCGGACCCGTCGAGACCTGCTCTGTTTACAGCATGGGAAATCGCATGTGCTGCAAGAGCTTGAGGTGTCGTCGCATTAAATGCTCCGCGATAGGCTTTTCCAATCGGGGTTCGGGCGGTTGAAACGATAACTGCGTCGCGCATGATCTGTTGTCCTTTTGTTTTGTGAGAGTGAAAACGGGGGCCAGCCCCCGCACCCCCGGAGTTTACTGGGCAAGATGAAGGGGATCAGCCGCTACCAGTCAAGGGTAGCGCCTTTGGCTTTTGCTGCGCGCAAAGCGTACTTACGGGTTTGCGAAAAAGCATCTTGCAATTCTTCCTGTTGGTTGGGTTCGGTGATTAAGTGCCAGTTGGCGGCGACGGCCTCGGGCGTGATCTCGCCTTGGATGCGATGCCCTTGAGTTTCGTATATACGCGTTTGGGCAAAAGTGCCCGCACCTGCACTAAGTATTGTTCGGCTTGGCCCATTTTCACTCACGAGGTGCAAAAGGCCTGGCGTGATGGTTTCGGGTTGTAGCAGATCAAGCGCGGCCTCGGGCAGCAAACCTTTGGTCATCTGTGTGGCGGCTGTTGGGGCAAGCGTGTTGACGCGTATATCGTCGCGCGCGCCTTCCAAGTGCAGCACGTTCATAAGCCCGATCATTGCAGCCTTGGCCGCACCATAGTTCGACTGACCAAAGTTACCATAAAGGCCAGAGCCCGACGACGTCAGTACGATGCGACCGTATTTCTGGGCGCGCATGACGGGCCAAACAGCGTGGCAACAGTTTGCGCTGCCCATCAGGTGCACATCCACAACCTTTCGAAAATCCTCAAGTGTCATCTTGGCGAATGTTTTATCGCGAAGGATGCCAGCGTTGTTTACAAGAATGTCGATGCGGCCCCAACGATCCATGGCTTTTGCAATCATGTCTGCGACCTGTGCTTCGTCTGAGACATCCGCGTCATGGGCCATCGCGTCGCCGCCCGCTGCGTCAATTTCCGACGCAACGTCTTGTGCGTTTCCCAAATCGTTAACAACTACGCGGGCGCCGCGAGCGGCCAGTCCCAATGCGTGTGATCGCCCCAATCCTGCGCCTGAGCCGGTGACAATTGCGACGCGGTCGTCAAAATCGATCATGACGATTGCTCGAGTGCTGACCGGAAAAGATTCGGACCGCTCATGACTTGAATACCCCCCGACACCGGAAGAATCGCACCGGTCAGGAAGCTGCCGCCCTTGCCGCATAGGAATTGCATGCATCCGGCGATGTCTTCGTCGCGGCCCACCCGGCCCAGAGGTACATCTGCACCTACTTTATCACGCATGCCCTCATCTGCGGTGGCAAATGCCGTCATTTTACTTACAAAAGGCCCAGGCGCGAGCGCATTGACCGTCACATGATGTCCGGCGAGTTCCTTGGCCATGATCTTGGTCAGATGCAAGACTGCCGCCTTGGACGCAGAATAGCTGTAGGCTCCATCTCCCAAAGCCGCCTCGCCCATGACTGACCCAACATTCACGACACGGGCCGGATCATCAGGCGTTGCAGTCGCGATCAGCGTAGGCAGCAGACTTTGAGTCAGATGAAACAAGCCCGTCACGTTAACGTTCATCACCTTTTTCCAAGCCGCGTGGGGAAACGCACCCATCGGCGCGCCCCATGTGATTCCTGCGTTGTTCATTAAGATGTGCAACGTGTCGGTACGTTCAGTGGTGCCCTTGGCAAGTGCCTCTATGCCATCCTCGGTACCAACATCACCCGCAAAACCTTCGGCAGATCCCGGCGCATCCATTGCGTTCAATTGTTCCGCAACCGCGAGGCATGCGTCTTCTTTGCGAGATGCAATGAGAACATGTGCGCCTGCCATCATTAAACCCGTTGCCGCCATCCTTCCGATGCCAGTGGCGCCACCGGTAACAAGCGCAGTTTTTCCCTCTAGTGAAAACAGTGCATTAGGCGTCATAATTCATCCTTTCTCAAAATCCGCGCAGTCGCGCTACAATCTCGGCATGATAGCTATAATCGCCCAGCCACTCGGCCGCCACTCGGGCGCGCTTCATGAAAAAACCAATATCATGAACATCAGTCATTCCAATGCCACCGTGCATTTGCACACCTTCTTGCACTGCCAGTTCTGCTGTTTTGGACGCCCGCGCTTTGGCGAGGCTTACTGCGAGGGTAGCATCCTCACCGTTGTCCAAAATACGCCCTGCATTCAAAATTGCTGATAATGTAATTTCTGTTTCTGACCATAGATGTGCCGCACGATGTTGAAGCGATTGAAACGCCCCGATCGGCACCCCAAATTGCTTGCGATCCTGCAAGTATCCCACCGTTTTCGCAAAGGCGCCCGCAGCAAGCCCGATCATTTCCGCAGCCAGTGCGGCCTGACCTGCCTGAAGTGCTGGCGTCAAAACGGTCATGCCATCGTCAACTTGCCCCAAGATATCGTCGCCGGTTGCAATAACCCCATCGAGATAAAGATCGCCGGCATCCCTCGCGTCGATCATGGATTTTGATGCTAAAGTCATACCATCACGGTCGAGCGGCAAATCAAACAGTGTCATCCCCGCGCCTGTGCGCGCGAGCACCAAGGCTCGATCGGCAAAGCCAGCATCAACTACGAACCGTTTTGTTCCCGTCAAACGAAATCCGTTACCATCAGGTTTCGCATGTAATTCAGTTGCTTCAGGCGCATGTTTTGGCCCTTCATCTACGGCTATCGCATAGGTTACTTCACCCCTAGCAATTCGGCCAAGCGCTTCCTGCGCTCTGTAATCGGCTACCTTTCGCAAAGCTGTGGCGGCAATTACCGCAGTGCTCAGAAACGGAGACGAAACCAGTGTCTTACCCATCTCGCGGGCGAGTACCCCGGCAGCTGCATGGCCCATGTCCGAGCCGCCCTGCGCTTCAGGCACCAAAACGCCCGCCCACCCCATAGTACATATTTCTGTCCAAAGCGCAGGATCGTGCGTAGTGCCTGAATCGCGCAATCCGCGCAGGTGACCTATGGGGGCTGCCGCATCAAGAAATCCGCGCGCGGCATCGGCAAGCATTACTTCGTCGTCAGTTGGTAAAAGGCTCATCCGGGCAATCCCAATACGCGGCGTGATATAATGGACAGCATCACCTCAGATGTGCCCCCCTCAATCGAATTGGCCTTGGTGCGCAACCACCTCTCGGCCTCGCCGTCCTCCCATGCAAGGGCGTCTGCCCCTTTAGCTTTCATCATAAGCTCATAGCGGCGTTTGTTAAGTTCGGTTCCTGCGTATTTCAGCATTGCAGATGCATCTCCGATCTCGGTCGTTTCGGCCTGATCCTTGTATCGATCAAGTGTCATCGCCATGGCCAATGTGTCAATTTCGCAAGCTGTGGCCTCGGCCCTAATTGTAGGGTCAAGATCATCAGAAATTTCGGATAAAACAGCGCCTAACGGTCGCCCACCAAGCAATCCCTGTCCCCCGCCCGAAATCATCTCGCGCTCGTGATTCAATAAGTACTTGGCCACGTCCCAGCCACGGTTTTCTTCTCCGACACGCTGCGCGCGTGGCGTGCGCACATTGTCAAAGAATGTCTCGCAAAACGGAGATTGCCCCGAAATCAGGCGAATGGGGCGCGTTGTGACACCCGGCGTGGTCATGTCTATAAGGACAAATGAAATTCCCTTGTGCTTTGGCGCTTCGCGGTCGGTCCGAACAAGGGCAAAAATCCAATCCGCCTTGTCTGCATAAGATGTCCAGACCTTCTGACCGTTCACAACATACATATCGCCGTCGATCTCTGCCCGGGTTTGTACACTGGCCAGATCAGACCCCGCTCCGGGTTCCGAGTAGCCCTGGCACCACCGGATTTCGCCACGCGCGATCGGGGGCAAATACTGCAGCTTTTGTTCATGGGTTCCAAAATGTAACAGCGCTGGCCCGAGCATCCATATCCCAAAGCTTTGCAGTGGCAATCGTGCGCCCATATCTTGCAACTCTTCGGTCAGAATTTTGTCTTGCGCACGATTTAGATCAGCACCGCCATATTCTTGCGGCCATGTTGGAACCGTCCAACCTTTCGCTGCCATTCGGTCAAGCCACGTCTTTTGAGCCTCCGACGTGAACGCCCAATTCTTTCCACCCCAACAGATAGTATCCTCCCCCTGTGCGCTATCACGCATTTCGGGTGGGCAATTGGCTTCAAGCCAAACGCGGGTTTCTGCCCTAAATGTCTCTAGATCGTGCTCCATTTATGGCTCCTGTATTGATTGCGTGCCGTTACGTCGCGCTTTGTTCAGCTTTACCCTTGGGCATCTGTATCGCAGGATGTGACAAAGGCAGAGGGATTGCACCTTTACCGTTACGTCACATCGTCCATGAGAGGGATCAAGATGAAAGCAATGCTGAGCACCGCAGCCGGTGAGCCCGACGCGTTGGAATGGACAGAAATGGACGATCCCAGCCCTAAAAAAGGCGAAGTACGCATCGCTGTTAAAGCTGCTGGGGTCAACTTTCCCGACACATTGATCATTCAGGATCTATACCAGATCAAACCGCCCCGCCCTTTTGCGCCCGGCGGAGAAGTGTCCGGAGTGATAGAAGAACTAGGCGCTGGCGTTGACGGGTGGGCCGTGGGTGACCGCGTTATTGCGATGACCGGATTCGGCGGTTTTGTGACAAAAATCTGCGTTCCCGCCCGCGCTTTGCTCAAGATGCCCGACGATATGCCATTCGAGGAAGCAGCCTGTTTCATCTTCACCTATGGAACGTCGCACCACGCCCTGAAGGATCGTGCTGCTCTCCAGTCAGGTGAGACACTGCTGATTTTAGGTGCTGCCGGTGGCGTAGGTGCCGCGGCAATCGAGTTAGGAAAAGCCGCAGGTGCACGCGTTATTGCTGCGGTCAGTTCCAAAGACAAAGCTACATTTTGCAAAGACATCGGCGCCGACGAAACCATTATCTATCCGCGCGACATGGATCGCGATGCGCAAAAAATGCTGTCTGGCGACATTAAAAAAATGGCAGGGGCCGGTGGCGTCAATGTAGCCTATGACGCCGTAGGCGGCGATTATGCAGAGCCTGTTATCCGTTCAATGGCATGGGCCGGTCGTTTTTTGGTTGTCGGTTTTCCAGCCGGGATTCCAAAAATTCCGCTGAACCTGCCATTGCTGAAGTCTTGTCAAATCGTTGGCGTATTCTGGGGCGCATCAGTTCATCAAGACCCCACTGGTCACATGAGAAACATGTCTGAATTATTTGAATTATATCAGCAAAAATTGATTAGACCGCGCATATCTGCCAGCTTTCCGATGGCCGATGCGGCCAAGGCGCTTGACTTAATCGCGGATCGTAAAGTGTTGGGTAAAGTTGTGCTTACCACATGATGCAGGCATCGCTTGACACATCACAGATGAGAAGTGTCGTTGAAGCCGCGCACGATCATGCGGCCCTCGTGGATCACCAACCGGCTGATCGACCCATTGGCCGCGCCCAAAAACGCAAAAGGCTCGGATTTGCTCGCCATCGCCATCGCCGCCCCGATCACACCTCCGTGCACAAAAACGGCAACCCGTCTATCGCTGTGTGCACTCGCGATTCGAAGCAATCCGCGCTCTACCCGACCAAAGAACGCTTCGCGTGTTTCAGCGCCCGGAATAGCCGACCAGTCCTGCGTTTGCAGAACCTTACGGTAAATCGGATCACCTTCGGCGGCCTTGATGCGGTAAAGCCCACCGTCCCATTCACCCAGATGCACTTCGTGCAAGTCAGGGTCTTGGACAGGTGTCATGCCAAGATGCGCCGCCAAAGGCGCCGCCGTTTGGTGGGTTCGCGTCAACTTTGTTACGTAGATTCCTGCAAAAAAACAAGATTTCAATCTTTGCCCTACAGCTTCAGCTTGCGCTGCGCCCTGTGGATGCAAGACCGGATCACCATGTCCGTCTTTCATTGGAAAGCTAATCCCGGGTCTGGCAGGCGCGCTTTCGCCGTGCCTGATCAACAGCAAATCTGCCGCCCCTTGGGGCGGCGCATAAACGGGTTGGCGATATTCTTGCGTCATGCCCCCCTTTACCAAGGAACTGTCGAATGACCAACCGTCAGATTGTCGTCACCAGCCTGCCTAAGGGCGAGCTTGAACCGTCGCATTATGCTATGAAAGAAGCTCCGATGCCCAAACCCGCCGAGGGCGAGGTGTTGCTGCGCAACATCCTGATGAGCATTGATGCAGCCAATCGCAGTTGGCTGAATGGCCCGACATATCGGGCTGCAGTACAGGCAGGGGACGCCATGCCCACCTATGCTATCTGCGAGGTGATCGAGAGCCGCTCGCCGCGTCTGGCGGTTGGTGACATTGTTGCAGCGGAAAGTGTTTGGGCCGATTATGTGGCCGTCCCAGCCCGCGTGGCTCAGAAATTGCCACCGGTCCAGCATCTGACTCATTTACTTAGCGCCTATGGAATTGCGGGCAAAACAGCTTTTCATGGATTGCTGAGTGTGGGCAAACCCTTAGCGGGCGAAACTATTGTTGTCTCTGCAGCAGCCGGGTCCGTTGGAGGATATGTTGGCCAGATCGGCAAGGCGCTTGGATGTCGTGTGGTGGGCATTGCAGGGGGCGCGGAAAAATGTGCGCATGTCGTGGACGATTTGGGTTTTGACGCATGTATAAATTACCGCGATGAAGGTTTGTTCAAGTCTCTGCGTTCTGCCTGCCCGGAAGGTATTGACGTGTACTTTGACAATGTTGGCGGGCCGATATTGGAAACCACACTGACGCTTATGAATGAACGCGGCCGCGTCGTCTGCTGCGGCGCGATTAGCCAGTATGAAAGCAGCAACCCTGTTGGTCCGCGAAATCTGCCCGGTATTATTGTTGTGCGTCGTTTGCGCATGGAGGGGTTCATCGTGATGGATTTTGCGAAAGACGACGCCAAAGCTGTGCGCGCCATGCAAACATGGGTGGAAAATGGGCAGGTCAAAGTAACCGAAGATGTGGTTGAGGGCCTCGAAAACGCGCCGCATGCTCTGATCGGGCTGCTAAACGGTGAAAACCGGGGCAAGCGAATGGTTCGCGTTGGTCCAGACCCTGAAGTACGCACATGAGCGCGATTGCAGATGCCAAGGCCGCGATGGAGGCGCAGATTGGCCAAGAAGTTGGCGTGTCAAATTGGATCACTGTTGATCAGCCGATGATCAATCAATTTGCGCATACCACACATGACGATCAGTGGATTCATGTCAATCCCGAGCGGGCCGCGCGGGAAACTCCATTTGGTGGAACGATTGCACACGGCTTTTTGACCCTCAGCCTAGCCAGCCGGTTTGCATATGATTGTTTCGACATGGCGCCAGGTCAGGTGATGGGCATCAACTACGGGTTCAACCGACTGCGTTTTCTGTCACCCGTGGGCGCCAACAGCCGCTTGCGTGGGCGATTTGTATTGACCGGACTCACACAGCGAAATGAAACTGACCTATTGCGTGAAACTAAGCTGACAATTGAAATTGAGGGGCAAGATACCCCTGCACTTGTGGCAGATTGGTTGGGTCTCGCTGTATTTGAAGCGCTCTAAAAATCACATACTGGACATAGCGAGGTTCAATTATTAAAGTTATAGTAAATGTAGGGTAATATTTGATGACGTCTTTACTAATCCTCAATGGACCAAATCTTAACCTGCTAGGCATGCGACAGCCCGAAATTTACGGCAGTGAAATGCTGGCAGATGTTTCGGCGAGTTGTATAGCGCATGGTGCCTCCAATGGCTATGCTGTGACGTGTTTCCAGTCCAACCACGAGGGTGATCTGGTCGACACCATTCATGATGCCAAAGGAACCCATGATGGGATAATCCTGAACGCAGGTGCTTATACGCACACATCAATTGCGCTTGCCGATGCGATTGTTGGCACTGAAATCCCGACGATCGAACTGCACATTAGCAATGTATATGCACGAGAGGCGTTTCGTCACAAAAGCTATATTGCGCCTGTCGCCGTTGGCGTCATCTGTGGCTTTGGCACGGCTGGTTACGTTCTGGCATTGAATGCAATGATCGGCCACTTGGGGGCCGCAAGTTGAAAAGTTATCTCCACCGGATTTCAAACTGCCAATCCATTGAAGAGCTGTGGGAAGCGCATACTCAAAAAATGGCTGAGTTTGGTTTTGATAGACTGATTTACGGCTTTACACGCTTTTTGTCGGAAAAAAAGATTTTTGATCCGCAGGACGCCATCCTGCTAACCAATCATGATCGCGAATACACCGACGTTTTCGTGGGCGAACAGCATTATATAGACGCGCCGATGTTCAACTGGGCTCTCCACAACGAGGGTGTCGGCAGCTGGGGCATGCTGGCGCAAATGCAAGCTGACAAAACGCTGACACCGGCCGAACAGCGCATGATGGAGTTCAACTTTTCGATGGGTGTGACTGCAGGCTACACAATCAGTTTTAAATCTGTGTCTGCTCGGTCCAAGGGGGCCATTGCTTTAACTGCGAAAAAAGGAATGAGCCAAGAAGAAGTTGACGCCATTTGGGATGAACACGGGCATGACATACATCTAATGAATAACGTGGCTCATCTTAAAATATTGAGCCTGCCTTACACATCGCCTCATCGCGTGCTCACCAAACGACAACTTGAGGCATTGGCATGGGTGGGTGATGGCAAGACAAATCAGGATATCGCTGTTCTGATGGGGCTTGCGTCGGCCACGGTAGAAAAACACCTTAGGCTGGCTCGTCAGGCTCTTGCAGTTGAAACGACGGCCCAAGCGGTTCTAAAGACGGGGTTGTCCAATCAAATGTTCATTTTGGAAGGCCTACGCTTCCGCGAATGAATAGCACGACCGCTTCGGGATATGCTTTTGAACGACGCTAGATATCATTATGTCGTATTGCTCGCCATGCGAGAACTCTCATCAAAACATGATCTCCGAGCTGTAATAGATTAGATACAATTAGGTTAAAAAAGTTTGCATTGTGCAAAAAAAGAAGTGATTACAGGTATTTGCAATGAAAAAAACTTCTGTGCTAATAAGTAAGGAATACCCCACTTCCTCTACTTAAAGTAACCTTGCATGCTGTATATGTTCCGTGAGTGATGGTTTTAACCGTTGGAGCATCGAGCCTGATCCTTTGCAATCTCAAGGGCGCTCTGGTTTGACCGGTTTTCCGGAGCCGGTTCGCATTGGTATTCTTCCCGAACGCGAACCGGAACATTGGCCTCGCCCCTTGTCTCATCCCCATGACAAGGCGTTGACAATCGGACGGGATCGCGCCCCAATGTGATCCCGTCCATCTTAAAAGCTCAAAATCTCATTAGTCCCTGTTAACCAAACCATTATTGTTGTCTGTCTAAAGCTCATCTGAATGGTTTTGATGCACAAATCGGATTACAGACGTTCTTCCCCTTAACCCAGATGGATTTAACCTACGGGCTTTGTGATAGGCATGCCAAGAGCCTTGCAGCGGTTGAGGACGCCGATGCGAATTTGGATATCTGCGACCTGCTGATCGAAGTCCCTCGCCATCTGCGATTGGCCCAGTAGTTTCATACAATGCATCTTGGTTTCGACGCCCCGTCTGCGGTGACACTGCCGATCTCCTGATCGAGCGGGATTTGGTTCAGGAGCTCGGGCGGCATGGGAGCATCCCCAATGTTGCTTCCCGTGACTTCAACTGCCCGTACTTCCAGCGTTTCTTCGTCGATCCTTATGTGTATCTTTCGCCAGATACGGCGTTTGGAACCGCAATGTTTACGTGCATTTCACTCGCCTTCACCTTCTGCTTTGATGCCTGTGCTATCGATGAGCAGGTTCAATGGTACTTTGGAATCGCAGTACGGCAAGCACACGTTCAGTGTTCGCCGGCCCCCTTCGGCAAATTGCTTTGCAATCGCCTGCCGTTCAACGGACGGCATAAGGTGCTGAAGTCCGGCACTGCCTAGTCCAAACCGGCCAAACGCAGCAAGCTTTGAACGAACCCAGTTGTCTGGCGGAGCGGCATGCCAAAAAGGACCTTCAGCGTAAGACACGTTCGAAAAGCGGCGTCACTGAATTGCTGGTGCCGACCGCGTTCGCCGTTTGGGGCCGGCATCCAAACCATCTCTGGGTCAAACCAGATCGACAACAATCCGCGCCGTTTCAGACTGTAAACGTAAGACGACCAATTCTGGGTCTTATATTTGGTAGGGGACCAGCTGCTCATCCCCTTCGACTATCACGCTGTATTCATCAATGAACCCTTGCAGATGATTTGTGCAACAAAGCCTAGCTAAGCTAAAAATTAGCACCTCTGCGCAAGGTCAATCGCTGCGCGCTGATCACCAACAGACATTGGTTTACGGTGCAGCGTGACTGGCGTCTTTTCGACAAAAATGCACCAGTTAGTGGCGCATTCTTTGTACTTATTTTTATTGGCTACCAGGCGATTAGGCCTAACAGCCAAACCTTAGCCTTTGACAGCTTTAGCGACCTCAGCAGCAAAATCTTCTTTTTCTACTTCGATGCCTTCGCCGACTTCCAGACGAGCAAAACCGGTGATAGTGGCCCCTGCTTCGGTAGCAGCAGCAGCTACAGTTAGGTCAGGGTTCACAACGAAGGACTGGTTCAGCAAGGTGACTTCGGCCATGTACTTTTTCATCCGGCCTATAATCATCTTTTCGATTACTTGCTCTGGCTTGCCACTTTCACGAGCAATGTCCATTTGGACTTGCTTTTCTTTTTCGACAACAGATGGGTCAAGGTCGTCTTCGGACAGTGAAGCGGGGTTTACGGCAGCAATGTGCATTGCGACCTGCTTGCCAAATGCTTCGTCTCCACCGGACAAAGCAACCAAAACGCCGATCTTACCCATGCCAGGCGCAGCGGCGTTGTGCACGTAGGACACAACGGTTTCGCCAGACAGTTTGACCATACGCCGCACAGACATGTTTTCACCAATAGTAGCGATTTTATCGGTGACGACCTCTCCAACGGGCTTACCACCCATGTCAGCGGCTTTAAGGCCGTCAACATCGTCAACATTCAAAGCGACGTTGGCAATACCAGAAACCATTCCCTGAAACTCGGCATTCTTTCCGACGAAATCAGTTTCTGAGTTCACTTCTACCGCAACACCGGTACCATCACCTACAACGACTGCGACGAGCCCTTCGGCTGCGGTGCGGCCAGATTTTTTGGCTGCTTTTGCCAAACCTTTGGTTCGCAACCAATCTACGGCTGCTTCCATGTCGCCATCTGTTTCTGTCAACGCTTTCTTTGCGTCCATCATGCCCGCGCCGGTGCTGTCGCGCAGTTCTTTGACCATTGCTGCTGTGATTGCCATCTCTTGGCTCTCCTCAAAATGCGATTAGAGTGCTGCAACCTTATTGGTCGCCGCGGAAAAAACGGGTTATACGACAGCATTAGCGCTGCCGTATGTGTAGGTTTCGTATCGAGTTCAGCCTGCGGCTGGCGCTTCTGTTGCATCAGCGGCAGGCGCTTTTTCAGCGACCGCTTCTTCAACCGGAGCCTCTTCCATGGCACCCAAGTCGACGCCGGCAGCGCCCAATTGCGCGCTCATGCCATCGAGCGCAGCACGAGCAACCAGATCACAATAGAGAGAAATGGCACGTGCCGCATCATCGTTGCCGGGGATAATGTAATCCACACCATCAGGCGAACAGTTCGTATCTACCACGGCTACAACTGGAATGCCCAACTTGTTAGCTTCGGCAACGGCGAGTGCTTCTTTTTTCACATCAATGACAAAGATAAGGTCAGGACGACCACCCATCTCGCGGATACCACCGAGAGAAGCCTGCAGCTTGCCTTGATCACGTTCCATACCCAGACGTTCTTTTTTAGTAAGACCATCAAAGCCACGTTCGGACTGTTCGTCGATCGCCTTAAGGCGCTGGATCGATTTCGAAACAGTCTGCCAGTTAGTGAGCGTACCGCCCAGCCAACGGTGGTTCATATAGTACTGTGCACAATTCTCAGCTGCGTCTGCAATTGGCTGAGCTGCCTGGCGCTTTGTGCCAACAAAAAGCACACGCCCACCCTTTGCAACAGTGTCGCGGACGGCTTGCAGGGCCAGGTCCAACATCGGAACAGTCTGCGTCAGGTCCATGATGTGGATACCATTACGCGAGCCATAAATGAATGGCCCCATACGAGGGTTCCAACGCTGTGTTTGGTGGCCAAAATGAACGCCTGCTTCAAGCAATTGGCGCATGGAGAACTCTGGAAGAGCCATGTTCGTTTCCTTTTCCGGTTTTCGCCTCGTCTGGGGATGCAGCGCGGATGCGCCAACCGGTGGACCGATGGGGATGTCTCTCCCATCTGCCCGCCCCAAACTGCGGATTCATTCTGCGTCATTAGGCGGGTGGCGCGTGAATGGCAAGGGCAATTTCAGGACACAATCATTCGGTATTAAGTAGTTTGGAACAATGAAGCCATGAACTGCACCTTTAGCCCAATAAGGGTGGTGCCGTGACCTCAGAACTAGTACGTCAATGATGCTATATCCCAATTGAGCGTATTCATGTTCGGCGGTTAGTCGTCGATCAGTGGGTGACCCGAGCGCACAATTTTTTCCGTTGTCTTCGCTAAGGCTTTTCGATCAGGCATGTCCGGAACTGATACAGGTGGGTGATAAATAACCTTGACACAGCCCTGTCGAGGAAGGGCCAAGGTTGACAATAGGTGACTGCCAAAGCTCATATCTCCCCACCAGCCATATGTACGACGATCATAACCTTCTGGCGCATGATAGACCACCGACACCGGCTGAACCAACATGACTTCATGTAGTTGCGGCGCAAAGAAAGCAGCAAAGAGTGTCGACTTAAACGGCAATACGCGCAGCCCATCCGTGCTGGTGCCTTCGGGAAAGAAAAGCAGCCGTTGGCCTGCCAACAGCCTCTTTTCAAACTGGGCTGTCTGAATTTTGGCTGCACGACGGTCGCGCGCAATGAAAAGCGTACCCGTGGCGCGCGCCAAAAAGCCGATCCCGGGCCATCCCGCCACTTCGGATTTAGAAACAAAGTAGATCCGGTCAGAGGCGTTCAAAATAAAGATATCGAGCCAGCTTGAGTGATTGGCCACGATCGCGCCGCGCCCCTTCATCGGAATTCCAGTCCGATGAAACTGTAAGCCGAGCCAGATCAGAGATATGCGGCATACAGCCTGGGTGATCCATGGCGTCCACGGACGAGACAGACCAAAAATTGGCCTCTCGATCACACGCATGGGCAGCAAAAGCACAAGCCCAAATGTAATGGTCAGGATGATGCCTGTTGCCCGCCAAATCATGCGCACAAGTGCAAGCGGCCTAAGACGAGGATGACCCGGAGGCGGATCTCCTTGCCAAATCATGCTCATTGTGTGGCCCCATAAATACGTTTTTGGCGTTCAGTCATCACAGCAGTGTCTATGATCAGGCAAACATCTGTGGTGTTAAAGGCGTGATCAACAAAAGCGCCTTCGCCCACAACGCCGCCCAGGCGAAGGTATGCCTTGATCAGTGACGGGATCGAAACCATGGCTGCCCGTCGGTCGAGCTCGGCCTCGGGTATTAAGTTCATATTCCTGCAGTTTGGGGGTTTGGCTGTCACTCGAAGATGCTGGGGGGCAAGGTATCGGTGATGCAATAACGACAATGGTTGAGCCAATGAATGAATTTTGGTGCCATGCAAGGAAGCAACGCCAAACAAGATCTCGATCCGGTGTTTGGCTACATATTCTGCTAGCCCGGCCCAAAGATGGTGCATCGCTGTCCCGCCTCGGTAACTGGAATGCAAACAGGACCGCCCCAGTTCAAGCATTCTGCGTCCAGAGTTGCGCAGTTTGGACAGGTCGTATTCGTCCTCAGAGTAGTATTGACCGACAATCTCTGCCTGTTCAGGCTTCAGCATTCTGTAGACACCAACGACTGCCCCAACGGAATCATCAAAGAGCAGCAGGTGGTCAAAGAACGGGTCAAAACGATCCTGCTCAAGCCCACGTTCATGATCGACCATCGCACCGCCGCCACCCAATTCGCGCACAAAAACATCATATCGAAGCGCTTGTGCTGCGCACAAATCTTCCTCAGTGGTGGCCAAAGCAGTTCGAAAAATGGGGGCTGTATCGCGTTTCATGAAGCTCGCCACGACATTGCTCTCGTATAACGGTTATAATTGAGATTAAAATCTTTCTTAAGTTGCACGTCGGTAAGGAATTGACAACTATTAAGAAGCATCAAAAACGATATTCAGGGCCACACGGCTTCCGTCGATGACAGTTTTTCCTACTTCCGGGAAGTTGACAGTTACCTTGTTGCCGATGTTACTTTGAACCTGTCCAACTCCCCATTCTGCATGATCAGGATGGCGCACCAACATACCAGGAGCCAGAATGGCATTTACACTTTCCATGACCAACCTTTCACGCTGGGCCACCAATGGGGCAAAATAAATTGAACATCGCCGCATTGATGGGCAGCCGCATCTGTCATGATCTGATATCGCCGATTGGTGCAATCAACAATGGTCTAGAACTTCTTGAGATGACAGGCACGAGTTCAGGCCCAGAGATGGAACTGATCTCTGAAAGTGTTGGAAATGCTAGTGCACGCATTCGCTTTTTTCGGATCGCCTATGGTGCGGCCAGCGATCAGCCGATGGGCCATGCCGACGTGGACAGCATTTTGCGCGACACTATCGCAGGCGGCAGGTTTGAGTTGGAATACAAACCACATGACTCGCAGCCGCGGTGGGCAGTCCAGATGGCATTTTTGGGCATACAGTGCCTTGAAACGGCCCTAGCGTATGGCGGGCGGATCGAGGTTGAATGTACCGATGGCGTCTGGACGCTTACGGGGTATTCCCCAAGGATCGCATATAACCCAGAGTTTTGGGATATTTTAAAAGGTGGTCCCGACGACGGACTGGCCGCAGCTCAGGTGCAATTTGCATTGTTGCCCGCCTTCGCTGCCGAGGCAAAGCGCACAGTGACGGTTGAACAAGCCGAGGGTGATTTTATACGCCTGAGGTTCTAGGGTCAGGATCCATTATTCCTATGCCGTCAGCGACAATTTCACGATATTTCAAAGGCTTGGGACGTGCGGCCAATAGTTTTTTTGCAAGCGGCCCAAGACGCTGAGATAAATTGAAATTGATGGATTTTCCTTCTGACTCCGTAACATCTGATTGAAATATAACCATTATTTTTGCGAAGACGCTTCTTGCCAAAGGCAAAATCTGGCAAACTGACGGCACAGGATTAATGGGTCCTGACCCTAGGCCCGAACTGTTCCATTCCCGCGCACCAGATACTTGAAGCTGGTCAGTTGCGCCGCTCCGACGGGACCACGGGCATGCATCTTGCCGGTGGCGATGCCGATCTCTGCCCCCATACCAAACTCGCCCCCGTCAGCAAATTGGGTCGATGCGTTGTGCATAAGGATCGCACTATCGAGTTCGTTCAGGAAGCGGTTTGCCGCAGCAGCGTCTTCGGTCAGGATGCAATCGGTATGGTTCGATCCGAATGAACGGATGTGATCCATTGCGGTATCCAGATCAGGCACCACACGGGCCGCGATCTCCATATCTAGGTATTCCTTACCCCAATCCACATCGGTCGCTTCCCGCACGCCACCGATTTTGGTAAGCGTCTCATCCCCATTCACTTGCACACCTGCGTCTATCAGGGCCCGTATAACACCCTGCCCGATCGTGTCCGCCACATCACGATGGATCAAAAGACACTCCGCCGCCCCGCATATGCCCGTGCGCCGCGTTTTTGCATTTAAAACGACACGCAAGACCTTTTCCGGATCTGCATCCTTATCGATATAGACATGCACAATACCTTCGAGATGCGCAAAAACAGGCACGCGCGCCTCGCGTTGGACCAATCCGACCAGTCCTTTGCCACCACGCGGAACGATAACATCAATACTATCCACCATGCTCAGCATTTCGCTAACCGCTGCCCTGTCACGCGTCGGGACAAGCTGGATTGCATCTTCGGGCAGATCGGCGTCGCGCAAGCCCTTTTGCAGCGCCGCGTGGATCGCCGCCGATGAATGAAAACTTTCGGAACCGCCGCGCAGGATCACCGCATTTCCAGCCTTGAGGCACAGCGCCCCAGCATCAGCCGTCACGTTGGGACGGCTCTCATAAATAACGCCAACCACACCCAAAGGCGTGCGCACTCGTTGAATGTGCAATCCTGTCGGTTGGGTCCAGTCCGCCAGAACCTCGCCCACCGGATCGGCCTGCTCAGCGACAGCGCGCAAGCCGTCAACGATTCCCTGAATGCGATCTGTATCCAAGCGAAGTCGGTCCATCATGGCCGTCGACAAGCCTTTTTCACGGCCATAGTCCATGTCTTTTGCATTTGCCGCGATTATGCCAGCACGGGTCGCCCAAACATGTTCGGATGCGCGGATCAAAGCCGCGTGCTTACGCTCTGCGCTGGCAAAGGCAAGCGTTCCGGCCGCAGCTTTTGCGCGCGCACCGATGTCGGCCATCAGGGTGGGGATATCAGCAAGGTCAGTCATATGTGTTTGTCCTTGTGCGACGGATGCGTCAGAAATTAACGCCTTCCGCGGGAAAATTTAAAGCCAAAAGATGAGCTAAAGCGCCATGTCGTCGCGGTGTATCAGCGCCGCACGCCCCGGATACCCCAAAAGCTCTTCTATTTCGGCGCTGTGATGCCCTATTATTTTTTGTGCTTCGTCGGCAGTGTAACGGCTGAGGCCCAGCCCCAACTGGTGGCCGTCCGGGCCTGTAATTGCAATCGGATCACCGCGCCCGAATGCTCCAGATATCGCTTTGATTCCTGCTGGTAAAAGACTGTTTCCAAGTGATAATGCCCGTGCTGCACCTGCGTCGAGGCTCACTGAACCGAGTGGCTTCATCGCCGCAATCCATCGTGTGCGCGCAGCTTGCGGATCAAGCGTTGCTGTGAACCAGGTCGCGTTTGCTCCGTTTTCCAGAGCCGCCAAAGGCCGCAGCGCGGCCCCTTGGCAAATGGCCATGGTGCAGCCCGCAGCGGTGGCCGTCTTGGCAGCCATGAGCTTGGTCTTCATTCCGCCCTTGCTAAGACCAGAGCCTGCGTCGCCGGCCTGTGCCTCGATTTCCGGTGTAATCTTGTCTATGGTTTCATAGCGAATTGCAGCGGGATCATCGACCGGGTTAGCCGAATAGAAACCATCAACATCTGACAGAAGCACCAGCATATCAGCGCCAATCGTTGCCGCGATTTGAGCGGCCAGTCTGTCGTTGTCTCCGAATCGGATCTCATCTGTTGCGACTGTGTCGTTTTCGTTCACGATTGGCAGTGCACCCAGACCAATCAGTTGTTCGAGGGTCGCACGGGAGTTCAGATAACGGCGACGGTCACGGGTGTCTTCGAGTGTCATAAGCACCTGAGCCGTGGTGATCCCGTGAGGGGCCATTGCCTCTTCGTAGGCGCGCGCCAGCCTGATCTGGCCCACTGCTGCAGCGGCCTGAGACTGTTCGAGCGGAAGTTCTGTATCGGGCAATTTTAAAGTACTGCGACCCAGAGCTATGGACCCTGAAGACACCAAAACCACCTGCACACCAGCTGCCTTGAGCCACGCCACATCCTGAGCCAAGGCAGATAACCATGAGACTCGCAGAGTGCCCGCCGCGCGATCAACCAGAAGCGCTGACCCAATCTTTATCACCAAGCGACGGGCAGAGATCAGGGATGCCACGGGTCGGCCTCTTGAGCAGGACGATGGCGCAAGCGATCGTCGTCAATCTGATTGCGCAAGGCGCGTAGCACATCGGTAACGCCCTCGCGTGCGACGCCTGACATTAACATGACCGGTTGGCCCGTGGCTTTTTCCAACTCGGCGCGCAATTGGGCGCGTTCTTCTTGGTCCAAAGCATCAATCTTGTTGAGGACGGTCACGCGCGGTTTATCCGCCAGATCGCCGCCATATGCCTCAAGTTCGCCAATAATTGTGTCATGGTCCTGGGCGACTGAAAGCGCTGTGCCATCCACCAAATGCAACAAAACCGCGCATCTTTCCACATGTCCGAGGAACAGATCGCCCAAGCCACGCCCTTCTGACGCGCCTTCGATGAGACCGGGAATGTCAGCGACGACAAATTCGGTATTGTCTACGCCCACCACGCCAAGATTTGGGTGCAATGTTGTGAAAGGATAATCGGCGATCTTTGGGCGCGCATTCGAAGTCGCGGCAAGAAAGGTTGATTTGCCCGCATTGGGCAGTCCTAACAGACCGACATCGGCGATGAGCTTTAAGCGCAGCCACAATGTCCGCTCAACGCCGTCCTGACCGGGATTGGATCGGCGCGGGGCCTGATTTGTCGCGGATTTGAAATGCAGGTTGCCCCAACCACCATTGCCTCCACGTGCCAGTTCCACCCGTTGGCCGACCGCTGTCATGTCTGCGATAACAGTTTCCTGATCTTCGTCGAGGATTTCTGTGCCGACGGGCACCCTTAGAACGATATCGTCGCCATCTTTTCCTGTGCGCTGACGGCCCATGCCGGGCTGGCCATTCTTGGCAAAAAAGTGCTGCTGATAGCGAAAGTCGATCAAGGTGTTCAGCCCGTCCACGGTCTCAGCCCAGACCGAGCCGCCGCCGCCGCCGTCACCGCCATCAGGACCACCGTATTCGATATACTTCTCGCGGCGGAACGAGATACAACCACCGCCACCAGATCCGGAGCGGATGTATACTTTGGCAAGATCAAGAAACTTCATGGTGGCGTCCTACTGTATATTCAGAACGAGGGAAACAGCCCTTGGCAGACTGCGCGAGATGGGTCTGACAAGCGCATTGCCCCGGATCTGACACTTTCCCTAACGTCTTTGGAAAAAGTGTGGCGCCTACAGTTTGCGGGTATAGGTCCAAGTGGGCAAGGCGGCACCCCGTGCAAGTGAAAAGGATTCGGCGTCGCCCAAATACGCGAAACCACAATGGGTCAAAACCCGAGCAGAGGCCGGGTTATCCTGAAATACAGAACCAAACATTGTCGCATTTTTCATTGGGTTTGCTTCGACCAACGCCTGGACGGCGTCCGAAGCAAGACCAGTATTCCAATAAGGTGGTGCGACCCAATACCCGACTTCGGACTGGTTTCGATCCATGCGCTGCAAAGAGATCAGACCCATCACCTCGGAACCACCGGTGCGCACCCCGTCCATGACCCAAACGTCTTCGTCGCGCGTATCGCTCATGGCGCGCGTTACAAAAGATTCTGTAACGCCCGGTGGCAAAGGGTGAGGGATAGATGTCGTCATCTCAGCCACGCGCTTGTCACTGGCATAAAGCTCGATCAGTCCCATATCGGATTTGCGCGCCGGACGCAGGGTAAAACGATCTGTGTCGATGACGGGTTGGGTCACAATTTTTTTCATTTCCATTGTTATGTTCCTCCTCCGAACAGAACAAACAGGACCGATGCAACGGTCAGCGCCGCAAGGGTGTACATTAGATAGGGTTCCGCAGGCGTCCCTGCTAGGGTACGCGCAATCCGGTCGCCGGCGAATGTCCAAATTGGGTGCAAGATCACTTGTGTGGACAACAGCACAGCTGCGATCGTGCCAGTGGCCAAAAGAGGATCGGTGGCAGGCGCGACAAAGCTGGTAAAGCCTGCTACGATCATCGCCCAAGCTTTGGGGTTGAGCGGGTGCACGATCAATCCAGCCAAAAAGCCGGGTGCACGGGATGCTGAATCTGCAACGCCAAGCCGAAGGTTTGCAACCTTCCAGGCCAGCCACAAAATATAGGCAGCAGACGCGTATTTCAGCAGCTCAAACACCCATGGTGCGCGTTGCGCCAGTTCCATTAGGCCAAAGCCAACCGGCCATATAACCAATTGTTTTCCCAGAGCCACACCCGCCACAAATGGCAACGCTGCGCGAAACCCAAAGCGCGCACCCGTCGCCAACAGCGCCATGTTCGCAGGGCCAGGAGTCCCCACCTGACTGGCTGCAAAGACAGCAAATGATGCGATCGCGACAGACATGCGTGCCTTTCAAATTGAAAAAGGACCGGCGTTTCCGCCGATCCCTAAATTTCTATGAATTTCGGTCAGCGATTTATTCAGCAGCTTCCGCTTGTGGCAGCACGGAAATAAACGTGCGGTTTTTGAGACCCTTGTGGAATGTCACCGCGCCGTCTGCAGTTGCAAATATCGTATGATCCTTGCCCATGCCCACGCCTGCGGCTGGCCAAAACTTAGTTCCGCGCTGTCTCACGATAATGTTGCCTGGAATTACAGCTTCGCCACCGTACTTCTTAACGCCAAGACGACGACCCGCTGAGTCGCGACCGTTACGGGATGAACCGCCTGCTTTTTTATGTGCCATGGTGTCTCTCCTTAGCCTTTTGCCAGATCTGTGGCTTGTTTTACCCAATCGTCACGGTCAATGCGACCCTTGAGTGAAAGCTTTTCGTCGATTTCGGCAATGTCCTCGGGTGTCCAAGCGGCTATTTGCGCGAAATTGATCACACCTTCGGAGTTCAGCTTTTTGACCATTACAGGGCCGACGCCGCTAAGCTTTGACAAATCATCGGCGCTATCAGTGGTTTCTGGCTTTGGCGATTCTACAGATGATTTTGATGATTTAGCTTTTTTGGCAGGCTTGGCATCTTCGGACCCAAGCACAAAGCCCGCCCCGTTTTCTGCTGCCATGATGCCAGATGCTGACGCACCCGATGCCAGAATATCAGTCACGCGGATCAACGTCAGTTGCTGACGGTGGCCTTTGGTGCGCTTAGACGAATGCTTTCGGCGGCGTTTAACGAAGTTGATCGTTTTGGTGCCTTTGATTTGTTCGATGACTTCGGCTTGAACACCCGCATCCGCCACAACCGGAGAACCGACGACAGGGTCATCGCCACCGATCATCAGCACTTCGTTAAATTGAACGGTGTCACCTGCATTTGCGGCCAGTTTTTCAACGCGGAGCGTGTCGCCCGATTGAACTTTGTACTGTTTGCCGCCGGTTTTGAGAACCGCGAACATATGTCGTTCCTTTGTCTGCCGCGTTCTATGGCCCCGAAGTACCGGTGTTTATGTCTCCGGCTCACCGGATCCGCCTCGAACAGCGCGCCCCGCTTAAGAGCGTATTGAATTACAATCTGCCATCGTGAGCTGACGATAGATGGCGGCTTATCCGTGGATCAGGCCCATGTGTCAAGAAAGAAAACATTGCCTATCGATCCGCCGGTATAACAGCGAACACATTCTATGTGACGCCCCGCGTCTGGTGTGAGCCAAAAACCCGGTTCTGCACAGGTGATACTACAACGTAAGTAAGTAAGTAAGTAAGTAAGTCCATCGATCACCACATTGGCCATGACG
>JAQWVA010000093.1:0-56102 GCA_029250205.1 Tateyamaria sp.
AGATGCATTGTGTGAAACTACTTGGTCAGCGCCTCTCGGCGCGGGACTTCAATCGGCAAGTTGCGGAGATCCAGATCCGCGCTGCGATCCTAAACGGCTTCACAGCTCTTGGCATACCATGTACCGTCGCCGTAGGCTAAGTCCATCCGGGGAAAGGGGAAGCTCAATCTCAGGCCCTTTTGTGCAACAAAGCCTCTTGCGATGACAAACTGAACCCATCAGCGTTAATTTGCGAGGGGATTGCCATAAGCTGCGATCAGGCCCAGCTCGCGTGCTGTTGATAATGCTAGCGCCTCACTGTTGACCCCTTTGGACTGCTGGTATCGACGCACTGCAACACGCGTGCGCTTGTCCATTTTAGATGTAACAGGCCCACTAAAGTGGCCTCGGGCCTGTAAGGCGCGTTGCACAGAAGCGATGAAGTCCGGGGTCAGTTGTGCTCCACACAGTGTCTGGAACCAGTCCTCTTGTCTTGGACGCACGACGTGGTGAATGGTTTCTGTCTTATAGATTGGTGCTGCCTGAATCTGTCCATCTGCGCTGATGCGGGCTGACCGCAGCAGGGTTTTCTGTGTCCGTGTCTCAATCACTGCGGGGCTTATGGTCTTGTCCCAGCATGTTCCGGGGGGCGCATCCGGCGGCGCTGTGGCCAAGAATATTGGATCAATGTTTGCCGGTGCTTCAATTGCGTTGGGCGCGCAGGCTGATAGGGCAAACGCCATAGCCATTGCGAGGATCATGGATCGGGATGTCATGCTTATGCCTGTGTTCCGGGCTTTTTGGCTGCAACCTAACGCGCAGTCCCCGGTCTGCATAGCCTTGGTTGCCGATTATAGCGTTTGTCGAAGTACCTGAAACATCACACATTACCTATCGCGTTGAAATCTTGTACATCAGGCGACGCGGGGGCATTCGCGCTTTCCGCGTAACGCTCTATCGGGTTTGGTGGCCATCTATATCATCGGTGCGTCTTTCGGCTGCCACGGTTCGGCCAGTCCCTTCGCTTAGTAATTGGTCGAGCAAGGGAGAGATATCTTCGATCTGTTCGGCCAAAACATGGGTCACATTATGGGCGCGCTGCATCCGCCCCGTAACGCGCAGCAAACGGCCCGCAACTACTGCTCGGCGAAATCTTTCGTAGATGTTGCGCCAGACGATAACATTGACCACCCCCGTTTCGTCTTCGAGTGTTATGAAAATCACACCCTTGGCAGTGCCTGGCCGCTGGCGCAGGATAACCAGCCCGGCCACGGCCACGCGAGCATTGATCGGAGGCAAACCCAGATCGCAAGCACGCAAACACGCGGGCGGGCGCGGCCAGGGGCGGGCATCAGAATAAGAGCGAGACAAAATCTGCATGAGAACAAAAATAGAACAATTGTAGAGTGTGACAAGCCAAAAAGGCTCTGCCTACAAAAGGGACTGGCGGCTTCAACATCAGAGGGCTAAATACCACTTTGAACCAAGGAATAAGAGGGGGCTTTGATGGCCAAGATCACCTATATCGAGCATGGCGGCACCGAGCATGTCGTAGACGTGGCCAATGGGCTGACTGTCATGGAAGGCGCCCGTGACAATAACATTCCCGGCATCGAAGCGGATTGTGGCGGCGCGTGTGCCTGTTCGACGTGCCATGTGTACATACACCCTGACTGGATCGAAAAGCTGCCCGCAAGGGACGATATGGAAACGGATATGCTCGATTTTGCGTACGAACCTGACGAAACACGTTCCCGCCTGACCTGTCAGCTGAAAGTGACCGATGTTTTGGAAGGCCTGATTGTGCAGATGCCTGAGAAGCAAATCTGATCTCAAGCGGCGCGCTGTACTTTTTGCAGTCATCGACCAAGTGTTAAAATGCTGCGTCGCAGCTTACAGATCTTGACTGTGCAGGCCTGTGCCAACTGTTGTGACGGGTAACAATATGTCCTGTGACCGTTTTCTAAGAATAGACTGCGCGCGCGGGCAGAGAAGATATGATCCTCGACACAGTTTATGAGTACAAATTGTGCGGTCTGTATTGAAAGGCAAAAATACTGGAATCCAATGTCTTGATCATTGCGCATCAAGCGAGAATTCCGCAGTCGCTACAATACGCCCTGATCAGTGTTTCTTTTGGCCGGACATATACCGGGGTTTGCGGCAGAGCCACAATTTTGCGCGCGCAAGGTGAATAGAACCGCTATCGTCGCCTTTTGGATCAGGTGTCGCGGTGCAATTCACGCCAGCCGATGTCGGCGCGATAGAAACCACCCGGAAACTCGATCTGCTCAATCATGTCATAAGCTCGCGTAGCGGCTTGTGCCAAGTGCGCGCCGCGCGCTGTGACATTCAATACGCGACCGCCTGACGCCACAATTTCTTCACCACGCGTCGCTGTACCAGCGTGAAATACCATTCCGCTGCTAGTTTCAGACAGCGCTTCCAACCCTTTAATTTCGGCACCCTTGTCGTAGCTGCCAGGATAGCCTTTGGCGGCCATGACCACCGTCATCGCGTGATCTTCCGCCCAGTTAATCTGGGCATTGGCCAACCGCGCCTCGGCTGTGGCATGCATTAGATCAAGCGCTTGCGCGCCTAGCCGCATCATCAACACCTGACACTCAGGGTCGCCAAACCTGACATTGTATTCGACCAGTCGCGGGGCACCGTCCTCGATCATCAATCCAGCATAAAGCACCCCTTGGTAAGGCGTGCCACGTCGCGCCATTTCGGTCACCGTCGGACGGATGATTTCGGCCAATGCGCGTTCGGCGACTGCATCTGTCAGAATCGGCGCCGGAGAGTATGCCCCCATGCCACCGGTATTTGGCCCTGTGTCGCCCTCTCCCACGCGCTTGTGGTCTTGCGCCGTGCCGATGGGCAAAACATCCGTGCCATCGCACAGCACAAAAAACGAGGCTTCCTCGCCAGTCATGAATTCTTCGACGACAACTTCTGCGCCCGCATCACCAAATTCGCCGCCAAACATGTCATCGATGGCGGCCTCTGCCTGTGCTACCGATTCGGCTATGATCACACCCTTGCCAGCGGCCAGCCCATCTGCCTTGATCACGATTGGTGCGCCCTGCGCCTGAACATAGGCCTTGGCCGCCTTCGCATCGGTGAAATGGCCATAGGCGGCTGTGGGGGCGTTGGCTGCATCGCAAATCTGCTTGGTAAAGGCCTTGGACGCCTCCAGCTCTGTCGCGGCCTTGCTTGGCCCAAAGACGAGTACACCGGCGTCGCGTAGCCGGTCAGCAACGCCCGCTGCCAGTGGGGCCTCTGGCCCGATGATCACAAAATCAATGGCCTCTTCTTCGACAAAGCTGGCAACCGCCCCGCCATCTAGAATGTCGAGCGTCGCGCAATCTGCTATGGCGGCGATGCCCGCGTTGCCGGGCGCCACGATCAATCGGTCGCATTTTGGATTTTGCAGGACTGCCCAGGCAAGGCTGTGTTCGCGGCCACCGCCGCCGAGAATGAGGATGTTCATGGGGCAGCACTCCTTGGCCTTTGCGCGCCCTCGTTCTAAGCTGGACCGAGCGCAGGTACAAGGAACCGAAATGGACCTCATCGACGACCCCAAGGACGGCATGAATGCCCCCGAATTCAGCGTGTCGGATATTTCTGGTGCGATCAAGCGCCTGATCGAGGGAGAATTCTCCCATGTGCGTATCAAGGGCGAAGTCGGCCGCGTAAGTCGCCCGCGCTCGGGCCATGTCTATCTTGACCTCAAAGATGACCGGTCGGTGATTTCCGGGGTCATGTGGAAGGGCGTTGCCGCAAGGCTACAAACCCAGCCTGAGGAAGGCATGGAAGTCGTAGCCACTGGTCGGATCACCACTTTTGGGGGGCAGTCCAAGTACCAGATTGTCATCGAAGATATCAAACCCGCAGGCATGGGTGCCCTCATGGCCTTGTTGGAAAAACGCAAGACCCAATTGCAGGCTGAGGGCCTGTTCGATCCCGCGCGCAAGGCGGCACTGCCCTATCTGCCCGATGTGATCGGGGTGGTGACATCACCCTCGGGGGCTGTGATACGGGATATTTTGCACCGTTTACGCGATCGTTTCCCCCGAAAGGTGCTGATTTGGCCGGTTGCTGTTCAGGGCGCCAAATGCGCGCCCGAGGTCGCCCGCGGCATTGTTGGTTTCAATGCGTTGGTGCGCGGCGGTGCAATCCCGCGTCCGGATGTTTTGATCGTCGCGCGCGGTGGTGGGTCTGTCGAAGATCTTTGGGGATTCAACGAGGAAATTGTAGCTCGCGCTGCCGCTGCGTCTGAAATTCCCCTGATCTCAGCGGTTGGTCACGAGACCGACACCACGCTGATCGATTTTGTATCCGACAGGCGGGCACCAACGCCCACGGCTGCCGCTGAAATAGCCGTGCCTGTGCGGCACGAATTGATAGCGTGGCTTGATGGGGTAGGTGCGCGCATGACCGCCACCCTAAGTGGTGGATTGCAACGACGCGACCAGCGCTTGCGTGACCTTGGCCGGGCCTTGCCCCGGCCCGACGCATTGATTGAGGGGCCGCGCCAAAAGCTGGACATACTTGGCGACAGGCTTGGCCCTGCGCTGATCGGCGGGGTGCAACAGCGCAAGGTGCGACTGGCAAATGCTGCGGGCAGCTTGCGTCCGGTCATGCTGGTGCAACAGATGCGCGCTGAACGGGACCGGCTGGACAAGTTGAGCGCAAGGTTGGCCCCCGCGTTGGGCCGCGCCATACAGACCAAACGCGACGGGTTCGAAGCGCGCAGCACGCGGCTGAACCCACGTAAAATGCAGCGCGATACCGGCCATGCGCGCGAGGGTCTGACAGCCCTTGTGACCCGGCTTGGCACCACCGGAACGCGCCATATCGAACGCTTGAGCCAACGCTTGGGCGCCATGGACCGTCTGCGCGAAACGCTGAGTTACAAGGCAACACTGGCACGTGGCTATACTGTTGTGCGCGGTGGCGGAGACATTCTCACGACCAAGACTGCGGCAGCACAGGCAAGTGGGTTAGAGATTGAATTTGCCGACGGTCGTTTGCGGCTGGGTGGCACTGGCAGCATCCGAAAGGGTAGCGCAAAACCGCCCGAACAAGGATCATTGTTTTAAAACAGGTGCCTACCGTCGCCATCCAAAGGTCGGCCAAACGGCTTCAAACGCCGATTTTTGGCCCGTAGCATATCATTTCTTGTCCCGCGTCTTGCGCCTCGTATAACTCGGTCGGGCTGGGATCGTTTGTGAAGGTTGCGCGCAATCCATTACCCACCTTTTCAAAGGTCCAACATTGCGGTTCTGCCCGGTCTTCGTAGGCAAAACAGATATCAGCGCCATCCTCGTACCAATACCCCTCTTTGCAGTCACCATCAAGGAACGACCAGGTTACGCGGCGGTTTTCATGATATATTTCAGCGCCGTATGCAGCTCCGTCACTACCATAGAACAGTGTTTTTCCGGTTACATAAGCTTCAAACTCTGCCGCGCTCATCGGATCAGCAGAAGCTTTGCAGGCCAGCAGGAACAGGCTCAAATGGATCCATGCATATCTCATGTTTGTTAGTGTGACAGAGCCTTTGGTTTGACGCCAGCTTATCCACATTATTTTGAAAATTGGACAGAGCGCTCCAGCAATTTTGCCACTTAAAAAATCAGAGGGATAAATCTGGCGGGCGGCCCCCTAGCGCGCTTCTCAAGGGCAGCCTTACGTCACGTTTACGAGACCTTTGCAAAAAAGCTTTATGTGCAGCGCCCGTCCCGGATTGGGTGCATCCTGACGCCCAAGCTGCCGTCCACCCGCATCAAAAATAGCTAATTTTTAATATCTTGTTAGATCACGAAAGTGCACTCTCGGGGGGCGGGTCCGGCACTGTCCGACCTGCAGCCGAGCGAAAACCTCGTTCTACAAAGGTCTTTTCAACGAAATTTTTCTGTCACGTGCCCCCTATTGGGGTCAAAGCGTGACCGATACGCGGCAAGGCGGTGCTGATTGGCGCGTGGTTTGTGTTCCCTTGCGTCGCTTTTGTGCTGATATGCTAGGCGCTGTGTTGCTAGAACAACGCCAAACCATGCTGCGGGAGGGCACGATGGCGCTGGATCAGGCAAAACAGGGCAAAGGTGTCTGGAAGTCGGGCAAGGGCAAGGGGCGGGTTCGGCCCAAGGGTCGTGCACTCGAAGATCAGGCTTGGGATAACGTTCGTGCCCTTTTGGGGCAAACCCCCCGCAACCGTGATTTGCTGATCGAGTTTTTGCATCTTATCCAAGACCAATACGGCCATCTGTCTGCTGCCCATTTGCGTGCCTTGGCCGAGGAAATGCGTATGAGCATGGCAGAGGTCTATGAAGTGGCCACCTTCTATGCACATTTCGATGTGGTCAAAGAAGGTGAAACGCCGCCACCTGCGCTAACAATCCGGGTCTGCGACTCGCTGAGTTGTGAGCTGGCAGGGGCGCAGGCATTGCAATCTGCGCTTGAGGATGGGTTGGATCCTTCCGAGGTCCGCGTGCTGCGTGCGCCCTGCATGGGCCGTTGCGACACCGCGCCGGTGCTTGAACTGGGGCACAACCATATTGATCGTGCGACGCCAGAGGCCGTTCATGCCGCGATCAAGGCGGACGATACGCATGCACACATCCCAAATTACCAGACCTTTAAAGACTATAGCGGAACGGGCGGGTACGACGCGCTGAAATCCTTACGCCTTAGCGGTGACTGGCAAGAGGTACAGGCGCGCATCAAGGACAGCGGACTTCGCGGCCTGGGTGGCGCTGGGTTCCCATCAGGGACCAAGTGGGGCTTTGTCCGTGGCAATGATGGCCCGCGTTATCTGGCTGTGAACGGCGACGAGGGCGAACCGGGCACGTTCAAGGATCGTTATTATCTGGAAAGGGTGCCGCATTTGTTTCTGGAGGGCATGCTAATTGCTGCATGGGCGGTCGATGCCGAGACTGCTTTTATCTACATGCGCGATGAATACCCGGCTGTGCTGGAAATCCTCCGGCGCGAAATCAATGCTTTGGAAGCGGCAGGTATCGTCGCACCCGGCTTTATCGAACTGCGGCGTGGGGCTGGTGCCTATATCTGCGGCGAAGAATCGGCAATGATCGAAAGTATCGAAGGTAAAAGGGGCCTGCCACGGCACCGTCCACCTTATGTGGCGCAGGTCGGCATTCATAATCGCCCGACACTGGTTCACAATGTCGAAACCCTGCATTGGATCGCACGCATTTGTCGCGAGGGGCCGCAGGTTTTGAACAGTACTGAAAAGAACGGGCGCACTGGGCTGCGCAGCTATTCCGTTTCGGGCCGCGTTGCGAAACCGGGCCTGTACCTATTGCCTGCCGGATCAACCATCACCGACATCATCGCTGCGGCGGGTGGAATGGCCGAGGGCCACGTCTTCAAGGCTTATCAGCCCGGCGGGCCGTCTTCTGGCCTGTTGCCTGCATCAATCAACGATGTGCCGCTGGATTTCGATACTTTGCAGCCCTTGGGCAGTTTTATCGGCTCGGCAGCCGTGGTGGTTTTGTCAGAAAACGACCGGGCGCGGGACGCGGCCCTGAACATGCTGCGGTTTTTTGAGGATGAAAGTTGCGGTCAATGCACGCCCTGTAGGGTGGGCTGTGAAAAGGCGGTCAAGCTGATGCAGTCGGACACGTGGGATCAGGATTTGTTGGATGAGCTTTGTACCGCGATGACAGATGCGTCAATTTGCGGGCTGGGTCAGGCGGCTTCAAATCCTATCCGATTGACGATGCAGCATTTTGCAACCGAGATTTAGCGCTGCGCAAATACATTGAGTTCGATCGGGTAGTCGCAACGCGCTCAAAGCCAAGACGGGTAAATTCGTGATGGCAACCGGGATAGTCATTGGGGCCTATCCGCTCAATCACGATCCGATCTGGGATCATATCTTCGCAAGCACTGGCAAGAAAAGGAGCAAGTGCAGCGTCTTCATGGCCTTCAATGTCGATTTTTAGCGCGTCTACACGGGTCACCGAGAGGGATTTCAGAATATCTGCTAAGGTTCGGATCGGAACCGAGCCCATTGGGCTTTCTACGATATTCACAATGGCGACGTCATTACGGTGTATTTCAAGACTGGCCATGCCGTCACCATCACCAACAGCGGCGTGAACAATATCCAGCGTGTCTAGGCCACTTGATTTCGCATTAAAATTTAACCTTTTAATCATCGATGGGTTGGCATCAACTGCGATCACGCGGCTGCCAGTTCGCGCCAGCGGTTGGGCGTACAACCCTACGTTCGAACCAATGTCAACAGCAACTTTTCCAGACCCAAGGTCGCTGCAGAGAAAATCGATTTCGGGCTTGTTGTAGCCGGGATGCAGCAGCAAACCATATTCGATCAGATTATTAGATCCTTCGATCCGGAAGGCACAATCCATCCGCTTCACATCCAAGGGACAGCCTAAAGTCGCAATCAAATTCGTCATATAATGACGCAACTTGCCGCGATGTAAAAACGTGCTGCGTGCAACAGATATCAGCATTTTCTGAATTTTATTAGGTGAAAAAATTCCAAATTCTGCATCAAAAAAACCTGCTGGTGTACCTGTTTCCACGTCGGTTACGGCTCGTGTTTCACGTTTTATGACCATGTTCAAAGCTCCTTGGCAGCGGCGTTACCACTAACAATTTTATTTGGCGACACGGCGCACAGCCCGATGCGCGTCCAACAGGTTTTGCAACCCAGCCGTGGCGCATTCTCGCCATTACAATGGTGATGCCATCTTTTCATGCGGGCTTTGGCGTATTAGGTGAGAAACATGTCAGGAACCCGGAACCCAAATGGCCTTTTTTAAGAAACTCAAAGATCGTCTGTTCAAATCCTCGTCCAAGATTGACGAAGGGTTAGGGGCAATCGTGAAAGATGGTGGTGTCGAAGCTGCGCCCGAATTGACCCCGAACCCAGTGCCAACCGCCCCGCTGATGCCGGTACCAACGCCCGCGTCAAAGCCGGTGGCGGCACCGGACCCTGGGCCTGCGTCTTCGCCAGAGCCGCCCGTACCGGCATCCGAAGCCAAGTCTGCCCCACTGACAAAAGCCAAGCCAGAAGATCAGCCCAATCAAGCTCCAGCAGAAATTCAGCCTGGGCCAACCCAAAGTCAGAGTTCCGAAGCCCCGCCCCCAGCGGGTATGTCGACGCTTATCGACCCGGAACCTGACACAGCGCAGGCATCTGGAAAGCGTGGGCTTCTTGGCCGTCTGCTGGGGCGCCAGGAAACGGCGCCCGTTCTGCGCCGCACGCTTGACGATGAAATGCTAGAACAGCTCGAAGAGCTATTAATCGCGGCCGATATGGGCGTGGACACGGCGCTGCGGGTCACGGCCAACATGGCCGAGGGGCGAATGGGCAAAAAGCTGTCGGTGTCAGAGATCAAGGACCTCATGGCCAGCGAAATAGCGCAGATCATGGACCCGGTGGCCAAGCCACTGCCGCTTTATCCACAAAAACCGCAGGTTGTTCTTGTGGTTGGCGTGAATGGATCCGGCAAGACGACGACCATTGGAAAACTAGCCAGTCAATTTCGCGCTGCGGGCAAATCAGTGGTGATTGCGGCCGGCGACACGTTTCGTGCCGCAGCCGTCGAGCAGCTTCAGGTCTGGGGAGACCGGGCCGGTGTGCCGGTGCTGACAGCGCCCGAAGGGTCTGATCCCGCCAGCTTGGCATTCGAGGCGATGACCAAGGCGCAGGCTGATGGCGCAGATCTGTTGATGATCGACACCGCTGGAAGGTTGCAAAACCGCAGCGACCTGATGGAAGAGCTGGCAAAGATTGTCCGCGTAATCCGCAAAAAAGACGAAACAGCACCGCACAATACGCTGTTGGTTCTGGATGCGACGACCGGGCAAAATGCACTGAATCAGGTCAAGGTCTTCCAAGAGGTCTCGGATGTGTCGGGCCTTGTGATGACCAAGCTTGACGGCACCGCCAAGGGGGGTGTGCTGGTGGCACTGGCTGACAAATTCGGCCTTCCCATTCACGCGATCGGGGTGGGTGAACAAATCGATGATCTGCAACCGTTCGATCCCGAAGAATTCGCCGCAGCGCTTACCGGTCTTGAAGCCGAATGACCCATGCGACCAATTGGGCGATATGCACTAAATGACCGACTGGCTTATTAGCATTGAAGGCACGCAAACAGGCCACAGCATAGCGCTTGCGCTGGCAGTTATGGCGGCGCTGCTGCACGCGGTTTTTGGAGCACTGCAAAAGGGGCGGCACGACCCTTGGCTGACACGCGGGGCGATTGATGCCTCATATGGACTTATGGCAGCCCCGTTTGCGCTGTTCGTGGTGCCCTGGCCAGAACCGCATATGTGGGCGATCTTTGCTGCCGTCTGGGTCATCCATATAACTTATAAATGCCTGCAGGCCTGGGCCTATACCAAAGGATCCTATACGGTTGTTTATCCGGTTGTGCGGGGCACTGGGCCGCTGTTCACGGTGATTGGGGCGTATATCCTGTTTGCTGAGACCTTTACCTTGGTTCAGTGGATGGGGGTCGGCACATTGCTGGCGGGCATTTTTGGGCTGGCCGCCTATAACTTGCGCTATCTTGAGAACGAGCGGGACACGCTGCACCTGGCGCTGGGGTTGGCGGTGCTGACAGGGTTGTTCGTTGCGCTTTACACAACCTATGACGCCTATGGTATTCGGGCCACGGCAAACCCGTTCACATTTCTGGCGTGGTTTTTCATGATTGATGGGATCGCCATGCCTCCAATTGCCTATGCGCGCTGGCGGCGCATGGCTCAACCGCCTGCCTTGGCGCCGCTGATGCTGCGCGGTGTCGTTGGTGGTTTTGTAGCTTTCCTGAGCTTTGGGTCAATCATGCTAGCAACCCGCCTCGACAAGGTGGGCGAAGCTGCGGTATTGCGCGAAACATCAACCGTCTTTGCCGCCATAATCGGCTGGCTGGTGCTGAAAGAAACAGTGGGGCCAAGACGCATTGCCTTGATGGCGCTGATCGCCCTTGGGGCTGTCATCGTGGAAATGGGCGGATAGGGGCAAGGTATGAAAAGTGCACGACAAATCAACCCGATTTTGAAACAGGTGTTGGAACTGGGGCCACCAGTGATCTTTTTCCTGATCTATCTGCGGATTCGAGATAATGCTTATGTGCTGGGCGGGACCGAATATTCGGGCTTTATCGTGGCCACGCTGATTTTTGTTCCGATCATGTTGGTTGCGATGGCCGTGCTGTGGGCCCTGACTGGCCAGCTAAGCCGCATGCAGATTTTCACGGCTTTCATGGTGATCTTTTTTGGAGGCCTTACCGCATGGTTCAATGACGAGCGGTTCTTCAAGATGAAAACTAGCATTGTTTATGGCGTCTTTGCCGTATTGCTAGGTATTGGCCTTGCGCGCGGACAAAGCTGGTTGGCCTTTGTGCTGAAAGATGCTTTGCCCATGCAGGATGAGGGCTGGATGATCCTGACCCGGCGGCTGTGCGGGATGTTTGCTGCGTTGGCTATCGTGAACGAGGTAATTTGGCGCACGATGTCTACCGACACATGGGTTAAAATCGAAACATTTGCATTTCCCATAGCGCTTGTCGCATTCCTATTTTGGCAGATCAGCGCCTTGCAGATCTACCTGATTGAGGATGAGGATAAGCATGTCTAAGAGGACCCTTAGAGCATTTATTTGCGCAAAGCACCAATGCGTACTTGTCACCAAGATCTAACTGGCCATCAGTTACGTATCTGTAGTCACGGTTTGGTCAATGTTTAGATATCTTTTGTGGGCATCTTTGCAGCATTTGAGCTGTCTTTGAAGTCTTAGCTGCCATTTTGGACCTGTGAGGTGCCCCTAGTTTCCGAAACGCCCGCCTCGCTCATTTTCTGTTGCTTCGTTTAATAGTCAACTGGTGATAGCATGCCGTTATTGGTGCTCTTGTGATTGCGAGTTGTGTTGCAAAACATCCCAATGCCATCGGACATGTCGTGCCTTGCTGCGCTGCTTTATGTTTATGAACGCCAATGATGGACCTGTCGCGTCCATAATCAGAGGTGGATAAAGCGTCTACCCAACACTTTCGCCGATGTTGAAGTTAGCTAGATTTGATGTCGTGGCCACTTCCTCAATTTAGCGGGCAAGATCCGTTTGCGGATTGCCGGCGATCGCCATTGAACTAGACGCAATTAGAACGGTGGCACGGGCTCTGGTGGCGGCCATATCGATAACTTCACTCTTCACATGAGGTTGGAAAACTCGTCGGTTCTGTCCGTGTGCAACTGTCCTTTTCGGAATCGTAAATTTTGGGGAGGCGGGTGCTGTTAAGATCGGCTTTTGTCTTGGAGCTGTTTACAATCCGGGACAGCCGGGCATTAAGATCGTCGAAGCTGACCAAGATATTTTCTTAAACAATGTCACGTGTGACCTGATAAGCGTCCATGCGACACGCATCTGTGAAGACCCACTACGTCCGCGCAGCTTGCGGCGTGGTGCCGTTTATGTTGATTGTGCCACCGGTGGGATGTTCCAAGTCTGCCATCCAGCGCAGAAATGCTGAATCGTCACACCCAGAAGGCCAGATGAAGCTAATGAATTCGCACTTGGCAATATCAAATAATACGCCCTTTAGCTCATGATTTGGGCCATCATTTATTTAAAATGTCAGATCCAGATTTTTTGATGATATCACAACCAAAGAGTTCATAATTTATTCCATTTTTTCCGAAGCAGTTGGGCGAACAGCAAAGCGACGCTGTTGGGCACCTTGCCGCCACCTTTGCTGCTCGTCGTTGGCTTGCACCACTTGTATCAAACCCCCGCCGGAATGTTCAGCGGATCGCGCTGAATCATCTTGGGTGCTGTCAGCGCCTTCCATGTGCTCAACGCCTTGGATGCCGACGAGAATGCAGGCCGCGGCACAAACTTGCCTCGACCGGGTGCCGGTTGCGAATTTTGCCCCCAGGCCCAGATGACCTCTCCGCGGCTGAGTGTATAACGCGACTGTGCTGTCACCTCGAACCCTTCGAACACGTTGTAATCCAGAACCGAATGATGGTTAGCCGGTGAGATCGTTTTCGTAATCTTTGGATCCCAAACCACAATGTCGGCATCTGCCCCTTCGACGATCGCCCCTTTCTTGGGGTATATATTCAAAATCTTGGCAACGTTGGTGGAAGTTGCAGCCACAAATTCATTGGGTGTCAGGCGCCCGGTTTCGACCCCTTTCGTCCATAAAACGGCAAGGCGTTCTTCCAGCCCGTTCGACCCATTTGGGATGATCCTAAAATCATCACGGCCCCGGCGCTTTTGTTCGGTCGAGAACGCACAGTGATCGGTGGCCACCACCTGCAAAGACCCAGCTTGCAGACCGGCCCACAGGCCATCCTGATGCTCTTTGGAGCGGAATGGGGGCGACATCACGCGCCGCGCGGCATGATCCCAGTCGGTGTTGAAATATTCGGATTCATCCAGCGTCAGAAACTGAACCAGAGGCTCGCCATAGACCCGCATGCCCTTTTGACGCGCACGCCGGATAGCCTCGTGCGCTTGCTCGCAAGAGACATGCACGATGTAGAGCGGCACACCAGCCGCATCGGCGATCATGATCGCTCGGTTGGCGGCTTCACCTTCAACCTCTGGAGGGCGGGAATAGGCGTGGCCTTCCGGGCCGGTGATCCCTTCGTTAAAATACTTTTCTTGCAAGGCTGCGATCACGTCACCATTCTCGGCATGGACCATGGGAAGGGCCCCCAGTTCAGCGCAACGCTGGAAAGAGGCGAACATTTCATCATCCTCAACCATTAGCGCGCCTTTGTAGGCCATGAAATGCTTGAACGAATTGACGCCCATATCCACGGCATCTTTCATCTCGTTAAAGACATTCTCGTTCCAACCGGTAATGGCCATGTGATAGCCGACATCCGAACATATCTGAGGGGCGGATTTGCGGTGCCATTCGTTGATCGCGTTCTTGATGCTGCCATCCGCACCGGGCAGGCAGAAATCCACAATCATCGTTGTGCCACCAACAGCAGCTGCCCAGGTGCCGGATTCGAATGTCTCGGCCGCGGTCGTGCCCATAAATGGCATCTCAAGGTGCGTGTGTGGATCGATCCCACCGGGAATGACATAGGCACCTTCGGCGTCGATATACTCATCGCCGACCAGATCCTCACCGATTTGCTTGATGACTTCACCTTCGACCAGCACATCAGCTTTCCATGTCCGATCAGCGGTGCAGACCATCCCGCCTTTGATTACCTTGCTCATCTCATTTCTCCTCGCCATGTCCTACAGTCTTTGTTCTAAAAATCATGGACGGGGTCAGACCCCAGTCACACACTGGCAAAACACCCCATCGCTGGGCCATGCACCCCAATGTCGAGCGGGCCAAACGCGCTCTCGACGCACAGGGAAAAATACCCAGCGACGGGCATGTAAACGACGCGGTATGTTCCATCGGTACGGGTGACCGTCAAACAGCGTTGCATAGTGCCACCACTGAAATTTACCTCGGTATCATAGGGCTGGACCAAGGCATCACGAAAGCTTGAAACCGTCCCACGGTCCTGTGGCGTCATCTGCGACGCCGCTTTAACTTCAGCTTCGATTATCTTTTTCACTCGCACCAATTCGCTCTGATCAGTATCGTCCAAGACCTTACACCCTCACCGGAAATTCATACGTTTTCCAGCTGTTTTCCGTGTTGGAAAACGCGTCCATCACGAAACGATTTCCGCCGTTTCGACAACCGCGTGCAGCAATACATCTGCGCCTGCCGTTGCCCATTCCTTGCTGATGTCTTCGGCTTCGTTATGGCTCAAACCGTCCACACAGGGGCACATGACCATGGCCGTGGGCGCCACCTGATTGATCCAGCAGGCATCATGCCCGGCGCCAGAAATGATATCTTGATGGGTGTAGCCCAACCGATCTGCTGCCGTGCGCAAGGCCGCAACGCATCCTTCATCAAATGCCACAGGATCAAATCCGCCGACTTTTTCAAAGATGATCTCTAACCCCATATCATTGGCGATTTTGTGCCCTTCTGAACGCAGGCGCGTCTCCATATCTCGGATTACACTCAGGTCGGGCGACCTGAAATCTATCGTAAAGACCACCTTGCCCGGAATAACATTGCGCGAATTGGGGTAAACATCGATATGACCCGCCGCCCCAACGGCATGTGGAGCATACGACCAGGCAATCTCGTCCACCTTTTCCAGAACTCTCACCATGCCAAGCCCGGCGTTCTTGCGCATAGGCATAGGGGTTGATCCGGTGTGTGCGTCCTTGCCCGTGATCGTGACTTGGGTCCAAGATAACCCCTGGCCATGTGTAACGATTCCGATTTCTTTTCCCTCGGCCTCAAGGATCGGCCCTTGCTCGATATGCAATTCAAAAAATGCATGCATCTTGCGCGCGCCAACTTCTTCGTCGCCGCGCCACCCAATCCGCGTCAGTTCATCACCAAAGGCTTTGCCGTCGGCGTCAACACGGTCATAGGCCCAGTCCTGCGTATGAATGCCCGCAAACACACCAGAAGACAGCATCGCTGGCGCATAGCGCGTGCCCTCTTCGTTGGTAAAGTTGGTGACAACGATCGGATGCTTGGTCTTTACGTCCAGATCATTCAAAGTACGAATAATCTCCAGCCCGCCCAAAACGCCAAGAACGCCGTCATATTTTCCGCCCGTTGGTTGCGTGTCGAGGTGGCTACCCACATAGACAGGCAGCGCATCAGCCTGTGTGCCTTCGCGGCGGGCAAACATGTTGCCCATCTGGTCCAGACCCATTGTGCAACCGGCTGCCTCGCACCAAGACTGGAACAAAGCACGGCCTTCTGCGTCTTCGTCGGTCAGTGTTTGACGGTTGTTGCCGCCTGCAACGCCCGGGCCAATCTTAGCCATTTCCATTAGGCTGTCCCACAGCCGCTCGCCGTTGATACGCAGGTTTTGACCGGGTGCCGCCATAATGTCTCCCATCATCGATTGAGATGCCGTGACTGATCGCTTTTTGACCAATTGGTAAATACACGATTGCCAGTGCGTGCATTTCTGTCAAGAACTGGTTTGGTCATAATTGCCGCATCGCACCCCTTCTGCCTATACTTGTTGCGAAACAAGGCTCGGAAACGCTCATGTCAATAGACACTGCAAAGAAACCAACCCGCATTCAGCAACGCAACAGGCACAAGATTCTCGATGCGGCGCTTGATGTGTTCTCTGCCCATGGATATCGCGGTGCAACGCTGGACCAGATCGCCGAGGCCGCCGGCATGTCGAAACCCAACATACTTTATTACTTCTCCGGCAAGGAAGAAATTCACGTCACACTTTTGAGCCAACTGATGGAAACTTGGCTCGATCCTCTGGTTGACATGGATGCCCAAGGCGATCCAGTCACTGAAATCTTGGCTTATGTGCAGCGCAAACTGGATATGGCCCGCGCACTGCCACGCGAAAGCCGCCTGTTTGCAAATGAAATCCTACAAGGCGCACCGCGCATGGGGCCGCATCTGAAAGCCGACTTAAAACCGCTGTTTGACGAGAAATGCGCAGTGGTTAACGGCTGGATCAAAGCAGGTAAAATCGCCCCAGTCGACGCGCATCATCTGATCTTTTCAATCTGGGCAACGACCCAGCATTACGCTGATTTCGCGGCTCAAATAAGCACTCTCATCGGCTCAGACGTGGACGCAGCAGATGCACATCTACGTCGTCTGTTTTCCAGCGTTCTGGGCGTAAAATGAGCGCGCAAAAATAGCTGCAATACTCCTCATTCCAAGGTTTTCCAAACAACCAATGACTCTCTAAACACCCCAAGATCAGCGCTGTTATTCTTTATTCTGCAGCATTGGAAGCAGGGTTGTTGGGGTGGCTTGTCCAATTTGCATAATCGGGATCGACCACCCGTCCCGTGCGTGGATCAGATGTGCCAGGTGACATTTGCGGCATCGTTATGCAATCGTCTACAGGACAAACATTCACACACAAGTTACACGCCACGCATTCTTCATCAATGACCTCGAATACACGGTCCTGCGACATTGAAATGGCCTGATGCGATGTATCCTCGCAAGCCGCATAGCAGCGCCCACACGAGATGCACAGATCCTGATCGATCTTTGCCTTGGTCACGTAATTCAGGTTCAGGTACTGCCAGTCAGTCACGTTGGGAACCGCCCGGCCGATAAGGTCATCCACCGAAGTCATCCCCTTGCTGTCCATGTACTCCGACAGACCCGAAATCATTTCCTGCACAATCTTGAAGCCATAGGTCATGGCCGCGGTGCAGACCTGCACATTGCCCGCACCCAGCGCCAGAAATTCGGCCGCATCCCGCCACGTCGTTACTCCGCCGATGCCACTAATAGGAATGGCCTGCACAGCAGGATCACGCGCGATCTCGGCCACCATGTTCAATGCAATCGGCTTGACAGCCGGGCCACAGTAGCCTCCATGCGCACCCTTGCCGTCAATCGTCGGCTCCGGTGCGAAAAGGTCCAGATCAACAGACGTGATCGAGCTGATTGTGTTGATAAGGCTAACCGCATCGGCACCACCTGCAAGGGCCGCAGCCGCCGGTTTTCGAATGTCAGCGATGTTTGGTGTTAGCTTGACGATGACTGGCATCCGCGTGTTGGCCTTGACCCAGCGCGTCACCATCTCAATGTATTCGGGAACCTGACCAACAGCGCTGCCCATGCCACGTTCTGACATGCCATGCGGACAACCAAAGTTCAGCTCAACCCCATCTGCGCCAGTTTCTTCAACCATCGGCAGGATCATTTTCCAAGGCTCTTCTTCGCAGGGCACCATCAGGCTGACGATCATAGCCCGATCGGGATAGTCGCGCTTGACCACCTTAATTTCGTCAAGGTTCGTCTGCAGGGGGCGGTCGGTAATCAACTCGATGTTGTTCAGCCCCAACAACCGCCGATCAGCACCCCAGATCGCGCCGTATCTCGGGCCATTTACGTTCACGATATGCGGATCAAGGCCCAAAGTTTTCCAGACCACTCCGCCCCATCCGGCCTCAAAGGCGCGGCGCACGTTATATTCCTTGTCTGTCGGCGGGGCCGATGCCAGCCAAAATGGATTGGGGCTCTTGATCCCAACAAATTCACTGTGAAGGTTTGCCATTTCTTGTCCCTTTCACTCTTGTCACGTTCAGTTCCTACGGGCCTGCCAGTGTGGGCAAAACGTTTTGCCCGGTGTTCACTCCAATGCGAGGTACGACGGGTACCAGCTTTGTAGCGCGATTGGACTGCATAGATCGGCTAAGCTCAAACTCGGTCCACTATTAATAGTCATCATCCTGTCATGCTTTGATGTATATCCATCGCCGCATCGCGTCCCTCGGCCACCGCAGTTACGGTCAGGTCATCACCGCCCGCAGCACAATCACCGCCGGCCCAAATGTCTGAAACCGATGTGCGGCCAGCGCCGGTTACGACAATCTTTCCGCCCGCCACATCGGGCAGGTCACCGTCTGCAAGCGTCTGGCCTATGGCGCTCAAAACTTGATCGGCGACAATACGCACAGTCTGGCCTGTTCCGCTCATGTCATCATTCACATACTCAAATTCGACCTCTTGCACAGCAGCGCTGCCGTGAACAGAAACCGGCACAACATGGGTCATGATACGCACACCCTTGGACGCAGCAAGGTCTTGCTCGAATACGCTGGCATTCATCCGGTCGCGGCCACGACGGTAAGCAAGCGTGACATTGAGAGCGCCCAGTAGTTTTGATTGCACCGCAGCATCAACAGCAGTCATGCCACCGCCAATCACAACGACGTCGCGCCCGACCGGCAAATCGGACAGGTCCGAAGCCTGTCGCAAATCCGAGATGAAATCGACCGCATCTATGATGCCAGCCTTGTCGTCACCATCCACACTAAGGGCGTTTACTCCGCCCAGTCCCATGCCGAGGAATACAGCGTCAAAATCTTTACGTAGTTCAGCCAGAGTGATGTCGGACCCAAGTGATCTGCCATATTCAATTGATATCCCGCCGATCTGCAAAAGCCAGTCGACTTCGGCCTGCGCGAAACCGTCCGGAGTCTTGTAGGCTGCAATTCCGTATTCATTGAGCCCACCGGCCTTGGGTCTGGCATCATAGACTGCTACTTCATGGCCCAGCATCGCCAGTCGGTGCGCACAGGACATACCCGCTGGCCCAGCGCCCACCACAGCAACCGTTTTTCCGGTGACCGCAGCGCGGGAGAACGGGTGTATACCCTGTTGCTGAAGATGGTCAGTTGCGTAGCGTTGCAATTGACCGATGATAACCGGCTTGCCCTCGGCTGCTTCGCGCACACAGGCCTCTTCACACAGGGTTTCGGTTGGGCATACGCGCGCGCACATGCCGCCCATGATGTTTTGAGACAGGATCGTTTTCGCCGCGGCGTCGGGCGTGCCAGTCGCGATTTGGCGGATGAACAATGGGATGTCGATATCCGTCGGACAGGCTGCAATGCAGGGCGCATCATGACAGAAGTAACACCGGTCTGACGCAACCAACGCTTCGTGCGGCTCAAGGGCCGGGTGTAAATCCGAAAAGTTTTCAACATATCCAACGGCGTCCAAACGGCCCGCCGCCACACCGGGAGAGAAAGGAGATTGCGTCATGATCGCTCCATCGCAACATTCGTTCACCTTGAAACGCTGTCACAGGATCATTTTTTTATCAACTGGTAAAAAATGAAAGGTGCCTAGATTTTTTAGCAATGCCCGCAGAATTAGCATTTCCCCCATACCGGGAGCGCAAGAAGCAATCCTTGCAAAATGGGCGGATCAGCCCGTATGCTGAGGGTGCTACATCATTAACGACCCACTGCTCCTATCGGCTCAGTCAATCGATCTAATGACCACGCCATGCTGCCGCACAATGCGGGCAGCCCGAAAAGGAGTATCGACTATGGCCTCAGGCACAGTCAAATGGTTCAACACCACAAAAGGCTACGGCTTTATCGCACCTGAAGACGGTGGCAAAGACATATTTGTACACATTTCAGCGGTTGAGCGATCGGGTCTGACCGGTCTGGCGGATAACCAAAAGGTTACATACGACCTCGAAGCAGGTCGCGATGGCCGGGAAAGCGCCACAAACATTTCTTTAGCGTAATGCACGGAAATTAAAATAGAAATTCGGGCGCGGCAGAGCGCCCGTTTTTGTTTGAAAGGGCTACTTCGCGCACATTCCAAACAACAGTTTGTGCGTCTTCAATGAGCCATCGGCACAGAGCAACATCAGCTCTGTAGAAATCGCACTAATACCCCTGCAAGACATTCAGCTGATCGCAATCGAGCGAATTGGTCAAGCGTTGGGGAGAGTGCCAAATATCAAAATCGTGACGCCTGACGAAATAACTTAAACATCGTCTCAGAATTCAGCGGACCGCTGCAATCAACTTTGTCACCTCTGGGCCAATACCCTCGACAATACGGATGACACCTTGTGCGTTGGGGTGGATTCCATCAGCCTGAAAATAGGCGCTCAGATCGACTGCACCTGCCTGCGGGCCACCCAGTCCGGCAAAAAAACTGTTGAGATATAGTGCACCATACTGCTCTGCCAGTTCCGGATAAATCGCATCAAATGCCACTTTGTAATCAGGGCCGTAGTTTCCGGGCGCTTGTATTCCGATCAGCAAAACGGGCACGTCTACCGATTGCGCCGCCTTCAGGATCCCGTTCAGATTGGCGCGACTGACATCCGGATCAATACCGCGCAGCAGATCATTACCGCCCAAAGCAACGATCATTGCATCGACATCCGGGGTCAAGGTCCAGGCCACTCGCGCCAACCCACCTGCCGTCGTGTCGCCTGACACTCCAGCATTGATCATCGTGACAGTTGCCCCCTGGGTTTTCAGCCAAGCCTCGAGCTGGGGTACAAACCCATCTTCTGCCGACAACCCGTAGCCTTGGGTCAGGCTGTCACCCAAGGCCGCAATCCTGACACCCTCGGCCAAGGCACAGCCAGCCCAGAAAACCATTACAATCGACGCAATAACCTTGCCCATGCTGATCTGATCTCCATATGTCCTCGTACTACTGTATAAAGGCGTTAACCTATGTCCGATCCAGTCCTTAGCCTGAAAAAAACGGCCTTGTCGCTCGATGGCAATGCTGGGCGGGTCAATATTTTGCATGGTATCACACTCGATATAGCTAAGGGCGAGACAGTTGGGCTGGTCGGCCCTTCTGGGTCGGGCAAGTCATCGCTGTTGATGATCATGGGTGGGTTGGAACGCGCAACAAGCGGCAGCGTGAACGCACTTGGCCATGATCTGACAATCATGAGCGAGGATAGTCTGGCCCGCTTCAGGCGGGCTCATATGGGAGTCGTATTCCAGTCTTTTCACCTAATCCCAACGATGACCGCACTGGAAAACGTCGCCACACCGCTCGAACTGGCAGGGGCGCGCGACGCGTTCGACCGGGCCCGGGATGAGTTGCAGGCCGTGGGCCTTGACCATAGGGCAGGACATTACCCCAGCCAGATGTCTGGCGGCGAACAACAGCGCGTGGCGCTGGCGCGGGCACTGGTGACCCGGCCCGACATACTGCTGGCCGATGAACCCACTGGCAATCTGGATGGCGCCAATGGCACGGCGATCATGGATCTGCTTTTTGCGCTGCGGGACCGCCATGGTGCAACGCTGGTTCTTGTGACGCATGCGCCGACGCTCGCTGCACGCTGTGACCGGGTCATCGAACTGGCAGACGGACGCATGACCCAGACGCAGGCCGCCGCAGAATGAGTATAGCAACCGCCGCACGCTTTGCACGCCGCGAGTTGCGCGGGGGGGTTTCAGGGTTCCGCATTTTTCTCGCCTGTCTGGCGCTGGGCGTGGCTGCAATTGCTGCCGTTGGTTCCGTCCGTTCTGGCATCGAAGCGGGCCTCGCCCGCGAAGGGGCCGCACTTTTGGGCGGCGATGCAGAGCTTGATTTCACTTATCGCTTTGCCAATGAGGCCGAGCGCGCCTGGATGGAACGCGTAGCAGATCGCGTTTCAGAGATCGCCGATTTTCGATCCATGGCCGTTGTGGACCGACCAGAGGGCGTTGAACGCGGGCTGACACAGATCAAGGCCGTGGATACCCTCTATCCGCTGATTGGATCGATCGTACTCAAGCCCAATATGCCTTTGGCAGATGCACTTGCAGATCAAAATGGCCGTCCCGGTGCCGTGATGGAACGCGCCCTGATCGACCGGCTGGGCCTGACGGTCGGCGACAGGTTTCGGCTGGGCACACAAGAGTTCATTCTGACTGCCACTCTTCAGCGTGTGCCAGACAGCGCCGCAGGTGGCTTTGGGCTTGGTCCCCGCACGATCGTGCTGCGCAGCAGCCTTGCCAATGCGGAACTTCTGGCGCCAGGGACGCTCTTTAACTCCAAGTACCGGCTCGATCTGCCACCGGGAACAGCGCTCGCCCTGCTTGAAAAACAAGCCCGAGCTGCATTTGAAAACACCGGGATGCGCTGGACCGATGCACGAAACGGCGCGCCGGGTGTGTCAGAGTTCGTGGATCGTTTGGGCGCGTTTCTGGTGCTGGTCGGGCTGTCCGGCCTTGCGGTGGGGGGTGTAGGCGTGTCTGCTGCGGTGCGCGCCTACCTGTCCGACAAGACATCTGTGATCGCGACCCTGCGGACCCTCGGAGCCGAAAGACGCATGATCTTTCAAACATATTTCCTGCAAATCGGTGTGCTTTCGCTTTTGGGTATCGCCATTGGTCTGGCGCTTGGCGCGTTGATTCCCATCGCCCTATCTCCGATCATCGAAGCACAGCTGCCAATACCAGCCGAATTCACCCTGTATCCAGTGCCATTGGCCGAAGCGGCGCTCTACGGTTTGCTCACCGCCTTTGCCTTCACGCTTTGGCCGCTGGCGCGGGCCGAGGATGTACGCGCAGCAACCCTGTTTCGAGATGCTCTTGGAGGCACGCGATTGCTTCCAGCCGCCCGATATCTCGTCTGGATGGCTCTGGGGCTGATGGCCTTGATCGGGCTGGCCGCGCTGTTTTCTGGCACGTGGCGCTTAACGTTGTGGACAGCCGGCGGGATCGCCTTTGCTCTTGGCCTGCTCGCGCTTGCCGCTGCGGGTATCCGCTGGCTATCACGCCGTGTCGCACCCCGAGCCAAGGGCCGTCCCGCCCTGCGTTGGGCGCTGGGTGCAATTTCAGGCACGCGCGAAGGGGCTGCATCGGTTGTCTTGTCACTTGGTCTGGGGCTTTCGGTGCTGGCAGCCGTTGGTCAGATCGACGGAAACCTGCGAAATGCCATATCTGGCAACCTGCCCGATATTGCCCCCAGCTATTTCTTTGTAGACATCCAACGCGACCAGATCGACGGTTATACGGAAAGGCTGCGTAATGATCCCGCCGTTACCCGCATTGAGAGCGCGCCAATGTTGCGGGGCATACTGACCCAGATCAACGGCAAACCAGCCCGCAAAGTGGCAGGAGACCATTGGGTGATATCGGGCGATCGCGGTGTGACGTATTCTGCCCAACCGTCCGAAAATACCCGCATCACACGCGGAGAGTGGTGGCCCAAAGACTACGCGGGCCCGCCCCAGATCAGCTTTGCCGCTGAAGAGGCCGCTGAAATGGGGCTTTCGCTTGGCGATGCGCTGACCATCAACATCCTTGGCCGTGATATCACAGGAACAATCACGTCTTTCCGCGAAGTGGATTTTTCGACCGCGGGTATCGGCTTTATCCTGTCGATGAACCCCTCAGCGCTTGAGGGTGCGCCGCATTCGTTCATCTCAACCGTCTATGCCGATGAAGAGGCTGAGGCGCAGATTCTGCGCGACATTGCCAACGCCTATCCAAACGTGACAGCCATCCGGGTCAAGGATGCCATCGACCGCGTCAGTGATGTTCTCGCTGGATTGGCGGCGGCGACGTCTTATGGGGCAGCCGCCACCTTGCTCACCGGTTTTCTTGTGCTCATCGGGGCCGCAGCCGCGGGCACGCAGGCGCGCACCTACGAGGCGGCCGTGCTCAAGACACTAGGGGCAACGCGTCGCCGCATCCTGATCAGCTTTGCCATGCGCGCCGTTCTGCTTGGTCTGAGTGCTGGCAGCGTTGCTCTGGCGGCCGGGATAACGGGCGGGTGGGCTGTCAGCACGTTCGTGATGGATACGGATTTTACCATCATCTGGTCCTCAGCACTTGCAATTATCACGGGTGGGGTTCTGGCAACCCTGTTGGCCGGCCTTGCATTCGCATGGGGCCCTTTGGCCGCCCGGCCTGCACAGGTTCTCAGAGGGCGCGAATGAAGCGTTTCGAATTCTCGTTGAGACCCCCAGCATCGCTTTCTACGTTCCAGCGCAGCGAGATAGCGCGAATAAGCAAATCAACATAACTTGAAAACGCCACAGGCCAACGTTGCCGCAGTGCTGCACCTGTGCCAAACCGTTACACATCGCACAAACCATCACAGGCATCGTCATGACCGCCCAATTATTATCGTCCCCAATTGCACCTCTGACGCAGGCGCAAAAATCACAGATCCTTGAACTTGTGCGCCGCGCAACCCAGACAGAAATCATGCCGCGGTTTCGGAAACTGGATCACACTGACATCGACATAAAAAAGGACGAAACGGATCTGGTGACCGAGGCGGACAGAGCCGCCGAAGCAATGATCACGCAAGGCCTGCAGTCCGCCTTCCCCCAAGCCCTCGTGCTCGGAGAAGAAGCTATTTCAGCTAAGCCAACGCTGCGTGACGGGCTGCCTGATGCTGAACTAAGCTTTATCATCGATCCGGTCGACGGCACCTGGAATTTTGCACATGGCATGCCGCTTTTTGCGACGATCATCGCGGTCTGCAGCTATGGAGAGCCGGTCTTTGGTCTGATTTACGACCCGATTGGCGACGACGCAATCTTGGCCGACAATGCCTCAAAAGCCCTGTGGCACATGGTGACAGACCAACAAAAGGCAATCCATACCGCCGATGCCAAGCCGCTTGACCGACTGTTCGGATATATGCCCATCCGCCTGTTCCCACCCGCCGACAAGATCGTCGCCTATAGCAAGTTGCACATGCTGGGATACGTCGGATCTCTGCGCTGCTCTGCCCATGAATACCGTATGCTTGCAACGGGTGGCATCGATTTCATACTTGCAGGCGGGCCGTTGAATGCATGGGATCATGCTGCTGGCGCGCTGATCTGTGCACAAGCAGGCGGAAAAAGCGCGATGCTCGATGGGTCTGCCTATAACGCCGCTATCACTGAGGGCTACCTGCTCTGCGCCGGGTCCGAGCAGACTTGGAACACCATTGCCGACCATTTCACCGATCTTTTGGTCAACGCATGACGGCGTGGTTCTTTGGATACGGCAGTCTGGTCAACCGGGCCACGCACTCCTACCCACAGGCCCAACGCGCGCGCCTGCACAACTGGCGACGTGTCTGGGTGCGCACCGCCATGCGCGAGGTCGTTTTCCTGTCCATTCATCCCGCCCCAGATCACGAAATTGATGGGCTGATCGCTGCGGTGCCCAACGCCAACTGGACAGCACTGGATGCGCGCGAGACTGGTTATGACCGCGTTAAAGTAACAAATGACGTCGAAAATGACGTGGATGCCAGTCATATTGCAGCCTACCGCGTGACACCAGAGATGCAACGCGAGGCTGGCAAACATTTCATACTGCTAAGCTACTTAGATACGGTCGCTCAGGGCTTTCGCGAGGAATTCGGCCCGGCAGGGGTCGAGGCATTCTTTGCCACCACCGACGGATGGGATGCGCCGGTTTTTGATGATCGGGGCAGTCCACGCTATCCGCGTGCCTGTGACACAACCTACGCAGAAAACGCACAGGTCGACAGGCTACTTGCGCAGGTGCAATAGCGACATCAAACGCCCTTCGCGGTCAAATTTTCCTTTGGTCGTGCTCTGTCCGCCTTGGGCAATGACACGCCGGGCAAGAAGCCAAGAGAGACAGCCAAAAGCAACCCCAGCCAGCCCCTGACCGATCAGTACCCCTTGCGCACCGAACGCGAGCGATCCAAGCCAGACCAGCGGCACCATCCCAACTGTATTGCGGCCCCAGTTCATCCATGTGGAATAAAACGGGTGGCCAAGGTTGTTAAAAGCCGCGTTGCTGACAAATAGCACTCCGTTAAAAAAGAACAAAAGAGCCAGAGGTCCGCAAAACAGATAAACAAGCTGGCGTGCTGTGCCGGTGACGTCAAACAGATCCGCAATAGGCGCACGCAAGACGAACAGGATCACGGAAATACCCACGACAACCACACCGGCAAACAGTATAGCCGCATTAAAACTCTGCCGCACCCGCGTGTGATTGCCTGCGCCGTAATTCTGCCCGATGATCGGCCCAACGGCGCCTGACAGCGCAAAAAGAACCGCAAAAGACACAGGCATAAGTCTGCCCACGATGGCCATTCCTGCAACGGCTTCTAGACCGTATTGAGCCATAGATCGCGTGACGATGGCTTGCCCCAGCGGCGTGGCCAGTTGCGTGAGAATGGCCGGGACGCCAATGGTCAAAAGCGGCCGAATATCACTCAATATTTGAGCAGGGTCAGGGCGTGGCAGTCCACCGTGGTGTCGTAGGATCGACAAGATTGCGGCGATTGCGATCGTGATACGCGCAGCAACAGACGCCAGTGCCGCACCCGTTAAATCCAATTCAAATCCAAAGATCAGGATCGGGTCCAGAATTGCGTTCACGGCCCCACCATAGATCGTCGTCATCATCGCCCGGCGCGCATCTCCATACGCCCGCAAAATACCGCCGCCCATCATTGCGACCACCAAAAACGGCAAGGACGGCACGACAAGTCGTAAATATCCCTCAGCCATCAGAGCGGTCTCGCCCTCTGCCCCGATCATCCACACGAAAAGCGGTATGTTCAGCCAAACCAAAAGAGCAAAAAGGACACCAAAGACGACCCCAAACAACAGGCCGTGACTGCTGCGCGCGCGGGCCGCGACAGAATCTTCCGCACCAAGGGATCGGGCCACAAGCGCACCGACCGCAATGGCCATTCCAATGGAAAAAGACGTGGTGAAAAACAAGATTGAGCCGGCATACCCAATCGCCGCCGCCAATTCGGCCTCTCCCAGCATGGAGATAAAGACCATGTCCACAAAGTCGACCAGAAATACTGCCATCAATCCGATGCTGGCGGTCAGTGACATGACTGTCACGTGCCGCAAAGGCGCCCCTGTCACAAACTTTGCGGTCGCATCACCCACGTGGTTGTACCAGTGTTGCGCACCCGCTGATTTGAGGGAAAGTCTGTCGCGGCATGAGCGCAGCGGCCGGGATCATGCGCGAACCTTGACCACCTGCAACAACGGCATCAATGATGCCATATCTGGACCATAGGCCTGCCCGGTCAGCGCCTTGCGCAATGGCATGAACAACCCCCGACCCTTGCGGCCAGTCGCCTGTTTGACAGCCGCAGTCCACGCGCCCCATGTTTCAGTGTCAAAGGCCCCTGCTGGCAACAGTGCCATCGCCTCGGTGACAAAATCCTCATCGTCGGCATCAATCACCGGTTCCGCACCAGATTGGCACAGTTCCCACCATTGCTTGAGGTCATGCAACGTCTCGATATTGTCGCGCATCACGGTCCAGAACGGAGCGGCCAGATCGGCAGGCACTCCAAGCGCGTCGATACGCTCACGTACATCTTCGAGCGCGACAGACTGTAGATAACGACCTGTCATTGGAAACAGATCATCAACGTCAAACTTGGTAGGTGCTGATCCGAAATGGCCAAGATCAAACCCATCGATTAATTCAGCCATGTCGCTGCGCAATTCGACCGGATCAGACGAGCCAAGCCGCGCCAGCAGGCTTAACAACGCCATCGGTTCCACCCCACGCTCACGCAGATCGCGCAGCGCCAATGTGCCGAGGCGTTTTGACAACGCCTCGCCTTGTGGGCCGGTCAACAGCGAATGGTGGGCAAAGCGCGGAACAGTGCCGCCGAGCGCTTCGATGATCTGAATCTGAGTAGCCGTGTTGGTCACATGATCCGAGCCGCGCACCACATCTGTCACACCCATTTCAGTGTCATCCACCACCGATGCAATCGTGTACAAAACCTGTCCGTCCTGACGGATCAGAACAGGGTCGCTGACACTTGACGCATCAATGCTGATGTCACCCAGAATACCATCATTCCACTCGATCCGCTCGTGGTTCAGCTTAAAACGCCACACGCCCCCGCCCCGTTCCGCGCGCAAGGCATCCCGGTCTGCCGCGCTTAGCGACAAAGCGGCACGGTCGTAGACGGGTGGTTTGCCCATGTTCAGCTGTTTTTTGCGCTTGAGATCCAGTTCGGTTGGCGTTTCGAACGCTTCGTAAAAGCGTCCGACCTTGCGCAGCTTGTCCGCAGCATCAGCATAGCGATCCAATCGCTCTGATTGTCGCTCGACACGGTCCCAATGCAGGCCCAACCAATCAAGATCTTCTTTGATCGCATCAACATAGGATTCCTTGGAGCGCTCAGGATCGGTATCGTCGATCCGCAAGATGAAAGACCCGCCCGCCTTGCGCGCGATCAAGTAGTTCATCAGGGCGGTACGCAGGTTTCCCACGTGGATATAGCCGGTGGGCGAAGGGGCAAAGCGAGTGGTTGTCATCATCATCTCCGGTGTTGCGCTTGCCTTGTCACAGGGGGCGCTTCTTGTCCATATCAGGCGTCACTTACGCGGCCTATACCGCAGCTCATCAGTCAGAACTAAGTGCTTCAAGTTTCATCAGATCGCTTGAAACTTTTTGATACCCTCTGAGGCATACAGTTGCAGACCGATGCCGCACATGTCGATCAGGATGGATCGCGCCAGCGGTTCACGATGGGATAGCGACGATCCAGCCAAAAGGCGTGTTTTGTCAGCCGGACACCCGGCGCCGACTGGAACCGCTTGTATTCACTCAGATATATCAGCTTCTCGATTTTGCACGCTATATCAGCATCAAATCCAGCGGCCACACAATCTGCGATAGAACCGTCTTGATCCACCAAAATCTCGAGCAGAGCATCCAGTTCCGGATAATCGGGCAGGCTGTCACTGTCTTTTTGATCCTCACGCAGCTCTGCTGTAGGAGGCTTGGTGATGATTCGGTCGGGGATAACTGCGCCAGCCTGGCCCTTCATCCAATCTGAGTGGTTGGCGTTGCGCCACCGGCAGGTTTCGAACACGCGGGTTTTGTATAGGTCCTTGATCGGGTTGTAGCCGCCTGCCATATCGCCATAGATCGTAGCATAGCCCACAGCGACTTCGGATTTATTGCCCGTGGTCAAAAGCATTTCGCCAAACTTGTTCGACAGAGCCATCAGCAACAATCCGCGAATCCGCGACTGGATATTTTCCTCTGTCAGGTCTGGATCCGTTCCAGCGAACAATGGCGCAAGCGTGCTGGTCACCGCCGCTCGCGCTTCGGAAATAGGTAAGTATTCATAGTTGCAGCCAAGCGCATTCGCACAGGCCTCTGCATCTTCGAGACTGTCCGTCGAGGTATATTCTGACGGCAGCATTACACAACGCACATTTTCGGGCCCCAACGCATCAACCGCGATGGTGGCAACCAACGCACTGTCCACGCCGCCCGACATGCCAAGCAACACCTTTTTGAACCCTGTCTTGGCACAATAGTCGCGCAGCGACGTTACCATTACACGGTAATCTTGTTCCCACGTGTCAGGGTGACGCGCCAATTCGCCGGGTACAACACGCCAGCCCTCCGGGCCGCGCTTGAGGTCCACATGGGCCACGGTTTCATCAAAGACCGGCAGCAGCGCCGCCAATGACCCACCCGGGTTAAGCGCAAAAGACCCACCATCAAAAACCTGGTCATCCTGACCACCAACCATGTTCAAATAAATCAGCGGCATGTTATTCTCGACCACACGAGCCACCATGTGGTTCAGCCGCGTCTCGAACTTTCCGCGGCAGTAGGGCGAACCATTAGGCACCAGAAAGAACTCCGCGCCAGTTTCTTGCAAGGTTTCAGTCACATCCGGATGCCAAGCATCCTCACAAATGGGGCTACCGATGCGGGTGTCACCAACCGAATACGGGCCACCCAAGGGGCCTGCATCAAATATGCGTACTTCGTCGAACACGGTTTCGTTGGGCAAATGGTGCTTGAGAACCCGACTTGAGATCTGCCCATTTTTGCAGATGAGATAGGCATTGAATAGCTCGACACCCTCAGCCCATGGGCAACCAATTGCCAGCGCGGGGCCGTCCGCACAATCAACCGCCAGTGCTTCAACTGCACGCATTGCGGCCACATGAAACGCCGGTTTCATCACCAAGTCTTGCGCATTGTAGCCGGTGATGAACATTTCGGGCAGAGCCACGAGGTCTGCACCTGCATCCTTGCCCGCCTGCCATGCGGCTTGGGCTTTCGCGGCATTGCCGTCGATATCTCCAACCGTCGGGTCCAACTGGCCTAATGTTATGCGAAACCTGTCGGCCATGGCCGCTCTCCTTCAATGACGGGCGAGATGTAGCAGAAAGCCAAGGCAAGGAAACCCACCTGCGACGCAAAGCCACCAATGTTGGCACCAACGCGCAGGCCAGATCACGCCATGCGCTGATTAAATCCAGAGAAATGGCACGAGCTTGCACGCTTTACTCTGCCCAAACCGCGCATAAAACCGAAAGGCATTGCCCCTAACGCGCCACTGTCTTACTCTTTCACGGCCTGCCATTCACTGGCCAGAGCCAACGAAATTACCGAGGTACGCGATGCGTGTTCGCAGTCTGATCTTTTGCCTTGCCCTATTGCCGGGCATGGTTTTCGCCCAAAGCGGTTCCGTGCTGACCAAACAGTACGACGATGGCGGTATTTACGAGGGTACATTCCGAGGCGGCCTGCAACATGGCACCGGCACGTATCGGCTGCCCAACGGCTATGAATATGTGGGCGATTGGGTCGACGGAGAAATCAAGGGCGAAGGCGTCGCCAGTTTCCCCAACGGTTCAATCTACACAGGCGCGTTTTCCAAGGGTAAGCCAGACGGCTTTGGCAAGATCATATTTGCCGATGGCGGCACCTATGAAGGGGACTGGCAGGCCGGTGCGATCATGGGTCAGGGCATCGCGATATATGCGAACGGCATCATCTACGAGGGATCGTTCCGCAACGCCAAACACCATGGCAAAGGTACGATGCAATCGCCAAGTGGATATCAGTATCAAGGTGACTGGGTCGACGGGATCAAGCAGGGCATTGGCACCATCACCTATCCCGATGGTGCGGTCTATGACGGACAGATCGCGGCTGGCAAGCGCAATGGCACTGGCACACTTACCATGACTGACGGGCTACTCTATGTCGGTCTTTGGAAAGACGGCCAGATCAACGGCCAAGGCACACTGACCCAGCCCAATGGCGATATCTACACGGGAGCCCTTGTTTCCGGCCAACGGCAGGGCGAAGGTCGCGTTATTTATGCCAATGATGACAAATACGACGGAACATTCCAAAATGATCGGCGGCACGGCCAAGGCACGTTTATTGGCAATGACGGCTATACCTATACCGGCCAATGGGTCGACGGCCAAATCTCTGGTATGGGGCGCGTCACCTATCCCGATGGCGCCGTCTATGAGGGCGAGTTTCGCGATGATCTTGCCGATGGTAAGGGCAAAATAACTTACACTGATGGCTCTACGTACGACGGTGATTGGATCGCTGGCGTTATTGAGGGTCAGGGCCGCGCAACTTATGCTAACGGCGTCATTTACGAAGGTGGCTACAAGAATGCACGCAATCACGGAATTGGCATCATGACCTATTCCGACGGCTACCGCTATGAAGGCGAATGGCAGGATGGCCAGCGCGATGGACAGGGTACCGCTACTTATGCCGATGGCACAGTCTATGTAGGCAGTTTCGAAAATGGCCAACGCAGCGGACAGGGCAAGATCACAATGGCCGGCGGCTTTGAATACGAAGGCGAATGGAAAGCCGGCGAAATCCATGGCTCGGGGACCGCAACCTATACAAACGGCGACATTTACGAAGGCACCTTCAAAAACGGCAAACGCCAGGGTGTTGGCACAATGCGCTATGCCACCGGCGAAGAAGCCTCGGGCGCTTGGGAAAACGGCGCTTTACCCGAAGGCGGTTGATGGCGCTTTGCAGACTAATAGTTTGCCTCGCATTGCTGGCCCAGCCTGCAATGGCAGATTGGAAATTTGTTGAACTCTGGTCAGATCCGCTGGATGGGTCACAGACGCGTGCAGCCACCTCGACCAGCGACACCGGTGTAACGCTTCACCTGTATCGAAACTCGGGCGGGCGGGTCTATGCACTGTTCACACTTCCCCCAGAGAGCGGAAATTTCACAACCGAAGGCATCGTCGCGCGGATCACGCCGCAAGGTTTTGACAGCAAAGACATCGAGGTGCGCGATACCCAGAGCCGCATCATAGAATATGGGCGCATCAGCGGCAGCATGTTGCGTGACCGCCTATGGCATGGTCAGGGCGAAGCGCCCGCCTTTGGCACCCTGCATGATCTTTTGGAAGCACCTGCCCTAACCGGCGCATTCCAACTTGCAGACAAAACCACCTTCGACGCAAAATGGAACATGCAGGACGCGCGCTTGCCCATAGCGCAAGCTCTAAGCATCAAAATTGGCGGCGTCGCTTCGGGGGCAGAGTGGGAAGATGCAGCTTCTCAATCACTGCTCGCGGCGATGACAGCCTGCCAGTTTCCTAAACTTGACGTATTCTGCGTTCAAAAAGTCACTGCCTGCAGCATGAACATTAGCGAAAATCGTAGTATTAACGCGTTTGAGACCTGTGTGGCCACCCCGTCTTTCGACCGATGACGACTATGCCACCGAACTGCTGGTTGATGCCTTATCTTTTGTCCAAAACGCGGACAGCCAGAGCTCATCAATCGCATCCAGCGCCTCAGTCGAATAGGTGCGATTTTCTTCCCAATAGCGGCCCGATTCGACGATATATCCTAGGTCGGCTTCTGCCTGCTCAGCCTTGAGAACAGTTGGCATATCAGGCAGCGGCAACGCTTTGCTGGTTTGATCTGCACCAAGCGGATCGGCCTGTGGAAACACAAGACGGCTCTCGGGTGCAGGCGCACGCAAACAGACGCAGCCCTGTCGTGCAGCATAGATCATCAGCCGGGCAGATTTTGCCTCAAGATTGCGCAGTGTGATATCGTCTCGTAGCGGGTCGGCCGACCCCTTTCCATAGAAATGGCCACGACCATGCGCCGGATAGATCATATCACACCCACAAAAAACCATCTTCGATGGGTGCAGAGCGGACAGCACCCAGTACCCTGCTGTAAATGCCATCGTCGCGCCCGCATAGATGATCCCACCATAAGCGTTATTTGCCGGAACAAACGCGCCTGAACCTATAAACTGTTGCCCATCAAGCAAAGATTCAGGCATCCGGTCTTTGGGGAAATCATCTGGCGCCACATGGTAATCCCAGTCATCCCTAACGCGCCACGCGTTGTTGATCACTACAATCGCTGAAAATGCCGACTTTGGCACATCGCGTGCCGCAATCACAGCCGGGGCGCTGCCCAGAATCAAAACTGGCTTTGACGTTAACATCTACGCTCTTTTTATACGCGGCTCAGGCCCAATGGCCGTAAGGGTAACATCCCCACTTCTGCGGTCAACCAAAGCGCTTTGTTGACTGCGCTCACACCAAATCGCCCTGTTCCATCCGCGTCAGAAAAGCGTCTGCATCTGCCAAAACAGTTGTGCGTCGCGCTTCATCCATCCGGTCCCATGTGCGATACATGTTGCCCATGCGCGCATTGTTTGAAAACCTATCGCGGTGGCGATCCAGAAAATGCCAGTACAGCAGGTTGAATGGGCAGGCATCCTGACCCGTCTTGACACTCACCTTATAGGCGCAACCTTTGCAGTAATCCGACATCCGGTTAATGTAAGCACCTGACGACACATAAGGCTTGGAGGCGATAACACCACCATCCGCAAACTGCGACATGCCCACCACGTTGGGTGCCTCGACCCATTCGAACGCATCTGTATAGACGGCAAGATACCATTCGGACACCGCGCCCGGATCAATCCCAGCCAAAAGCGCGAAATTGCCCGTGACCATGAGGCGTTGAATGTGATGGGCATACGCCTCGGTCCGGGTCTGTTCCACTGCCTTGGAAACACAAAGCATTTTGGTCTCGCCGCCCCAGAAAAAAGCTGGCAGCGCGCGACTGTGGCCCAGACCATTGCGTGCCGCATAGTCCGGACCTTCCAGGAAATAAATGCCACGCACATATTCGCGCCAGCCGATGACCTGCCGAATAAACCCTTCCGCTGCGTTGATCGGAACATCACCCGCTCGCCACGCATCTTCTACGGCGTGACAAACCTCTAGCGGATCCAGCAAACCAATATTCAGGTAGGGCGACACGATTGCATGATAGAGAAACTTGTGATCCGCCAGCATCGCGTCCTGATAGTCGCCAAACCCGGCGAGGCCATGGCAGATGAAATGTGCAAGCGCGCGCTGCGCCTGATCCCGGTCAGTGGCGAACCAGAACGGGCGGATCGCACCGAAATGTGTGCCGAAATGACGCTCAACCATTGAAATCACATCTTCGACTACTTCGTCTGGGCCAAATTGCATCGGACCGCTGTAACCAATGTCCCCCGGCGCGGGCTTGCGGTTGTCGTGATCGTAATTCCACTTGCCCCCAGCAGGGGCGTCGCCCTCCATCAAAAGGCCTGTCTGACGCCGCATATCACGATAAAAATATTCCATCCGCAACGCTTTGCGGCCCTGCGCCCACTGATCAAAAGTGGCATGGGTCGCGATAAACCTGTCATCTTCCAATAGCGTGACGGTCAGCGGACAGGTCTCTAACGCCTCGATCAGCCGCCACTCGCCGGGGCGGGTCGCGATGACCTCGGTTGCACCAATGTCTGACGCCCTGCGGATCAACTCGCCGGAGATTGACTGTGTGTTGCTCGTGTCGTCGAGTTTAGAATAAGCGACCTGCCAGCCTTGATCCCGCAAACGCGCTGCAAATTTGCGCATTGCGGCCAGAATCAGCACGATCTTTTTAGGATGATGCGGAACATAACGGCCCTCTTCCATCACCTCGGCCATAACCACTATGTCGTTGGCTTTGTCCGCCGACGTTAACGAGGAAAGTCCATCGCTCAGTTGGTCTCCCAGAACTAAAATCAATCGGGTCACCAAGGCACCTCCGCACCAGAATAGTCCAAGAAACGGCCTGTCTGATCGGGCCGCAAGCCATCCATCACCGCTATGAGGTTGCCCGCGGCATCATCCGCCGCCGCAGCCGGATGCCGGCCAAGGTATTTTTCGGTAAACGCAGTCGCGACGGTACCGGGGTGCAGCGCCACAACCGTCGCCTTCTTGTGCGTTCGGGCCAGTTCGATCGATGCCGTGCGCACCACCTGATTAACAGCGGCCTTGGCGCTGCGATAGCCTATCCAGCCACCGATGCGATTGTCCGCGATCGAGCCAACCCGTGCTGAAAGCACCGCAAAAACGCTCTGGCTTTCCCGGCGCAACAGCCTGTGCGCATGGCTCAAGACAAGGGCCGGACCAACCGCATTTAATGCAAACTGATCCAGCATCGCCTGCGGATCCAATCGCTTAATAGTTTTCTCTGGGCCAGCACCCGCGATCTCGAGCGCACCAGTGGCGACGACAACCCGGTCAAACGGCCCGTGTCCGGTCAAAACCCGCGCCACGGCATCCGCATCGGTGATGTCTAAGCCATCACGCGACCGCGACAACCCAACCACCTGCGCGCCTCGCTTTGTATGACTACGTACAAGGGCTGAGCCGATCCCACCAGTGGATCCTATGATCAAAACTTTTTCCATGACCAACGAACTAGCCCCGCCATCCCGCTCTTCCAGCTTCATTGTTCCGCGAATGCACAGTTTCACACGCGCACAAATTGCGCCTTCCCATTTTAAATCCAGCAGATATAACCGTAATTATGAAACCCGCCACACATACCCTTAGCCTGCGCCCTTTCGGTGCCGCTCTGCGTGGCCTCCTGCTCCTAATCCGCCTCTGAGCGCAGCCAGATGGCGCGCCCGCTCAGAGGATAGCCCGCGCGCCCAAGGCTTCAGGATCAGACGAAAAAGAGAACTCAAATGACACAAGACCGCGTTGTAATCTTCGACACAACTCTTCGCGACGGCGAACAATCCCCCGGCGCCACCATGACCCACGCAGAAAAGCTGGAAATCGCAGGCCTGCTGGATGACATGGGCGTCGACATCATAGAAGCAGGCTTTCCCATTGCGTCCGAAGGTGACTTTAACGCCGTATCGGAAATCGCCAAGAATGCAGATACGTCAGTGATCTGCGGCCTCGCACGGGCACAGTTTGGCGATATCGACCGCTGTTGGGAAGCTGTGAAACATGCCCGCCAGCCCCGCATTCATACCTTTATCGGCACCTCGCCATTGCACCGCGCCATCCCGAACCTCAGCAAGGACGAAATGGCCGAGCGGATCGAACAGACAGTGACCCATGCGCGTAACCTGTGCGACAACGTGCAATGGTCGCCAATGGATGCCACGCGGACCGAATTGGATTACCTTTACCGTGTTGTCGAAATTGCGATCAAATCGGGTGCTACAACGATCAACATCCCCGATACGGTAGGCTATACTGCGCCGCGCGAAAGCGCCGATCTGATCCGTAAACTGCTCGAAAACGTGCCGGGTGCAGATAGCGTCGTCTTTGCCACGCACTGCCACAACGATCTGGGCATGGCGACTGCCAATAGCCTTGCAGCGGTTGAGGCCGGAGCGCGCCAGATTGAATGTACGATCAACGGGCTGGGCGAACGGGCAGGCAACACCGCGCTGGAAGAAGTCGTGATGGCTATGAAGGTGCGCAACGACATCATGCCCTACCAAACCGGCATCGACAGCACCAAAATCATGAATATCTCGCGCCGTGTCGCGACCGTCTCTGGATTTCCGGTGCAGTTTAACAAGGCTATCGTTGGGAAAAACGCATTTGCCCACGAAAGCGGCATCCATCAGGATGGCATGCTCAAAAATGCCGAAACCTTCGAGATCATGCGCCCCGAAGACGTTGGCCTTTCGGAAACCAATCTGGTTATGGGCAAGCATTCGGGCCGGGCCGCGCTGCGCGACAAGCTGGAACAGCTGGGCTTTGAGGTCGGAGACAATCAGCTCAAGGATGTATTTGTGCGGTTCAAGGCATTGGCTGACCGTAAAAAGGAAATCTTTGACGATGACCTGATTGCGCTGATGCGCACCTCAACCGACCCCGAGGACGAGCGCCTCAAGATCGAGAAACTGGCAGTGCGCTGCGGCACCGAAGGGCCACAGGTAGCTGACCTTGTTATGACGATAGATGGGGCGAAGTTGCAAACCACCCAGACCGGCGATGGCCCAGTGGATGCGACGTTTAATGCAGTGCGTGCGCTATTTCCCCATGAGGCCCGGCTGCAACTTTATCAGGTACATGCCGTCACCGAAGGCACGGACGCGCAAGCCACGGTTTCTGTCCGAATGGAGGAAGAAGGCCGCATCGTGACGGGCCAGTCCGCCGACACGGACACCGTGGTTGCATCAGCCAAAGCCTATGTTCACGCGCTCAATCGTCTGTTGGTCCGACGTGAACGAAGCGGCACGGACAAGGCAGAAATCAGCTATAAGGTCGTCAGCTAAGCCGACTGGGGCGGGCCGAATGTGCCCGCCGCGAAGCCGTTCCACATCATTGCCTTACAATATCTTCCAGACACATTCCGACCAGTTAAATCAAAAACCCAATGACATAACTGGCAATCGCGCTTTTGGCAGCGCTTTTAAATCGCAACCTTCGTACGGCGCACATGATATGTTGCACAAACTTCTTAGCAAGTGCCGTCGGTCCATTACATGGTCTGGGCACTCTTCTTCAAATCGGCGCAATCGTGCCGTTCTCATTCTGAATACGGTCTTTTATGTGGGCTGACCCGACCTTATAAGCAAGTCATCATTCGCGTCCCGAGTCGGGGCGATGAATGTATTTGGGGTGCACGGCGGATGTCAGTATTTGGAAATTTCGGTGGGCTGTTTTCGTCAGACATGGCGATTGACCTGGGCACTGCGAACACGCTTGTCTACGTCAAGGGCAAGGGCGTCGTTCTATCTGAGCCGTCAGTTGTTGCCTACCACATCAAGGATGGCGTTAAGAAGGTACTTGCAGTGGGCGAAGACGCCAAACTGATGCTGGGCCGGACGCCCGGCAGCATCGAAGCGATCCGCCCTATGCGCGAAGGCGTCATTGCCGACTTTGACACTGCCGAAGAGATGATCAAACACTTCATCCGCAAAGTTCACAAACGCTCCACATTTTCCAAGCCCAAGATCATTGTCTGCGTGCCTCACGGCGCAACGCCAGTTGAAAAGCGCGCCATTCGCCAGTCAGTTCTGTCCGCAGGTGCGCGGCGCGCAGGCCTGATTGCAGAACCCATCGCTGCAGCGATTGGCGCGGGGATGCCGATCACCGACCCGACCGGCAACATGGTTGTGGATATCGGTGGTGGGACGACCGAGGTCGCGGTCCTTAGCCTTGGCGATATCGTTTATGCGCGCTCGGTTCGTGTCGGCGGTGATCGTATGGACGAGGCGATTATTTCCTACCTGCGCCGGCAGCAAAACCTGCTGGTTGGCGAAACCACAGCCGAACGTATCAAGACCTCGATCGGGACAGCACGTATGCCCGATGACGGACGCGGCACATCTATGCACATCCGGGGCCGTGATCTGTTAAATGGCGTACCCAAGGAAATAGAGGTTACCCAGGCGCAGATTGCCGAAGCACTGACCGAACCGGTTCAGCAAATTTGCGAAGCTGTTATGGCCGCACTTGAAACAACACCACCTGATTTGGGAGCCGATATCGTCGACCGGGGCGTAATGCTAACCGGTGGTGGCGCACTTCTGGGTGATCTGGACCTGGCCCTTCGAGAACAAACAGGACTTGCTGTTTCCATCGCTGACGAGTCGCTTAATTGTGTTGCTCTTGGTACTGGAAAGGCACTTGAACACGAAAAACAACTGCGCCATGCCATCGACTATGACAGCTGACAGCCAGGCCACGCAGCAAAAGTTGACTTGTCCAACAGCCGCAAATCGCACACCATTCGACACAGGTTTCCAACAGCAATAAGGTTATCACGCCTTGGCCAAGGATCGTATGAACACAGACTACACGGGCCCGCTCAGGCGGCTCATACTGGTTGTTCTGGTGCTGATGCTAACAGGCGTGTTCCTGATCTGGCGGATAGACAGCCCTCGTGTTGAACGGTTCCGCGCCCAAGTAACAGATAGCATCGTGCCAAATCTTGATTGGGCGATGGCACCAGTAACCGGCACGGTCAACCTGATCCGCGATTTCCAAAGCTACCGCCGTATTGCAAAGCAAAACTCAGAACTGCGCCGCGAATTGCGTCAGATGCAGGCCTGGAAAGAAGCGGCCTTGCAGCTGGAACAGGAAAACGCTCGGTTGCTTGACCTAAACAAAGTACGACACGATCCACGGCTAACCTTTATCACCGGCGTGGTCTTGGCCGACTCGGGCTCTCCCTTCCGTCAATCCGTGCTGCTGAACGTTGGTGCGCGCGATGGTATCGTCGAAGGATGGGCCACAATGGACGGCATCGGACTCGTGGGGCGGATCTCTGGGGTGGCCCGCAATACTTCGCGCGTGATCCTGACCACGGACGCCTCAAGCCACATTCCAGCGGTCGTACAACCGTCCGGCCAGCGCGTCATCGTGGCAGGCGACAACTCGGCAGCGCCGCCTATCGACTTTCTTGAGAACCCTGATCTTGTACGCCCCGGTGACCGTGTCGTTACGAGCGGCGACGGAGGTGTGTTCCCAGCAGACCTGCTGATTGGCCAGGTGGCCGCTGATCCCGGCGGACGCTTGCGCGTGCGGCTTGCGGCAGATTACGAGCGGCTCGAATTCCTCCGCGTGCTGCGCCACTACGGCATTGAACCCGTTTCCGACACCAACGATGTTTTGCGTCCCGCTGCCGCGGCGATGTTGAGCGAAGGAAAGGACGAATGACACGAGCGCCTATCTCACGAGAGGCATGTCATGATTAATCTGACACCATCGCGGCTATGGATTATGCGCGCGACTTTTACTTTTTTGATTGTCACGATCCTATTCTTTCATCTGTTACCGCTTCAAACAGCGGCAGACGGACTGATCTGGCCCGACCTAATACTTACCTTTGCGCTCGCTTGGTCTGTACGACGCCCGGAATACGTGCCGGCGACCTTGCTGGCTGCGACCTTTCTGCTGGCAGACGTGCTTTTGCAGCGCCCACCCGGACTTTGGGCAATGCTGGCATTAATCGCATGCGAACAGATCAAGGTGCAGTCGCGCAGCTTACGCGATGCCGGTTTGGGCACTGAACTGGCATCAATCGCGGCATGGATCGTGGGCATTGGGCTGGGCTACAGGTTGGTGTTGGCCCTTTTGCTGGTCGAACTTCCCTCTATTGGACCTGCACTGATCCAGATCGCAGTAACGGTACTGGCCTATCCCTTAGTCATTGCTACGACACACGGCCTGATGCGCGTGCGCAAAGGCACCGCTAGCGACATCGATGGCAAGGGGGGACGCTCATGAAGCGCCCGAATGCAGATGGCGCGGCAAGTCAGCGCCTGATCACCCGCCGCACAGCAGTTTTGGGGGCGCTGCAGCTTGTCTTTGTTGGCGCACTCGGCACGCGCATGCAGTTTCTTCAATTAGACCAGGCCGACCAGTTTCGCCTTTTGGCGGAGGAAAATCGGATTAACATCCGGCTTATCCCACCGGCCCGGGGTGAAGTGTTCGACCGAAACGGGATTGCCCTCGCACGCAACGTACCAAGTTATCGGATCGTGATCGTCCGCGAAGATGCAGGCGACGTGGACGCAGTATTGAAGCGGCTCAGGGCAATCATCCCGCTTGTCCCTGAAGAAGTCGCACGTGCGCTTGCTGAAATGCAGCGCTCCGCCCCGTTTCTTCCTGTTACTGTTGCCGATAAAGTTGACTGGGAAGATCTTAGTCGAGTTTCTGTGAATGCGCCTGCGTTGCCCGGTGTCACGCCAGAAGTCGGGCTCAGCCGGGTGTATCCGCGCGGCTCTGACTTTGCGCATGTGCTTGGATATGTTGGTCCAGTCAGCGATTATGATCTTGCTCGGATCGACGATCCGGACCAATTGCTGCGGATCCCCCGGTTTCAGATTGGCAAGGTCGGAGTCGAAGCCAAAGCCGAGGGCCCCCTAAGAGGCAAAGGCGGCGCCAAGCGGGTCGAGGTCAATGCAACGGGTCGTGTCATGCGCGAGCTTGACCGGCGCGAAGGCACGCCCGGCTCTGATCTGCAATTGACCGTGGATGCTGATCTGCAAAGCTATGTTCAGGCGCGGCTTGGCAACGAAAGCGCCAGCGCGATCGTGATGGATGTGAAGAGCGGCGACCTGGTGGCAATTGCATCAGCCCCCACCTTTGATCCCAATCTGTTCGTGCGGGGAATTTCAAATGATGATTACGCCGCCCTGACCGAAAATAGTCGTCGCCCACTCGCCTCCAAATCAGTTCAGGGGTCCTACCCGCCCGGCTCGACGTTCAAGATGATTGTCGCCATGGCTGCGCTCGAAGACGGGTTGATCGAACCCGAAGAAACTACCTACTGCCCCGGTCATCTAGAAGTATCAGGGCGCAAGTTCCACTGTTGGAAACGGGCAGGGCACGGCCACGTAAACCTCCAAGATTCACTTAAACAATCTTGCGATGTCTACTTTTACGATCTGGCACTCAAGGTTGGCATCGAAAAAATTACAGCCATGGCCAATCGCTTTGGCCTTGGAATACGGCATGACGTGCCCATGTCGGCTGTAGTCAAGGGTTTGACGCCGACCAAAAATTGGAAAAATCGAACGCACGGCACAGATTGGGTCATTGGCGATACGGTCAACGCGTCCATCGGCCAAGGCTATATGCTGGCTTCGCCACTGCAATTGTGCGTGATGGCGGCAAGACTAGCCTCGGGCAATGCTGTGCGACCACGACTAATCAAGAACGTCGACGGCATCGAACAGCCCACGGGCGCAGGTCCCAGCCTTGGGATGAACGAAAACAACCTGCGCATAATCCGCAGTGCCATGTTCGATGTGGTCAACGACCGGCGCGGTACAGCCTATGGCAGCCGTATTATCGACGATGCAATGCGCATGGCGGGAAAGACCGGCACAAGCCAGGTGCGCAACATCACAACCGCCGAGCATGCGGCAGGCGTCACCAAAAACGAAGATCTACCGTGGGAACGCCGCGACCACGCGTTGTTTGTAAACTTTGCGCCCTATGACAATCCTAAATACGCCGTTGCGGTTGTCGTGGAACACGGCGGCGGCGGGTCCAGCGTCGCGGCCCCCATCGCACGTGATATTACACTTCAGGCCCTTTTTGGGGGTGAACCCCCAGTCGAAGCCTACCCGACCAAGGACCGCGCCAAAATCATTAAGCAACAGCGCAAACTGCGCAGTGTGCAGCCCATCGCCAATGTGTCGGGCAAGGATCAGGCATGAGTTATCTTGAATACACGGTCAAACATGTTCCAACCGGACCGCGCAAACTGCTCTACCTGAACTGGCCGATAGCGCTGCTGTTGACTGCCGTGGCGGGTATCGGCTTTTTGATGCTCTATTCAGTGGCGGGCGGATCCTTTAGCCCCTGGGCAGAACCACAGATGAAACGTTTTGCCCTTGGGTTCGTGTTGATGCTGATCATCGCCATGATACCGATCTGGTTTTGGCGCAGTATGGCAGGCTTGACCTATACAGCGTCGCTAATCCTGCTGATAGCAGTGGAATTTTTTGGCTCTGTCGGCATGGGCGCGCAACGCTGGATTGACCTAGGCTTTATGCGGTTGCAACCATCCGAATTGATGAAAGTCGCCTTGGTACTGATGTTGGCTGCCTACTATGACTGGATCCCGCCAGCCCGTAAATCGCATCCTTTGTTCGTTCTGATACCACTTGCAATGATCGCAATCCCAGTTGCATTGGTACTTCGGCAACCCGACTTGGGCACCGCGATCCTTTTACTGGCGGCGGGTGGTGGACTGATGTTTTTAGCAGGTGTGCACTGGGCCTATTTCGCGGCGGTCCTTGCCTCTGGCGTCGGCCTGATCGTTTCAGTGTTTCAATCGCGCGGCACAAGTTGGCAAATGCTCAAAGATTATCAGTACAAGCGGATCGATACGTTTCTTGATCCGTCCTCTGATCCACTTGGCGCTGGCTACCACATCACGCAGTCCAAGATCGCACTGGGATCAGGGGGCTGGACGGGGCGCGGCTTTATGCAGGGCACGCAATCGCGGTTGAACTTCCTGCCTGAAAAACACACTGATTTTATCTTTACAACGCTCGCCGAAGAGTTTGGTTTTGTCGGCGCGTTTTCGTTATTGATGCTCTATACGCTCATCATTCTCTTCTGCATTGCGTCGGCAATTGCCAACAAAGACAGGTTTTCGTCTTTGTTAATTCTTGGCATCGCTTTGAACTTCTTTTTGTTCTTTGCCGTGAACATGTCGATGGTTATGGGGCTGGCCCCTGTCGTGGGCGTACCGCTGCCAATGGTCAGCTATGGAGGCTCGGCGATGCTGGTTCTGTTGCTGTCTTTTGGACTGGCGCAAAGCGCACATGTCCATCGGCCCCGCTAAAACAGGTTTCCATTTGTGCATGCAGCGCGCTAAAGCAGAATGCAAGAAACTTGACTCACCTAACGCTGCCTGAAATCAAAGATTTCAACGCGTTAGGTGAGAATTGTTTTTAGGCAGTTCATCAAACGCTATAAACCAAGCGCATCGCAATACGGAGCATGCACCCATGTCCATCTTTCACCTCGCTTTTAATGTCGACGACCTCGACAGTACCCGCGCGTTTTATGGCACGCTTCTGGGTTGTCCCGAGGGACGCAGCTCCGAAACATGGGTCGACTTTGACTTTTTCGGGCACCAGTTGTCGTGTCATCTGGGCCAGCCCTTTGCCAGCGCGCCAACTGGCAAGGTCGGAGTACATAAGGTGCCGATGCCACATTTCGGTGCCGTCCTGCCAATGGCAGAGTGGCGCGCTTTGGCCGATCGACTGGCGAAACACGGCACCGCATTCATCCTTGCCCCACAAATCCGGTTCGAAGGGCAACCCGGCGAACAATCGACAATGTTCTTTTCCGACCCATCCGGCAACCCGATCGAGATTAAGGGTATGGCCCGCTTGGATGGGGCTTTTGCAACATGAGCGTGAACGTCCTGTTTGCCGCCCCCAAATCCGAATGGCCAGCATACCAACGTCCGCTGCAAGACGCCATCGCGTCTACTGGGATCACAGCCAATATCGCCACAGATTTGCCCCCCGAAACAGTCGATTACATAGTCTATGCCCCCAATTCTGCCCTGCAGGATTTTACCCCCTACACCCGCGCCAAGGCGGTGCTGAACCTTTGGGCAGGTGTCGAGGCAATCGTGGGTAATGACACCCTGAACATTCCTTTGTGCCGCATGGTTGATCCAGCCCTGACCCAAGGCATGCTCGAATGGGTCACCGGGCACATCCTGCGCCTGCATCTGGGCATCGACGCGCATATCGATGCAGCCCCCGGCACGTGGGATCCCGTCCCGCCACCGCTGGCCTTTGACAGGCGGGTGACGGTGCTGGGCTTGGGCGAATTGGGCGCTGCCTGTGCCAAGGCATTAGCAAGGCTTGGGTTCAATGTCACGGGGTGGAGCCGCTCTGCCAAATCTCTCGACGGCGTCACATGCCTAAGCGGGGCTGACGGGCTGCGTGCAGCCCTGCAATGCGCAGACTACTGCGTTTTACTGCTGCCCAAGACAGATGCGACCGAAAATACGCTGAACGCCGAAACGCTCGCCCTAATGCCCCATGGCGCGCGCATCCTGAATCCGGGCCGTGGCCCGCTGATAGACGACGATGCGCTGCTGGAAGCGCTAAGCACAGGCCAGATTGGCCATGCCACGCTGGATGTGTTCCGGACAGAGCCGCTGCCCGCAGACCACCGCTATTGGACCGCGCCCAACGTCACAGTGACACCGCACATCGCATCCGAGACCCGCCCCGCCTATTCAGCGCTGAGCGTGGCCGAAAACATCCGGCGCGGCGAGACGGGCGCGCCGTTCTTGCATCTGGTGGACAAGACAGCGGGCTATTAGAGCCTGTCGCCCCTAAGTCGGCCCAGTTTTGAGCTTCTCAGACATCTGATATTAAACGCGTAGAAAGACCTTTGCATAACGTGACAAAGGGCAGTGTCCGACCTTTGGTGAGCATATTGAAACACCAAAGTTTCTTTCAGGGTTCATCAGAAACGATTGCAACTTGGCACCTTTAAATCACAAATGTGCTCTTTGGTGGTGAGAGGCGGGCGCTGCCCGGCCTGCGGCCTGAACGAAAGGTGGTTATGCACCAGTTGTGACGCATGCGATCCGCACATCAGGCCGCCAACCCGCGCCCTTTCAACAGCGCCTCGACACCCGGCAGCCGTCCGCGGAATGCGGTATAAAGCGCGGCCGCGTCGACGCTGCCACCGGTGCTCAGGATATGCGTCTCAAGCGCGCGGGCCGTTTCGGAATCAAACGCGCTTCCCGCCTCTTCAAAAGCGGCAAAAGCATCGGCGTCCATCACCTCAGACCACATGTAGCTGTAATAGCCCGACGAGTAGCCATCGCCCGCAAAGACATGCGCGAAATGCGGTGTCGCGTGGCGCATGCCGATAGCACGAGGCATGCCGAGCTCTTCAAGGATCTCAGCCTGCCGCGCCATCGCGTCAGCAGGGGCTGCACCATGATGAAAGGCCAGATCCACAAGGGCCGAGGCAACATATTCCACTGTCTGGAACCCCATGTCATAGGTCGCCGCCGCCAGCACGTTTTTCAGCAGGTCGCTCGGCATCGGCGCGCCAGTTTCGGCGTGGGTGGCAAAATTGCCCAGCACTTCGGGCACATCCAGCCAATGCTCATAAAGCTGACTAGGCAGTTCGACAAAATCGCGCGCCACCGACGTGCCTGAAACGCTCTCATACGTCACATCCGACAACATCTGATGAAGGGCATGGCCAAACTCGTGAAACAGCGTCCGCGCGTCATCGTAACTCAGCAGCGCAGGATCACCCTTGGCAAAGTTGCACACGTTGATGACCACGGGACTTTGCACGGCGGGGAACTTTGCCTGACCCCGCATCGCTGAACACCAAGCGCCTGATCGTTTTGAGCCACGTGCAAAGTAATCACCGATGAAAACAGCTATGTGATGGCCGTCGCGCGTGACCTCCCATGCCCGGCAATCTTCATGGTAAAGCGGCACATCCAGCTGTTTGAACGCAAGGCCAAACAGACGCGTTGCACAGTCAAACGCAGCCTCGATCATACGGTCAAGTTGGAAATATGGCTTCAGCTCTGCCTCGTCGAGATCATGTAACATCTTGCAACGACGTTCTGAGTAAAAGCGCCAGTCCCACGGCTCAAGCGGGCCATTCACTCCATCGGCGCGCATCATCTCTTCGAGTGCTTTAGCATCAGCCTCAGCCCGTGCCTTGGCCGGGGCCCAAACGGCCATTAACAGATCGCGGACCGCGTCAGGCGACTTGGCCATCTCGGTCTCGAGCTTGTAGTCGGCAAAACTATCATAACCTAACAGTATTGCGCGTTCTTGACGTAACCCTAGGATTTCAGACGCGATTGCACGATTGTCTGTGTTACCGCCGTTGGCCCCGCGCGCCGCCCATGCCTTATAAGCCACTTCGCGCAGGTCACGCCGTGTCGAAAATTGCATGAATGGAACGATCAGAGACCGTGATAGTGTCACCACGGGACCGCCTGCATCCTTTTCGGAACCCGCAGCCTGTGCAGCATCGATGACAAAGGGCGGGAGACCCGCCAAATCCTTTTCGCCAAGCGCCATGAACCAATCGCGCTCGTCGGCCAAAAGGTTCTGGGTAAACTGCGTGCCCAGCTCGGCCAGCCGCCCCTTGATCACCTTCATGCGGTTCTCGTCCACACCCTCAAGCGCAGCACCAGAGCGGATAAATCCGCGATGTGTCAGCATCAGAACACGGGCCTGTTCGTCGTTCAGATCAAGCCCAATGCGAGCATTCCACACCTCCACCACCCTTTTATATAGGGCCTTGTTGCTGGAAATCTCGGCAAAATGTGCTGCTAACTTAGGTGAAAAGTCACGCTGAAGCGCCTCACGCGCGGGATTACTGTCGGCCCCTGCAACCGTGAAAAACGTGCCAAGCACTTTGTCGAGGTCCTGCCCAGCTGCCTCTAACGCCTCGATAGTATTGGCAAATGTCGCTGGCGTTGATGCGGTTGCAATGGTGTCGATCTCGGCCCGATGGCGGGTCAGTGCCACGTCCAAAGCAGGGGCAAAATCACTATCTGAAATCGCGTCAAAGGGGGCAATCCGGAACGGCGTGTTCCAAGTCTGCAAGAGGACATTGGTCATTGGAAGGGTCTCCTTTAAGGCATAAGTAGTGCAGACTTCATCCCGCCGCCACCGATGCCTGGCCACAGGTCACACAATCTTCGCGCCGGGCCAGACGGATCTTGCGGCTTTCGCCGTAAAGCGCGTCATAAATCACCATTTCACCTCGCAGCGGCGTGCCAGCCCCTGTGAGAAGCTTGATTGCCTCAACGGCCATCATGCTACCCACCACCCCCGGCAAGGGGCCAATCACCCCGGCTTCGGCACAATTAGGAGCAAGGGCGGGCGCAGGCGCTTGGGGAAATACACATTGGTAGCAGGGGCCACCCTGCGCAGGGTCAAAGACGCTGATCTGCCCTTCCCACTGGGTTAATGCCCCAGAAATCAGCGGAACACCCAGCGCCACCGCTGCAGCGTTAACCAGATAACGGGTGTCAAAATTGTCCGTCCCGTCCAGCACAAGGTCATAGTCGGCCAATAGCTCGAAAGCGATGTCTTTGGTAAGACGACGATGATACGGGCGAACAGTGATAAAGGGGTTTTGAGCCTCGATCGCGGCCTTTGCGGAAAATACCTTGGGCACGCCAATATCGGCGTCGCGGTGAATGACCTGCCTTTGCAGATTTGCGTTTTCGACGAGGTCATCGTCGATCACGCCAATGGTCCCAACACCTGCAGCTGCCAGGTACTGAAGAACAGGCGCACCCAAACCGCCAGCACCAACCACCAGAACCCGAGCGTCCTTCAACGCCTTTTGCCCCACCCCACCGACCTCACGCAGCGCGATGTGCCGCGCGTATCGGTTTAACTCGGTGTCCGAAAATGGGCCCACCTGCAGCAGTGTCGCTCCTGCCTCTTCACTGGCTACGCGTCCACGCAAGCGGCGCAAGACGGCACGATAGGCCAAAACCAAAGCAAAAAACCCGCCCAAGATCAACCAAAACGCCTCGCTTTCCCCGGTTGCCATCCGCAGAGGGTGCCCATCAGACAAGCCCACATGCAGACCCAGAACCGCAATATAGAGCAAACCGATCATGACCCAACGCGCCCGACGCGGCGCCTTCATCAGTGCACCCATCCCCCACAACATCGCCCCAAGAGCCAAGACCAGAACCATCAGTCAGGTCCCGTCGATCCGAATCCACCTGAGCCCCGGGCCGTTGCGTCCACAGCAATGACCTCGCGAATGTCAGCTTGCACAACCGGAGCCAGAACAATCTGTGCAATCCGCATGCCGTGTGTAATCTCGAATGGCGCAATCCCAGTGTTCAAAACGATCACGCCAACTTCGCCACGGTAATCGCTATCAATGGTGCCGGGACTATTGACCAGCGTCAGCCCATGTTTCAGGGCAAGGCCTGAGCGGGGACGCATCTGAACCTCAAAGCCCTGCGGCACAGCCATGATCAACCCGGTCGGCACCAGCATGCGCGCGCCAGGCGCAAGAACAACATTTCCGTGATCGGGAAAACTAGCTCGCACATCTGCACCGGCCGCTCCCGAAGTCTCATAAGAAGGCAGTGGGATTGTAACATCCGCCCCTGCCACGCGCATCATCTCAAGCACAATTGATCCTGTCTTCATCTTGCAAAATAAACTCACATTCAAACAGCGCCAATCGGCGCGCCGCATGCCAAAGTATGTGCTTAACCCACAGCCGCCGCGACCCGCTCCGCCAGTTGTCGTGCCACATCCCTCTTGGACATGCGCGGCCAGGTCTCCGCTCCTGCATCGCTGATCAGCGTCACGGCATTCTCGCTTCCACCCATGATCCCGGTCCCGGGTGATACGTCATTTGCAACGATCCAGTCGCAGCCCTTGCGTATGCGCTTGGCCGTGGCATGGGTGATCACATCATCGGTTTCGGCAGCAAAGCCAACCACCAGATCGGGGCGGCCCTCGACCATCTGCGCAACACCAGCCAGAATGTCCGGGTTTTCCGCAAACTCGAACATTGGTACACCATCCTTGGATTTTTTTAGTTTTCGGTCACTGGCGCTGGCCACGCGCCAATCGGCCACGGCTGCGGCGAAAACAGCAGCATCAACCGGCAAAGCGGACAAGACTGCGTCACGCATCTCGCGCGCCGTCTGCACCGGCACCACCTGCACAACTGACGGGGGCGGCACATCCGCAGGGCCCGTAACAAAGATTACCTCTGCTCCCAGATCAGCCAGCGCGCGCGCCAGCTCAGTCCCCTGCGCACCCGATGAACGATTAGCAATATAGCGCACCGGATCAATCGGCTCTTGCGTGGGGCCGGACGTCACCAGCACGCGGCGGCCTGTCAAAGGGCGTGGGCCAAAGTGCCCGGCCACCGCATCCACGATTTCCAACGGCTCTGACATCCGACCCGGCCCAAACTCGCCACAGGCCATATCGCCATCATTTGGCCCAATCACCGCCACACCGTCGTTGCGCAACTGCGTCAGATTGCGCTGTGTCGCCGCATGTTCCCACATGCGCACGTTCATCGCAGGCGCGATCATCACTGGCGTATCTGTTGCCAACAGCAGCGTCGATGCCAGATCGTCAGCCCGCCCCTGCGCCATCTTTGCCATGATGTCTGCCGTTGCGGGGGCCACCAAAATCAGATCTGCTGAGCGCGATAGTTGAATGTGCCCCATCTCTGCCTCATCGGTCAGATCGAACAGATCACGGTAAACTTTCTGCCCTGCCAAGGCCGACACGGCAAGTGGTGTCACGAACTGTTCTGCCGCACGGGTCAGCACCGGCGTGACCTGTGCACCACGCGCGCGCAATCGTCGAATAAGATCGAGCCCCTTATAGGCCGCGATCCCCCCAGTAAGGATCAGCAGAATGCGCTTGTCCGTCAGCATGATGCTTGCTCCGATCGTGATGTTGAACGAGACCATAGTCTGCTGCAGAGCCAAGGGCCAGCCCGCGCAAGCATGACTAGCGGAACGCGAGACAAGGATCGAGGCGATCGATACCCGGTGTCATCTCGACAATATCAAATCTACCCTTTGGCGGAACACCATCTTCGCCCTGTCCCAGGGTCACAATTTTCAGATCGGGTGCCACCCGCGCGAGGTAGACCGGCATCCCCCAATCCAAACGCGCGTGGCCATTGCCAGTAATTACAATTACAGGCCCGCCTGTTAACTGGAATGCGCGCAGTGCCATCTTGGCCAGCTCTGCATCCCGCAAACGCTGAATGTTAACCATCGCAGGCAGCATCTCGGGTGGCATTACATCGCAATGCGCAGCCATCTGCAGCGCTTCGCGCGCCTTTTGTTCATCTGGGTTCAAGGGTTTGGTCAAACCATAGCTGCCTGCCCCGATCCCAAAGGCAAAGGCAACGCCGTCACGCATCGCTTTTCGTGCAGCATCGCGGGGCACAGCTGCCCCAAACACACGTGCCGCAGGGGCAGCAGCAAAAATTGGATAGTACATGGAAAAATCAGGCCAGCCACTGTTTTCCCAGGCAAAGGCCGTTTCCAACGCTTCAGAACCGCCTCCGGGTATATTGGCCAAAGCCTGAGGGCCGGTCAGCATTTCGAACACCAAAGCTGTCGGGGCCAGCTGCGCGACGATGCGCGCTTGTCGGTCGTGGTGATGTGAGTTGTCGTGCAGTTCCCCCAACACGACTACATCTGCTGAAAATGGGCTTGCCACCACAGGTAGGCCAAACACAACTATCATTAAAAACGCAAGGCATCTCATGCGAGGAAGTGATGCACCTCGCGGCTTTGGCTTTCCAGTGCTTTACGCATCTTACCGAAAGCGGCCGCTTCCAACTGCCTGACCCGCTCTTTGGACAACTTCAATTCCTGCCCGAGGCTTTCCAATGTTCGCGGCTCGTCAAGAAGTTTCCGCTCGCGCACGATGAACCGCTCACGTTCATTCAAACCGTTCAGCGCGTCAAGTAACCACGCGCGCAGTTGTTCAGTATCATGCGAATGCTCAACTGTTTCGGCGGCCTGTGCGCTTTCGTCTTCCAGCGCATCAATCCATTCGCGGCCTTCGTCATCCACCGACTGTGTCGCGTTCAGCGAATAGTCAGAGCCTGACAAGCGACCTTCCATCATCTCTACATCATGAAGTGGGACACCAATTTCTGTCGAGATTAGCTGCCGCAACTGATGCTTATCCAAAGTCTCGCCCGCGGCTTGGCTTTCACGCTCGAGGCGCGCTTGTACACGGCGCATGTTGAAAAACAGAGATTTTTGCGATGACGTCGACCCGGTTCGCACCATCGACCAGTTCCGCATGACATGATCTTGTATAGACGCCTTGATCCACCAAACCGCATATGTCGAGAAGCGAACGCCGCGGTCTGGGTCAAACTTGTCTGCGGCCTTCATCAGACCCAAGCCCGCCTCTTGGATCAGGTCGTTCATTGGTGCACCATAGCGTTTAAACTTGGACGCCATCGAAATGGCCAAACGCATGTAGGCCGTTATCAGCCGGTGCAAAGCGGCTTCGTCACGTTCGTCACGCCATGCATATGCCAAGCGGAGTTCAGTCTCAGCGTCCAGCAATTCGGCTTTCATTGCTGTGCGAGATAGCGACATGTCTCTGGAGTTGTCTAATGGCATACGGTCATCCCCCGGAACAGTTATACTTGTTTTGCTTTCTTGTATTGTTTACGCATGGCATCTTGTTTCGGTTCACCAGAAAGATGGAAAAAGTGTTGTCTGCCCTTACACTCGTTCTAGGCGGCGCCGCCTCGGGAAAATCTGTGACTGCAGAAAAAATAATCCTGAACAGTGGCTTACACCCGGCCTACTTAGCGACATCGCGGGTATTCGACGAAGAAATGGAAGCCAAAATTAAGGTGCATAAAGCGCGCCGCAACGCCCGCTGGACTAATGTTGATGCGGCAAATGACACTGCTCAGGCGCTTAAATCCTGCGTGCAAGGGCACGCGGTTCTGCTGGACTGCGCAACCATGTGGCTGACTAACGCACTGCTGGACGGCGATGATCTATCCGACGCCCAGAGCAACCTTTTGAACGCTCTGTCCGACTGCGCCGCGCCAGTGGTTGTGGTCACTAACGAGGTGGGTCAGGGCATCGTACCTGATAATGCGCTTGCTCGACAATTCCGAGAGGCACAGGGGCGCCTGAACATCGCCCTCGCGGCTCAGGCTGACTGTGTGATACATGTGGTTGCAGGTCTTAGCCAAACGCTCAAAGGCGTTCACCCATGACCACCTGGCACTGGATCAGGCATGGGCCCACCCACCAAAAAACCTTTACCGGTTGGCGCGATGTGCCCGCCGACCTGTCAGACACGGCCGCAATCGCCCGATTAAGTGCGCATCTGCCGGATGATGCAATCGTCGTGTCCTCTGACCTTACCCGCGCTGTTAACACGGCTGATGCCATTCAGGGTGATCGCAGGCGTTTGCCACACGATCCGGCCTTGCGAGAATTTCATTTCGGTACTTGGGACGGTGTCCATTTCAGCACCGTAGCCGAGTGGCACCCTGAACTCAGCCGTGCCTACTGGGAAACCCCCGGCGATCACCGCCCCCCCGGAGGCGAAAGCTGGCATCAGTCAGCTGCCCGCGTTGCCATGGCCGTTCGCCGGATAGAGGCAAACCATCCGAATGCACACATCATTGCCGTCGCTCACTTTGGCGTGATCCTGACCCAAGTCCAAGCTGTGCTTGGGCTTGGGTCTTACGAAGTGCTGGCGCACAAGATCGACCCACTGTCAGTCACGACGCTACGTCCAGATGAAAAGCGCGCCGAGGTGATCAATCACAATCCGTGATCCCCTTTGGCACATATCACAATTGGAAACATGCGCCTGTTTGGGGCTAGGCTGCTGTCATGACCTATGACCTCTATATCGGCGATCGCGCATTCTCTAGCTGGTCCTTGCGTGGTTGGCTGATGATGGAGAACTTCAATCTGCCCCATCGCATCCACATGGTGGGGCTATATTCCGGAACAATGACGGATGATCTGGCCCCTTTACACCCTGCACGGCTGGTGCCGGTCATGCAACGACCCGATGGCGTGATCGTGGGAGAGACATTGGCCATGGCCGAAACCCTGGCAGAGGAAAATCCAAAGGCACAAATGTGGCCCACTGACCCCGACGCACGTGCCACGGCCCGTTGGCTTTGTGCGGAAATGGCAGCGGGGTTTTCCGAGTTGCGTGAGGCGTGCCCGATGCAGTTGCTATATGTTATCCAGGGGTTTCAGGCCAATGCCGCTGTGCGTGCTGATCTGAACCGTATCGAAACACTTTGGGCACATGCTGCGAAGTTTAAGACTGATGGCAAATGGCTCTTTGGCCAATATTCACTTGCCGATGTATTTTTTGCCCCGGTCTGCGCCCGGATGATTGGCTACGGTCTGCCGGTGCGGCCCTCGACCAAAGCTTATGCGCTGCAAACGCTGCGCGACCCTGCATTCGTAAAATGGCGCACCAAAGGTCTGCAAGTTCATTATGAACCAGTTCCTGATGACCATGGGCTTCCGACACAGGAATGGCCGATCTGAAATGGGCGCGTAATACAACGGAAATTGCAAATGTCCTTGTTCCGGCAAAAATACTCAGCCCCAACCATTCAACTTTTGCGTGTTAATCAATCTTAAACCTCAACACCCTAGCCATTAACCATACCCAAAGGATTTGAGCATGGTGGCACGAGCCTACACAGTTGCATTTCAAGGTGTTGAGGCGCGCGAAGTCGAAGTCCAATGCGCAATGACGCCGGGCATGCCAGCCTTTTCTATCGTGGGCTTGCCCGATAAAGCGGTGTCCGAAGCACGCGAGCGCGTGCGCGCTGCCCTTACAGCCATGTCCATCGCGCTGCCTTCCAAGCGGATCACGATCAACCTCTCACCCGTAGATCTACCCAAGGAAGGATCTCATTTTGATCTGCCAATTGCTCTGGCGATGCTGGCCGCACTTGGCATCCTGCCCAAGGACACGGTTGAGGGAACCATCGCCTTGGGTGAATTGTCTCTGGACGGAGCGCTGGTGCCCGTTCTGGGCGCCATTAATCTGCTACAGCCCTCATTTATATACTATTATTCACGGCTTCTGGGATTGTTTCGTACCAAATTGTCCCAAAACTTCGTACCAAATTGATTGCTCAGCCACTTACCACTTCAAACATTGACAGACAGTGGAAGCAGGCCGTTTCGTCACTAAGCTCATAAAATACAGCTATACAGGCTTTCTGTCTTTCAACGTGACGCATTCAACCTAAAAGACTTAGATGGCTGTTCACAGCTTCCCCTAGCGCCTCACAAAACAAGGTATTACGCAAGTATGCAGGAAGCCCCTGCTATTTAGGCGTAATTTAGGGGTTTCGAGATGAGTCAACGGTGGCGGGGACGCGGTTTCAAGTATTCGGACGGCTCAAGCAGGCTGAGAAAGGTATTGGCATTCGCGATGGTATTAAGGTTGAAGAACGCGTTCCGCTAAGCTCTACGCCTTGTCAGGACAACCACGTTGGTCCAGTCAGTTTCCTTCATCTGGTTATGAGAGTAAGGGATGTTCCCCACCGTATTTTTTTGTGCCGACGGTGCCATGTTTTCTTCGATTTCCCAAAAGGCGATGTTCAAAGCATGTGTTATTGCAGCATGAGTGGCATCCAAGCCGTTCATCTTGGAGTATTCGCTTAAATCTCGGAAAACATCGATGACCCAAGTGTGGTCGACGTCTGACATTTTTGTCCCCTTTTTGTTAGTGGCCTTAACCTAATCATACTTTGTGGCATTTTTATGTTCTACCATAGAGAGTATTAAAATTTTGTAATCTTACAGACCGCAACAAAGTTTTATCCAACTTTCGGCCATATAAGAAACTAGTTACAACCTTAGATGGAGGGCGCTGAGATGCATATCCCTATGACATGCGAAGAAATTGCCGTATTTTTGGAGTGCGAGACCAAAGAAATCCAAGATTTGTGGGATAATGGTAAGTTACTGAAAACACAAAGCTGTCCCTACCGGAAAACAAACGCTCAAAACCAAAGTACAATCTATGACGTGCTTGAATACACATTATCCTCTTCTGACTTACCTGTTCAGCTTTCACGTGAAGAAGCTGCTCTTTGGATATTCACCTTGGCAGAAGCCGATGAATGGGATGAATATCTGAAAATGACTATGCACCAAAAGGTAGAAGCATTAATGCATCTGACAGATGAACTAACATTTATTAAAAATGACCAAAATTCGGCAAAAGTTTCGTTTACAATTTTGATTGCTCAAAAAGTACTTTCAGACATCTGTTCGGAGACTGACCGTCATGAAACTGAATATTCAAATGGTTTTGTTAACTGCACTTTTCTGTTCCATCCTGAATGAAGACCCAGCGCCCCTCAGACGGTGTTACGATGGAAGCATAGGCTGGGAGTGATGGAACTCTTATGCGCTAGACAACTTCGCCTTAGGATGTTGTTTTTACTTGAGGATCAGCCCAGCGCGGCTTCTCTGGAGAAAATCCCGTTGCTGGTAAATTCCATCACAACCTCCTCTTTATGATTACTGACAGATACCTTGCTGACCACTATTCCAATGTTTGGACGGCTTTTTGAGGGTCTTGTGTCCATGACCTCCATCTGCACTGAGAGCACGTCTCCCGGCTGTAGCCTAGACGAACCTGCGGGAC
>JAQWVA010000097.1:0-20897 GCA_029250205.1 Tateyamaria sp.
GTTTGTACAGGTGCGCACGAGCAGACAATTAAGCGTTTATTATATGTGGGGTAAATCAGAAATTATGACTTTTTACAAATGATATCAATAGGTAGTGGCGGAGACTGTGGGATTCGAACCCACGGGACGCTCTCACGCCCAACGGTTTTCAAGACCGCCGCATTCGACCACTCTGCCAAATCTCCGTAAGTCCTCTTTATTGTGGCCCGCGCGATTCGGCAAACAGACAAAAGTATTTAAAACTTCCAAAATCGCTTGCCTGTGCTTTTCAGAAGAAGCCAGGCGCGCTATGCTCCCTTTAATGCTTCGGTAAACGAGGCGATAAAGTCGCATCGCAAAAGATTGCGGATCAGGAAAGACGCTTGAGGCGCACAGCAGGCAAGGGCGAGGTCTATGAAAAAAGCATCCTCTGTTTTCCCGCCGCTTATGGGGCTTGCGCTTGTTCTTCTGGTGGGATGTGACGACGATGGTCAGTTTGCCGCTTTGCAGGCCTTGCAACCTTCCAACCCTTACACACAGGCGCGCAACAATTCTGGCGCTCTGGTCAAGACTGTGGAACGTAGTGTCGAGGCCCCTGATGTCTTCACGACGACAGAGCTGGGCCTTTGGGATGGTCGCCCGTCTTTGGGCGGGGTTTGGGTTGCACATCCGGATGTAAATGAACCTGAACAGGTCATCATACGAAATTTGGAAAATAACAAATTCGTCGTAGGAGCTCTGTTTTTACGTGCACGAAACATTCCAGGTCCCCGGATCCAGATCAGCTCTGACGCCGCCGAGGCTCTTGATATGCGGGCGGGCGCGCCCGCAACGTTGAACGTAACGGCCCTTCGCAAGGAGCAGCCGGTCGTCTCACCTAAGGGTTTTGATCTGCAACAATCCAAAACAATAGAAGAACCAGATGCGATTGCAGCCAATACGCTTGATCCGATTTCTGCAGCTGCGAGTGCCTTGGATATGCCGGCTGCCCCATCAGCGGCAAGCCGGGCGCAGAATGTGCCGATAAACGTTGCGCCAACGCCGCGACCCAGTACGCTAGTATTTGCCAAACCATTTATTCAAGTCGGCATCTTTTCGGTTGAAGCCAACGCACAACGCACGGCCACGCAGATGCGAAACGCAGGGATCATCCCCACCATTAAATCCTTTGACCGCAATGGCAAGCCGTTTTGGCGCGTCGTGATTGGACCCGCAGCAACCATCGGCGAACGGGCTCAACTGCTGGACCAAATCAAAGGCGAAGGGTTCACTGACGCCTATGCCGTCACCAATTAACTCGACAGGAGCCCACCCTTGATCCGCACTCTTACTGCCGCCGCCTTGCTGATCAGTGTCGCCCTGCCTGCGACAGCGTTCGATACGCGGGCCAACGCGGCCTATGTCTACGATTTGACCACTGCCACAGTGTTGCTTGACAAGAATGCGGATCAGCCTTTGCCACCAGCCTCGATGTCCAAGCTGATGACGCTGTACGTTGCTTTTGAGGCGATGGAACGCGGCTTGTTGCGGATGACAGACGAACTGGTCGTGTCGTCTCATGCCAACAGCTATGGCGGCTCGACGTTGTTCCTAAAGACAGGCGAACGCGTCACTGTTGAAGACCTTATTCGCGGCATCATCGTGTTGTCAGGCAACGATGCCTGCGTCGTTATAGCCGAAGCCCTTAGTCCAGATGGAACCGAGGGTGGCTTTGCTCGACTAATGACGCGGAAAGCACAGGACATGGGCATGACCAACTCAACCTTTGCTAACTCCAACGGTTGGCCTGCGGCTGGTCACCGGATGTCAATGCGCGACTTGGGTCTTCTAACCACCCGTATTATTGAAGACTTTCCAGAGTTTTACCCGATGTTTGCAGAAACTGAATTCTTGTTCGATGCGACGGAATCGGCCAATCGTTTCAACCGTAACCCGTTGCTAAAGCTTGGGATCGGTGCGGACGGATTGAAAACTGGCCATACCAAAGAGGCAGGCTATGGCCTGACAGGGTCCGCCAAACAGGGCAACCGGCGCATCGTATTTGTGGTTTCTGGCATGACAAGCAGCGCCGTGCGCGCGCAAGAGGCGGAGGCGATCGTGAACTGGTCTTTTCGCCAATTTGCGCAACGAACTCTGGCCAGCGGTGGTCAGCGCATCGCAACCGCAGCCGTTTGGGAGGGGGCCGAGCCCGAGATCGGTTTGGTCCCAGTAGATGAAATTTCGATTTTGCTGCCTGTGTTGGCCGACACCGAAGTTGAGGCCGAAGTGATCTATACTGGCCCGATTCAGGCCCCTATCACTGCGGGTACACCGTTGGCACAACTGGTCTTCCAGCCCGAAGGCCTGCCCCAACAACGCTTTGATCTTGTTGCAGAAAGTGACGTGGCCCATGGTGGTTTTCTCGCTACCGTTTCTACCGCCGCGATGTCCCTGATTGATCGGCTTGGTGGCCAGTGAACACAGGCTGCTTCATCAGTTTTGAAGGCATCGACGGGTCGGGAAAATCCACCCAAGCCCGGATGCTGGCTGATCGCTTACGTGACGCAGGTCATGACGTGGTGCTCACTCGCGAGCCTGGCGGCTCTCCGGGGGGCGAGGAAATTCGCGCTCTTGTATTGCAGGGTGATCCGGACCGCTGGTCTGCAGAAACTGAGCTGTTGCTGTTCACAGCCGCCCGCCGCGATCACATGGAACGGATTATTCTGCCGGCTCTTGAGTCAGGCCAGATCGTCATCTGTGACCGTTTTGCCGATAGCACCCGCATGTATCAGGGTCTCAGCCGCGGTGATTTGCGCGCCACGGTAGACGCATTGCATGACCTGATGATCGGGCGCGAACCCGACCTGACATTGCTGATCGACATGGATCCGGGCCGTGGGCTGGCCCGTGCCAAGGGTCGAAACGGCACTGAAGAACGGTTCGAGGATTTTGGTGCTGATCTACAGGCCAAAATGCGCAGCGGATTCCTATCGCTCTCAGAGGAATTCAAAGATCGGTTTACTGTTATCAACGGTGCACGCGACATCGAAAGTGTCGCAAGTGATATCACAGAAACGGTTTCCACGTACCTCACACAAAGACAGCGAACAACGGCCTGACTGTCCCCACAACTGCCCTGTGCATGACTGTGGAGCGCGGAATCGTGTTGCTTTCGTGATCCACAAAACCTCTGCAAAACCAACTTTTCGCCCAGCCGCAGGCCGGGCGGCGCATAAACGCATGCAATCCCAGTTCGCCCCATTTCCCCCACCGCAGCACAGTGATACATCTCCTGTATGTCTGATGTGCCCCTTGATCCTACCGGCGTCGCTGGCGCCCCGCACCCACGTGAAACTGTCCAGCTTATAGGGCAGGAAAAGGCCGAAGTTACATTTCTAGAGGCCTTTACAACGGGGCGCTTGCACCATGCGTGGCTACTGAACGGGCCGCGTGGCGTGGGCAAGGCAACACTGGCATGGAAAATCGCGCGCTTTCTGCTTGCTACACCAGATCCTGACCGCGACGACATGTTTGGTGCGCCTTTGCCGACGTCGCTTGATATCGCTACTGATCATCCGGTCGCAAAACGCGTATCAGCGCTGGCCGAACCCGGGTTGAAATTCGTGCACCGCACGGAAAACGAAAAAACCAAGCGGTTGCGCGATCAGATCACCATTGATGACATCCGCGCTTTGTCTAGCTTTTTTCACCTTTCGGCTACAGATGGTGGGCGGCGGGTGGTAATCATAGATGCGGCCGACGAGATGAATCCGAACGCGGCCAACGCGTTGCTGAAAATGCTCGAAGAGCCGCCAGAGCGGACCACACTGTTACTGATCTGTCACCAACCCAGCCGCTTGCTGCCCACGATCCGGTCTCGCTGTCGCATGTTGCGCTTACAGCCCTTGGATGCCGTTCCGATGGAACAGGCCATGGCGCAGGCGGGTGTGCACAGTGGCCCCGACAGCGCAGCACTTGCCGAGCTTAGCGCAGGATCGGTTGGCGCGGCATTGCGCCTCTCATTGCTGGATGGGCTGAAAATCTATGCTGAGGTTGTCGCCCTTTTGGGCAGTCTACCCAATCTGGATCGTGCACGTGCCCTTGCGCTTGCCGAAGCTGCATCACAACGCGGCGCTGAGGCACGACTTGACCTGCTTTACGCGCTTATTGATGTGGCGCTTGCTCGGCTTGCGCGCGTCGGAGCCACCGGACAAGCGCCTAAGACACAAGCCGCGCCGAACGAAGCCGAGATATTCTTGCGCCTTGCCAACACGCCAGCCCGCGCGCGCGCCTGGGCTGACGTAGCGCAAACTGCGCTGGCCCGCGCTCGCCACGGTCGGGCCGTGAACCTTGACGCCGGGGCGCTCGTCCTTGATACGCTGTTTAAACTTCAGGAAACAGCCTTGACACAATGACCCGACCCCAGATTACCGACAGCCACTGCCACCTCGACTTTCCTGATTTCGAAGGGCAGCTTGATCAGATCATCGCCAACGCCGCTGCTGCGGGTATCACACGCATGGTCACGATCTGCACCAAGCTGCGCAATGAACCTGCTGTCCGTGCCATTGCCCAGGCGCATGCGCCGGTATTTTATGCCGCAGGCACACACCCCATGAGCGTAGCATCCGAACCGTTGGCCCGCGTGGACGACCTGATCGCGCTTGCCACGCATCCGAAATTCGTTGGTATTGGTGAAAGCGGGCTTGACTACCATTACACCGCTGATAGCGCCAAGATCCAAAAACAGTCCTTGCGCACCCATATCGCAGCGGCACGTGAAACTGGTTTGCCGCTGATCATCCATGCTCGCGCCGCCGATGAGGACATGTCGCGCATTCTGACCGAAGAGTTTCGCAACGGTGCCTATACCTGCGTCATGCACTGCTTTTCTTCGAGCAAAGCTCTGGCCCACGCCGCCCTTGATCTTGGATTTTACCTGAGCATGTCGGGCATTGCCGCTTTTCCCAAAAGTCAGGATTTGCGCGACATTTTTGCCAGCGCACCCGTCGACCGAATTTTGGTTGAAACCGACGCACCGTACCTCGCGCCACCGCCACATCGGGGCAAACGCAACGAGCCGGCCTATACAGCACACACCGCAGCCAAGGGGGCTGAGATTTTTGGTCTGGACTACGCAGCCTTTGCCGATCAGACGCAACAGAACTTTGACCGCTTGTTCTCCAAGGTCGCAGACTACAAAGTGACCACATGACCGATACATTGACCTTCACCATTCTCGGCTGCGGATCTTCGGGCGGCGTACCACGGCTTGGCGGGCATTGGGGCGACTGTGATCCCAATAACCCGAAAAACCGGCGCCAGCGCTGTTCGCTTTTGGTCGAAAGAACATCAAGCAATGGGACGACCACCGTTCTTGTTGATACTTCTCCCGATTTGCGCAACCAGTTGCTGGAACAGGGCGTTGGGCGCCTTGATGGGGTCATTTATACACATTCGCACGCCGACCACGTGCACGGCATCGATGACTTGCGCATGGTCGTATTCAACATGCGCGAACGGCTGTCAGTATGGGCCGATGGTCCGACGCAAGACGCTTTGCTTAGTCGTTTTGGTTATGTGTTTGTCCAGCCCGAAGGTTCGCCCTACCCACCAATCCTAAATCTTCACACCATTGTTGGTGACACGGTGATCGACGGCGCGGGGGGGGGCATCACCTTTGAACCCTTCGAGGTCGTACACGGCAGCATGGACACCCTTGGTTTTCGCGTGAACAACGTGGTCTATCTGCCAGATGTTGCAGACATCCCCGATGATGTTTGGCCCGTATTACAAGGCCTCGATTGCTGGATCGTGGATGCTTTGCGCCGCGATCCCCATCCAACCCATAGCCATCTGAGCAATACATTGGACTGGATCGCCCGCGTGGCGCCCAAACAGGCCGTTCTCACCAATATGCATATCGATCTCGACTACGAGACCGTCTTGGCCGAAACTCCCGCCCATGTGGTACCCGCTTTTGACGGGCTTAAACTGACGTTTCCTGCATCTTGATTACTTTGTTGAAATAGTAACCCAACGGAGGCTCCAGCAGTCGCCACAGGCGCAAAGGCCCGAACATGCAAGCGCTTCTTGACGTCATTCTACCCGTCTTTCTTGTGATCGGTTTTGGCTATGTTTCAGTTTGGGGCCGGGTCTTTCCCGAGAACGGTGTCGATGCGCTGATGAAATTCACTCAGCACTTCGCAATTCCATGCCTTCTGTTCCAAGCGATTGCCAACTTAGATCTTTCGGCAAGCTTGGATGCAGGCCTGTTGCTCAGCTTTTACGTCGGCGCTGCTTGTGGCTTTTTGCTTGGTTTTTCTGGCGCACGCGTGCTGTTTCGCCGAGATTGGGAAGACTGCGTTGCGATCGGGTTTTGCTGCTTATTTTCCAACTCTGTTTTGCTCGGGCTGGCGATCAACGAACGCGCTTATGGTGCCGAGGCGTTGGCGGGTGCTTATACTATCGTCGCCTTTCACTCGCCGTTTTGCTATGGGCTGGGCATCACCGCAATGGAGATTGCCCGCAATCGCGGACAGTCACCATTGGTGATGGCACGCGGCATTGCGCGGGCCATGTTCCGCAACGCATTGGTGTTGGCAATTGCTGCGGGGTTTGCGGTTAACCTAGCGGGCATCACCCTGCCGACCGTCCTCGTGGACGCGCTTGACCTTGTGATCCGGGCGGCCCTGCCGACCGCACTGTTTGCCTTGGGCGGCGTGTTGGTACAGTACCGACCCGAAGGTGACGCACGGGTTATTTTCATGGTCTGCGGGATCGCGTTGCTGGTTCACCCAGCGATAACATGGGCGCTCGGCAGCAGCCTTTCAGTGCCGCAAGATTCATTTAAGTCCGGCGTGCTTACAGCTGCAATGGCACCCGGCATCAACGCCTATATTTTTGCCAACATGTACGGGCGCGCCCGCCGGGTTGCGGCCTCGTCGGTGTTGGTGGCAACCGGTGCGTCAATCGTCACAGCATGGATTTGGCTGATCGTTCTGGGATAGGATGCGACAGTGCGCGCCGGTCTGAAATTGATCCTCCGCTTTTCAAGTGCTCCTGCGCTTCCAAACTTTATGGGCTGACCATCTGAAAAAGGCAGGCTTGGCGCTGTGCGGCTCATTCGGGCAAATGGATGGTCTAGAACCCGCTTTGCTTTTTTCGGTTACTGATCAGTTCAGAAATGCAGCTGCAATCTGGGATTGATGCGCCTGATCTTCAGCAACTTCAAAAATAGCTCACTGATTTATTCGAACTTTTCAGGTCATAAACACGACGCAGACAATCTGCGGTGTGCAAAATCATCGCACTTGGGTTCAGTGTCACTGAACGAAATTTCAGCCGTATCAGCCTTCGGATATACAAATTAATTAGTTTTTCGGCCAAAACCAGCATGGTTGATAGTTGTCATAGGTTTTGTGCGGGTAAATCAGCGCCCTTTGGTTCGCTGAATAAAAGTCGAACGGCTTGCAACGATGTTCCATTCATATTTTTTTATACAGGTCTCTGGGCGCATCAGACTTCATTTTAACCGCTATCCTGCGTTGCTCAAGCTCGCGTGATATGGCACAGCATGGATAGGTATAATGAACCAACGAGCTTAACTGTGATGACAGACTTCTCTGCACGGCGGACAATGATGGTCGATACTCAGGTACGACCATCGGATGTCACCAAATTTCCGATCATCGAGGCTATGCTTTCGGTCCCTCGTGAGGATTTCGTGCCCGCATCTCAACGCGAGGCAGCCTATATGAGCGAAAACATAGAATTGAGCGGCAACCGCGTCATATTGGAGCCGCGCACTTTGGCCAAAATGCTGGATGTGCTGGATATTGGGCAGGACGAGTTGGTCTTGGATATTGGTGCGGGCTATGGATATTCTTCTGCCGTGATCGCGCACATGGCGCAAGCCGTGGTTGCACTTGAGGAAGATAACGCTATGGTTGAAGAGGCAAAAGACGCGTTAGTCGCAGCCAACGCCGATAATGTTGTCATAGAGCATGGGTCTCTTTTTGCGGGTGCCGCAGAGCATGGACCCTATGACGTTATCATCATTCAGGGCGGAGTTAGCCACTTGCCACAAGCGATCATCAGCCAACTCAAAGAGGGCGGGCGAATTGCCTGTCTGTTTATGGAGGACGCTCTGGGCGAGGTACGTATCGGCTATAAAATGGACGAACACATATCGTGGCGTCGTTCGTTTAACGCAGGTGCACCTGTATTGAATGGCTTTGAACGCCATATTGGATTCCAGTTGTGAACTCGGCGATTGAAGCACCGCGCAATAAAGGAAAGTCGACCATGAACAAACGGACAGGAAAGCGGTTCATATCGGACGCATTTGCAGCATTAGCACTTTCGCTAAGCGTTTTGACATCGTCCGGCGCACAGGCCGATACGCTCGCCGATGCTTTGGTCGGGGCCTACAATCACAGTGGATTACTGGCGCAAAATCGTGCGTTACTGCGGGCAGCTGACGAAGATGTGGCAATCGCGGCTTCGGTGTTAAAGCCCATCGTTAACTGGTCAAGCAATCTGACGCGGGAATTTGGGGATTCGATCATAGCTGGATCGACCGTAATGACCGGCGGTATATCGGCAACACTGCAAGTTTTCGATTTCGGAGCAGATCAGACGCGGACTGAAGCCGCCAAGGAAACCGTTCTGGCAACTCGCGCAACCCTTTTGAGGATTGAACAGAGCATTTTGCTACGTGCGGCACAGGCTTATTTTAACGTAAGCCGACAGCAGGAATTTGTAGCACTGCGGCGTAACAACTTGCGCCTGCTGAATGAGGAATTGCGAGCTGCGCAAGATCGATTTGAGGTTGGTGAAATAACCCGTACTGACGTCGCTCTTGCCGAGGCGGCAGTTGCTCAGGCGCGCAGCAACTTGGCGGACGCGGATCGAAACCTTGCGCAGGCCAAAGCCGAATATACGAATATTGCAGGTCGCAAACCCGGCCAACTTGCACCAGTGCCTCAGTTGCCTCAGACAGAGACGGTTGTGTCACGCGCTCAGGCAATCGCAGTGCGCAACCATCCCGAAATGACCGAGGCGCAGCATCAAGTCGCTGCCAATGAACTATTTCTGAAAGCGGCTGGTTTTGATATGTTGCCTACCGTTTCAGTCCAGGGAAGTCTGAACTTGAACCATACGTTCGGTAACAGCGATGCTGCTGAAACGGCGTCTGTTACATTAAACGTCAGTGGGCCCATCTATCGAGGCGGCAACCTAAGTGCACGCGAGCGCCGCGCTCTTGCCTTGCGCGATGCGTCGCGTGGCAATTTGCATAACGTGCGTCACGGTGTGCAACAGGGTGTGGTAAACGCGGTTTCTAACGTTGTTGCGGCAAGGGCCAGCCTTGAGGCATCGGAACGTCAGATCCGAGCGGCACGTGTCGCCTTTGAGGGCGTGCGAGAGGAAGCAAACCTCGGAGCGCGGACAACGCTTGATGTTCTAGACGCTGAACAGGACTTGCTGAATGCCGAAACCAATCGAATATCAGCACGAGCGGATCAATACATTGCGACCTATCAGGTTCTTGAATCGATGGGGATGTTGACGGCTCAACGGCTTGGTTTGCCTGTGCAGATTTATGATCCGTCTGCCTATTTCGATCTCGTCAAGAACAGCCCGGCCAAGCGGTCTAAGCAGGGTAAGCAATTGGATCGCGTGCTGCGCGCGCTGAATGCAACGGAATAATTGATGTTTTAAACACTCTGTTGTGCGACTCTGCCGCAGTATGTATCTTTGCAGCGAACGCGAGAGTGGAAATTATCAATGTCTGATCCAATGACAAACACTGAAGTGGAAGACGTTTTGTCGTCGATCCGTCGTTTGGTGTCTGATGAAAAGACACCTGTTCAAGATGCTCAGCCTTCTGGAAACAGGTTGGTTTTGACACCTTCTTTGCGCGTTATGGACAACACCGTTGATATGGGCGAATTAAGCAACGAAGACGTTGCAGCAGGTGACGACACCGTGTTGAATCGGGAAGACGAAACTGCAACTCCAGAGTTCAACAGCGAAATTGAAGTGACAAGCGATAACGTTCAAGCAAACAGCGAAAACGTGATCGTCGCGAGAGAACTGGGCACGGGTGAAATGGGCAACAGCGCCGTTTTCAGTGATCCGATAAGCCTTGCAGAGGGCCTTGGTCCAACGCCAGACGGTTCTGCTGACAGTGCTGAGCAGATCACCGTGCAAGTGGCGCAGCCTTCTAAGGACATTGGCAAAAAGATTGCAAACCTTGAAAAGCTGATTGCGAGACGGGCGGATCAGTGGGAACCGGATGACGTGGGCACCGATCCCTATGCAGGAACACAAGCCCCAGCAATGGCTTGGGAAGACACGGAAGAAGCAGACGACCACGATATCCACCAAGATGCGCCTGCATATATCGAGGCGGCGGCTGCGGTAGCCGATGGCGCCGAGGAGCAGAATGAGCCATTAAATACTGATGATAATGATGTGCTGGATGAGGAAGCTTTGCGCGAACTTGTAAGCGATATTGTTCGCTCCGAGCTGCAAGGTGAACTTGGCGAACGGATCACACGAAATGTTCGCAAGTTGGTGCGCCGGGAAATTCACCGCGCATTGACCTCACAAGATCTGGAATAAATGCGGTTCGTTTCTGTGGTTTCGGTACCGCTTTTGCACGCATGATCTGAGTAATTAATCGCCGTCCGCTTGCGTGTTTAGGTAATTAAAATTTTTTTGCCCGTTTAAACCCGTTCCAACAAAGCCGCAGTGGTCTGCGTATAAAAAACGCGCTTGTCAAAAGGGCGCGTTCTTCTTTTGGTGTACTATTGGGTTAATGTCAGGCGGCTTCCACCTGTAGCGCGGCGTTGCGACGCTCGGATTCTTCCCGGCTAAGGGCAACCGAAGTCCGCACACCTTTTCCGACGAATTCCATAAGCCCGTTAACAACCCTTTCGTTTGGGTCGATACCTGCGCAGCTCAAAACTTCGCGGCCATCGCGCGAACGTGCCCAACGTGCGATCTGTTCTGGTCCGTTGCCATATTTCTTGTCGTCTGCAATTGCGTCGTCAAGTGCAGCCAACACAACGGCTGCGAAGAGTTTGCGTGCACGATTGCCTTGCTCATTGTTAAAGGCTGTGCCGTCAACGAAATCTTTCATGCGCCGTCCTTCCATTATTCTTGCTATTGTCTTTTCCGCTTCGCGTTCCTTATGAAGTATCACATCCGATTCGGATACCCTATAATCGCATAGCAGCATTGCATTTTATGCATATCATTTACTTTTTGACACAGGATAGGTTGCCTTGCAGGCAACACACTATCTAGATATAGATTGTGATAACTTTTCATCAATCTTTTGCCACGGTTTTGCGACATGTCTAAAATCAACGGAAATGAAATACGCCCTGGAAACGTCCTCGAGCACAACGGCGGGCTATGGGCGGCCGTCAAGGTCGATCACGTCAAACCCGGCAAGGGTGGGGCTTTCGCGCAAGTGGAATTGCGCAACCTTCGAAATGGATCAAAACTGAACGAGCGATTTCGCAGTGCGGACAAAGTGGAGCGGGTTCGGTTAGAGCAAAAAGATCAACAGTTCCTGTACGAAAATGACGGAATGCTGGTGTTTATGGATACCGATACATACGAGCAAATTGAACTGCCTGCAGAAATCTTGGGCGATCGGCGTCCGTTTCTGCAAGACGGAATGACCATCGTCGTAGAGTTTCACGAGGCAGAGGCGTTGAATGCGACTTTGCCTCAGAAAGTCGTCTGCAAGATTGTTGAGACTGAGCCGGTCGTCAAAGGCCAAACGGCGGCCAATTCTTTCAAACCGGCGGTTCTGGACAATGGCTTTAAGGTTATGGTGCCACCGTTCGTGGGTCAGGACGAAGATATTGTGGTAAACACAGAAACAATGGAATACGCAGAGCGCGCTTAACCAGCTGTCCATCAAGATCCTGACAGGGCGTACAATTGCTGTGCAGATCAAGGCTCTGGTTGATTATGTCAACTGTCGATGCGCTGCCTCGTGCGCCTGTTGAAAAAAGGGCGGTAAGAACCCAATAAATCGCCTTTGGTGATCCGTTTCAAAAGCTGGCTTTTCAACGGGACGAACGCCGACGCAGAGATCTGAATTACAACGGCGTATTTTCGGTGTGTTTGCTGCACTATTGAGCGCTGTGAAAGTCGGTGTCAGTTTCCGGTATCTTTCCGGGTCACTTTTGCACCGCCTGCCGTCATTTCGCCAGTTGCGCGATCAAAACGCAAGTAAGCGATGGCGCTGTTGCCCGCCTGGCTGAGCAGAGTGCCAGCCACCTTGCCGTCTGCTGTGATCTCGGTCCCGATTTCCGCCAAACCGTCGATTGCCACTGACGCAAGCCCCTTGCGCAAGGTGGTTTTGTGTTTCATTCGGGCTGTAACCTCTTGGCCGACATAACATCCCTTGCGAAAATCCACTCCGTTGATGGCTTCGAACTGCGCTTCTAAGATAAACGTATCGGGGGTCAATTCTATGCCGGTTTCAGGGATCATGAGCGCCACGCGGAGCGCCGTCCAATCCACGGTTTCATCGGTTTGGGGGGCATCGCGGTATGCGCGCCATCCCATTTCAGTGTGGCGTGGGTCGGCGAACCCATCTTTGGGGACAGGACCCAGGCCACGATGCACAAACAACGCAGCGTCGGTGATAGTCACATCCGCGCGCAGTCTGTACATCCCCAACCGCATGCGCAGCATATCGGCCTGGCTTGCATCTGCGTCTATTAAAACGTCATCTCCGTCTGGCACCAGAAAGAAATCGGCAAGATATTTGCCCTGCGGTGTCAGCAGCGCGGCATAAACCAGCCCCTTATCAATGTGCTCGACATCATTGGTGACAAGACCTTGCAGAAAATTTCGGGTGTCGGTGCCGGAAAGGCGAAAGATATGACGTTTTGACATGGGCCTGTTCCAATTGTTGCTGGCGCTTGTCATATAACATCCCAAACCGCTTGCAAAAGGGGCCATTATGGCTGCGCCTATATCTGTCATCGTTCCGACACTCGACGCAGAAGCCGAGCTTTCTGCTTGCCTGCTTGGGTTGGTTGAAGGTTTGGATGCTGGGTTGATCACTGAGTTGGTGATCAGTGACGGCGGGTCGTCAGATGAAACGTGCAAGCTGGCCGATGCCTGGGGGGCGAAGATTGAAACTGGGCCGCCCTCGCGCGGCGGGCAGTTGCGCCGGGGCTGCGCTGCCGCAAGGGGGGAGTGGTTTCTTGTGTTGCATGCCGATACTGTGCTTGCGCCTGGCTGGTCCGCAGCTGTGGCAAAACATCTGTCGCAGACCAAGGCGGGCTATTTCAAACTGCGCTTTGATCGGGGCGGGCATGCGGTGGCCGTTTGGGCCAACATGCGTGCGCGCGTGTTCGGATTGCCCTTCGGGGATCAGGGGCTGTTGATCTGGCGTGATCTGTATGAACGGGTCGGCGGCTTTGCTGATCAGCCGTTGATGGAAGACGTTGCCATGGCCCGGGCGCTGCGTGGACAACTGTCAGCAATCGATACTGACGCTGTTACCAGTGCCGCGCGGTACAGGGCTCAAGGCTGGGCGCGTCAGGGCGCGCGCAATCTATGGATGCAAGCGCGCTATTTTGCGGGTGTATCGCCTGAAGTGTTGGCACGCTCTTATCGGAAATAGCTTGTGTGTTTAGCCAAAAAGACGATCGGCGATGCGACGCATAAGGCTGGGTTGGGCCATGCGGGGCTGTGGGGCAAGCATGCGGGTGGCCTCTGTGCCTTTGGGATCAATTACGGTTTTTCCATCCTGAAATTGCAGTCGGTAAAGGTCAGCATAAATGCCGCCTCGGTCCAGTAATTCGCTGTGGGTGCCGGTGTCTTTCACTTCCCCGCGATCCATCACGACGATCTGATCCGCGCCACGGATGGTAGAGAGCCTGTGGGCAATCACCAGCGTTGTGCGCCCCGCAGACAACCGGTCAAGCGCGTCTTGCACCACCTTTTCGGATTGCGCATCCAGCGCTGATGTCGCTTCGTCCAGCAGCAGGATTGGTGTATCGCGCAGCAGTGCACGTGCGATAACAACACGTTGACGTTGCCCGCCCGAAAGAGCAGAGCCGCGCGGCCCAACGGGTGTATCAAGCCCCTCTGGCAACTTGGCAACAAAATCTGAAACATGGGCGGCGTCCATCACCTCTGCCAGACGCGCGTCGCTCACATCGGTGCGACCCAGCAAAATGTTTTCGCGCAGTGTTTCATCGAAAAGCAACGCCTCTTGCGTGACAACTGAATACAGGCTGCGCAGATCGTCGAGCGTCATTTCGGTCGTAGCGACACCGCCAATGCGCACGGCACCTGATTGCGGATCAACCAGTCGTGTCAGTAGATTAAAGATCGTGGATTTTCCGGCACCTGATGCGCCAACCAGTGCCGTTGTCTCGCCTGGACGGGCGTTGAGCGACAGGCCCGATAGCACCTGCGTTTCGCCGTAACTCAGCGAGACGTTTTCGAGCGTGATTTCTGGGGTGCCGCTTGGGGCAGCGACGGGTGCTGTGGGCGACTTGAGTGTGAGCGGGGCGTCAAGCAGTTCCTTGATCCGTTCGATGGCAGCTGCTGCTTGTTGCCAAAGACCAGAAATCGCGCCGAGCCTGCGAAGCGGATCAAACGCAAAGCCCATAGCGGTGAAAAACGTCATGAACTGGCCAATCGTCTTTTCGCCAGATATGATTTCCGCACCGCCGTAAAGAATGACAGCCATGAAGCCTATGCCAGATATGATATCGATCATCGCTGGGATCGCTGCCGCGCCGAATGCGGATTTGACCTCGGTGTCCACAAAACGATCGGTTAGGGTTCGGTATTGCCGCGATTGGTAAATTTCCAGCGCGTTTAGCTTGATCTGGACGATACCATGAAACACTTCGTCAAGGCGGGTCGACAGATGTGCGCCAAGGTCACGCGCCTTGCGCGCATTCTTCCGAACATAGTTTTGCGCCATTGCCGCAGGCAGAACCAACAGCGGGATGCCTATACAGGCCAACAGTGCCCAGAGCCAATCCACAGATATGGCAACACCGATCAGGACCAAAAGCCCCATAAAGTCGCGGCCTGCACCGGTAACGATGGCACGCCACACACCCCCCACGGCATTCACATCCGATTGTACCCGCTGGATCAGAAAGCCGGGTGGGTGACTCTGGTGAAAGCTGCCATCTTGCAGCATCAGCCGGTCTAGCATGTCAACCCGCAGGGCCGCAGCCGTTTTCTGGGCAATTCGAGTCAGCAGCACTTTTTGCACCACCGATGACACGGCACGCACAATAAAAATCCCGATTAACACAACGCCAACCCAGATCAGCAAGCTGCTTTCGCCGTTTACAAAAACGGTATCGAACATCGGCTGCATCATATAGCTAAGCACGCCCAACATTGATCCCTCGAGCGCCATGAACAGCACGGCCAACGTCAATGTGCCGATGTGGGCGCGCAAATAATTTACCCACAGCCAGCGCATCAAAGTACCGGAGGAAACAGACGAGGTTTCTGGAAGATCGGGGGGGGATGTCACGCGTGAGCTATGAGCGGACGGTGCCGCACTCCGATGTTGAACTTTGGACGTGCCTTGTATCGTGGCCGAAGGCTTTGGGCAAGCACAGCATCTGTTTGACGCTAAACAATCGCAAACGAACAGATTGCTCTGTAAAGCCGAGCCTCAGTGTGTTGAACGGGACATTGTCGGGGCTGCTTTCCTAACTCGATATGCAATTTAGCTTATTTAAAAAGTGTTTTAGGGTGCGCTCGTCTATAAACTGGAGAATCGTATGCCCAAGCCTCCAATTGCCCGCAACGGGCGCGAGTATCTGGCCATTCCCGGCCCGTCTGTGATTCCCGATGCGGTGTTGCAGGCCATGCATCGCCCCGCGCCGAATATTTATGCGGGCCAGTTGGTCGATATGACTGCTGGGATCGTGCCAGATCTAAAGCGCGTGGCGCGCACTATCGGCCATGTCGCTATGTACGTGGGCAACGGTCATGCCGCCTGGGAGGCTGCGTTGTCCAACGTGATTGCCCCCGGTGACCGTGTTCTCGTGCCTGCCACAGGCCGCTTTGCGCACGGATGGGCCGAAATGGCCCAAGGTCTGGGCGCGAAGGTCGACATTCTTGATTTCGGCAAACGCAATCCGATGGATCTTGACCGAATTGCAGCCAGTTTGCGCGCGGACACGGGCCATCAGATCAAGGCCGTACTTGCAGTGCATGTAGATACATCAACGTCTATTCGAAATGATATCAGCGCCTTACGTGCCGTTCTGGACTCAGAAAACCACCCGGCACTGCTTATGGCAGATTGTATCGCGTCGCTGGGATGTGATGTGTTCGAGATGGACGCATGGGGCGTTGATGTGATGGTCACAGGCAGTCAAAAAGGCCTGATGGTGCCGCCGGGCATGTGCTTTGTGTTCTTCAATGACAAGGCCGCCGAAGCGCGCGCCGCGATGCAACGTGTCAGTTGTTATTGGGATTGGACGCCGCGGGCAAATCCCGAAGAATTCTTTATGTATTGGAACGGTACTGCACCAACGCACCATTTGTATGGATTGCGCACCGCCCTTGATATGATCCATGCCGAAGGAATGGAGGCCGTCTGGCGCCGCCATGCGTTGCTGGCGCGCGCGATCTGGGCCGCGTGCGATGCTTGGGCCGTCAAGGGGCCGCTAGAACTGAACGTGGCTGATCCGTTCAATCGCAGTGTTGCAGTGACATCGCTGCGTCTGGGCGCGCCCCATGGCACGGCGTTGCGTGACTGGGTTGAACAGAATATCGGTCTGACGCTTGGTATCGGTTTGGGCATGGCTCCGCCGGGGGATCCAGACTGGCATGGGTTCTTCCGCTTGGGCCATATGGGACACGTCAATGGCCATATGATTATGGGGCTGTTGGGTGGGATCGAGGCAGGGTTAAGTGCGCTATCCATACCGCACGGACGCGGGGCGCTGGACGCGGCTGCTCAGGTGATCGCTGCGGGCTGACATTTGCGCTGCACTTTTGGGTCCCGCCAGAAATTAGATAAGGCCCATTGATAGCCGTCTTTGTCGCTGTTTCAGCCCCTTCTTGCGTATTCCAGCGCTTGGGGCAGCGCTGCTGCAAAAAGGTCGAGGTCGTCAGAGGTGCCGCAACTGACCCGGATGCAGCGGTTTTGGGGTGCGGCAAAGGGCATGCGTACGAAAATCCCGCGGGCAATTAGCCCATCCAGCACCGCTTTTGCAAAAACGCCATCACTGCCGCAATCTATGGCAACGAAATTTGTGGCCGAGGGAAGGGTGGTCAGACCGTTACTCGCAGCAATGGCGGCGATGCGCCGGCGCGCCTGATCGATCTTGCCCAGAACGGCGGCGTGATAGGAAGTATCGGCAAGGGCGGCCTGCGCTCCGGCTTGCGCGCTTCGGTTCATGCCAAAATGATTTCGCACCTTGTTAAAGGCGTCGATGACTGGCACCGGCCCGATAGCATAGCCGACGCGCGCACCTGCCATGCCATAAGCCTTGGAAAAGGTCCGCATGCGGATGACACGCGGGTCGCTCGGGTCGATGTCGGGTGCTGTACCCTTTGGGGCGCAGTCGATGTAAGCCTCGTCAAGCACCAGAAGGCTGCCTTTGGGCAAGTCATCCAAAGTGCGGCGCAACGTGGCGCCATCATGCCAGGTGCCCATCGGATTGTCAGGATTAGCAAGATAAACGAGTTTTGCATCCACATCGGCGGCCTTGGAAAAGAGGCTCGCGGGATCCTCGTGATCGTCGATATATGGCACAGCATGCAGGATGCCACCAAAGCCTGCTACGTGGTAGTTGAACGTTGGATAAGCCCCAAGCGAGGTGACAACTGCATCGCCCGGCCCAACGAAAAGTCGGACAAGATAACCCAACAATCCGTCGATCCCTTCTCCGACCATGATGTTGGAGGGGTCGACCCTGTGATATTCACCAAGGGCCGCACGCAGTGCGTGGTTTTCGGGGTCGCCATATGCCCACTGATTGGAAGCAGCCATGGCAGCGATGGCGCGCGGTGAGGGACCAAAAACACTTTCATTGGCCCCGAGCCGCGCCTCGAAGGGCGCGCGTCGGCTGCGCTCTTGCGCTTCGGGTCCGACAAAGGGAACGGTTGAGGGCAAGCTGGCGGCCAGCGGTGTCAGGCGGGGTTCAGTCATATCAGTCATGAGATGCAGGGGTAGCGCGGGCGCTTGATTTGGGCAAGTGCTTGGACAGGCGTTGATCGCGCTATGTTTCTAGCTGTGGGTAGTCTTGATCTGGCTATTAAAAACGCAGGCCAACGCGCGGCTGTGTGACCGTCACGGATGGAAGAGTTAGATTGTTAGGGCAACGGTTGGCCTCATAAAAAACACTAGAAATGCTGGGATCGTCACTTAAAGCAGTTCGCGTAAAAATTGAGTGACTTAACTCTGCCTGAAATCAAATATTTCAGAGCGCTGGGAAATAAATGCTGTTTCAGCAAAAGCTACAGGCTGCTGTTCCAAAGCGTGGGGGGCCTGCGCCTCGTTTCTTTAAGGAAAGCACACGCGAATGAAGACGCAGCCAAGAAATGACATTCGTACAAAACATCATTTCGTGACGAAGGCTGCTTTCAACGTAAAGCTCCACGTTCAATTCTAACCATGATACTATTTTGACATATTGCGGATTTTCAAGTCCATCATAATTGGCACGTCAATCAGCTATCCAGACTTCTGTTTGTCTGTAGCCATATCAAATAGTTCTCTGGCCGCGTCGATCGTGGCGAGGTTTTCAAGTGCCCAATGTCCCAATGCGCGGACTGGTTCTTGAAAAGATTTCCCCATTTGCGTCAGGTTATACTCGACTTTGGGTGGAATCGTGGGGTGGTAGGTACGATTTATCAGCCCGTCCCGTTCCAGCTGTCGCAGGGTCAGACTGAGCATGCGCTGCGAAATCCCCAAGTGTCGCTTTAATTCATTGAAGCGAAGCGTTTCGTACTGGGACAGCGAGATTACGATAAGCACGCTCCAGCGATCGCCAACGCGTGACAAAACCTCGTTGATACGATTGCAGTCGGGGCATTGCCCTGCATCCAGCATGGTGGTTTCCTTCCTGTAACCGGGTTTCAGTTATGTGCCTTCTTGTGGAGGTATTCGGTTCTTAATATATCGTCGGTTACAAATCTATACCTTCACATAAGAACACACAAGAGGAAGAAAGCGCAGATTGCTTGCCCTTCCTTGTTGTAAGAAAAGGACACGCCATGAAGGCAGCAATATTCAACGATTATGCGGCGCCCGTAGAAATCGCTGAGATCGACAAACCCAACTTGCTCGACAACAGCGTGTTGATCGAGGTGCACGCGGCAAGCGTGAACCCGATCGATAATATCCTGCGTGCAGGCTACCTTCGCCAAATGATGGAATTAAGCTTTCCGCATGTAACGGGCTATGACGTTTCGGGCACGGTTGTGGAAATTGGTAAGGATGTTCAGAGGGTAAAAGTCGGAGACGATGTTTTCGCCCGCCAAAATCAAGAAGATGCGGGCGCCGTTGCAGAGTTTGCTCGTATTCTGGAAAGTGACCTTGCGATCAAGCCCGCTAACGTCAGCCACAGCGATGCGGCGTCTGCGCCGCTAGTTGGGTTGACCGCTTGGCAGGCCCTTGTGACCAAAGGCAAGGTCAAGCCGGGTGCCAAGGTGCTTATTCATGCCGGTTCGGGCGGTGTAGGCACCTATGCCATCCAGATCGCGAAGCATTTTGGCGCTTTTGTCGCGACCACGACAAGCGCAAAGAACGCCGAATTGGTGACAACACTCGGCGCTGATGTGGTTGTCGATTACACGGCCGAAAACTTTGAAGATGTGTTGTCGGACTATGATCTTGTTATTGACACGATGGGCGACGATATTCTCGTGCGTTCTTTCAAGGTGCTGAAAAAGGGCGGAACGATTGTGTCGGTCAAGGGCCAGGACACTGACGGGCTTGCCAGCAGGTATGGCGTCAACTTTGAATGGTTTTTTATGTCGCCAGACGGCGCTATGCTGGAAGAGCTGGGCAATTTGATGAGCGATGGCACCGTCAAACCCATCATCGATAGCGTTTATCCCATGGCACAGGTGCAAGACGCCTATGACCGTCTGGCCACTGGCCGCGCGGTTGGCAAGATCGTGGTTACGGTCAAGTAACCCTTGAGTATGCGTTGAACCTGCGGGTTCATGAACGGTCATGGCCCCGCGCATAAACCCCATATAAGATTTGAGTAACATGCTGAAAAAATTTCTGAAAATCGCACCGACACCGACCACAGATGGAGCGTTCATGCCGTCGCCGCTGGCGCTGAAACTTGCGACGTCGTCCAAGACCGATTATGATGGAGGCGCTTATCCTGACCCATACAAAAGCGGCAAATTGCGCGTGCTGATGATTTGCACAGAAGAAAGCAACATGACAATGGAAAATGGCAAGGTGTTCTCGACAGGAAATCATCCTGTCGAGCTTGCCTTGCCCATGTTGCACCTTATTAGCGCAGGATTTGAAATCGATATTATGACGCCGACCGGGGCGCCTGCCGCTATTGAAATGTGGGCGATGCCCGATCAGGATGAGCACGTTAAAAAGCTGTTTCGCGACTACGACGACGCGTTTAGCGCGCCTCAAAGTCTCGCTGATTTTGCAGCAAAAGACATGGTCGCCGAGGCTCAATATGCTGCAGTCTTTATTCCGGGTGGGCACGGCGCAATGCTTGGGTTGCCAGAAAATAATGACCTCGGTAAGGTGCTGCGTTGGGCGCACGATAAAGATATTTTCACACTCGCCTTGTGCCACGGACCTGCAGCTCTTTTGGCAGCAAATAGCAACGATGGTTTCCTGTATGCGGGCTATAAAATGACTGTGTTCCCTGATGCTGTGGACAAACAGACCCCGATGATCGGCTACCTGCCGG
>JAQWVA010000110.1:0-5427 GCA_029250205.1 Tateyamaria sp.
AGATGCATTGTGTGAAACTACTTGGTCAGCGCCTCTCGGCGCGGGACTTCAATCGGCAAGTTGCGGAGATCCAGATCCGCGCTGCGATCCTAAACGGCTTCACAGCTCTTGGCATACCACGTACCGTCGCCGTAGGCTAAGTCCATCCGGGGAAAGGGGAAGCTCAATCTCAGGCCGATTTGTGCAACAAAGCCCCTTCACCGCGTCAGAAGGGCGCAAACTTCTTGTTTCGCCCTAATGATTTGGTACAGTTCCAGTGGTTGAACCACCGCGTTCATCACCCTATGCTCCTCAGCAAATTTGGCGAATTACAGACTGAAATGCGAGGCTTTCCCCTGTGACCGAAACAAGTACTAAAGAGACATTTTCCTTTCAAACAGAAGTTGGACAGCTGCTCAACATCGTCGCCGGGTCACTTTACTCGAACCGCGAGATTTTCCTCAGAGAGTTGATATCAAACGCTTCTGACGCTTGTGACAAACTTCGCTACGAGGCCCTAACCAATCCGTCCCTCGCCAAAACTGCCAACCAATTTTCAGTTTCGCTTGCAGCAGACAAAAAGGCGAAGACACTTTCGGTTTCCGACAACGGCATTGGCATGAGCCACGATGACCTTCTGGAAACCCTCGGTACAATTGCCCGATCTGGGACCGGCGCTTTTCTTGAGGCTTTGAAAGAAGGCGAGAAAGGCGAAGTCGGGTTGATTGGCCAATTTGGCGTGGGGTTCTATTCGGCTTTCATGGTCGCGGATAGCGTTGAAGTTCTGACCCGCAAGGTGGGAGAATACCATAGTTGGCTATGGGTATCGGATGGCAAGGGCCAGTTCACGATTGAGCCCGGTGACAGAGCTGAAAGCGGAACAACCGTTGTTCTGCATTTGAAGAAAGACGCCAAGGAATTCCTCGAAGAAGCCCGTATTCGCCACATCGTCAAAACCTATTCTGATCACATTAGCTTTCCCGTGTTGCTGGAAGCGGAAGCTCTAAACTCAGCCTCAGCCATTTGGACGCGTGATCCCAAAGAGGTTACCGAAGAGCAACATACAGAATTTTACCATCATACATCCCATGCATTCGATACACCCTGGCTAACCTTGCACAGCAAGGTTGAAGGCATGGTGAGTCATACAAGTCTCCTTTATGTGCCTTCAACAGCCCCCTTCGATTTGTATGATGCCGAACGCAAAAGCCATGTGAAGCTCTATGTGAACCGGGTGTTTATTTCCGAGAACACGAAGGGCCTTATCCCAACATATCTGAGGTTCCTTCGGGGTGTTGTCGATTCCGAAGACCTTTCGCTGAACGTGTCTCGGGAGATGCTGCAGTCTGACCCTGCGCTTGCCAAAATCAAAACAGCACTCACTAAGAAAGTGATTGGGGCGCTAAAGAATAAAGCCCAAAAAGCTGCCGAAGAATACGCCACCTTCTGGAGGAACTTTGGTGCTGTGTTCAAAGAAGGTTTGATCGAAGACCCAAGCTTGCGGGACCGAATTCTTGAAGTTTGCCGGTTTTCATCAACCCACTCAGGTGAACTGACTAGCCTGTCTGACTACGTGGAACGCAGCAAAGATGGCCAGGACGAGATTTATTATATCACTGGTGAGGACGCCAAAAAGATAGCGCAATCGCCGCATCTGGAAGGGTTCAAGGCCAAAGGCGTGGAAGTGCTGCTTCTGTCAGATCACGTCGATGAGTTCTGGCTTCAGCACATCACAGAATTTGAAGGTAAGAAATTCAAGTCCGTTACACGTGGAGCCGCCGATCTGGATAAGATCAACGGTGCTGAGAAAGCAGACGACGAGAGTGTTGATGATGCTAGCTCCGCTGATCTCAGCGAGTTGATTGCGGCGATCAAAGTGGAGCTGGGCGAGGCCGTGAAGGATGTGCACCCCTCGAAACGTCTAACCGATAGCCCCGTGTGTCTTATCGCTGATGATGGGGATATGGATGTTAATTTGGAACGATTGCTGAAGCAGCACGGACAATTACAAGACGGTATGCCCCGCGTTCTTGAATTGAACCCAGACCACCGAATTGTGAAAAAACTGGCAGAACGAGCAAAATCCGAAGATGCCGCGTCAGATGAATTGCTGAAGGATGCAGCGCATCTATTGCTGGACCAAGCGCGGATTTCCGAAGGTGAAATTCCTGCCGATCCTGCTGGTTTTGTTCGCCGCCTCAGTGCCATTATGGACAGCGCGTTTTAGCGGATCAGGGCAATCTCAGTTGAACCTGCTTACAGCACCTCGACTGCATTGCGCTTTTGCTCTTCGGTGACGTCGATGTAGCGTTGTGTGGTGGTCAGTTGCTTGTGCCCGGCGAGCTCCATGATCACTTTTGGCGAAACTCTTGAATGAGCCATGCGTGTGATGAACCAGCGACGACCGCTGTGCGAGGACGCATCCTCGATCCCAGCGGTATCAAACACTCGGGCGAACGCTTGGACCATGCTGTTGGGGGGAATGTGGCCAACTTTCTGGGATTGCACCACGGGGCGTTCAAGCGATTTCCAACGATCTATTTGTGCCCAATAGGTCAACAGCTCCTTCTGCAGCTTGGCATTCAGGTGCACCTGACGCGCTTCCTTGGCTTTGGTGTTCTCGGCCTTCAAGTAGAACATTGTAGATATGCCGTTACTCGCGGGACATTTCCTTTAACCTCCCAGTTTTGGGAAGAAGGGTGAGCGACCTGGGAGTTGGCAAGGTCAACTGCACTGCGCGACGGCTGGGCGGCCGGCTTTCACGCCGCACTGCCATACAGCTAGCAATGCTCTTGCAGCGAGATCTTAGCTGCGAGCGCATGCAGCAAGAAAGCAGAATTCACAGGTTGGGCTCGATGCAGCCGTTCGCTGCGATCTGTGCCAATGACTGCAATCGGTACATTGCACGAAGGCGATTGGAGCGACGTAGGCGCCGAGGGCGGAGTGCTGAATTTAATGCAACGGGAAAACTATGCGGCAGCCATCCCACGATACTGGTTGCACCAGCAGTAGGAGATGTGCTCATTGTCGTTGATCGCTGTTTCGACGCTTTTCGTTTTCTATAGAGAGCCGTAGGGTCGAGATGTTTTTCAGCCCATCAGGCCGGATCTTCGGTCCGAACCCATCTTTTTGTACCCGATTGCCAAACACTGGAGATATAGACATGAGCACCACAGGCAAGCAGCTATTCACAACGCTCGAAAGCGATGGCACGCTCACCGTCGCGCTCGAGGACGTGACCTTTTCCGATCCTACCGGCAATCAGGTACTTGTAAAAATGGAGGCGGCGCCGATCAATCCCTCGGATCTCGCCATTCTTGCCGGTGCGGCCGATCTCGAAGGTGCCAACTATTCGCCCGGCAGATATGTCGCTGCCATGCCCGAGCCGTTCAATGCGGGATCTAAGGCCCGTCACGGGCTGAAGCTCCCAGCTGGCAATGAAGGCGCGGGCACTGTCGTCGCAACAGGTGACGGCGACATGGCCAAGGCCCTGATGGGGCAGCGCGTCGCCTGTGTACCTGGCAATGCCTATAGCCAATATTGTATTGCCGACGCAGCCATATGCCTGCCGCTGGGCGATTATTCGGCCGAGGACGGGGCAAGCGCCTTCGTCAATCCCATGACCGCGCTGGGTTTCGTCGAAAATGCAAAAATGGACGGGCAAAGCGCGATCCTGCATACGGTCGGAGCATCCAATCTGGGGCAGATGCTGACCCGCATCTGTAACGAAGACGGCTTGGGGCTGGTCAACATAGTGCGCAAGGAAGCTCAAGTCGATTTGCTCAAGCAGCTTGGCTCCACACATATTGTCAATTCATCGGATGACGACTTCATGCACCAACTTCGGTCTGCAATCGATGACACCGACGCCTTCTACGGATTTGATCCGGTCGGCGGGGGGCAATCAGTCGACAGTGTCTTCAAAGCCATGGAACAGGTCGCGGTTGGTAGGATGACCGAGTTTTCACGTTACGGTTCCAACCAGCAAAAACGCATGTTTATTTACGGACGTCTAGACGTTGGCCCAACGATCCTGTCGCCGAGTTACGGCTTTGGCTGGACCTTATCAGGCTGGCTTCTGTTCCCCTTCCTACAATCTGTCGGAATGGAAACCGTGGGGCGGATGCGCAAGCGTGTGCTCGAGAATCTGACAACGACCTTTGCCAGCCATTACAAGAAAAGGGTCAATCTTGAAGAGATGCTGACCAAGGAAGCCGTAACCGATTATCGCGCGATGAAAACAGGTGAAAAGTATCTCGTTACGCCTTGGGAATAAGAGGCCCGTGGGTAATCCCCCCGTTTTTAATGGGGCTCAGCCGTAGAATTTACGCAGCTGTTTTCAGTTTCATTGCGGGTGTAATGCCGCCGATTGCCATGTTGGGTCGTTCGTTGTTGTAAGTCCAGAGCCATTCGGTTGCCTGATCCTGTGCCTCCTCGATGGTTTCAAAGATGTATTGGCTCAGCCATTCACCGCGCACAGTGCGATTGTAGCGCTCGATATAGGCGTTTTGCTGCGGCTTTCCGGGTTGGATGTATTCAAGCCGAATGTTGCGTTTTTCGGCCCATGCCATGAGCGTGCCACTGATATATTCGGGTCCATTGTCCACACGAATAGCTTGCGGCTGACCGCGCCACTCGATGATCTGGTTTAAGCTGCGCACGACGCGTTCCGCCGGCAACGAGAAGTCCACTTCTATGCACAATCCCTCGCGGTTAAAGTCGTCCAGCACGTTCAATGTCCTGATCGAACGACCGTCTGCCAGCTGATCCGCCATGAAATCCATGGACCACGTCTCGTTGGGCCTGTCAGGGACCGCCAGAGGCTCAGGCTTGTCCCGCTTCAGCCGTTTCTTTGGCTTGATCCGCAGGTTTAGTTCCAGCTCGCAGTAGATCCGGTAGACGCGTTTGTGGTTCCAGCCATAGCCTTGCACGTTCCGCAGATACAGAAAACACAGGCCAAAGCCCCAGTTACGCTTGTTTGCGGTCAGGCGTTCCAGCCAATCGGCGATCTCTTCATTCTCATCGCTCAGGATTGGGCTGTATCTGTAGCACGTCTCGCTGATCTCAAACGCACGGCAGGCCAACGCAATGCTGACCCCTTGTCGTGCGACCGCATTCATGGCCATCTCTCGTCGTAGAGACGGCCTTAACGCTTTTTTCCAAGCGCTTCCTTCAACAGGTCGTTCTGCATGCTCATCTCAGCATACATGCGCTTTAGGCGGCGGTTCTCCTCCGCCATATCCTTCATCTCGGATATCAATGACGCATCCATCCCGCCAAACTTGGCTCGCCATTTATAGAAACTGGCGCTACTCATCCCATGCTCTCGGCAAAGCTCAGAGACGGGCGTACCACCCTCCGCCTGCTTCAAGATGCCCATGATCTGCGCGTCGCTGTATCGTCCGTTCTTCATCGTAAATCTCCTCAGATATCTTGCCGAGAAAATTC
>JAQWVA010000042.1:0-56483 GCA_029250205.1 Tateyamaria sp.
CTCTGCACGGCTTTGGCGGTGATTTCCGTTCAACTTTTGACACAAAGCTCGCCCAAGATATTTGCAGGCTCTCACGGCTTTGTTTCGCGCAATAGCCCCCGCCGTGGTTGGCTTCCAAAGCTGAGCATTTTAACGCGGCGGGATGATGGCTGCGGCACCCCGATTGGCAATTACATTATGGCATCTGCGCGTTCCACTCTCCTTCACCCGCAGCTATGATCCCATTTGCGTCAATCAGCAGATGCAACGGGCCAGCTCCACTACGGTATGGGAAGGAGACTTTGAACGTCTTTTGGCGACGGCAAAGGGTACTGAAGTCCGGCACTTTCCAGTCGAACCCTGCCAGACGCAGCAGGCTTTCCACGAAACCGATAGTCTGCGAAGTGGCATGCCGAACAGCACCTTCAACGTCAAACAAACCTGAATTGTAGCATCGCTAAACTCAGGCTGACGCCCGCGCTTGTCCGTCGGACGCGCTTGCCAAGGCATCTCAGAATAACACCCGGTCGATACCGCACCGCGCTGCTTCAGCGCCGTGTTGTACGCAGGCCAGTTCCTACTCTAATACTTCGTAGTGGACCAACTGCTCATGCCCAGTTGCCACCTTACTGAAGCCAAACTGTGAATTCCTCATGCCATTTGTGAAACAATGCCAGTCTGGCATGCAATTTCATTGCGCGGTGGAGGTCAAAATTTGGCTGTGCGGCTCTGAACTTTGGAAAAAACTTTGATCCGAAATTAAATCTTTTCGGCACAATGGTCACAGGCCGTAACACCGCTTATCTAGCGGTATCATTTCCCCCCTACCCAAAACCTAGTCAACCTCGTATAGTTTCGTGGAACAGGGCTCAAACCCTACTACAAGCAGGTCGAACGAAAAGGGGGTGGGCGATGCGCTGTCCGTTTTGTGGAAATATTGACACTCAGGTAAAGGACAGCCGCCCGGCAGAGGATCATGTTTCGATCCGCAGGCGGCGGTTTTGTCCCGCATGTGGTGGCCGTTTTACAACCTATGAGCGCGTGCAGTTGCGCGACCTTGTTGTGATAAAGTCAAACGGTAAACGCGAAGATTTTGACCGCGACAAACTGGAACGTTCTATTCGAATTTCGATGCAAAAACGACCTATTGATCCAGAGCGTATCGACCAGATGATTTCTGGTCTTGTTCGGCGTTTGGAATCCATGGGTGAGACAGATATCCAATCGAAACAGATTGGTGAGATCGTCATGGAAGCGCTAAACCGGATCGATACTGTCGCCTATGTGCGCTTTGCCAGCGTTTACAAGAATTTTCAGGCGGCGGATGATTTTGACAAGTTCGTCGCCGAACTGCGGCCAGACGCGCCCAGCGAAGAGTGAACGCTGAAGGCGACACGCGCTATATGCGACTTGCGCTGGCCCTTGGTCGGCGCGGGATGGGCAATACGGCGCCCAATCCCGCTGTGGGCTGTGTGATTGTAAAATCCGGGCGCATCATTGGGCGCGGATGGACGCAACCGGGCGGTCGACCACATGCCGAACCCGTCGCCCTTGCGCAGGCCGGCGGCCAGGCGCGTGGGGCGGATGTCTATGTCACGCTTGAGCCGTGCGCCCATCACGGCAAGACGCCGCCTTGTGCCGAGGCGTTGGTGCAGGCGGGCGTAAAGCGCGTGGTTGTTGCTGCGGTGGACACCGATGAGCGGGTGAACGGTGCTGGTTTGCGCATTTTGCGAAACGCTGGCATCACAGTAGAAACAGGCCTTTGCGGTGATGCGGCAAAGCGCGATCATGCGGGGTTTTTCCTAAGGATCGAGCAGGCCCGCCCATTTTTGACGCTGAAACTGGCGAACAGCTTTGATGGTCGCATCGCCACCGGCACTGGCGAAAGCCAATGGATAACTGGCGCCGCAGCTCGCCGTGTAGTGCATGCAATGCGCGCGCGCCATGATGCGGTGATGGTGGGTGGCGGGACAGCGCGTCACGATGGCCCGTCGCTGACAGTTCGTGGCTTGGGCGACATGCCCCAGCCGACCCGCGTGGTGGTATCAAGGCGGCTTGATGTGCCATTGAAGGGCGCGCTTGCGAACACGGCCAACGAAGTGCCGGTGGTGATTTGCCATGGGCGGGATGCAGATCCTATCCTTCAAGGCGCATGGCGCGATCTAGGGGCTGAGCTGTTGCCTTGCGCGACCAACGGCAGCCAGCTTGATCCACGCGATGTCATGCAACAAATTTCAAAGTGTGGGAACACGCGTGTGTTTTGCGAAGGCGGCAGCGCCCTTGCTGCTTCTCTGATCGAAGCAGATCTTGTTGATCGTTTGGTGGGGTTCACTGCCGGTTTGGCCATTGGCGCCGAAGGATTGCCCAATGTCGGCGCGCTTGGTTTGGAGAAATTGTCCGAGGCTGCGCGATTTGAACTCATCTCGGCGCGGCCCGTGGGCGGTGATATATGTCATGAATGGGATCGGGTTAGGTGATGTGTAATGTATTACGTACTACCTATTACATATTACGTATTTCGCTAAACGCCATAGTCATCGCCACAGATGCGCTTGACTGGCAAACAGACCCTGGACTTTGGACAGTAGGCGATTTGCTACGCCGGGGCGGGGAATTGGCCCGTTGGTCAGGCGTTCAACGATGACTTCCACAGGGCAGGGTAGGCCGCTGACTGGATCGAAATAGCGGGGATAATCTATCAACGTCGCGTGCACCAAACCCAAAAGACCAACGTCCACTTGTCGTCGGGGCGGCACCTTGCCTAGATCGGTGGTCAGCCCCCAACCGGCATAAAAGGGTGCGCCGGTTGTGACGACTGTAACTCCGCGCAGCATAGCTTCGAACCCTGCCAGCGAAGTCATGGTCCAAAGCGTATCTGACGTCTCCAAGAGCCGGGTAATATCCGCATTACGCGCAACAAAATCTGCCAATTTTTGTGCATCTATGTCCCCGCCCCGAAGCCCCGCTTCGACGTCTGGGTGTGGTTTGTAAATAAGCGTCGCATCTGGATTTGCGCGTCTTGCGGCCTGCAATAACTCCAGATTTGTTGCGACAGATCCAGCCCCCAGCCTGATCGACGCATCGTCTTGGACCTGACCGATGACCAATACACGCTTGGTGTCGTTGGGCAAATCAGGCAGAGCGCCCCCCAGATTATACTTGCTGAGTGCGCTGCGGGTGAGTGCGGTCACAAGCCGTTCCGCCCTGTCCTTTTGATCCGGGCGCAAGGTCTGGCGCTTATGGATCAGTTCTTCCAGTTGGCTGGGGCGTGTCGGATCGTAGTAGATGCCCAAATCGTCCGTCACAAGCGACAGGGGCGGTACCAGTTCTGCGCCAAGCCCACGGGAGCGCAGAAAACCATCTTCCACACGCACGGCATCTTTATGCTCTGGCGTGGCCTTGCTGGCCCAGACCATCTGCGGGCGGTCCGTCAATCGTACTTGGACAGGATCCTCGATGAACTTAAGCGCTTTGTATCGTCCAAAGACCTGTTGCAGTGGCTTGCGTTTCCATAGCCGCATACCGCTGGCAACCCATCCGCGGTGATCCGCGCGCCAGGCACGGGTTTCCGCTGCAAGCGCTTCGATCGCAGTTTCCAGGCGACACAGGCAATCGCGATGTGGGTCGTACCATTTCGGATATAGGATCATTGCAGCCGCAAATAATTGGTCGCAGGTCAGTTTCCGCTGACGTCGCTCTAGTGGAAATTCATCTGCTGTCAGGCCCCAGCCCGCATAAAACGGTTGTCCAAATATACGCGGCCGGTGACCCGCAAGGATCGCTTCAAAGCCCATGCCGGACGAAATGGTATAGACAGCGACGGCGCCTTTCATCAGGGTCCATGGGCTGACGGGATCCGAAAACAGGGTGACGCGCTCATTGCAATCTGTTTGCGCAAAATATCCGTCACGAAGCCCCTGCACTGTTTCGGGATGAGATTTGATCAGGATTGGCGCACCTGGATTCTCTTGTTGCGCGATCGAAAGCATCTCTAGAAACCTGCTCCGATCCGCGCCTGACGCGGTGACCGACGCATCGCCACGGGTCTGATCGACAACCAGCACATATCCGGGCGAGGGGACTTGGGCCAAAGGATCAAAACCGGTGTATTTGGTTAGATGCGCTTCCTTTATGCGGTCCACTGCGCTGCGTGCACGACGCAGAAGTTCCGTGTTGTCTAGGGGATGGGTTGCCAGCAACACTTCAAGGTCCGACGGTTGAGAAGGATCAAAATGTGCCCCTTTGGTGTCGAACAATAGGCCCAGTGGCGCACCTTTGTCAGCGCGCCCAGGCAAGACTGACCGCAGAAAGGCATCTTCGACGCGCAACAGCTGCGCGGATCGTTTTGCCGCCATGCTCATGCCGCGATGGGCCGTAGGCGAGTTGCCCCAGACACCTACAAAGTCAGCGGCAGTTGGCATGCCGATGGTCACCTTATACCCGCTGAGTGCCAGAATACGCCGCAGCCGCGCTTGAAAAATAAAACCACCATTGAACACATAAAGCAGCCGGGCCTTGGCTGGTCCGGCGGTTGAGTGTGACGGCTCGGTCACGCGGTGCTCCCGTTCAGTTACCCGCGAGGCTCGTGACGGAATTGACCGACCCCAACGGACTGGTCAGGGCTGAGATAACCTTGACGAACTGTGTGTACGGCGCTTCTGTGACATAGATGGTATCAGCATCGCAGATCACGAAATCGCGCGCTTGGAACATCCCATTTGGCTTGGTCAGGTCAAGCACATAGATCATACGCTGCGCGCCGATCAGGTCGTCACGGCCAAGAACGGCGTTGGCTACGACGCTGGGCTCGTTGCGGAACACAAAAATACCAGTAGGGTCGGCAGTGGCGGATTGAAGACCACCCACCTGCGCAATCGCTTCAAGCGCGCTGAGGTTTTGTGCTGCAAAGGGCACACGGGCTTGGCCGCCCGTCGCGCCAAGAGCCGTGAAGGCGCGGGTATCTTCTTCGACCAGAATGCGGTCACCGCCGCGCAATGCGATGTCCAGTTCTGGGAAATCATAAAGGTCTTGGAACCAGATACGGCTGCGCATCTTGCCGCGAATGACGGTTACTTGCGCGCTTTCGGGTTCAATTGTAACCCCGCCCGCATTCGCAAGCATTGTCGCCAATGTCTGGGTCGGGCGTTCAATTGGGTATACGCCCTGTGCTCCGATTGAGCCAATCAATGACACGGTTGATCCATCGCCGGCCATGCGGCGGACTTGGACTTGCGGATCAGGTGTCTGATCTTCGAGCTTGGCGGTGATGATGCGCCGGATGCTGTCCGGAGAATTGCCTGCTGCGCGTATACGACCAGCATAAGGAACAAAAATAAAGCCTGATCCGTCTACCTGAACCTCTTCGAGCAACGTCGCGCTTTGAGCTTGACCAGAAAGCAACCCATCATCAACATTTTCCCAGATCGTCAGACCCAGAACATCGCCTGGCCGAATAGTGTCAGAACCCAAAATGGCAGCGTTCTTGAAGGCATCGGAGAAGCCTAACGCAGGCTTGACGGCCGTTGCGCGCGTGACGCGGTCATTAACCGAAATGATGAACGCGTCGCCTTCCTGTTGGACAGATCCTGCGAAAATTTCGCGCTTGTTCGGGCCAACCTGAGGCAAACCACATGAAGAAACGATAGCGAGAATGGCCAATGCTCCAAACGCACGCGCCCAACTGCATGAATTAAAAATCACTGCACGGTCTCCTCGACCTGTTTTTATTCTGCCTCAGAACATGGGTTTGCCCACATTATTTTTTGCCTTCTGCGTTTTTACCCAACGCTTATTGTTTAAAAGTTTACCGGAGTTTTTGCGGAAAATCTAGCCATAAGGGTAGTAGCCCTTAGGTCACTAACCGCAACTGTTGCTTCGGTGCCGCGGTGCGCGGGTCCAATGCATCGTAAGGGTCTTTAGATGACAACATCATGTCCACTACACGCCGCAGCAGTCGTCGTCGGCCACGTGTGGAATAGAAACCGCCGGGCACTTGGCTGGTCTGAAGCAGATAGCGGCGATATTCTTTATAGGCCTGGTTGTCGGGCTGAGTTGGGGATGCAAAAAAGTTGGGCAGTGATTGGTCGCTGACAAATTCGGGTTTGTCGAACACCGCTTTTCCGAAAATCTTTAGCGATAGGCCGCGCCATAGCACCTGTTGGGCGGCAGTCGAATTGACCGTAACTGCGCTTTGCGCATCGTTAAGCAAGTGAGCTAACTTTCCGCCACGCACGAAATGTACGCGGCCTTTTACTCCGTACATGCGCACTGCTTTGCGAATCATGCGCTGAATTGGTGCACGCTCGTCTTCCAGTGGGTGCGCCTTGATGACAAGATGATGATGTCGGGGGGCACCCTTAGCAAATCCTTGGATCACTATATCCAGAAATTCTGTCATCGACGAAAAAGGCGAGTGGTGCTGAAAACTGGAGTCATGTTCCAGCTGTAGCAGCGCGAGGTGATAGGGAAAACCGCCGAATTTGATCCACGATGTAGCCCGCAATCGATCCAATTTATGAACCGGCATCAGCAAAAGTCTTTTCAGATAGAGCCGGAATTCCTCGGTTGTTTTTATGTTACGGTGTGGTTGGAAATTTTCATAGCCGCTGTTTCTGAACGTGACAAACCAATGATACAGCGCGCCATAAAAGATATGTTGGCGCATGTCGCCCCAATGCGCGGGTGGAAGGGACGTTTCGATATTTGACTGAGCGAGGGCGGTTCGCATTTCAAAGATCGACGTGTCCATCAGTCGCGAATTTCCGTTTGTGCCGCCCCGTTCATAAGTGACCCAGTACGGGCGCATGTAACCTTCTTCAAAAACATGGATGGTTATTCCACGCCGTTTCGCTGCTGCTACAGCTTTGGCGTGAATGGGCCGAACATCGCCATAAAGAACGAGATCAGTCACGGATTTTTGCTCGACAAGCTCGACAAACGTTGCAAGCCAGTCTGAAGAGGGCGCGCGAAAGGGGATGTAACTTTGTTTGTCGAACCAGAATGCTTGGTCACCTGCGTTGAAGCCAACCCGCCAGACTGTCGCTCCGGCCCGGCGCAGCATAACGCCTAGGCGGTGGAAAAATGGTCCGTGCGGCCCCTGGAGGAACAAAAAAACGCGAGGTTTAGACAGGTGGGCGGTCATCTTAGTCCGTTATGATAGATATGCGTTAAACGACGATGAACATGAAATTAGGTCGAATTTATGACCTGTGCTGGTGGTATGTGCAATGGTCTGGTCTTGTCCCTAAGGCCTGCACCCGCTACCTCATTACCAACATTGCAGAGGGTAAAGCCATGTTCACAGGCATCATCACCGATATCGGAACCATTAGCGAACTGAGGCAAGAGGGCGATTTGCGCGCTCGGATCAGTACCGGTTACAACACTGACAGCATTGATATGGGCGCATCTATTGCATCTGATGGCGTATGCCTAACGGTCGTCGATCTGGGCCCGGACTGGTACGACGTGCAGATCAGTGCCGAAACCGTGGACAAGACGAACGTATCAGAGTGGCGGGTGGGAGGTCGTGTTAATCTCGAGCGGGCGCTGCGCGTGGGCGACGAGCTGGGCGGTCATATCGTGTCAGGCCACGTGGACGGTGTAGCAGAGGTTGTTTCGGTTGTAGATGAAGGTGATAGCACCCGCGTGCAATTGCGCGCACCCGAAGGGTTGGCCCGCTTTATCGCACCCAAAGGGTCGGTAGCACTGAACGGCACATCGCTTACGGTCAATGAAGTGCGGGGAGACGTCTTTGGCATCAATTTCATTCCACATACCAAAGATGTCACAACATGGGGTGCTGTTGCCGTTGGTGATGCGGTCAACCTCGAAATCGATACATTGGCCCGGTATGTTGCGCGCCTGGCAGAGGCCGGATGATCCAAGTGCCAGGCCTCCGGCCTGACGACATTTCGGCGCATATGTTTGGCGTGCTCGCATCTATTAAGCCGCAATCATGTGGTGGGCTGTCCTTGGGCGTATTTTCGGCACAGAGGCGTCAGGGCGATACGTGTTTGTGCCCAAGCACTCTCTGGTATTGAGCGCGCGCATACCTTATGGGGCGGGAAAAGAATTCGAAGGTGTCCAATGAGCTTTGAAACCCCGGGTCCGGTAGAGACGAATTTGGCCGGTGCTATTTCACCGATCGAAGAGATCATCGAAGAGGCCCGACTGGGTCAGATGTTCATTCTGGTTGATCATGAAGATCGAGAGAATGAAGGGGATCTCGTGATCGCAGCCGATTTTGCGACGCCTGAGGCGGTGAATTTCATGGCGTCGCATGGCCGGGGTTTGATCTGCCTGACCTTGCCTGCAGAACGTGTAGAAGCTCTAGGGTTGCCGATGATGGCCACACATAACTCGTCGCGTCACGAAACGGCTTTCACAGTATCCATTGAAGCGCGCGAAGGGGTGTCGACCGGAATCTCGGCCGCTGATCGGGCGCTGACCATCGCAACAGCGATCAACCCACAAGCCACGGCCGCTGATATCGCGACACCGGGCCATGTTTTTCCTCTGCGCGCGCGCAAGGGTGGGGTTTTGGTGCGGGCTGGTCATACTGAGGCTGGATGCGATGTTGCGCGTCTTGCGGGCCACTACCCGGCGAGTATGATTTGTGAGATCATGAAAGAAGACGGCGAGATGGCGCGCCTGCCCGATCTTGTCGATTACGCAAAGGCGCATGGCCTAAAGATCGGGACAATCAGTGATCTGATCACTTATCGCAGGCGTCATGACAATTTGGTTGTTGAAACTGCGGCCCGTACCGTCACCTCGCAGCATGGCGGAGATTGGCACATGCGTATCTTTACCGATCAGACCTATGGCATCGAACACGTTACCTTGTCTAAGGGCGACCTGAGCGGTGATGCCCCGGTTCTGGTGCGCACACATGCGTTGACCGAGGTGACGGATATCCTTGGGCTAAGTGACAAGCCGGTGGGTGAATTACCACGTGCAATGGAGATTATTGCCGAAGAAGGACGGGGAGTAGTCTGTTTGTTTCGAGAGCCGCGCAAAGCGTTGTTCACTGATGAAGAGGATGGCCCGCGTATCGTAAAAAACACGGGTCTTGGGGCGCAGATGTTATCAAATATGGGATTAAGCCGGTTGATTCTGCTGACTGATAGCCCGCGCACGACCTATATGGGCATTGATGCCTTTGGACTAGAAATCGTGGGCACGCGGCCCATCATGGGAGATATTTGATGGCGTCTGTTGAACATCATGTGCTGGACCGACCCAGCTTTGACAAATCTGCAAAGCTACTGATCGTTGTATCACCCTATTACAAGGCGATCGCCGACAATCTGGTGGCGGGAGCCAAAGCAGAGATCGAGGCGACGGGAGCCACTTGGGATATCGTCGAAATGCCCGGGGCGCTGGAAATACCCACGGCCATCGGAATTTCTGAGCGTATGTCGAATTTTGATGGTTATGTTGCTTTGGGCTGCATCGTTCGCGGCGAGACCACGCATTACGAAACCGTGTGCAATGACAGCAGTCGGGCCTTGCAGTTGCTGGGTCTGCAGGGCCTGTGCATCGGAAATGGCATCCTGACGGTCGAGAATATGAAGCAGGCCGAAGTTCGCGCTGATGTTGCGGGACAAAATAAGGGGGCTGGGGCTGCTGCAGCTGCCTTGCACCTGATTGCGCTCAGTCGTAGGTGGGGGACCCAAGGCAAGGGTGTGGGATTCAAACCGGCATCGGCAGAATTCAAGCTGGCAGACAAGATGGGATCTTCGACCGCATGACCCTTTCGGGCAATCAAAAGCGCAAGATGCGCTCGGCGGCACGATTGTACGCCGTTCAGGCGCTGTTCCAGATGGAGCAGACCGCGCAAACCGTCGATCAGATCAAGGCTGAATTCATGGACCACCGTTTTGGAGCGATCTATGAGGGCAGTGAAATGACCGAAGGCGATCCAGATCATTTTACAAGGGTTATGGATGATGCGGTGAATTACCAAGCGCCGATTGACCAGATGACCGATCGCGGGCTGGTTGCCAAATGGCCCATTGCACGGATCGACCCGACCTTGCGAGCAGTATTTCGTGCGGCTGGAGCAGAGTTGCGTGACAAAGCGACACCTCCACGCGTTGTGATCGTTGAGTATGTGGATGTTGCACGGGCCTTTTTTCCAGATGGGAAAGAACCAAAATTTGTGAACGCGGTGCTGGATTATATGGCGCGCGAGGCACGGCCAGAGGCGTTTTGAACACAGACTGACAGACTATATGCGCTGGACATGAAATTGCATATGAATCGTGTATAGTGTTTGGTCACACCGTTATACGAAAATCAAGAAGCATTTAACGCTGCCTGAAATCAAAGATTTCAACCTTTTAGGTGATGAGCAATGTTTCAGGTATTTCGTCAAAAGCTATAAACGTCGGTGGCTTTAGCCTAAACCTGCGGCAATCAGCGCGGCGCGATGCTTTAAGAAGTATATGGGTGAGGCTAGGTTATGAAAGCCAGCAGGATACGATTAAAGATATCTGGGTTTTCCAGATGTACAGCGTGTGCGCAGTCCGGAAGCACAGCTAGCTTCGCACCTGGGATTGTTTGCCAAAGCTGTTGGATTTGCGGCCAAGCATAGGTTCGGTCGCCATCGCCCCAAATCACGAGAGTTGGTGCGGAAATCTCTGCAAGCCTGTCTGTACCCGACCACGCCTGCATCGCATCAAGGCCGCTATAAATCGCGCCCAAGGATGACTGTTCGGCCACACCTGCGCAAATGGCATAGTTCGCGGCCTGATCCGTGTTCAAAAACCAGGTTGCTGCGATGCGACGCGCGGTTTCTTGGGGGCCATCAACCTGCGCGCGGCGTTTGCTTTCCGCGATTGTTTCGAACCTGCCGGGCAGAATGCCCTGCGCGCCGGTTGCATAAAGGATTAGGCTGGCAATACGTGAGGGTGCCTTGTGTGTCATCTCTTGTACGATCATCCCGCCCATCGAGTGACCGAGCAGATGAAACTTGTCGATGCCGCGGGCGTTCAAATCCTTTAAAACCCAGTCTGCAAAGCCATCAATCGTGTTGATCGGTGGCATGTTTGCGTTTGATCCAAAACCTGGAAGGTCAACCGCTATGAGGTCTGTTTGGCCTTGCAGCTCTGGCATGATCGGATCCCATTGCGCACTGCCACCCATGAAGCCATGCACCATCACAAGCGGTGTCACTTGCGTTGTCCTTGCACGATACGGTCGAGGATCATCGCGCAGAACAGGATCGAGAAACCTGCCAGAATTCCCTGACCAACGTTGGCATATTGCAAAGCTTCCAGCACGTCTTCGCCCAAGCCTTTTGCGCCGATCAGTGATGCGACGACGACCATCGCAAGCGATAACATGATCGTCTGGTTGATCCCCGCCCGGATTGATGGGCTGGCAAGGGGCAGATCAACCCGTGTCAGCAGATACCATTTGTTCGCTCCAAAAGCGATCGCGGCCTCGCGCACGTTTTCCGGTACTCCGCGCAGGCCCAGAACCGTCAGGCGCACAACGGGTGTTCCACCAAAGATCATTGTTGTAACCACCGCCGCCGGTTTGCCGGTACCAAAAAACGCAATGACAGGGATCATGAAGACAAAGGCGGGCATGGTCTGCATGAAGTCCATGAGCGGCTGGATAAAGGAATAAAACCGGTGGCGACGCGCACAAAACATGCCCAAGGGAATGCCGATGACAATTGACAGGCAAGCGGCTGTTCCCAGCAGCGCGAGGGTGGTCATCGCTTTTTCCCAAAAGCCCAGCAACCCCATATAGGAAAGAAAAGCACCAGACCATATGGCTGTGCGAACGCCTGCCGTTAGCCACGTCAGCAGAACGATCAAGCTGGCCACAACGATCCAGGGTGTGCTGACAAAAATCAGCTCGAGCGCATCGAGAAGAAGACGAATACCATAGGTGATCAGGTCAAACAGTGCTTCGCCATTGATGACGCAATAGGCAAAAAAGGCTTCGACCCATGCAATGCTTTGCAGACGGTATTCCGGGTTTGTTGGAAAGTCGTTGAGAAGGGCATATTGCCCTGGAAAGCTGTAGTGCAACATCGCCGCAGCCACCAGCAGGATCATAAACACCGTACTGAACAAGATATGCGAAAGCGGCATGCCCGATCGAATGGTGCGGTCCGACAGCCAGTCGGAAAAACGCGCCTCAAGCGCCCAGTTGGCAACTGTGGATTGCGCGGCCTTGACCACCAGCAAGATCACAAGACCGGTCAGTGCGATAGAAGGGCCTTGGCTGGCCAGAACATCCGCTTCGGCGCGGATTCCGTCAATGCTTGCTTCGAGAGAATCGACCGTACGGCGATAGACATCTACCTTTTCCGAACCGTTCTCGGTTGCAGCGGCCAGTTGTTTGCGGCGAAGTTCAAGCGTGCCTTCGATAGATGCAATGCGGTCGCGGGCGTCAGCGGCGAGATCACCAAACAAACCGCGTGCGATTTGGACAAAAGCCAGTGCTTCGATGATCAGAAAGGACAGAGCCCATGACCACAAGCCGCGAGCGCTGAACCAGATGGGGCCAAACAGGCCTGCAAAAAGATTGAATGTCGCGGTGAATTTCGCACTTTCCCCGATTTTATCAAACTGAGCGATGTAATAGGTAGGGTCGGTGCGCACAAAGGTTTGGATATTCTCGCGTCGCTCGGCCGCATAGGCAAGAGCCGCTTCGGTGTCTCTGGCATCAAGGGGGTTTTCGACGGTGTCATTCATGACATCTCTGTTCCTTCGATCACGGTACGCAAGATATCTGCGCGGGTGATAACGCCTGCGTCGACACCCTGATCTTCGACCAAAATGGCACAGTCATTCTCGATTGCGAGATTGATCAAGGTGCTTAGTGTTTCGTTGCTGTCGACCCGCGGCGCATCTGCGCTCAGTGGTCCGAATGTTTCAATGTGAGCCGCGATGGGCTGCATTACAGCATGGGCATGGACCACCTTGAGTCTTGAAATGCCTGCTACGAAATCAGCGACATAGTCGTCTGCGGGGTTCATCACGATATCTTCGGCCGTGCCGATTTGAACAACGCGACCATCGCGCATAATGGCAATACGATCCCCGATCCGCACAGCCTCGTCGAGGTCATGCGTGATGAATATTGTAGTTTTCTGGAGGATCTGTGACAGGCGAATGAATTCGTCCTGCAATTGCCGTCTGATGAGTGGATCAAGGGCGCTGAATGGTTCATCCATCAACAACACATCCGGATTCGCAGCCAATGCACGCGCAAGGCCGACGCGCTGCTGCATGCCACCGGAAAGCTCGTGGGCAAATTTAGAGCCCCACGCGCCCAACTCGACGATGTCCAAAATAGCCGCAGCCTGTCGCATTCTGTCGTTTTTACTGACTTGCCGGATCTCGAGCGGCATTGCGACATTGTCCAGCACCGACCGGTGCGGCATCAGCGCGAAATTCTGAAAAACCATGCCGATCTTTTGATTGCGAAACTGTTGCAAGTCCTTGGTTCCAAGGCCCATGACATCTGTGCCTTCGATTAGAATCTGACCAGAAGTTGGTTCAAGCAGACGGTTAAAGTGGCGTACGAGCGTAGATTTACCGCTGCCCGAAAGGCCCATAATACAGAAAATCTCGCCCCGGTTCACAGATAGGTTGACATCGGCCACACCTACTACGGCGTTATATTTTGCCAGCACTTCGGACTTGGTCAGACCTTCTTCGCGAATGGCGCGCAAGGCGACTTCTGGGCGATTGCCGAAAATCTTCCAGACATTGGAGATTTCTATAACGGTATCATCGCTCATTTTGTGCTGCTCTTACGTCGGAGAATTACCGAGGGGCGCCGACCGATATCGGCGCCCCTTTTTGTTTTATAGAATAATGGGATTAGAGGCCCAGCCAAGCATCCACACGATCAGGGTTGGCTTCAACCCATTCGCGCGCAACCTCGGCAGGATCCCGGCCATTGCCACTAATTTCATAAGCAAAGTTCGACACATCATCCGCGTTCAACGAGAACCGCTCAAAGAACTCAGCAATCGCAGGCGAACGATCTGCGAGGGAGTTTGACCAGGCAATTTGTACCTGCTTCAGAGCATCTTTGGTTTCGACGTTTGACTTGGCATACCAGTCTGCATCGTCTGACGGCTGGATCATGGTGTATTTTGCCGGATCGTATTTGGGCTCGGTTAGCATTTTTACGTCAAACATAAACCAAACTGCATGCGGCTTGTAGCAATAGAAAGCATAGCCTTCGCCCTTGGCAATCGAATCCTTGATGCGCGCGGTTTTCACGCTTTCTTCGGCGCGGATCGGATCAATGAAGTCTAGCAAGCCATAGTCGCGCACCTTAACTTCGTTGACGTTTGCCGATGCCCAACCGGGGGCCCCAATCCACATCTCGCCTTGGCCATTGCCATCACTGTCCATCAAAGCCGCGACGTCTGGGCGGCCCAGATCGGCAATATCGGTGATGGAATTGGCGTCGGAAAAATCTTGCGATACGCAGAAGCCTTGATTGCCCTCATAGGGGTTGGACGACAGCGTGACAGTGCCTGCTTCGTTTACATATTTGTTGGTAAAGCTTTCCTGATTTGGCAACCATACATCGGGGTGTACATCGATGTCGCCCTTGCCCTGATCCATCGCTTGAAAGATCGTAGCATTGTTTCCGGGAACCATTTCGGCGGTGCCGCCGATCCGCATTTCAACGACTGCGCCCAACAGATGCGCAATGGCCTGCGCGCCAGTCCAGGATGGCACGCCAATCTTGACTTCTTCGGCCGCAAAAGTGGGCGCTGCAAGCAGGCTGATCGCCGACGCGAACGTGGCCGACTTAAAGGTCTTTTTCAGTGACATTTTGTAGTCTCCTTGTTGATTGGTTTATTTATTTTCAAGCAGTATATCCGGGAAGGTCGAACGTATCCGTGTACCCGAATAGGGCGGCGCTGCCGCCGGTGTGCAGGAACACAACATTGTCCATGCCTTCGAAGTATCCTTTGCGAATCTGGTCGATTAGCCCATCCAGCCCTTTGCCTGAATAGACTGGATCGAACAAAAGCCCCTCGGTCTGGGCTAGCAGTTTGACGGCGTCTATCATCCCCTGTGTCGGCATCCCATAACCCGGACCAACGTAGTCGCAATTGGCCCGTACGTCTGCACGGTTGATGGTCAGGCCGGTGCCCATGTGGTCCGCTGTCCGTTGAGCCAGATCGAATACCATCTGCTCTTGCTTGTCTTGCGGTGCACGGACACCGATACCCAGAAGGTGGATGTCGCTTTGGATGGCTGCCAGACCAGCAACAAGGCCAGCTTGCGTGCCAGAGCTGCCTGTTGCATGCACCAGCGCATCAATCTTTAGGCCAATATCAGCCGCCTGTTCGGCAAGCTCGCGTGCGCAATTGGCATAGCCCAAGGCTCCAATCGGGTTGGAGCCTCCGCCGGGTATAATGTATGGTTTGCGCCCGTTCTGAATAACGGTCTCGGCAAAGGTGGCCATCTCTGTATTCATGTCGGTGCCGCCGCTGCGCTTGGACACTGTTGCCCCGTGCAAACGATCCAGCAGTACGTTGCCGTTCATAATGTAATTTTCGTTGTTCGAATTGGTGCGGTCTTCGAGCAGTATGTGGCACTGCATGCCCAACTTGGCGGCGGCTGCCGTTGTTTGTCGTGCGTGATTGGACTGAATGGCACCTTGAGTGATGATCGTATCCGCGCCTTTTTGTTGCGCGTCGGCCATCAAATATTCAAGCTTGCGTGTTTTGTTGCCACCAGACGATAGCCCCGTACAATCGTCCCGCTTTACCCACAGGCGTGGGCCACCAAGTTCCTCGCTTAGACGGTCCATCGGCTCGAGTGGCGTTGGCAGGTGCCCAAGACGTACGCGGGGAAATTTGGCCAAAGCGATCGACAGCTCTTTGCACAGACTGACTGTCAGAGCCGGAGCCGGGTCGATGTCACGGTCGGAGATCTGCGGAGGCTGGGTCATTCAATGGGGTCCTTTGAGATGCATCGCCCAAAGCCTGCCCTATGCCAAAGGGAAAAAATAATGCTTTTTTCTTGGTCTGCCCATACAATTTGTATGGCAACCGCAGGGAGTACTGCATGGACCTCAGATTTTTAGAAGACGTTCTGATCTTATTGGAAGAAGGCAACATGACCCGCGCGGCAGCGCGCCGGAATATCACGCAACCTGCTTTTTCCCGCCGGATTCGTGCATTTGAAACCTGGTTGGGCGTCGAAGTTCTAGACAGGGGCGTCAATTCGGTCGAGATCAGCCAGGCTCTGTCAGAAAATGAAGTCGAGATGCGGGCCCTTGTTGGCCGGATCGAAGATTTGCGAGGCAAGATTGCGCAATTTTCGCCAACCGGTCCAACAATCTCTATCGCCGCTCAGCACGCGCCCATCATTTCAACGTTTCCCAGCATGATGGTTCACGCGCAACACCATTTTCCAGCCATGAAGTTTCGCCTGAGGGCTGGCAATCTGCGCGATTGCGTATCCATGTTTATGCGAGGAGAGGTGAGCATGCTGCTGTGCTACGAATCTGAAAATGCGGGTCCTTTGCCTTTTGGTGATACGATCCGTCGCGAATTGTGGGGCTTGGATTACTTGGTTCCTGTGATCGGTGGAAATTTGCGATACACCGTGAAAGTGGACGGAGATATACCGGCCAACAGCCCTTCGATCGTCTACCCTGTCAGCAGTTACTTTGGCGAGTTCTTGCAATCTGCTGCGCGACCCTTTGGTACCTCTGCGTTCAGTAATAACCCGGTTTGCGAGTCCGCGTTTTCGAGCGGTGTTAAAGAACTGGTTTTGGATGGTATTGGGGTTGGTTGGATACCATTTAGCATGGCGCATCGCGAAATTGAAAATGGCAGCTTGATTTCGCTTGCAAACGTCTTGGGTAAAGAACCCCTAAAGGTCACGTTATATGCAAACAAAACTGATGGGCCGTCGAATGCGTTGCTCGATATCTGGGCGACCGCCCAGCCGTAGGCAGTCGCAAATGTCTCGCTGGTGTGTCTGAAAACGTCGTCAGTTCGAGTCAAATGGCGAAAATCGCACGCACTTAGACCGTTGCCAGGCAAATGACGATGCGTTCCTTTCGGCCTTTATCTCGTCGTTGTTCCACGGGGCTTCTATTCGAGGGCGCATTAATCGACTATGCGGTTTGGCAAATGGGCCGTGACGACGGCCGGAAAGATTGGAGACGTCATATGCGAGCGATGCAAGTCACCCAGTTGGGGCAACCCCTCGAAATGCGTGAGGTGGATAGACCGGTCGCTGCTTCGGGCGAGGTTCTTGTTCGTATTCAGACTTGCGGTCTCAATTTTGGTGACACTTTGATCGTAAAGGGCACCTATCAGGAGAAGCCACAATTGCCGGCCACCATTGGTATGGAGATGTGTGGCATCGTCGAGGCGGTAGGAGCAGGCGTTACCCATTTGAAACCGGGGCAGCGCGTGGCGGCCTATGCGGGCTTTGGCGGGTTGGGAGAATACGCAGCACTGCCGGCTTCCATCTGTGTTCCAATCCCGGATGCGATGACGGCGGTCGAGGCCGCGGCATTTCTCGTGGCATATGGCACAAGCCATGTTGCGCTGGACTATAAGGCGCATTTGAGATCTGGAGAACGACTTTTGGTTCTGGGTGCGTCAGGTGGCGTTGGGCTGACTGCGGTGGAGTTGGGCAAGTTGATGGGGGCAGAGGTGATTGCTTGTGCGCGCGGCGCAAAGAAACTTGCCGTCGCACGGGATGCAGGGGCAGATCATTTGCTTGACAGTGAAACGGTTGATCTGCGCGCCGAGGTCAAAGCACTTGGTGGAGCGGACGTGGTTTATGACCCCGTGGGTGGCGAACTGTTTGATGCCGCGCTACGCGCTTGTAACCCTGAGGCGCGGTTACTGCCCTTGGGTTTCGCCAGTGGTAAGGTGCCACAAATCCCATCAAATATTTTGCTGGTAAAAAACCTGACTGTGATCGGCTATTATTGGGGGGGATATACAAGGGTAAACCCACAGGTGCTGACTGACAGTTTTAAGGTGCTGTTTGACTGGTATGAGCAGGGCAAGTTAAGGCCGCATGTCAGTCATGTCTTGCCATTATCCCAAGCCAACGCGGGTCTGGAGTTGCTACGCAGTCGCCAAGCGACTGGCAAAGTCGTGATCCAGGTCGAGGCATGACGTTTCCCGATCCGGAAACCCGCCTGGAGAATGTGCTATTTTCTGGCGTATCTAATGGCGCGCCTTGATCTGACCTCGGGCAATGACGCGCGCTTTTTGCCGTTCCCGAAAAAAGACGAACAGGCCCGCGGCCAGAATCAGAAGGATACCGATCCAGACCTCGAGAACGGGGACATCGCCAAAGACGACAAAACCCCAGATTACGGCCAAAGGCAGGCCAATATATTCAAAAGGCGCGACAGTCGCCGCATCTGCCAGCCGGTAGGCCTGGCTCAAGCAATAGCCAATGATCGCAGAATTCATGCCCAAACCGACAAAGATCCAAATGTCGCTGTCGTCAGGCCACACCCAGGCGCGCAGCAAAAAGGTGACCGAAGCGTTGCTTGAACCTTCGGCAAACCTGCCATCACCGGCAACCAGATAAAACGCGGCTGACACGAGTATGAATGTGGCTTGGATGTAGACCGCTAAGGCGCTTGCCTTGCTTGTCACACCCAATTTGCGCGTCAGCAACTGGTTCAATGCATATGTCAGGGCCGCCAATACGGGCAGCAGCAAAACCATGCGGTTGACCTCCAGCGCACTGCTGTCGGCCCACGGACGTTGCATCACTACAACACCCAAAAAGCCGATTGCCACTGCTGACAATCGCAGGGGTCCAACCTTTTCACCTAGAATCGGGATGGACAGAAGAGTTATGAAAAGAGGGGCGGCAAAAAATAGGGCTGTCGCGTCAGCAAGCGGTAAAACTGCCAAGGCCAGAAAAAATGTCATATTTGCGATCACGATCATAAGCCCTCGCGTTGCATGCAACCATGGCCGATCAGTGCGCAAGATGCCCCATCCGCCCTCTACTTGCACCATAACAAGGCTGAAAACGATCCCTATACTCGATCGGACAAAGATAATCTGATGCAGCGGGTAGCCGTCGGACAGTTGTTTGACCAGCAAATCATTGACCGAAATACAGGCCATTCCAATCAATACGAAAAGGATAGCGAGGTTGGGTATGTTCTGTGCAGGCTGGCTCATGGCCAAGTGCTATCATGAATTTGGATTCTGTCACTGGCAATCACACATAGCGTCTGGTTTAATCCTGCGCTATCACTGCGCCGAGCCAAAATACGGAGTGCAAAGATGAAAATGTCCGACACCCGCCAGATCGCCGCCGCGCCTTCTGAAGTCTACGCAGCGCTTTTGAACCCAGAGGTTCTGAAGGCCTGTGTTCCTGGTGCGACCGCTGTGTCTGGTGATCCTGAAAATGGGTTTGAAGCCTCGGTCACACAGAAAGTTGGCCCCGTCAAAGCGACATTCAAAGGTCAGGTCACCCTTTCGGACATGGTCGAGAACGAAAGCCTGACGATCACTGGTGAAGGTAAGGGCGGCGCCGCAGGCTTTGCCAAAGGCGGTGCAGAAGTGCGCATGTCGGCCAGTGATGGCGGCACTGAACTAAGTTATGACGTAGAGGCCAAAGTGGGTGGCAAGATCGCCCAGTTGGGCAGTCGCCTGATTGATGGTTTTGCCAAGAAGATGGCTGATCAGTTCTTTGTCAATTTGCAGGCCAGCCTAGAAGGCCCTGCAGAGGGCACAGAAGAAGCTGCCGATGCCGAGGGGTCGGACGAAAAAGCAAAGAAGGGCTGGCTTGGTCGCTTGACGGGCAAGCAATAGCACAGGCCACCGCACGGGCATCCGCTTTGGTTCTAGTGGAACGTCTGATCTAAGATGCGCGGCTGCGAGCCGTTTGGAGAACGAATGCCCACAATCCTAAAGATAAAAGACCTGTGGAAATCCTATGCAGGCGGTTTCCAAGCGCTGAAAGGCGTCTCGATTGATATCGAAGAGGGTGAAATTATTGCGCTGCTTGGTCCGAATGGAGCAGGCAAGACGACACTTATTTCGACCGTTTGCGGCATCACTATGCCGACATCGGGCACTGTCACTGTAGCAGGTTTTGACATCCTGACAGAGTATCGCAAGGCGCGCAGTCTGATTGGTTTAGTGCCACAGGAGATTGCGTTAGAACCATTTGAAACTGTCATCAATGCGGTCCGATTTTCGCGTGGGCTGTTTGGCAAGGGGCGCAAAGACGCAGTTGTCGAGGATATCCTGAAACGCTTGTCGCTTTGGGACAAACGCAGCAATCAGATCCGGGAACTGTCTGGTGGGATGAAGCGGCGCGTTCTGATCGCCAAGGCCCTGGCGCATGAGCCGCGTATCCTGTTTCTTGATGAACCCACGGCTGGTGTCGACGTGGAACTTCGCAAGGACATGTGGGACATTGTTAAACAGCTGCGTCTTGATGGCGTAACAACAATCCTAACCACGCATTATATCGAAGAGGCCGAAGCCATTGCTGATCGTGTTGGCGTGATCGCAAACGGCGAAATTCTGTTGGTCGAGGACAAGGACAAGCTGATGCTTCGCATGGGTCGCAAAGAGCTTGAAGTGCAACTGACCGCCCCCATGAGTAATATTCCCGAGGCTTTGTCTGCTTACAACCTCACCTTAGCTAAGGATGGTTGGTCATTCGTCTATAGCTATAACACCAAAGGCGAGCGTACCGGCATCACCAAGTTGCTAACCGATGTCGCCGCCACGGGCTTGCAGCTGAGGGACGTGGTGACACGGCAATCAAGCCTTGAGGACATCTTTGTTTCACTTGTGCACAAGCAAGCTGAGGTGACGCAATGAACTGGACTGCTATTCAAGCCATATATCTGCACGAAATGGTTCGGTTCTTTCGTACGTTCGCGCAGTCGCTGATATCACCGGTTTTGTCGACTTCACTTTATTTTGTGGTTTTTGGCGCTGCAATCGGCAGCCGCATCGATGAGGTGGACGGAGTCAGCTATGGCGCATTCATTGTTCCCGGACTGATTATGCTTACGGTCATGACACAGTCCATCTCGAATGCGTCCTTCGGGATCTACTTTCCTAAATTCATCGGCACCATCTATGAGCTGCTGTCAGCACCGGTCAACTTCCTTGAGATCGTCATGGGCTATGTGGGGGCCGCTGCAACCAAAGCCATGTTTATCGGAATTGTGATTCTAACCACTTCTTTCTTTTTTGTGGACATCCAGATAGCGCATCCGTTGGCGATGGTCGTTTTTCTGGTTCTCACCTGTGTCAGCTTTTCGCTTTTTGGGTTCATCATTGGCATTTGGGCGGGTAATTTCGAGCAGTTACAACTTGTTCCCTTGCTGATTGTGACGCCGCTGGTTTTCTTGGGGGGTTCTTTTTACTCAATCTCGATGTTGCCACCCGTCTGGCAGACGATTTCTATGTTCAACCCCGTTGTTTACTTGATTTCGGGGTTTCGATGGGCCTTTTTTGGGTTGAGTGATGTTCCTGTTACCCTTTCTTTGTTGGCGATTGGCGGCTTTACGGTGTTGTGTTTGGGCACTGTTTGGTGGATCTTTAAAAGTGGATGGCGCATTCGGCAATGACGCCACGTGTGACAACTCGTTTGCGCGTCAGCCTTGTTTGTCGCCATGCTCCAATCTACATGGACACAGATGAAAAGATGGATCCCTTTTGTTAAGTCCGACCCAACTGTTGCCGTGATCCGGTTGCAGGGGGTGATAGCGGGCGGTGCGCGTGGCGCGTTAAACGATCAGGCCCTCGGCCCGATTATCGAAAAAGCATTTTCGCGAGGCAAGCCGGTTGCTGTGGCGCTTGAGGTGAATTCGCCTGGGGGCAGCCCTGTGCAATCCTCTTTGATTGGTTCGCGTATTCGCCGCCTTGCTGATGAAAAAGAAATACCCGTGATTGCCTTTGTCGAAGACGTGGCCGCGTCGGGGGGGTATTGGCTGGCTGCTTCGGCTGATGAAATCTATGCCGATCCATCATCGGTTGTTGGATCTATTGGTGTGATCTCAGCCAGCTTTGGAGCGCATGAATTGCTGGCTCGCCAAGGGGTCGAGCGGCGAGTTTATACAGCGGGAAAATCAAAATCCATGCTTGACCCATTCCGTCCGGAAAACCCTGAAGATGTCTTGCGGCTCAAAGGACTATTGGAAGACATCCACGCAAACTTCGTTGATCACGTGCAAAGACGCAGGGCAGGTAAGCTTGACGCACAAGCCGACCTGTTCACTGGCGAAGTTTGGTTGGCACAAAAAGCCCAGCAGCTTGGCCTGATTGATGGCATCGGGCACATCAAGCCGATGTTGAAAGAACGCTTTGGCGACAAGGTAAAGGTGCGGCAGTACGGGGCGCGCCGCCCGTTTCTGGCGCGGTTTGGTGCAAGTGTCGTCCACGATGCAATCGGGTCCATCGAGGAACGGGCTGCTTATGCACAATTCGGGCTATAAGAAATGCTAAGCAAAATTGTACTGCTGTTTCTAGCGTTCATTGCGGTGCTTGCTATCTTTGGCAAATTGCACTGGATCGGAGGCAAACGTTTGTCACCAGCGAAATGTAGTTGTGGGCGGTATCGGATTGGGAAAGGCCCGTGTGCCTGCGGCAAGGATAAACCCTGATGGCAATGGTTTTGCCTTGGGCGTTAAGCTTTCTGGGTCTTATCATTTTGCTGTTGGCGGGTGACAGTTTGGTCAGGGGCGCTGTGAATCTGTCGCTGCGCCTTGGTGTGCCTGCGCTGATTGTAAGCCTTACAATCGTTGCCTTTGGGACCTCGGCCCCAGAATTGCTGATTGCGATTCAGGCTGTACTTGATGATGCGCCGGGTCTGGCGCTGGGCAACGTGGTTGGATCAAACACTGCTAACATTCTGATGGTGCTTGGTATTCCGGCGCTCTTGGCAACAATGCATACGTCGGAATGTGAAACCCGCAAGACTTATGGTTTCATGATCTTGGCTTCTGTACTGTTTATTGCGCTGGCTTTCAGGGGCGTTTTTGATTGGATCGCAGCAGCTGTACTTTTGCTTGGCTTGGGCTTTGTGTTATATCATGCGGCGCGCGAAGCAACAGGGCACAGAGCCACCTGCGCTGCGGGCAATGCGGACCAAGACGAGATCGACGGGGTTGATCCCAGCTTGCCGGGTTGGCGGATAGCTGTCCTTTTGGTTCTGGGCTTGGTCGGCATGCCTCTGGGCGCTGACCTGCTGGTGAACAATGCGACGATAATCGCCAGAACATATGGGGTGAGTGATACAGTTATCGGCCTGACACTTGTGGCTATTGGAACATCATTGCCAGAACTCGCAACAACCGTCATGGCCGCGTTGCGCCGTCAGGCTGATGTTGCGCTTGGAAATGTGATAGGGTCGAACATGTTCAATCTGCTGGCTATTATTGGAATCGCCAGTCTGGTCGGACCCATCCCGGTAGATTCTGCATTCTTGCGATTTGACCTTTGGGTCATGTTGGGTGCGTCGATCCTGCTGGTGCCGTTTGTGTATATGCGCCGCGACATAACGCGGATCTGGGGAGTGATCTTGACGGCTCTTTATATAGCCTATCTGCTTGTTGTACTGAACTGAACCAACCATCAAAGGAATGCGCCATGACACGTGCGCTTGTGACAGGAGCCGGACATCGTCTGGGTCAAGCGATGGCCGTCTATCTGGCAAAACGTGGCTATGATGTTGCCGTGCACTACGCCAGTTCAGAGACTGGCGCAAACGAGACCGTCGCTCAGATTGAAGCGCTTGGACGACGGGCTGTGGCCCTGCAAGCTGACATGCTCGACGAGGTCGCCACGCACGCATTGTTCCAAGCGGCGACGGCTGAACTGGGTGGCCCTATCACCTGTCTGATCAACAATGCATCTATTTTTGAGTATGACACGATCCAATCTGCGACCCGAGAAAATTGGGATAGGCATATGAACAGCAATTTGCGGGCCCCGTTCATCCTGAGCCAGGCAATGGCTACACAGGGGCTTGAGCCAAAGGGGGACGTACAGAGCGAACCGCTGGCGGCCGGACTTATTGTGAACATGATTGATCAGCGCGTGCGTAAACTAACGCCCGAGTTCATGACCTACACACTGGCTAAGATGGGCTTGTGGGCATTGACTCAGACAAGCGCACAGGCGTTGGCTCCGGCGATCAGAGTTAACGCCATTGGCCCGGGCCCCACGCTTCAGGGTGGGCGCCAAAGCGCGGAGCACTTTGCCAAACAACGTGCCGCAACCGTATTGGGGCGGGGATCAAATACTGCCGATATCCTGGCGGCCCTTGGCTATTTTCTGGATGCGCCTGCAATCACGGGTCAGCTTTTGTGTGTTGATGGTGGTCAACATCTTGCGTGGGAAACCCCAGATGTCTTGGGTGTCGAATAGGTCACTTCAAAGGAGTTTTGCACGTCGTAAATGTTAGTAACGAAATATTTACTAAATGTGTTTGTTTTCAGTTGCTTGCATGTATGCAATAAAAAATTCATTTAAAAACAAACGCTTAATAAATCGCCTAATTTTTAGGCAATTTGGCGAAATGCAAGAAATACAACAAAAATTTGCGTGACTGTAGAACTTATCCTTATACATATCCACAGGTTCGGTGGATGTCTCTTGTGTTGCACCGGGGGCTGGATCGGTGCAGCCATCAGGTGGTGTGAAACGAATCGAATGACAAAGAAAATCGACACAATTCAACCTGAGCCTGATCAACCGATCCCGGTCGGCTATGAAGTCATCCAGAGTTTTTTAAAAACGCTCGACAGTTCTCCGGGTGTTTACAGGATGTTGGATCATGAAAGCCGGGTGCTTTACGTGGGCAAGGCGCGCAACCTCCGCGCTCGCGTGTCAAACTACGCCCGTCCATCGGGACACAGTGGCCGGATCGCGCGTATGATTTCGATGACCGCGTCAATGATGTTTTTGACGACAAAAACTGAAACCGAAGCGCTGCTGCTTGAGCAAAACCTGATCAAGCAGCTTAAACCGAAGTTTAACGTGCTGCTACGCGACGACAAATCCTTTCCCAATATTTTGGTTACTGGCACCCATGCTTTTCCGCAGATCAAGAAACATCGTGGCGCCAAAAAAGAGCAGGGCGCTTATTATGGCCCGTTCGCCAGTGCAGGCGCAGTGAACCGTACGCTCAACCAACTCCAAAAAGTTTTTCTTCTCAGAAATTGCACTGACTCTGTGTTCGAAAGTCGTACGCGGCCTTGCTTGTTATATCAGATTAAGCGGTGCTCGGGTTCTTGTGTTGGCCTGATCTCTGACGTTGATTATGCTCAGTCCGTCAAGGATGCGGAACGTTTCTTGTCGGGCAAGAGCACAGAAATTCAAGCCCGGTTGGCGGACCAAATGCAAGAAGCCTCTGAGGCGTTAGAGTTCGAGCGGGCAGGTGCCCTGCGCGACCGGATCCGCGCAATGACTCAGGTGCAGTCAGCGCAAGGCATTAACCCGCGGGGCGTGACCGAGGCGGACATCGTCGCCATTCACCTGGAAAAGGGTCAAGCCTGTGTGCAGGTGTTTTTTATTCGGGCGGGTCAGAACTGGGGCAATCGCGACTTCTATCCTCGGGTTGGGGTGGATGTGGACGCGGCCGAGGCTCTCGAAGCTTTTCTAGGTCAATTCTATGATACCAAAGAACCACCGCGGCAATTGATCCTGTCCAATGAGATTGAAAACCCTGATTTAATGGTCGAGGCGCTGACGCAAAAACTGGGTCGGAAGGTCGAATTGTTAGTGCCCAAACGTGGCGAAAAAGCAGAGCTTGTTGATGGTGCGCTGCGAAATGCCCGTGAAAGTCTTGCGCGCAAGATGTCGGAAAGCGCTACGCAGGCCAAACTGCTGCAGGGGCTGGCAGAAGCATTTGATCTGCCTGATCCCCCCACCCGGATAGAGGTATATGATAACTCGCACATTCAGGGTACTAATGCGGTTGGTGCAATGATCGTAGCTGGCCCCGAAGGGTTCATGAAAAATAGCTATCGCAAATTCAACATCCGTGGTGATGATCTGACGCCCGGCGATGACTTTGGGATGATGAAAGAGGTGCTTCACCGACGCTTCAAGCGTTTACTGAGCGATGATCCCAATCGAGACAAGGGCCTGTGGCCTGATCTGTTGTTGATCGACGGTGGCGCAGGGCAGGTGTCGGCTGTGGCACAGATTATGCGTGAACAAGGCGTCGAAGATATACCTATGGTCGGTGTGGCCAAGGGCGTCGATCGCGACGCCGGCAAGGAAGAGTTTCACCGCGTGGGTGTTCGACCCTTTGCGCTGCGCCACAATGATCCAGTACTTTATTTCTTGCAACGCTTGCGGGACGAGGTGCACCGCTTTGCCATCGGCACGCACCGCGCTAAACGTGCTAAGTCGAACATGGCCAATCCGTTGGATGATATCCCTGGCGTAGGATCTGCGCGCAAGCGCGCACTACTGGCGCACTTTGGCTCAGCCAAGGCGGTGGGACGAGCCAATTTGGCTGATTTGCGGGCTGTTGAGGGCGTTTCCGAAGGATTGGCGCAAAAAGTGTATGATTTCTTTCACGATCAGGGATAATTTGTGGTGTCGCAGTATGCACGTACGACTGCCCCTTTCGGGTGTCTCAAGAACCAACTACAAAGATGATATGATTTGGAATGTACCCAATATATTGACTTGCCTCAGACTTCTCGCAGCTCCTTTGGTTGCGGTAATGTTTCTCTACTTCACTAGGCCTTATGCAGATATTTTTGCTGTTGTGCTTTTCGTTGGCGCCGCCATAACCGACTGGTTTGACGGCTATCTTGCACGTGCATGGGGGCAGCAGACGAAACTGGGCACGATGCTGGACCCGATTGCCGACAAGGCGATGGTTGTGATTGCGTTGATGGTGATCATCGGGTTTTCGTCCTGGTCACCTTGGTTGGTTCTTCCCGCGACGGTCATTTTGTTTCGAGAGGTGTTTGTTTCGGGGTTGCGCGAGTTTTTGGGTGATACCGCAGGCACGCTTAAGGTTACGCAATTGGCAAAGTGGAAAACGACGCTGCAAATGGTCGCCATTGCTGTGCTGTTTTCCCAAGGCGTGTTCGAACATTATTTTGGCATGTCGATTTGGGGAATGGATGAGAACATAGTCCGCGCTATCCTTAGTGGGCAGGAACAAGATTCGCATGGTCTGGCATGGAAGTTGGTTGGTGCAGAATGGGCTGGTCGAGTTGGGTTGTGGCTGTTGTGGCTAGCCGCTGCGCTGACTTTGATCACGGGCGTCGATTATTTCCGCAAGGCAATGCCTTTTTTGAAGGGGTGATGACGATGGAAGTGCTGTATTTTGCATGGGTACGCGAGCGGATTGGCCTGCCACGTGAAACTGTGGAAACAGAAGCAAAAACAGTCATGGATTTGGTCGAAGTGCTGCGTGAGCGCGAAGAACGCTATGCCGCCGCATTTGCTGACCTGACCGCGTTGCGTGTGGCAGTTGATCAGAAACTGTCGGATTTTGATACGCCTTTGGCGGGGGTCCGTGAGGTCGCCTTTTTCCCGCCCATGACCGGGGGCTAAGGTGCGCATCGTTGTGCAGGATGGGCCGTTCAACTTTGGTGCCGAAGCAGACCGCTTTGCGCAGGAGCGCGCGGTGTCTGGCGCAGTCGTCACCTTTACCGGGATTGTTCGCGACTTGGGGGGCGAATTACAGGCAATGGAGATTGAACATTACCCCGGCATGACCGAAGCGGCCCTGACGGGCATTGCGGCGCAGGCGGCGAAGCGCTGGGAATTAGAAGACACATTGATCATCCATCGACATGGTCGTTTGCTGCCCGGTGAAATGATCATGATGGTTGCAACGGCAGCACCTCACCGTGTGGCCGCCTTTGAAGCAGCCGAATTCCTGATGGATTTCCTAAAATCCCGCGCCCCGTTTTGGAAGCGGGAAGTCACAAAAGACGGATCCGTATGGGTGGACGTTCGTGACGAGGACGAAGCTGCTCTGACGCGCTGGTAAGCGCAGCTGTCTCGAAGCTCTTAGCCGGTTTGCTGGCTGTCAACCCAAGCGCGCAATTCTTCGGTTTCGTGGCGGGCGTCACGCAAACCGTCCATGGCGGCGCGCAACTCTGCTTCGGTTTGGCTTAGTTGGTTGGTCAGCTCTGCCTCGCGCTGCTGCAGGTAGGTGATCGCTTGATCGCGCGTTTCCTCTGCCTCGTGTAATTCTTGGCTCATCCGGTCAAGTTCGGCGACGTCACCGGCCGCAACGCGGGTAAAGCGATGGACCAGCCAATTTGCAAACCATCCCAAGCAAAAGCACACGAAAAGAATTATTGCAGTGGCAATGATAAACTCGGTTCGGCTCATCACTCATTCCCTTCGTCAGTGCCTTGCTGTTCCTGTGTATCGCCTGAACCGGCGATGTTTTCCAGCGTTGTTTCGTCTTCTGCCTGCGATGGTTTGGGTCGGATCAGCTTGAATTCGATGCGCCGGTTGGCTTCGCGCCCTTCTTCGGTTGTATTGTCAGCGATCGGCAATGCCTCGCCATAGCCTTTTGCTGTGTATGTCGCCGTCAGCACTCGACGGGCGCGCAGTTCGTTAAGTACCGATTGCGCGCGTGCCTGACTGAGGGACAAGTTCATTTCCTCGCGTCCCTGGCTGTCTGTGTGACCCTGAATTTCCAGCTTCAAGTCGCCGCATTCGCGCAGCACGTCCGCGATATCGTCCATCGTCCCAAGTGCGGTGGCATCGATGGTCGCGCTGCCCGGTTCAAATGTGATTTTGGAAATTGCGACTATGTCTGCGATGTCTGCCTCGCACTCGTCAGCGGTGGGCTGAACTGCTGCCGGTTCGGGCTTTTTTAGGTATGTAATTCGAATATCAAAATCTTCTGCTTCGCCAAGTTTAGTTGCCAGCAAGGATGCGATTTTCGTGCTGGCTTGAGCATTGCTTGTGTTTCCAGAAATTACAAATGTGCCGGGTGTCACAGTGACGGCCCCATTTGACAACTCAGCCAGAGCCTCGAGCCCCGTCAGAACGCGCATGGGCCACGATGTCGGCAAATCATCAACAATGCGCGTTGCCGTATAGACGTTATCTGATCCAAAAGCGGCGCGGGCGTAGCTGTCGGCCATATTACGCTGATTTCCGTCTGCCAAACGACCGCGCAGTTGCACCAGTCCTTCGGGGCTGAGAGTGGCCACGAATTCCGGTGGTCCCTTTTCTGGATCAAACGTTTCTGGCAGTTTGGCAGAAAGCGCAAAGACCTCAGGGAGGGCTGTTTCAAGCTCACCAACAATGCGGTCAAATTCTGATTGCTCTGTTCCGTCGGCCGCGAACAACGTGATGTCAGCATCCGAAAATGTCACTGAACCGGTGCCGAGTTCTGCCAAAGCGTCGATCGATTGTTCGACGGCCATGCTCCAATTCGGGCTGGGTACGCCCATGCCCACCGTACAGGTGGCTGTGCCGGTCGAACCCGCGCGTCGTGCTGCGGCAAGTATCCGGGTTTGTGCGATCCTGGTGTCGGCTGAGCAGGCATCGAAACGCGTGCCCGTCTCGTCTATCACTACGCGCAAGGTAAATGGCGTAATGACCGGTCGGGGCGCTGCAATGTCAAGTGCTATGCGCAGTCCCGGCGGCACAGCGCGGTTCAAGTGCTGTTCGAGGCGTTCTTTTTCTTCGGCGCTGTCGCTAATTGCATTGATGGCCACCCTGCCGGCGGATACCGAAACCTTGGCTCTGGGCAGCCGCTCCATAGCGGTAAGCGCAAAACCAAGCGCGTCTTCCCATCCCGGTGGCACTGGATAGTCGGCCGTTTCGATCAGATCAGCGACCGGGGCCGTGCCGCTGATCTCTCGGATTCGGTTAAGGATTGCGTTGCGATCTGTCGATGCAGGGACCAGCCCGATAATGGACAGCCCCGAATCGTTGCGCAGTATCTCGGCTGAAAAGCGCGGTGCGGCGAGCGCAGCAACGGCGACCACCTGCATTTCGTCGATCAATCGGGCGGCATCAACCACCGAACCGGCCACTGACAGTGCAGAAAACCGTGTTGCTTCGGTCGGTGCCAAGCCAGCCAGCGTCACCTGTAATCCGTCTGCCTCAACCTCGGCCCACTTCATTTTCTGCTGGTCAAGCGCGTCCCTGACGCCCATCTCCGAACTGTCTTCGATCAATTGTACTGAATACGCTGCCGCAACGAGCGATAGGGTTGCCGCTACAGCAAAGGTGGCAAATATGATCAAGACAGAAGAAAAACGCATGAGCAGGGCTTTGTCGCAGTTGAGTTGAAAATCGGTCTATGCGGTGCTGCCCACTTATTCAATCAAACCAGCAGTACTAAGCAAAAAAACACAAGCGGGATCATGCCTGTGTCACGATTTGAGCGGAAAAGCCAAAGACACTTTGCGGGATCGGCGATGTCGAGGTTTCGTAACTGCCAGCGCATATGCCAGCCCATGGCCAACGATCCGCCAATCGCGTGAACACAGGCGACAACCGAAGCGTTTGGCAATCCCGCAAGGATCACCGCGATTCCCATCAACAAAACTGTCGCAATCAAGAAGCCTCGTAGCCAAGGCGCCGTGTGTGTACCAAATAGCCGCGCAGTCGATTTTATGCCGATGAGCGCGTCATCTTCGGTGTCCTGATGGGCATAGACCGTGTCGTAAAACAGTGTCCATGTGATCCCGGCTAGATACAGGACCACGGCAGGTAAACCCAGACTGCCGGTATGCGCTGTCCACGCCAGTAATGCGCCCCAGTTGAATGCCAGCCCCAAAAACACCTGGGGCCACCATGTGAACCTTTTGGCAAAGGGATAGACGGCCACAGGCAGTAGAGCGAGCACGCCAAGCAAGATCGCATTGGTGGGAAAGGTTAGCAGAATGCAGAAAGCGATCAGGGCTTGGGCGAACATCCAGACGACTGCGCTGCGCACGCTTACCTGACCGGATGGAATGGGCCGGGACCGCGTCCGCTCGACCCGGCCGTCAAAGTCGCGATCCGTGATGTCATTCCATGTGCATCCCGCGCCACGCATCAGCCATGCGCCTGCAGCGCAGCCAATCGCGATCCATGCGTCTTGCCAATGGGCGCTTTGGGTTGAGAGTATCGCCAGCGCCAGCCCCCACCAGCATGGCAACAGCAACAGCCATGTTCCAATGGGACGATCAGCGCGGCTCAGACGTAGATAAGGGCGCACAGGTGCCGGGGCCAACCGGTCGACCCAGTTGCCTGACACTGCATCCGACACAGGTCCGCTGTCCTGGGGCTCTGGCGAAGAGGCTTGGTTGCTCATATGTAGGGTCCATGAAAGACGCGAAAATCCGCCTATATGTAGAGCATGATCTGGGCCCGGGGCAATCGGTTGTCCTGTCGCGGGATCAGGCACATTACCTTTTTGGCGTAATGCGGCTGTCTTTGGGCAGGCAGGTGTTGGTGTTCAATGGTCGCGATGGCGAATGGCAGGCCACGGTGACCGAGGCGGGCAAACGGGGTGGCGTTCTGACCTGCGTTGCTCAGACACGTCCCTTGCAACTGCCGCCTGACCTTTGGCTGTTGTTTGCCCCGATCAAAAAAACGCGCACAGATTTTATCGTGGAAAAAGCTGCAGAAATGGGCGCGCGCCGCATCATTCCGGTGCAGACCGAGTTTACCAACGCAGGCCGCGTTCAACGCGACCGCCTTCAGACACATGCGATTGAGGCTGCTGAGCAGTGCGGCGGCACATTTGTCCCGCAGGTGACAGAGCTGCAAAAGCTGGACCGGGCCTTGGCCGATTTGGGATCGCGCAACCTCATGTTTTGCGATGAGGCGCTAGCGGGCGACGCATCTGCGCTGCCTGATATATCAGGGCCTTGGGCCATTCTGATCGGACCAGAGGGTGGTTTTTCTGATCGTGAGCGCGCCCGGCTGCGCGGGATGGATCTGGCACATGCCGTATCGTTGGGGCCACGTATTCTGCGCGCTGATACCGCTACTGTGGCGGCGTTGACGCTTTGGCAAATGACGATTGGAGACTGGCAGTGACAGACGCGCTCCTGAGGATTGCAGGCGTTGGGGATGCGGCTGCAATAGATACGTTTCTTGCCTGCTATCCAGCAACGTCAATGTTCTTGAGGGGAAACCTCGCGCAGCATGGCACCGATGATCGCGTGGCCCCTCATGGCACGACATTCTATCTGACCGAAAAGCACCGTCAGATCACTGCCGTGTATGGGATCACCAATCAGGGATATCTTATGGCCCAAGCGCCTGATGCGCCCCCAGCATCGTGGGTGGCTTTTGCGGAACGGATTAATGGGCAAACCATTCTCGCAATGACTGGCGTTCCGGCGCAGGTAGAGCAATGCCTGGGTGCGCTCGGGGTGCGGGCCGGGCCATGGCAAATGTTTGCAGACGAGCCTTTATATCATTTGAATATCGCCGACCTAAAGTCGGCTCTGGTCACTGTGCGCGCGCCCGTTGCCGCGGATTTGCCGGTGCTGGAACGCTGGTTTGCAGATTATGCTGTGGACGTTGGGCAGGCCGAAGCAGGTGCACCGCCCTCTGATGCAACCCGTGCGCGGGCAGCGCGCGCTGTTGATAACCCGGATGTGGCGCTCTTTGAGCAAGACGGCGTGCCGGTTGCCATGGCGGGGATCAACGCGCGGCTGCCGGACATCGTGCAGATTGGTGGCGTTTACACGCCGGATGACATGCGGGGGCGCGGTTATGCCAAACGTGCATTGGCTGGATTGTTGCAACACAACCGGTCTCGTGGCGTGGCGCAATCCATTCTGTTTTCCAACAACGATAGTGCATCGCGAACCTACGAAGCGCTTGGGTATCAACATATTGGGCAGTACCGTGTGGCACTGCTGAAAGCACCGATCCGGACAGGAGATAAGCCATGAGTTTCATCAGACCTGAAGCAACGGCCACTCTGTGGCGCTGGCGTGAAGTTTTGGTCGGGGCCGCTCTTGCCGTGTTGGCCCTGTGGTGGCTGGCGGGGCCACAGGGGCTGCTGGGGATGATCGCCCCTGTGCTGCTGGTCGGGGCAGGGGCCTTGATCATGGTTGGGCTGCAACGGGGCCGGTTTCGTGGCGCGGGTGGCGGCATGGGCGCTGTGCAGGTTGACGAGGGGCAGATTGCCTATTTCGGCCCTCTGACTGGTGGCACCGTGGCGGTGCGAGATTTGCAGCGCCTGAGGCTTGACGGGGGCCAAAGCCCGGCCCATTGGGTGCTGGAACAGGCCGATGGCCCGACCTTGATGATCCCGGTGGACGCGGCGGGGGGCGAAGCTTTGTTCGACGCTTTTGCAACGTTGCCTGGGCTGCGTACTGAACGGATGCTGGCCCGGCTGCGGGACACGCCGGATGTGCCCGTCGTAATCTGGGAACGGGCACGCCCGACGCTGGAAGAAATGAAGCCGCGCGGCCACGCCTGAGGGGACAGCAGTTCAAACTTGCGTCATCCGGGCATGATCGTTCTATTTTGCACCGAAACTGTGGTTTGGTGCGCATTGACACTGACACTAAATCGCCCCATTTCTTCAAGGTAAACTTGAGTCAATCGGAGCGCCCCTATGTCTATCCCTCAATCCGGTGGCGGACCGATTGAACACCACGAACAGTTGGCCCAATATTTGGCCGATGGGTGCAAGCCAAAGACTGATTGGCGTATCGGTACCGAGCATGAAAAGTTCGGATATTGCAAAGATACGCTTCAGCCTCTGCCATTCGAGGGCGAGCGGTCAATTGAGGCGGTTCTGGCTGCGTTGCGTGATCGCCATGGATGGGCCGAACTGCGCGAGGGCGGCAAGCTGACTGGGCTTGAAAAAGACGGTGCCAATGTGTCGCTCGAGCCGGGGGGCGCGCTGGAGCTTTCGGGGGCTCCGCTGGAATCGATCCACGAGACCTGCGACGAGGTCAACCAGCATCTGCGCGAGGTCATGGACATCGCTAATGAAATCGGGGTGAGCTTTATCGGGCTGGGCGCTGCTCCGACATGGACTCACGCGCAAATGCCGTTGATGCCCAAAGGCCGTTACAAGCTGATGGATGCCTATATGGGCAAGGTCGGAACCATGGGCCGGACCATGATGCGACGCACCTGCACGGTGCAGGTAAACCTTGATTTCGGGTCCGAGGCAGACATGGTGCAAAAGATGCGCGTGGCCGTTGCCTTGCAGCCTGTGGCCACTGCGCTATTTGCCAATTCGCCCTTTTTTGAGGGTCAGACTAATGGCCATAAATCCTGGCGCAGCCGGGTATGGCGCGATCTGGATGCAGACCGCACCGGGATGATCCCCTTTATCTTCGAAGACGGGTTTGGCTTTGAAGCATGGGTTCAATACGCTCTCGATGTTCCGATGTATTTCGTCTACCGCGATGGTAAGTACATCGATGCACTTGGCATGTCGTTCCGGGATTTCCTTGCTGGTAAGCTGCCAGCGATGCCGGGCGAAATTCCGACGCTGAGCGACTGGGCCGATCATTTGACGACAGCCTTTCCCGAAGCGCGCATGAAAAAATATATAGAGATGCGCGGTGCCGATGGCGGCCCGTGGCGACGTTTGTGCGCCTTGCCTGCGTTCTGGGTAGGGTTAATGTACGATCAAGGCGCGCTTGACGCCGCTTGGGACCTCGTCAAGCATTTTGATGCAGAGACGAGAGAGGCGCTGCGCGTACGGGCATCAGTCGATGGATTGCAGGCCCAGGTTGGCGATATCCGGATGCTCGATCTGGCCCGCCAAGCCGTCGCGATCAGCCATCAGGGCCTAAAGGCGCGCGCGCGCCCCGGTGCTGGTGGGATGATCCCGGACGAGACCCATTTTCTGAATGCGCTGACCGAGAGCATCGATACCGGACAGGCGCCGGCTGATGAATTACTCGCGCAGTACAGTGGTGAATGGAAAGGTGACTTGAACCGGATTTTTGCCGAATATTCGTACTGAAGATTTGCAGCTTCTGAACAGCGTGCAGACGTGTTCTTAGCACCAGCTTTCTCATCGCATGGATACGCTTTCAGTCAGCAAACGCAGAGCTATGGCAAACGCAGAGCTATGGCGTTTTTTGAAATAACCGAAACATCTTGCACCATCTAACGCGTTGAAATTTCAAATTTCAGGCATCAGTAAACGAGTCCAGATTTTCGCATATCCCGTTAAAGCTGTTTTATGATGCTTTCTTGCCGATTTTCGGTTCAGTGCCTGTGCGGATGCGGTTTATATTGGCCCGGTGCCGCCAAAAGATCAAAAGCGTCAGGACAACGCCAAGCACCACAGCTTCGGGCATGCCCAGATAGGTCATAAAGACAGTGCTGGAGGCTGCTGAAACCAGCGCACCCATTGATGACATTCGGCTCAGGCCCGCGCCGACTAGCCATGCGACGCACGCACCGACACCAACAGGAAAGTGCAGCGCTAGTAGCAAGCCCAAGAATGTCGCAACGCCCTTGCCGCCGTTGAATCGCAGCCAGACCGGATAGCAATGGCCGAACATCGCGGCAAGGCCTGCAATCTGAGCTGCATCTTCGACCCCCGTTATTGCGCGTGCCAGCAGCAGTGCTGCCGCGCCTTTGGCGGCATCCAGCAACAGTGTCAGCGCCGCTGCGGTCTTGTTGCCTGTGCGCAGTACATTTGTGGCCCCGATGTTGCCCGATCCGATGTTGCGCAGGTTCCCAAGGTTCATCACCCGTGCAAGCACCATGCCAAAGGGGACAGAACCCATTAGGTAACCAATAACGGCCCACAGGGCCAACGCAGTGACAGAGGATTCAATAAGGGGCATCAGGACCTTTGAAAAACTGGAGTTCCGGAAACGTAGGTGGATATGACTTTACCCTGCATTCGGGCGCCGTCAAAAGGCGTATTGCGCGACTTGGACCGCAGTGTGGTACGGTCCATCACAAATGGTGCATGCGGATCAAACAGGACCAGGTCGGCGGGTGCGCCAGCGTTCAGTCGTCCGCACGCTAGGCCCAACCGTTTGGCTGGGTTCAAAGAGAGCGCGCGCCATAGCACAGCAAGATCAACAGTGCCCGCATGAAAAAGCCGCATCGCGGCAGGTAGCAGTGTTTCTAGAGCAACGGCACCACTGGCGGCAGCCTCAAAGGGCTGGCGTTTGCTTTCCTCATCTTGTGGTGTGTGCATTGAACTGATCACGTCGATCAGCCCTGACTGAACGGCTTCTGCAATGGCAAAGCGGTCTTCTTCGTCACGCAAGGGCGGCTTTATCTTGAAGAATGTCCGATAGTCGGCAACGTCCAGGGCATTCAGTGTCAGATGGTGGATCGACGTGCCTGCGGTAATATCGAACCCATTCTGCTTGGCCCGTTCCAGTGGTGGCAGTGCGCGCTGGGTGGTGATCTGATCGGCATGATAGCGTGCGCCGGTCATCTCGACCATGGCGATATCGCGATCAAGGCCCATCCGTTCAGCCATGGGCGATACGGCAGGCAGGCCTCGCAACGACGCAAACTTGCCCGAGGTGGCAGCGGCCCCCGCACTCAGGCCGGGATCCTGCGGGTGGCCCAGTACCAAAGCGCCCAAGCTGCGCGCATAGCTTAACGCGCGGGCGAAGACTTTGCTGTTTGTGACGACGTGGTCGCAATCGGTAAAGGCCACAGCCCCGGCATCAAGAAGAAAGCCAATCTCGGTCATCTCGCGGCCCTGTCGGCCCTTTGTCAGCGCAGCCATCGGCAGAACGTTGACCGGCGCGGCCTCGCGGGCGCGGCGGATTACGAATTCCAGGGTTTCAGGGTTGTCGATGGCCGGATCAGTGTCGGGCCGGGTCACCATGGTCGTGACACCGCCTGCTGCTGCCGCCAGACCGGCGCTGCCAAAGCTTTCCTTGTGGCGCTCTCCGGGCTCACAGACCTTGACGCCAAGATCAACAATGCCGGGCGCCAGATACTTGCGATCACAGTCAACAATGCGTTCAGCCTGCGGCAGCGGGCTGTCATCGGTGATGATCGCGCTGATCTGGCCATGCGTAACGGCCAGCGCGCCGGTGGTCACTGTGCCTGCCTCGGGGTCGATCAGCCGGGCGTTGGTAAAAAGAGTGTCCGTCATCCTGAAATCCAGATCATCAACCAAGTCAATAGGCCTAGAACGATCAGCGCGATCGTGGCAATGCGGCCAGACATTGCTGCATCAGAGGGCCGTTTTTTGACCGTTTCTGGCGGTGCAGTGAAAGGTTTGGCGGCATCTGCGGTGATGGTTTGCGTCGCGCGCCAGTCAGTCCCTTCCTCACCATATGTGCCGATCAGTGTCAGAGCAGGGGACAGGGCAAGTGCGGTGGCTTGGTCGCGAAACGCCTGCGAAAAGACGATGCAAACCCAGCCCCCCAGCTTTTCCAGCTTGGCCCGGTCCGGTGCCAGTTGATCAGCAGACACGGCGTTGCCATCGCTGAGGTAGCTCACGAGGCCCACACCATCGAGGTTGGAGACTGCGAATACCTCGACTTTGTCGGCATCGACCTGTGCACCAAGTGCGGCGCTCAAAGCCGCCGGGTCGTCGCGCAGCGTTTCGGCCTGCGCATCTGTCATTGACAGAGCAAACACGCGCATGATGCCACGCTCATTGGCTGGAATTTTGATTTGCACGCTCATGCGTCACCGCGCAAAGTTTTAAGGTTGCGTGCCAGCAGGTCCATCGCGGCCATGCGCACCGCAACCCCCATTTCCACCTGATCCTGAATGACCGAGCGGTTGATGTCGTCGGCAAGGGTGCCGTCGATTTCAACGCCGCGGTTCATCGGACCGGGATGCATGACGATGGCGTCGTGTTTGGCGTTGGCCAGCTTGGCCGCATCAAGGCCAAAACGGTGGTAGTATTCGCGCTCAGACGGGATAAAGCCACCGTCCATCCGCTCGCGTTGCAGGCGCAGCATCATCACGACATCCACATCCTCGAGACCTGCGGCCATGTCGTCATGCACTTCGCAGCCGAACTCGGCGATGCCAGCGGGCATCAGCGTTGGTGGGCCAATCAGGCGAATGCGATTTTCCATTTTGCCCAACAAGATAATGTTTGACCGCGCGACGCGCGAATGGGCGATATCGCCGCAGATAGCGATGTTGAGGCGATGCAATCGGCCCTTTGCGCGGCGTATCGTAAGGGCATCCAGCAGCGCTTGTGTCGGGTGTTCATGGCGCCCGTCCCCGGCGTTCAGCACTGCGCAGTTGACCTTTTGCGCCAACAGGTCGACGGCGCCTGAATGCGGGTGGCGCACCACCAGCAGATCCGGATGCATGGCATTCAGCGTCATCGCTGTATCGATCAAGGTTTCACCCTTACTGATCGAGCTGGCCTGCATTGCCATGTTCATCACATCCGCACCCAGCCTTTTGCCAGCAAGTTCAAAGCTGGCTTGCGTGCGGGTGGAGTTTTCAAAGAACATGTTGATCTGGGTAAGGCCAGCCAGTGCGGCACCGTGTTTGTTGCTGGCACGATTGAGGGTCACATAGTCCTCGGCCAAATCAAGCAGCGCCACGATCTCTTCGGGTCGCAGATGTTCGATGCCCAGCAGGTGGCGGTGGGTGAAAGTCATAGTTGTCCCTTAGCGCGTCTGGTGCGCTTATAGGCTTGGGTTTGGTCTGGCGGCAAGCCGGGGCATCTGCATATTTTCTGGGCCGTGCAAGGGCCATTCAGCTTGGCGTGGAACACGGGTAGGGTGGGATCATGGAATCGGTTGACTATCACGACGCCCTTGCGGCGCTCGCCTGGCAAATAGAGCTTGGGGCAGACGAATCTATTGCTGACGCCCCAGTGAATCGCTTCGACGTGTCTGCGGCGGTCGCCAAAGCAAAGGCGGCTATCGCGCCTGATGTGCCCCCTGCGGTCGTCGGTGGTGGCATCCCGAGTGATCCGGCCGCGGTTGATGCAGTTGCCGTAGCCAAAGCTGCTGCTGGTGCGGCGCAAAATCTTGAAGGCCTGCGCGCAGCGCTGGCCGCCTACACGCATTGCGAATTGAAACGCGGCGCGCGCAATCTGGTCTTTGCCGACGGCACACCCGGTGCGCCAGTTATGATCGTGGGTGAGGCGCCTGGCCGCGACGAAGACCGCGAGGGCCGCCCTTTTGTGGGTCGGGCGGGCCAGTTGCTGGACCGCATGCTGGCGTCGGTCGGCCTGAGCCGCGAAAGTTCGGTATACATCACCAATGTTTTGCCTTGGCGACCGCCGCAGAACCGTGACCCAAAGCCCGATGAAATTGCGATGATGCAACCGTTTCTGCATCGTCACATAGCGCTGGCCAATCCGCAGGTGCTGGTGATTGTGGGCAATCATAGTTGTCAGGCGCTTTTGGGTAAAAGTGGGATCACGCGCTTGCGTGGCAATTGGGTCGAAGCTCAGGGCAAACCTGCCTTGCCAATGTTCCACCCGGCTTATCTTTTGCGCAATCCGGTGGTCAAGCGCGAAGCTTGGGCTGATTTGCTCAGTCTGCAGGCGCGGCTGCGCGATGGTTGATCCATTTTTGCTGCTGGCATTCATTCCGGCGGGGCTTGCGCTGAACCTGACACCTGGGGCCGATATGCTGTTTTGCCTCGGTCAGGGCATGCGGTCGGGGCCGCGTGCCGCACTGGCGGCGAGCGCCGGAATATCGCTGGGCGCTTTCGTCCACACAGCCATTGCTGGGCTGGGGCTGGGCGCGGTTGTGGCGGCGGTGCCTGTGGCGTTCGAGGGCATTCGATGGATGGGTGTTGCGTATCTTTTGTGGCTTGCGTTTCAGGCCATTTGCACAAGTTCTGCTGCGCCAAACCTGCCTGCAGCCCGACCGGCACAGGCGTTTCGCGATGGTTTGATCGTGAACCTGACCAACCCAAAGGTGATCTTGTTCGTGTTGGCCTTTGTGCCGCAGTTTGTGGTACCTGAGGCCGGTTCTGTGTTGGGTCAGTTTCTGACCTTTGGCTTGTTGCTGGCGCTGGGCGGGTTTGTCATCAATGGGGCCGTGGGTGTTTTCGCTGGCGGTGCTGGACAGCGGCTGGCCCGGGGCAGTCGCGTTTTGGACTGGCTGTCGGCAAGCGTGTTCATGGCGCTGGCCATACGTCTGGCCATTTTTGAAGGCACTTAAGAATTTGGAGAGCACAAGAAATGTCGCAAATTGACGAGAACATGGATTTCATAGCCGTGCGAATCGCTATTCTAACGGTAAGTGACAGCCGGTCGCTGGCCGAGGATCGGTCGGGCGATGTATTGGTCGGGCGGGTCAAGGCTGCGGGCCACGTTCTGGCTGACCGCAAAATCCTGACCGATGAGCGGGCCGAAATCGCGGCTCAATTGCGCGCTTGGTGCGCAGATTCGCAAATCGATGTGGTAATCTCGACGGGTGGTACCGGACTGACGGGGCGCGATGTCACTGTAGAAGCGCATCGGGATGTCTATGAAAAAGAAATAGACGCCTTTGGCACCGTTTTCACGACTGTCTCCATGCAAAAAATTGGCACCAGTGCAGTCCAGAGCCGCGCGACAGGTGGCGTTTGCAACGGAACGTATCTTTTTGCGCTGCCGGGTAGTCCGGGCGCATGCAAAGATGCTTGGGATGAAATACTGGAGCGTCAGCTTGATTACCGCCACCGCCCCTGCAATTTTGTCGAAATTCTGCCGCGACTGGACGAGCATCAGCGACGGAAATAGGACCAATAAACGTTAAAGGGGCAACGATTGGCATTTTGCGACGCTGCCCTATCTTATGGTATGCAAGCGGTGCGGTACTTAAGGGCGTGCAAAGATGCGATTTCTGAGACAAAGCTTAATTGGATTGGTATTGGCTGCCTTGAGCTTGGGGCTGCTGGCCTATGCCGCACAGCTTGTGGGCGGTGCGCTGCAGGAACGGATGGCGCGAGAAACTCGCGCTCCGGCGGCGCGTGAAAGGGTTTTTGCCGTGGCTGTCATCCGGGCTGAACCTAAAACTGAAACGCCGGTGCTGGAAAGCTTTGGAGAGGTCAAGAGCCGCCGCACCCTTGAGCTGCGCGCCGCCACCGGCGGTCGTGTGACGATGCTGGCTGATGCGTTTGAGGATGGCGGCGAAGTGCGCGCAGGTGACGAGTTGGTTCACATCGATCCTGCTGATGCGCAAGCAGGGTTCGAGCGGGCGCAGGCCGATATGCTGGATGCCGAGGCCGAGGTACGGGATGCCCAGCGGGGACTTGTGTTGGCGCGAGACGAAGAAGCGACTTCGCAGGATCAAGCCGACCTGCGCAAGCGCGCCTATGGGCGTCAAGTCGATCTGGCTGCGCGCGGTGTTGGCACTGCAGCGGCAGTTGAAACAGCCGAGCTGGCCGCGGTATCGGCCAGACAGTCGGTGTTGTCGCGCCGCCAGGCAGTTACCCAGGCAGAGGCGCGCATCGATCAGGCGCAAACAAGACTGGCCCGAGCACGCATTGCACTGCGCGAAGCCGAGCGGAACCTGACCGATACGATCTTGCAAGCGCCTTTTGCCGGTACGCTCAGTGAGGTCAATTTGGTGCAGGGACGACTGGTTTCGGCCAATGAAAAGCTGGCCGTTTTGATTGATGCGGATGCGCTGGAAGTATCGTTTCGCGTGTCGACCGCTCAATACGCAAGGTTACTGGACGCCGCGGGTGATCTGTTGCCTGCGCCGGTGAACGCGACGCTGGATGTGTCGGGTATCGATTTGACGGCGCAGGGCATTATCACTCGTGCCAGTGCTGCCGCTGGAGAAGGCCAGACAGGGCGCCTTGTCTTTGCCCGGCTTAACGGCGCGTTGGGTTTTAAACCGGGCGATTTTGTTACTGTGCGGGTACAGGAACCGGCTCTTGAAAGTGTTATGAGGTTGCCCGCTTCGGCGATCAATTCTGAAAATTCCGTGCTGGTTTTAGGCCCGAAAAATCGACTGGAGGCGGTGCAGGTCATACTGATGCGCCGTCAGGGTGACGATGTACTGGTGCGCAGCGCGGATCTGATCGGTCGCGAGGTAGTTGAAGCACGCTCGCCTTTGTTGGGTGTTGGCATTGCGGTGCGACCGCTGCGGTCCAAAGAACCGATTGCTGCGCCAAACGAACCTGAGATGCTAGAGCTGAGCGCAGAGCGCCGCGCCAAGTTGGTGGCGTTTATTGAAGGTAATCAGCGGATGCCCACAGAGGCCAAGGCCCGTGTGTTGGCTCGCCTGAACGAGCCCCGCGTGCCGGCCCGAATGGTTGCGCGCCTCGAAGAGCGGATGGGCGGCTAGCAATGGTGCGTGTGATCCCCAAAGCCGCAGGTGGCATTCTGAGCTATTTCGTTCGCCACCGGACGTCAGCCAACCTGTTGCTGCTGCTGATGCTGGTTGCGGGGATAGTGGCGGTTCCCAATATGCGCGCGCAGTTCTTTCCTGATGTGATCATCGACAGTGTTACGGTGCGCGCTGTGTGGGACGGAGCCGGGGCCGAAGATGTGGACGCGGGCATTGTGCAGGTCTTAGAGCCTGTTCTTCTGGCGGTAGAGGGCGTCGAAAGCTCGTCCTCGCTGTCGCGGGAAGGATCGGCATCCATCAGGCTCGAATTCGAGGCGGGTTGGGACATGGGGCGCGCAGCTGATGATGTCCAGACTGCGGTTGATGCGGTGACGACATTGCCAGATGAGGCGGACGAGCCGACCGTGCGGCGGGGGGCTTGGCGTGATCGGGTCACGGATGTGGTGGTCACTGGCCCGGTGGGTCCCCAGCAACTAGGGCTCTTTGCGGATGAGCTGGTGGTACGCTTGTTTGCGCGTGGTGTTACGCGCACAACGGTCCGGGGCGTAGTGGCCCCTCAGACGATGGTTGAGGTGCCATCAATCCGGTTGATCGCCAATGATGTAAGCATGACCGAGATCGCCGCTGCTATCGCGGCCGAGGTTGACGCCGACCCCGCCGGAGACGTGACCGGGGCAAATGCGCGGGTGCGCACGGGCACAGAAAAGCGCAGCCCAGAAGAAATCGGTGGTATTGTCCTGCGATCAAATCCTGACGGGTCTAAGCTGCGCATACGCGATGTAGCCACAGTGACCCAACTGGGCAGCGATCGTCAGCGCAGCTATTTCGTGAAGGATGACCCGGCGGTGTCGATCCGGGTGGATCGGTCTAACCGTGGGGATGCGATTGCCATTCAGGGCGTCGTCGAGGAGGTCGCAGCCGAGTTGGAGGCGACGCTTCCTCCTGCGGTCACAGTCGAGCTGATCCGCACCCGGGCCGAAGCCATTTCGGGCCGTCTGGATATCCTCGTGGATAATGGCGCAGTGGGTTTGGCGCTTGTGGTTACGCTATTGTTCCTGTTTTTGAATGTGCGCACGGCCTTCTGGGTGGCTGCGGGTATCCCGGTTGCGATGATGGCCGCGATCGCACTGATGTATGTGGGTGGATTGACAATCAATATGGTCTCACTGTTCGGGCTGATCATCACGCTTGGCATCGTGGTTGATGATGCGATTGTGGTGGGGGAACACGCGGATTACCGTTATCGTACTCTGGGTGAAGAACCGCTTACGGCTGCCGAAAACGCAGCGCAACGCATGTCTATGCCAGTCTTTGCTGCAACGCTGACCACTGTGATCGCATTTTTTGGGCTGGTGGCAGTAGGCGGACGGTTCGGATCGCTGATCCAGGACATACCGTTCACCGTGATTATGGTGTTGATTGCTTCTTTGGTCGAGTGCTTCCTGATTTTGCCGCACCATATGGGACATGCGCTGGCTGCAGTGGGTAAGGCGCGGTTCAGTCGTCTCAAGCTGGCGCTGGCAGTTCTGAGCCTCGCGGCGCTGAGCGCTGTGGTGTCGGGTGCTGCATCCTTTGTGATGTGGCCCGAGGCGCTGACCAGTATTGAGGCAGCAATGCCTTATCTTGCTGCTGGGCCGGGTTTTCTGGCTGCCATGTTCCTGCTGGCGCCGCGACGGCGCAAGGTTGCGTGGGTGTCGGGGATGGGTGCAAATGGGTTGGACACCCCATCGGCGATCGTCAACCTTGGCTTTGATTGGATGCGAGAGCGGTTGTTCCGGCCGTTTATGGCAGGCGTAATCCGTGCGCGCTATGTGGTGTTGGCCGGAACCTGTGTTGTTCTGGCGAGCCAAGTGGCTTTATTCATTCAAGGTGACGTGCAGTGGCGGTTCTTTAACGCCCCAGAGCGCGGATCGGTCACCGGTAACTTTGCAATGTCCGAAGGTGCGACGCGCGCGGACACCCTGACAATGATGCGCGAGATGCAGCGCGCTACCGAAGCGCTGGGCGCAGAATATGAACAACGCCACGGCCGTAATCCTATCGACTATGTAATCGCCGAGATCGGAGGCAATGCGGGGCGTGGCTTGTCAGGGGCCGACAGCAAGGACATCGACCTGCTTGGCGGCATCTCGATCGAACTGATAGACGCTGATTTGCGGCCCTATTCTTCGTTCGCCTTTGTCGCCGAATTGCAGGATGCAGTGGTGCATCATCCGCTGGTCGAAACGGTTAGCTTTCGCGGATGGCGATCGGGTCCGGGTGGCGATGCGCTGGACGTAGAGTTTTTTGGTGCTGATACGGATACACTCAAAGCTGCAGCCGAAGATCTCAAGCGGGCTCTGCTGCAATATCCCGAGGTGAGTGCTGTTCAGGACACGCTGGCCTATGACAAAGAAGAATTGATCCTTGATTTGACGGCTCAGGGGCAGGCTTTGGGTTTTACCATTGACAGTCTGGGCCGGGCGCTGCGCGCGCGCTTGAACGGGATCGAGGCGGCAACCTATCCCGATGGGCCACGCAGCGCCGAGATCCGGGTCGAATTGCCAGTCGGAGAGCTGACGGCAGATTTTCTGGATCGGACCCAAATGCGCACGCCTTTCGGGGCTTATGTACCGCTGTCTGATATTGTAAGCGTCGAGCGGCGCACTGGTTTTTCCACTGTACGGCGCGAGAACGGTATCCGGTTGGTGTCCGTCACTGGGGATATTTCAGAAGATGACCCCGCGCGCGCAACCGAGATAAACGAGGCGCTGGCGGGTGATATTCTACCGACCATCGCGGCAGAACGGCAGGTTGATTACCGACAGGCTGGTCTAAGCGAACAGGAAGATGCGTTTTTGAACGATGCAATGACCGGGCTGATCCTGTGCCTTCTCGGGATCTACCTGGTGCTGGCTTGGGTGTTCTCAAGTTGGACGCGGCCAATCGTAGTGATGGCGATCATTCCATTTGGCCTTGTCGGCACCATTTATGGTCATGCGCTTTGGGATGTGCCGTTGAGCATGTTCACAGTGGTGGGTCTGTTGGGGATGACTGGGATTATCATCAACGATTCTATCGTGCTGGTAACATCGATTGACGACTATGCCACTGAACGCGGACTGATCCCTTCGATCATAGATGGGGCTTCTGACCGGTTGCGGCCCGTCATGTTGACCACATTAACGACTGTGCTGGGTATGGCACCGCTGCTTTATGAGCAATCACAGCAGGCCGAGTTCCTCAAGCCTACGGTGATCACGCTGGTTTACGGGTTGGGCTTTGGTATGGTGCTTGTGCTGTTGGTGGTGCCTTCGTTGGTGGCCGTGCAACATGACGTGGCCCGCCAAGTGCGTGCCATGCGTCGGGGGTTGGCGGCGCCTGCGCGTGCCATTCGTTGGGGCTTTGTCGTTTTGTGGGCGCTGGTTGCTGCGTGGTTTGCTGCGACACTTGGGCACGTGCTGGTGCTGGGTACTTTGCCTCCGGAGATTCTAGCAGCCCTGCCGGCATTTTCTAGTATGGGTGCGATGCCTGCCGCGCTTGGGGTCTTTTCCGCTGGTGTACTGGCTTTGGGCCTGTTTGCCTATTTGCTTGCTGCAATCGGATGGCAGCTCGTGCGTGTCCGCGCGGCATGAATATCGTGCGTGTCCGTGCGTCCTGAAGTTCGTGCGTGTCCGTGCGTCCTGAACTCTGCGTGTCGGTAATTACATATTAATGCAAAGCCGAGGGGCCATAGCGCTTGACGAAACACCTGAGCCATCAGGCATAACCTAATGCGTTGAAATATTTGGTTTCAGGCGGCTTGGTAATTTAAGTTTTTCGCATAACGGTTTAGGCTTGGATATCTGGAAAAATGTTCACTGGTTTTGTATGCCGTGGCGTCGACTATCCAGCTGTACAGCCCCGAACGTCAACCGCGTAGTCACCACCAATTATGGTGATCCGCACGGCTGACCTGTCTATGGCAAAAGCACCGCCATCGGCGTGGACCATTTGACTAACGGCTGTGATTGTGTCGCCTCGACGGGTTGTGATTGCTTCGCTGATCCAAAGACCTTCGGCCCCGGTTTCAATAACTGCTACCTCGGTGCCGCCCGTATGGGGCAGCGAAACCTGTGCTTTGATCTGCATTCCGTCGGCAGTGGGGCTTATGGCGCAGGTGGCGTTGTGAACGCCTGCTTCATCCTGGCTGTACGGCATGCTGGCCAATGCTGCGACAATTGCAGGTGTTGGGGACAGGTCGGGCGCATCTAGCATCGTATCGATGTCGATCTTGTGTGGCACGCATACTTCGGCGCAAATACCGAGCAACATCCGGGTGCGCAGGCGCATTGGCTTATCAGGCCGTTGTGGTGTCAGATGCATGGGGATCACGAGCCGGCCCATGTACCCGATGGATCGCAGGCCGTTATCAAAATAAACATCAGGTGTTGGCCAGTTGATCGAGACTTGTGCGATATTACGCGCGCGGCCCCAGTCAAAATGGGGCGGAATGCCAGCATCACCGGGCGCGCGCCAATAGGTTTTCCAGCCCGGATCAAGGGTCAACTGCACAGCGGCTAACCTGCGCCCATCGGGCATGTCCCAGCCCTGCAGCACTTGTGACTGAACCGGGTTGTGAAACGCATCGCCTCCTAAAGCAGGGGATGTGAGTGCAAGGCCAACACTTAGGCTAAGAGCAATCGCAGTTGGGGCTAAGCAGAAAATTTTCATAATCCAGATATGACGGTGGCAGCGCAGAAATCCAAGTCACGATCTAGTCACTGATCATTGCGTGCTGTTTAGGTTTTGTGATTGGCGACCAATTTAGCTTTTCGCCTATACTCATTCGAGCCCTTGTCGCTGACTGCGATGACAGGCATTCTGTCTGGGTGAAAAAAACTTCAATGAGTCACATGTCTGACGTAAAAACGCTTAATTTGACCGGTGACCTGCTGGTTGCCATGCCCGGAATGAGCGACACCCGCTTTGCGCGATCCGTAATCCTGATTTGCGCGCATTCACCTGAAGGCGCAATGGGCCTTATCATCAACAAGCGTGTGCCGAATATGGTGCTTGGGGACCTTTTGGAGCAGATGGACATAAAGAGCAAAGGCGCTTCGCATAACGAACCTGTGTATTTTGGTGGCCCGGTTGAAACGGCGCGGGGTTTTGTGCTGCATTCGAATGATTACACATCCCGCCTGAAAACGTTGAGCGTAAGCAATGCGTTTGGAATGACCGCGACCCTTGATGTTTTGGAGGACATCGCCCTCGGCGAAGGGCCCACGCGCGCTCAGGTTATGCTGGGCTATGCCGGCTGGGGCTATGGCCAACTGGAGGCCGAGATCATGCGCAACGGTTGGTTGACGGTCGAGGCGAACCCAGATCTCGTGTTTGGCAGTGACGACGAAGGCAAATGGATTGCGGCGGTCAAGTCTTTGGGCATTGATCCGCTGCGCCTGTCTGAAACTGTGGGTCATGCCTGATTTAAATTGGCGCAGGCGCCATGGATGGGCAACCTCTGAGGGGATGAACTTAAGCAACCAGGTCAGGTGTGGCTTTGCTTGCTTTGGGGTGGGATGAGTGTCCGCAGTTAGACTTCGAACGTAATAACTTTCAGCGTGTGCTTCGCGCTTGGCACTGACTGTCGGATACGCGCAAAATTGACTGATTGGGCAAGCTACTGCCCCCCTGTTGGATCATTCCGCTTCAGCGCGGCGCGGCGGCACGGCGCAGGCGGTCATTAATGGCTCTGCCCAGACCGCAATCCGGGATTGGGGCTACAGCGATGGGCGCATCGCTCGCATCAAGCGTATGTAGGTGATCAAAGAGCTTGGCAGCGGCTTCGGTTAGATCGCCGGTGATTGAAAGATTTAGGTCCGATTGCATCGGGCCGAAGCCCAGTAACAATTCTCCGGGGTGGGCGTGGTTTGCGTTTAAGCGCACAGATGCGCCGGGTGCATAGTGCGACGCCAGTTGGCCCGGTGCGGCAATGCCCGAGCCTGCTTTTGACAACGGCCCAGCGATTTTTTCTATATCCTCCGTGCAAAGACCACCTGGGCGCAACAGTGCGAGCGGTGCGCCACCAACGATAGAGGATTCCAGACCCACAGGGCACGGCCCGCCATCTAAAATGGCATCGATCTGACCGCTGAGGCCGGTCGCGACATGCGTGGCGGTGGTCGGACTGATCCGGCCTGAAGGATTTGCCGATGGTGCAGCCAGTGGGCCATCAAAGGCCGCTAACAAGGAATGGGCGACAGGATGTGCGGGCACTCTCAAGGCTACTGTGCTTAGCCCGGCGGTCACAAGAGAAGCAATGCCATGACCGTCTCGTAGAGGCAGCGCAAGGGTCAGGGGGCCGGGCCAAAATGCCTCGGCCAGCAGCAGAGCGCTGTGGTCGAACACTCCTATCTGAAGCGCGGCTTCAACCGAGGCCACATGCACGATAAGCGGGTTAAAGTCGGGGCGCCCCTTTGCGGCAAACACGCCAGCCACGGCGCGATCGTTTTGCGCGTCTGCGCCCAAGCCATAGACCGTTTCGGTCGGAAACGCGACAAGACCGCCCGACGCGAGCACTTTGACCGCGCATGCCAGCCCCGCGTTGTCAGGTGTAAGCGTTTTTGTTTCGCGTTGGGTCATCATTGCCTTTTTCTTGCACACGCTTGTTTTACCTATTGGACTTAGCCCTTGGTGACGCTGCGTTTAAGTTGCGATCCGCTCGCGTACGGCGCAGTGTTTCCGCGATTATGCCCCTGTAAGCATCCATCTTGCGCTTGCCAAGACTTTGATCCGGAGAATACCCAATGCCCTATCGCGCACCAGTTGACGAATATAGCTTTTTGTTCGCGCAGGTTGTCGGTCTGGCGCAGGTGACTGCAACCGACCGCTTTGCCGAAGCGACTGGCGATCTGACAAGTGCCATCCTTCTTGAGGCGGGCAAGTTGAGCGAAGATATCCTTGCTCCGTTACAGCGACCGGGTGATTTGCACCCCGCGCGACTGGAAAACGGAGTGGTGCGGACATCTCCGGGTTATGCGGAGGGCTACAAGGCGATTGCAGAAGGCGGCTGGATCGGGATTTCGGCAGATCCGGAACATGGAGGCATGGGTCTGCCCATGACCGTGACCACAGCCGTAAACGAGATGATGAGCGCGGCCTGTCTATCGCTGCAACTGGCACCGTTGATGAGTCAGGGCCAGATCGAGGCGTTGGAACATCACGCCAGCGATGCGATCAAAGAGCTGTATTTGCCCAAGCTGATATCTGGCGAATGGTCTGGAACCATGAACCTCACAGAGCCGCAGGCCGGTTCGGATGTGGGCGCGCTAACCTCAAAAGCCGACGATAATGGCGATGGCACATATGCGGTCACCGGGCAAAAAATATATATTTCTTGGGGCGATAACGATTTTACAGAAAATGTTTGTCATTTGGTCCTTGCCCGTCTGCCAGGAGCGCCCGCCGGGACAAAAGGGATCAGCCTGTTTCTTGTGCCGCGCAACCTGCCTGACGAGAATGGCAATGTGGGTGTGGCCAATGCACTAAAGGTCGTGAGCCTTGAGCATAAGATGGGCTTGCATGGTTCGCCCACCTGCGTGATGCAGTATGATGGAGCCACTGGCTGGATGATAGGATCCGAAGGTGGCGGTATGGCCGCGATGTTCACGATGATGAATAACGCTCGGCTTGGCGTTGGAGGCCAGGGCGTTGGCGCGGCCGAAGGTGCCTATCAACACGCGGTGGCCTATGCATTGGACCGCAGGCAGGGCAAAACGCAGGGCCCCTCTGGAACGATCATTGATCATGCGGATGTGCGCCGGATGTTGATCAGCATGAAGGCTGACATCTTTGCTGCGCGCGCCATTGCACTGTCCTGCGCTGTTGCGATCGACATGACTACCGCAACGCAGGATGCAGAGTGGAAGGCACGCGCTGCGTTCCTGACACCCATTGCCAAATGTTTTGGTACCGAGGTCGGCATGGACGTCGCCAATCAGGGTGTGCAGGTCCACGGCGGCATGGGGTTTGTCGAAGAAACCGGTGCGGCGCAATACAGTCGAGATGTTCGCGTGACTGCAATCTATGAGGGTACCAACGGCATTCAGGCGATGGACCTCGTGGCGCGCAAGATGATGGACGGCGGTGATGCTGCTGCTGGTTTGCTAGACGAAATCGAAGTAAACGCAGAGGCTGCCCGGACGCAGTTCCCACGTATGGCCGAAGCCGTCTGGCAAGCCAGCGAGACGTTGCGCGATGCAACTGAGTGGCTGGCCGCGCAATCTGATTTGCAAGAGCGCTTTGCCGGGGCGGTGCCCTATCTGCATGCTTTTGCCCGCGTTCTGGGCGGCCATTTCCACCTAATGGCAGCGATGGCTGATCCGGGCGGTGCTCGGGAAAAGCTGGCGCGATTTTACATTCAGCGGCTGTTGCCTGAACACGCGAGCCTGTTGGTGCATGCGCAGGCAGGGGCAGAAGACCTATTTGCGCTAAGCGTTGACGAATTGGTGGCGTGAACGCTGGTTGACAAAGGCGCGAGCGGCGGTTTTGTGAATGCCCCCGGCTTTTCGACCGCTGTGGCAGTGACCTTTTGAATTGGATCGCCACTTATGCGTTTTGTCCGCAGGGTCCGTTCTGATAGTGCTGCACAGGTCACGGATGAAGCAAAACGAGACCTGGTAAAAGGATAAACCACGTGACTAGACAACCATCTGGCCTGCGCTACCCCTGGGAAGGCGTGCCTGAACATGGAACTGCGACACAGGTGGCTGACGGGGTGTTGTGGTTTCGGTTGCCGCTGCCGATGCGTCTGGATCATGTTAATGTATATGCATTGGATGATGGTGACAGCTGGACTGTGATCGATACTGGTTTCAATTCGCGCAAGACGCGTGGTATCTGGGCTGAAATGATGCAGGGGCCGTTGGGCGGCAAGCCTATTGGGCGGGTTGTCGTCACCCATCACCATCCCGATCACGTGGGCCTTGCAGGGTGGTTGCAAAGCGATTTTGGGGCCGAGCTGGTGACCACGCGCACCGCCTGGCTGTTTGCGCGGATGTTGACGTTGGATGTGCAGGAAAAGCCCGCTGCAGAGACGCTGACATTCTGGCGCGAAGCGGGGATGGACGCGGACCTTTTTGCCAAACGCGCTGAGGAACGCCCTTTTAACTTTGCTGATATTGTGGCCCCGATGCCGCTGGGCTTTACCCGCATTCAGCAGGGTCAGACCATACAGATGGGTGGCCGCACTTGGGACATACACATGGGCAACGGACACGCCCCCGAACATGCCACATTCTGGAGCCGTGATGACCATTTGGTGATTTCTGGGGACCAGATACTTTCATCGATCAGTCCCAATATTGGTGTCTATGCGACTGAGCCGATGGCCGACCCTGTGGGCGAATGGCTGGAAGCCTGCGAGCGTCTGCAGCCGCTTGCACGCGAAGACCATCTGGTGCTTGGGGGGCACAAGTTGCCGTTTACGGGTTTGCCTATGCGAATGAAGCAACTGATCGACAATCATCATGGGGCGCTTCGGCGATTGACGGATTATCTGGACACGCCGCGCACCGCACCAGACTGTTTTGTGCCACTTTTTAAACGATCGATCGGCGAAGGTGAGTACGGGCTGGCGCTTGTCGAGGCAGTGGCGCACCTGAACCACTTATTGCACCTAGGGCAGGTTACGCGGGTGGCGCGAAACGATGGCGCTTGGTTGTGGCAGCGAATCGCCGACTGAGGAACGCTTGACAGTGCAATTGGGCGAAATCGTCTGGGCAGCAGCGGTTTTTGTGCTAACCGGCATAGCGATGTGTACAGGGGGCCGATATGGGCAGCACCATCCAAACCACTGCCGAAGCACATGAGGCACAAGCGATGCCGCGCCAGCACGAGGTGCATTGCGACCCCGGCGCCAAAAATGCGGCGACCAAGCCAGTTCCAAGCGGTATCAGCAAAACGCCTGTTGAGCAGAAAAGCCCGGCGCAATGGGCTTATGAGCGGATTATCCTTTATCTCAAGAACTTTGAAGGAAACCTGGACAATGATCATGAGGTCGCAATCTGTTTTACTGGTGGCGATGCAGATGTTCTGCGGATCGAGGGGATGGGTTATTTTGACCCGGACATCGTGACGTTTTATGGCAGTGATGTGACTGGGGCCAAGGCTTGGATGATCCAGCACGTAAGCCAGTTAAATGTGATGTTGCGTGCGCTGCCCAAGCCGGTCGAAGTTACCGAACCTACCCGCATCGGGTTTCGTTTGGTTCAGGACCTCGAACAGAGCTGAAACATGTGCGAAAGACGCAGTGACAGCGTGTTGCAAATGCGCTAACCCCAAATCCAGCCAAATGAGCAAGGGAGCCGGACATGGCAGATCACAAACACGGTGAGATGGATATCAAAGACAATGAGAAGACGTTTGAGGGCTTTATGAAATTCACCAATAGATCGGTGGTTTTGATCCTTGTACTGATCGTTGCCATGGCGATTTTCATCACCTGAGTCGGCCATTTGGTGGAAAAGATAGCGATGCGCTTGCTGCTTTTATTGGCGTTCTGTGCATGCATGGCGGGCTGTGCCGTGCCCCCGGCTGTCCCCTATGCTTCGAATGAACGGATTGCCGAATTGGCGTATCGATCGCCGGGGCCTGCAACGTTGACTGTGTTTACCATGGTTAACAACCGATCGGGCCGCGGTGGGCATTCGGCAATAATGATTAACGGCTCGCAGCGGGTGATTTTTGACCCTGCGGGGTCATTTGTAAATGATCGTGTCCCTGAACAAGAAGATGTGTTGTTTGGAGTGACGCCGGCGGTTCTGGCAGGGTACAAAAGCGCACATGCGCGCAGCGCGTATCACGTCTTTAGTCAATCATTTCAAGTTACGCCTGAACAGGCAGAGATCGCTCTGAAACTTGCAGTTGGCAACGGGGCTGTGCCGCAATCTTACTGTGCCAATGCCACGTCGGGGATATTGCGCCAAGTGCCGGGTTTCGAGGATCTTGATCAGACGTTCTTTCCAACCCGACTGATGGATAATCTGTCGCGCCGCCCCGGCGTCGTAGAAGACCGTTACTATGAAGATGATGAAGGCACGATACTGGACGGAATCGCGAAGGTACGGCTTTAGCGCGACGTGCGGACGCTGTTTGCATGCGCAAATGCGCCCCGCCCGCCGTCCCTTTAGCCGATCAACATCATAAGAGTGAAGAGAGTTGCCGCACCTGCGCCAATAGCGGCGAATAGGTTTTTGGTAGCCATGCCTGCAGCGACAGTTGCAACCGATGCGCCGATGCGCGCGGCGTCGAGGCTGCCGCCTTCATCTGAAAAAACTACCAGCGGTGCCACCAATGCTGGCAAAACTGCCACGGCTGTGTAGCGCAGGTGGCGCAGCAGCCAGTCGGGCAGGGGCCGGTCGCCAATGAAGCCGATGAAAGCGAAACGCAGCAGGAAACTGCCCACACCGAGGGTGATTATGATGAACCACAGGTTGCCGGTGTCAATCATGGCGCACGTCGCTCAAGCCATAGGTCGACCTGTGCACCGGCCATCATGCCTGCGATCCCGGCAACCAGCAGGCCCAGCGAATAGGGAATGCTGGCTGCTGCGATACTGATCACCACAGCCACGCCCGCTGCCACTATGTGTGGCAGGGTGCGCATCATTGGCGCCACCATCGACAGGAACATAATGGGCAATGCAAAGTCGAGTGGGATTTGAGGTGGCAGTGCCGTTCCCAAGGCCGCACCTGCAAAACTGGCTGCGTACCAAGTCGGGATCAGCAGCGTGCACGTGCCAAAGAAATAGGACATCCGCGCAGGCACGCTCATCTGTGGTTCAGCATCAAAGCGCGCATGGCTGAGCGCATAGCTTTGATCAACCAACATGTAGGCGGCGCAGGCCCGCTGCCAAAGTGGCGCCTTTCCGAGGTAGGGAGTCAGTGCCGCTGAATACATTGCCACCCGCAGGTTCACTGCCAAAGCTGAGACTAGTACGATGATGGTGGGGGTTTCGTTTTGCATCAGTTGCAACGCAGTGAATTGTGCCGCTCCTGCGATCACTACCAGTGAAAAGCTCATCACTTCGAACAGGTTCAGGCCAGCTTCGGTTGCCAGCACCCCGAAAAGCAGCGCGAAGGGGGCCGCCACCACCATGAATGGCGCACCGTCGCGTACGCCCGCCCGAAAGGCGGATTTGGTGGTGGTCGCGGGCATGAAACGTCCTTAGGTTAGCAGTGAACTTTTAGCGTTCTGACAGGGGGGATGCAATTGGCACAAGATCAGAATTCAGCGGGATATCTGGTTTCACCAGATCCAAAAGCGCCGCGCCTGATCCGCCGTGTTGTGGGGCATGACCAGACCGGTGCCGGGACCGAGATATCCGTGGTCGAAGAGCGCCCGCTTACCATTTTTCTGAATGGGCAGGAAATTGTCACGGCCATGACGATTGGTGATTACCCTGACTATCTGGCGCTTGGGTTTCTGCGTAACCAAGGGATGCTGCACGACGACGAAGACGTAACTGGTGTCGATTATGACGCAGAGCTGGAAACCGTGGTGGTGCGCACAGCACATCCCACTAATCACGAAGAGAAGCTGAAGAAAAAGACGCGCACAAGCGGATGCGCTGTGGGTACTGTCTTTGGTGACATGATGGCAGGGCTTGAGGATGTTACCTTGCCCAAAGCCCGGGTGCGAACCTCGTGGTTGTACACCTTGGCAGCACAGATTAATCGCACACCATCCCTGTATCTCGAGGCAGGGGCGATCCATGGGACGGTACTGTGTCATGAGGATCAGCCGCTGGTCTATATGGAAGATGTGGGGCGCCACAACGCTGTCGACAAGATCGCCGGCTGGATGATGGCTACGCAGACTGCACCGGATGACAAGATTCTTTATACCACGGGGCGGCTCACCTCTGAAATGGTAATTAAAACGGCCCTCATGGGCATACCGGTGCTTGCATCCCGGTCTGGGTTTACGGCTTGGGGCGTTGAAATTGCTCAGCAGGTGGGTCTGACACTTATTGGGCGTATGCGCGGACAGAGGTTCATTTGCCTGAGCGGTGAAGACCGGTTGATGCGTGATGCAGATCCGGGTGCCATCGCCCAAGAGTCGCAAAAATCTGCGCGCAAAGGTGTCACATCATGAGGACAGCAAGGCGATGAAACAGCCATTGGGTGTGATCCTCGCAGGTGGTCTGGCCACGCGTATGGGTGGCGGTGACAAAGGCAATCTGCAGCTTGGTTCGGGCACTCTGCTCAGCCATGTCGCCGAGCGGTTGCACCCACAAGTTGCAGGCCTCGTGTTGAATGCCAATGGCGATCCGGCGCGATTTTCCGGGCATGGGATGCCCGTAGTAGCAGATAGTATAGCGGGCCATGCAGGCCCCTTAGCCGGAGTTTTGGCGGGACTTGACTGGGCCGCAGATCAAGGGTCGGACAGCATCGTAACTGCCGCCGCCGACACGCCCTTTCTGCCTCGCGATTTGGTTGCCCGTCTGCAATCGGTGTCCGAGGGCATGGTTCATCCGCTGGCGCTGGCTGCGACACCTGATCCTGCACGCGGCACGGCGCGGCATCCAACATTTGGCCTTTGGCCTGTGGCTTTGCGCGATGATCTGCGCGCGGCGCTCACCCAAGGGGTACGCAAGGTGGTGATTTGGACAGACCGGCATGGCGCGCGCGTTGCGACATTCCCTGATGATGCTGCTTTTTTTAACGTGAATACGCCGGATGATCTGATCCGGGCGAAGGCGATGTTATGAATATTTATGGCATTGTGGGCTGGAAGAACGCGGGCAAGACCGGGCTGATGGAACGGCTGGTCACCGAGATGACCTCGCGCGGGCTGCGGGTTTCAACTGTCAAACATGCCCACCATAGCTTTGACGTGGATCACCCGGGCAAAGACAGCCATCGCCACCGCATCGCAGGTGCGACCGAGGTGTTGCTGGCCTCGCGCAATCGTTTTGCGCTTATGCACGAGCTGCGCGATGCGCCCGAGCCAACTCTTTCCGCGCTCTTGGAAAGGTTGTCGCCAGTCGATCTGGTGCTGATCGAAGGCTACAAGCGTGATGCGCATCCAAAGGTCGAGGCGCATAGAGCATCAACCGGCAATCCTTTAATCGCATCGGGCGATCCGACGATCCGGGCTGTGGCCAGTGATACGGCAATGGTGCTGGATCGGCCGGTCTTCGATTTGAATGACACAGTAGCAGTTGCCGATTTCATCCTCTCCGAGGTCGGGTTGTGAGCAGATTCGACACAATTCTTGTGGCGGATTGGAGCGCGGGCAAGCGGCGGCCCGCGCGGCCTTCGAAGGATGCGATCTGGCTGGGGGTGGCGCGGGGCGGTGTTGCAGATGACCCGGTCTATTGC
>JAQWVA010000043.1:0-2635 GCA_029250205.1 Tateyamaria sp.
GTGCAGCAAAGCTGGCACAGCTTTTTGGCCTGTAAATGTCAGCTTTTGCCTAACTGAGATGATAACTGTGCAGGTGCGGCGAATGCTCACTTCCCACCCACCCTGTCGATGGTCCAATGCATGCCGCGCCAGACATCAAGGACTGCTTTGGGCTGACTGTCGCCATCCGACGCTACCAGAATACCCCAAAATGATGCGTATTCATCAAAATTTGAGCGCTGCTCTGCCGCAAGGCCGCTCTGAGCCCAATTCACCAAACTGCTGCAATGCAGCTAATGTTCGCTTTTAGACTGAGCAGAAACAACCTTGCCGTGCTCGATCCAAAGACCGTGAACTTCTGACCAGTTGGGGGGCACAACTGTTTCAAAACCAAAAACCTTGCCTGTCGCGATCTTTTCAAACGTTTGCATGGCTTTTATATGTGCCCCCGCCCGTAGATATGTCAGCATCTTGTCGCGAGATTGCCAGACACTCAGCGTATGGTGAACCCCGTTTATGGTTCGTGCATCGGCGCTGAGACAGCCATCAGCCTGTTTTGCTTGGGACATAGAGGCGAAGGCATGACGCCAAATTACCGGCGCATGCCATACCCGTTTTAATTGCAGCCCCGTGATTGAAACATAGCCCGTATCAGCCATCGGTTTTGCTCAACAGATGGCCGCCCTGTACCCAAGCCGACATCATGGCGCTGAATTCGTTGCTTTTGTCCTGATAGCAAAAATGCCCGCAATTTTCAAAGATCGTTAGCGCGCTTTTGGGCAGGCGTTTATGCAAACGCTTGGCGTTGTCCGTTGTCAGGAACGCATCTTGATCGCCCCAGAACACTTGGACAGGTACATCAAGGGTATCGAGGCTTGGGTCGATCTCTTTTGTGGCCTCGGGGTAGCTTTTGAACCAGTTGGTGACCTGGCGCGCACGACCCTTATAGGATTCCATATAATCGGTGACTTCTGCAGCCTTTGGGCTGTAGTGCAGGTACCCCAAATAGGTTGCACCTGCGATGAAAGTGCTCATCCCGGTGGTGTTCACCAACGTTCGCCAAAACCCGTAGCCAACGATCTTTCGGATCAAGCTGCCATCCGCTGAGGGCAGAATGCCAGGGCCGTCCCCAATTGCGATGCTTGCCGCGTTGTGATCGCGGTGGATCACATAGTGCAGGGCCACAGGCATGGCCACGTCTGGTGCCACAATATGGATGTCCGACAGGCCCATGGCGGCGACGAATTTTTCAAGAAATGCGCTTTGTGCGGAAAAGGAAATGTATTCCATGCCCCCTTCGCTTTTACCGAATCCGGGCATATCCACGGCGATCAAATTGGCCTCGTCTGCGAGGTTTGCCCAAACGGCATCGTAGCACAGGATACTTTGTGGCAGGGGGCTAAGGAAGAGAATTGTCGGGCCCTCGGCTTTACCTGCGCGTGCATAGCGGATCGACAGCCCGTCCAGCTGCATGGTTTCAGGCTTCATGATGAAATCCGCTGGCGTGTGGTCGATATTCGAGGCGGTTTTGGCGCGACGACGCCGGACATTATAAAACTCGGGCGTGATCAACATCAGGCTTAACGCGTTCATCCGACCGAAAAGGCCGATGGGGTCCTTGGACATTCGTATCTCCTTTGGAAATCACAGTAGCGTTCATACTATTAATTTCGTAAGTATCGGTACATCACGCTGTCGTCAATTATTTAGTACCTGCAGGTCCGATAATGAGCCAAACAACTCCGCCCACCCGTGGTCGACCAACGACGCTCGACCAAGATGGTGTGCTGGATGTATCCTTGATGCAGTATTGGGAACATGGTCCACAGAGAGTCTCGATCAACCATATTTGCAAACTAATTGATGCGTCCAAACCTGCGATCTACCGTGCCTTTGGTAGTGATGATGAGTTGAAAGCAAGGGTTCTTGATGTTTACGAACAAGCGGCGATTACTCCGCTTCTTAACATCTTCGAAGCCAGTCGAACTTTTGACGAAACCGTTAACGCCGTGATTGATTTCATGATGCAAGACCGTGATGTGTTAGGCATTCCAAAAGGCTGTTTGTTCGTCATGATGCGCGCACATCAGGACGGATTTGGTCCTAAGGCCGTGGAAAAGCTGGATCTGCTTCGAGAGCGATTTCGGAAAAGTATTTCGAACTGGGTTGAGGGCGCAAAATCCAAAAATCAGTTCGATAAAAACGTACCTGTAACCGTCGCCACTCATTTTGTTGATGCACAGCACGCGGGCGCGATGCGCATGCAAAAAGAGGGTGTTGCAGCAGATCAAATCGAGAGATTCTTACGATTCGGATTTGCAACTTTACGCGGTTGATCGAACGAATTGGCATTTATAAAATGTGAACTCTACGTTGAACTCTCAAGCGGACATTAGTGCAAATAAAACGAGAGGCAGGTTTGTCCCGCAGTGTGTGAATTCGGGTGGGTTCGGATTTCGGCACTGCGGCGAAAGTCGGCTCTGACGGGCCGCACCGCAGCGTGACGGAGGACAGGTCAACGTCGGCTGTGGGCCGGGCACGTTTCCTATGTTGCCGTTCGCCCTAGACTTCGCAAAGTGCACTATCTGCGCATTGCTGCCCTTGGTGCCAGGTGCAGCAAAGCTGGCACAGCTTTTTGGCCTGTAAATGTCAGCTT
>JAQWVA010000068.1:0-13709 GCA_029250205.1 Tateyamaria sp.
CTTCAAAAATACCACTTTCCATACCACTCAAGGAACGAATATAGGCATCATCGAAATAAACTCAAGACTATTGGAAAAGAGGCTTAAACCCTACAATACAAACAAAAAAGGTCGCCTGAGGCAACCAGATCTAATCGTAAAAAATGCAGTAGTGGCGGACCGAGGAGGATTCGAACCCCCGACCCCCTGATTCGTAGTCAGGTACTCTATCCAGCTGAGCTATCGGTCCACGTTGTGCGGTTTAGTCCCGAGGCCACTGCTTTGCAAGAGCCAATCGGTGCAATCGTCCACGCAAGTTCAAATGCAACTGCCCTTAGGTAATTGGATCGAAAACACTGTTCCACCCGGCCCTGTTCGGTCTAATTGTAGTGTTCCGCCATGACCACGCACCAGTTCGGCCGCAATAGCAAGGCCTAACCCTGTGCCCCCATGTCGAACACCTCCTTGGAATGGTATGAACAGATGCTCTTGTGCCTTGGCAGGCAGGCCCGGTCCCGTATCGGCCACTTCGACCCACCAATTTTCTTGGTCTTCATAGGCCGACACGTTAACCGACCCTGGGTTGCCGCTCGCAATGATCGCCTGTCGGGCATTGCGTACAAGATTCAAGATTATGCGATAAAGTTGCTCGGGATCAGCCCGCAGGGTCAACATCGGGGGAATACTTTCGCTTAGGCTCAGGTCATAATCACCCACGGCTAGACGTTCACTGTCCAAAATATCGCCAATCAACTGGTCCAGCGTTGTCAGCGTCAGTGTCGGGCTTGGTTCTTCGGCCTTGCCAAAAGCAAGAGTGCTTTCACACAAATGCACCGCCCGCTTAATCGAACTCACCAGCTTAGGTGCCATCCGCCGGACCTGCGGATCCTCTGACATTTCGATCCTGTCTGTAAACAGCTGAGCCGATGTCATGATATTGCGCAGATCATGGCTGACTTTTGATACCGCAGCGCCCAGTTGCGCCAACCGCTCTTTTTGGCGCAACGCCTGAATCAGTTCTGTTTGTAAGCTTCGTAGCGCCTCCTCGGCCTCTCGTAGCTCGGTTACGCGCGCGCGAGGCGTAATGATGCTGCGTGCATCTTCGGGGTCTATTGCATAGCGTTGCATGTTTCCGACAACGCCACGGATCGGTTTAACGAGGATTGCGCGTACAGCCACGAACAGCAGCAATCCCGTAAACACCGAAATCACAGCCGAAAGAACAAGAATTCGTGTCCCATAATCGAACATGGCTACGCGCAAAGAACCAGTGTCCATCGTGACCTCGATCAGCTGACCCGCCTCGCGCACCGGGGTGCCAATCACGCGTATTACCTCGTTTTCGGGGTTCAACAAACGCGTCATCGCATCACGGATCAGGATAGGGGCTGTTCCTTGTCTCAGATCATAGGTCGCGTCGATCGGCCGAGCCATCGGTGCCGATAACATCAGCCGCCGCACATCGTCACGGCGCAGCACCACGTTAAACACGCCTGCGTTTTCCAAAAGCTCCAGCTCCAGAGCGCGATCTGGCATGTCGTCGGCCAGCAACACAAGAGACGCGATTTGCGCCCGTTCCAGTTTGTTTTGCAGGTATTCCTCGCGGAACCGCGCGATCGACGGAACAAAGATCAGGATTTCAGCCATCATCACAAAGATCGTCGTAAGGATCAGCAAGCGACCGGAAAGCGAGTTTATCATGGACCTATCTGCTCAAGGAATGCAGCGTTGCACAAGCCCCACGACACGCTTTACCGTGTTACTTTCAAACAGCCGCGGCGCGAAATAGGCTCCTGCCGCGCGTTTATTAACTTCACCAATGGTTGGATATGGTGCAACCATCGCGGCGATTTGGCTCATTTTCATGCGATTTGTCAGTGCCAAAGACCACAATGTGATCAACTCACCCGCTTGATGTCCGACGATGGAGACACCGACGGGCCTGCCTTTGTTCACCATGACCTTGATCAGGCCCTTGGTCTTGCGTTCGGCAATGGCACGATCGTTGTGTTCGTAAGGGAACCGCACAATTTCGAGTGAGACGCCGTGTTGCTTTCGGGCCTGCGCTTCTGTCATACCAACCTGCGCAAGTTCCGGATCAGTATATGTTGCCCAGGGAATATGGGACGTTTTTGCCTTCGATGGCAGCCCAAACAGCATTGAACGAATGATAACGCCCGCCTGATATCCCGCCACATGGGTAAACTGCAGACCGCCTGCGGCATCGCCCACCACATAGACCCGACGGTTGCTGCTGCGCATTCCTGCGTCAACCTTGACCCCGGTGCGGGTCGTATCAATTCCTGCCGCCTCAAGGTTCAGCCTGTCCGTGTTGGATTTACGCCCCGCCGCCACTAACAAATGCGAGCCATCAAAACGGCGGCCATCCTTGGTGTGTACGGTGATCTTGCCCTGAGTGCCTTCGATGCGAGCGGCTTGTGCATTTTCCAAAATGTCCACGCCTTCATCGCGCAGACTATTCAACACCACCGCTGCCATCTCGGGATCATCTCTGCCCAGCGCGTTGCCCCCCTCGATCACCGTCACCTTGCAACCAAGCCGGATATGCGCCTGTGCCATTTCCATTCCGATTGGCCCACCGCCGATGATCAACAGATGTTTCGGCCTTTCGCGCAGATCCCAGAGTGTTTCATTGGTCAGATATGGGACGTTTTGAATGCCCGCTATAGGCGGCACAAACGGGCTGGAGCCTGTGGCGATCACAATGCGCCGCGCGGTTATGATCGTGTCGCCGGCCTGAACCTCTCTGTGCGAGATAAAGCGCCCAAACTCCCGGATCACGTTTACCCCAAAGCCCTCAAACCGTTCTTGGCTGTCGACCGGCGCAATTTGAGCAATCACGTCTTGTACATGATCCTTGGCAGCGGCGTAATCGACGTGGGGCGCAGCACTGGTGAGGCCAAAATCTGCACTATACAAATGACTGTATGCCAGTTTTCCGCTGGCCAACAGAGCCTTGGAAGGCACACAGCCATAGTTCAGGCAGTCGCCCCCCATCTTGTGCCCTTCCAGCAAAACGACACGCGCGCCCATCTGGCTTGCACCTGCCGCAACCGAAAGCCCCCCGGATCCGGCGCCTATCACCAGTAAGTCTGTCTTGATCCGTTTCATCGTTGTCAGAAACCTTTTTTACTACGCAGGGTGTTTATCAAAATCGGAAGTGCAGCCAAAAAACACAGCCCCAGAATCGGCAACAGTATGTGCGGTTCAAAGATAATGCTGAGATTAGGCGTTTCCCCCCGGTCAAAAACTTCTCCGAGGCCCGCTCCAACGGCGGTATAAACAACCGCGCCCGGTATGATCCCGAAAAAGGTGGTAATCACAAATCGGCCCAGAGGCACGCCGAGAAGTGCGGGCAAAAGGTTTGCCACAAAGAACGGTACCGCCGGCACGAGGCGGATCAACAACAACATGGACCACTGGTTTTGATCTATTCCTGTTTTGATTCGTTTGATCGTGCCTGCCGTTGCATCGATCTTGGCAACAAGCCGTTCGCCCAAACCCCAACGGACGGCGAGGAAAATGCAAACGGCACCGGTCGTTGCTCCAACCATGTTGAGAAGGGTGCCAGGAAATGTTGCAAACAAGAACCCGCCAGTCAGCGTCATAATTGTGGCTCCGGGTAGCGAAAAGGTGACAACGATCGTATAGAATCCGACAAAAACGAAAGCCGTCAGCCAATAATGCCCATCCCGAAAGGCCAACAATTGTTCGCGGTTCTCGGTCAGGGTCTGAAAACTGAGATGATGGCGAAAGGTGATCCAACTAATAATCGCAACGACAAGAATGACGATCAGCGGAATATACCGCGCTTTGTGACCTGTGGTAGCGTTGTTCATATTGCTTAGCTGATGCCTCTTTTTTTCCATTGCGCCGGTCGCGATTATTTATAATTGTCCTAAATTGCCTTTCTCAACAGTACAACAAATCGCTATCACACAGCTTTGTGACAATACCGACAGTGACGCCGCGGCATATGAAACAAAGACGACCGCCAGTGAAAAATCTTATCTGAGTGGGCCAAGATTATGCCAATCAGGGGTTTGACTTGGCCGCGGTAGCACTTTAGATGCCAAAAGCTGAACATGGTCGGTTTCCGAATCCGCGGACTACCCGACCAATAGACTAGGAGCCGATGCGATGAAACGCACTTATCAACCTTCCAACCTCGTGCGCAAACGCCGTCACGGCTTTCGTGCTCGCATGGCGACAAAAGCGGGCCGCAAGATTCTTAACGCCCGTCGAGCTCACGGCCGTAAATCGCTGAGCGCCTGAACCTTTTCAAAGGTTAGCATATGACCCCGCCGATGGCATCTGTGACGAGCGAAACCGCTGGTTCAGATATGCAACCGGCGGGACATTTGCGTTTTGAGACATTAAAAAAGCGTGCCGATTTTTTGCGTGCTGCCAAATCTAGACGCGTAGTAACGCCCGGATTTATTCTGCAAATCAACAAAAGGTCGTCCAAAGGTCCAATCCGGGTTGGATATACTTGTTCCAAAAAAGTTGGGAATTCCGTTGCCCGCAACCGGGCTAAGCGGCGCTTACGCGAAATTTCCAGGCTGGTTTTGCCCTACATTGGCAACCCTGGCACCGATTATGTGTTGATCGGGCGGTCAGGCGTTACAGCAACCCGTCAACTCGCAGCCATGCAAAACGAACTGCGCGCAGCGTTGCAACGCAGCCCATGACACCCTTTGCCTTTATTGTATCAATCCCCGTCCGCGCCTATCGGCTGATATTTTCGCCATGGGTCGGGTTCAACTGCCGCTATCAACCAACATGCAGCGCCTATGCAATGGAAGCACTGGAAAAGCATGGGGCGATAAAGGGTTCATGCCTTGCGGCTCGGCGCATATGCCGCTGCCATCCATGGGGAAGCGATGGATACGATCCTGTTCCAGATCCGCAGGACAAATTCTAATCCAGTATTTTCAAACACGTTGTTGCCAACAGCGATGCAAATAGCGTCTGCCTAAAGTGCCTGCACGCTGCGGCAGGCATTTCTAGAATAACAGCAACATCCACCCATTAAAGTGGACCCGAAATGCACCTTCCGATTAGGGCAGCTTAATGGCTTAGTGCAAGTCGACGCCGCCCTGCGCCTCGCCCGTGGCTTTGTCACTCACGCCCAGTGCGCGCCCACGCCAACTCTGCGCCCTTTTGGTTCGCCCCCAGAGTAGTGTATGGGGAAATCTTGGTCACTCGAAAGGTTCCCACTATGCTGGATGATAAAGACGACATTCACCCACTTTTTGCCGGTGCACCCTCGACTACCGAGTTCAAGAAGCTTCGTAAACGCATCGTCCGCAACACCCGCGAGGCGATCGAGCAATATGGCATGATCGAACCCGACGCGCGTTGGCTGGTGTGTCTGTCGGGTGGCAAGGACAGCTATACCCTGCTCGCTGTGCTACACGAGCTGCAATGGCGTGGACTTTTGCCTGTCGATATCCTTGCCTGCAACCTTGATCAGGGGCAGCCAGGCTTTCCAGCGACGGTGCTGCCCGCATTTTTAGAACGGATGGGCGTGCCTCATAGGATCGAATATCAGGATACCTATTCGATCGTGGTCGACAAAGTTCCAGCAGGTCGGACCTTTTGCGCGCTGTGTTCCCGACTGCGCCGCGGCAACCTATATAGGATTGCACGCGAGCAAGGATGCTCGGCTGTAGTGCTCGGACATCACCGTGATGACATCCTTGAGACATTTTTCATGAACCTCTTTCATGGTGGGCGTCTGGCTACGATGCCACCCAAACTGGTCAACGAAGAGGGCGACCTGTTTGTCTATCGGCCGCTTGCCCATGTCGCTGAGGTCGATTGCGAAAAATTCGCCCAAGCAATGAACTATCCGATCATTCCATGTGACCTCTGCGGCAGTCAGGATGGGCTACAGCGCCAGCAGGTCAAACAGATCCTAGACGGCTGGGAGGCCAACAGCCCCGGACGCAGACAGGTCATGTTCCGGTCGCTGATGAATGCACGCCCTTCCCATTTGCTGGACCCAAAGCTTTTCGATTTCACGGGACTTGCTCTAAAAAGCGACAAATTTGAAACAAATGCTGATAATATTACGCAGCTTTGTTAAGAGGCACCTTACGATCACAAACTATCTCTATTGCTGTCACTCAATTAGTTTGATGCCCGCCCAAAGAGGAAAAGATGCAACCAAATTTGCGAAACATATTACACAGGGCCCGATCGCAATTGGCATCGATCCTTTCTGGTCCGCAAACGATAGCATTTCTACCTTCGATGACACTGACGGCATTCTGGCTGGGTGGCGAACCCGCATTGGTCGTTTTGGCGGTCGTGACGCCAGTGCTCTGGATGTTCGTCATGGGCCCAGATGCAAAATCAAATTTGGCATCGGCTTCGGCAATAAAGGGAATGATTACACCGGATAAGTTTGTGTCGCGCGTCGAAAGAACATGCACCGACGCGCCTGAAGCTGGAAAGACAAGCGCCCTTTTTGTTCTTGAACTTGACGGTTTTAGAGAACTGCAGTCGCATTATGAAGCGGCCACCATCGATAAACTGCTCAAGGCCATCGGGGGTCAGATTATTGCCGCATCACGCGATCGCGACGTTGTCAGTCGCATTGGTGATTGCCGTTTTGGCATTAGCCTTGACGCGGTAACGCACATGGATCTCGAAAGCTGTATCCAAATCTCCAATCGCTATCAAAACGCCGTTGAAGAACCGATTTCCGTCGATGGAACCCCGTTTTTCATATCGGCCAGCGTTGGTTTTTGTATGTTGTCGCGTGCCCCTGATGCGGGCGGTCAATCGTGGATCAATGCAGCACTTGCTGCGTTGAAAGAGGCACAGCACCGCAGTGGCGGTTCTGTACGCGCCTATTCGCCCGAATTACAAGCGCGGCTCAAGCACCGCGCCGATTTACGCGAAGACGTATCTACCGCGCTGGAAAAAGGTGAAATAATTCCATGGTTTCAGCCACAAATTTCAACAGATACCGGGCGTGTGACAGGTTTCGAAGCGCTCGCGCGCTGGGTTCACCCTGACCGTGGCACAATTTCTCCGGCTGAATTTCTGCCTGCGATCGACGCTGCAGGTCTATCGGAACGGCTGGCAGAGGTTATTATTTTCAACTCGTTCACCGCCCTTAAAGCGTGGGATTCTGCTGGAATTCATATACCCCATGTCGGCGTGAATTTCAGCGGCGCGGAACTTCGCAACTCCAAACTCGTGGATAAGATCCGCTGGGAATTGGACCGTTTTGATCTGACACCTGATCGGCTGTCGGTCGAGATACTCGAAACCGTGGTCACTGACACCACAGACAACACCATTTCTCGCAACATCAAATCGCTGACAAGTTTGGGCTGCTTGATCGACCTTGATGATTTTGGCACAGGCAATGCCTCTATTGCTGCGATCCGCCGTTTTGGTGTCGGCCGCATCAAGATTGATCGTTCTTTAGTCGTAAGGGCGGACCGAGACTCTGAACAACAGCGCATGATCAGCGCGGTGCTTACAATGGCCGAACGGCTTGGCGTAGAAACTCTTGCCGAAGGCGTGGAAACAGCGGGCGAGCATGCTTTATTGGCGCAACTGGGCTGCAACCATGTGCAAGGTTTTGGGGTCGCTAGACCAATGCCCTTTGAGAAAACTATTGATTGGGTGCGTGCCCATAATGCCAGCCTGCATGACGCACCGACCATCCCAAGGCTTCGATCCCGCTAGAACACTGCACGTTTCCAAGACAGGATGCCTGTGTTTTCAGGCACCCCGATGTGAAGTTTCCCAGCCCACTGGCAACGACCTGATACAGGTTACGTAGCCAGATCGCGCAGAAATAGCCGAATCCGCTTGACCTTTGGCCTTGCACTCTGTTGAACCCGAGCAAAGTTTCAGACAGCAGGTGGCAGTCCCCGATGGACGATCAAAACAAGAACCTTATTCTTGCAACAGCGCTTAGTTTCATTGTCATTCTGGTGTGGTTCGTTTTGTTCCCACCACCAGAACCGCAAACACCGCTAGACGCCAGCCCGCCTGTAGCCGCCACATCGACAGATGGATCTGCAACCGTGCCCAGTGCACCAGCTGACGCACTAGCCCAGCCAGCGAACAGCGTTGACACGACGAACACTCAAACAACCGCAAACGCACCGCGCGTTCCAATCGAAACTGACAGGCTGAGCGGATCAATCTCGCTGTTGGGTGGCCGCATCGATGATTTGAACCTTAACGATTACCGCGTAGCTCTCGACGACAGCGCTTCGGTTGTGACGTTGTTGTCCCCCGTAGGTTCGACAAATGCACATTATGCGCTTTACGGCTGGGCCCCTGCCGCGGGCATGGATCCAGCAGCAGTACCCGGCCCAAATACCGAATGGGCACTCGCACAAGGTCGGACCCTCGGTGTGGGCGCACCGGTGACACTGGAATGGTCAAATGGTCAGGGCCAAACATTCAGCCGCGAAATCTCTGTCGATGAGAATTTTTTGTTCAGCGTCACTCAGAGCGTCAACAACACCGGCGCCTCTAAGGTCAACATGGCCCCTTACGGATTAATCGCGCGTCATGGCGAACCCGAGGATCTCAAGAATTTCTTTATTCTGCACGAAGGTGTCGTCGCCATGGCGGATGGCGAACTGAGCGAAATCGACTGGTCAGACATTCCTGACTATGAAATCGATCCGCGTCAGGGTGCCCGCGCCGAAACTATCGCTGTTCAGGAGAATGGCTGGATCGGCTTTACCGATCACTACTGGATGAGCACACTAATCCCGGAACCCGGCTCTGCGTTCCGTCAGGTGATCAAATATGATGAGCGCCGCGATATCTATCAGACCGAGGCAGTGTTGCCCACGCGCTCTGTGGCACCCGGTGAAACGGTCGCTGTCACCACGCAATTGTTTGCCGGCGCAAAGGAATGGGCAGCCATTCGCACCTATCAGACCGCCGGCGTCGAAGGATTCATCGATTCTATTGACTGGGGCTGGTTCTTTTTACTGACCAAGCCCATTTTCTGGCTGTTGCACGAAATGAACAAAATGATCGGCAACATGGGTTGGTCCATCATTGGGCTGACCCTTGTGATCAAGGCTATCTTGTTCCCTCTTGCTTACAAATCCTATGTCTCGATGGCCAAGATGAAAGAGCTTCAGCCCCAAATGGAAAAGCTCAAAGAAGCTGCAGGCGACGACCGGCAAAAAGTGCAACAGGGCATGATGGAGCTTTACAAGAAGGAAAAAGTAAACCCTGCGGCGGGTTGTCTACCCATCTTGTTGCAAATTCCAATATTTTTCTCGCTCTATAAGGTAATTTTTGTCACGATCGAGCTGCGGCATGCACCTTTCTTTGGTCCGTTCCAAGACCTCAGCGCGCCTGACCCAACCACGATCATGAATATGTTTGGCTTGCTGCCAATCGATGCGCCCGACCCCAATTCGATCCTTGCTTTGATTTTTATTGGCATTTTGCCTCTTCTATTGGGTATTTCGATGTGGCTGCAACAAAAGCTAAATCCAGCCCCGACCGACCCGACCCAACAGATGATCTTTGCTTGGATGCCGTGGGTTTTCATGTTCATGCTGGGCAGCTTTGCCAGTGGGCTTGTCGTGTATTGGATCGCCAACAATACGATCACCTTCACCCAGCAATACCTGATCATGCGCAGCCAAGGCTACAAGCCTGACCTGATGGGCAACATCACGTCCAGCTTCAAAAAGCGGACGCAATCGGATAACAAGTGATGCAAATCGACGGGATCTGGAGACATCCGATCAAAAGCCATGGGCGCCAAGCGCTGGACATGATTACGTTGCGTGCAGGCGCATCAATGCCATGGGACAGAGTATGGGCAGTAGCACACGAGGCTGCCACGACGCAGCCGGGCGTTTGGGCGAAATGTGTCAACTTCAGCCGCGTGTCAAAGGCACCTGCGCTAATGGCTATTACCGCAAAATTGAACGAGGCTACGGGCATTGTGACGCTCTCACACCCGGACCGCCCAGATTTAACCTTTGATCCGGATACCAACCCCGACGCGCTGATTGGCTGGACGGCGCCGCTGGTTCCTCAGGACCGTTCCCTGCCCAGTACCATTATGCGCCTGGATGGGCACGGCTATACGGACAGCGATTTTCCGTCAGTAACGCTGTGCAACCGGGCGTCTCACCGCGCTGTGGAGAGCGAAATCGGCACAGATCTTTCAATCCATCGCTGGCGTGGCAACCTGTGGTTTGACAGTGATACACCTTGGATCGAATTCGATTGGTTGGGCCAAGAGGTGCAAGTGGGCGGCGCAATACTCCGCCCGCGCGAACGCACGGACAGGTGTTTGGCAACCACGACCAACCCAGAGAATGGCCGACGCGATGTCGACACTCTGGCGGCCCTCGATAGCTTTGGACACCAAGATTTCTCTGTGCGGTGCGAGGTTGTGAAATCTGGTGATATCCAATTCGGAGATACGGTTAAACTGCTATGACACGGCTACATTTTCCCATTGCTGAAACACCCGACTCTCATACAGAAGAGCGCGGTCGCCTGCTATTTGCAGGCGAAACGGACTTCGTCAAAGGGGTGGTGGCCATGTCCGGCCTACCCCCGGCTGACCGGATCGAAGTATGTTTCGCCGGACGTTCAAATGTCGGGAAATCTAGCCTTATCAATGCGCTAACTGGCCGTAAAGGGTTGGCGCGCGCCTCTAACACGCCCGGTCGCACGCAAGAGATCAACTTTTTCACAGCGGGAGAGGCGCATTACCTCGTCGATCTGCCCGGATATGGCTATGCAAATGCGCCGTTGCCTGTGGTCGAAAAATGGCAAAAGCTGCTAAAGCAGTATCTTTCAGGGCGGCAGACATTGCGCCGTGCTTTTGTACTGATTGATGCGCGTCACGGCGTAAAGGCCGTCGATAACGAGATAATGAGCCTTCTCGACAGCGCTGCGGTCACATTCCAATGCGTTTTAACAAAGGCGGACAAAGTCAAAGCAAAGGACCGCGAAGTTGTTCTGGCACAAACGCGCGCAGCTTTGTCCAAGCACCCCGCTGCATTCCCCGAGATCGTACTGACATCCAGCGAAAAAGGCGACGGCATCGCAACTTTGCGCACTATTATTGCAACCCTTGCTTAGCGTCACTCGGTTTTCACTACGAAATTTCTTGGCCTTCGACCGCAGGTCAGGCACAAGTGAAGTCAGCAACCCCTAGTGATATCAAGATGAAGACTCAGGACATGAACCGCGATTGGATCGCCACCGCACGCACTCTCAGTCAGGCTTTGCCTTATATGCAGCGCTATGCAGGAGCCACGGTTGTCATCAAGCTTGGTGGCCATGCAATGGGCAGCGATGAAGCGATGGCAAGCTTTGCCAATGATGTGGTGCTGATGCGCCAGGTTGGCGTGAACCCAGTGATCGTGCATGGCGGCGGGCCAATGATAAACGACCTGTTGGACCGCCTGAATATCTCCTCAGATTTTGTGAACGGCAAGCGAGTAACCGATGCGGCCACCATGGAAGTGGTCGAGATGGTGTTATCAGGCGTCGTGAACAAGAAGATTGTGCAGGCCATTAACCGCGCCGGCGGGCGTGCCGTTGGCCTATCGGGCAAGGATGCCAACTTGATGATCTGCGACCAGACAGACCCAAAGCTTGGATTGGTCGGCACGCCTGCTGAAATGGATCCAGCTTTGCTGTATACTCTATTCGAGCAGTCCATGATTCCCGTGATTGCACCGTTGGGCGCAGGCCGCTGCGGCGAGACGTTCAATATAAACGGTGACACGGCAGCCGGTGCCATCGCTGGCGCGCTCAAGGCAGATCGCCTGCTGCTGTTAACCGACGTGGCAGGTGTCAACAACGCGGAAGGTAACGTTGTCACCGACCTGACCGCAGAACAGATCCGCACCATGACATCTGACGGTACCATTGCAGGCGGCATGATCCCGAAGACAGAAACTGCGCTTGATGCCATTATCAGCGGTGTTCGCGCGGTAGTGATCCTTGATGGACGCGCGCCCAACGCCTGTTTGCTCGAACTATTTACCGATCACGGTGCGGGCTCAATCATCCGGCCGCGGTGACACAAACGTGTTGCTTGGGCCCATTGCACCTTAGGCGCGACGCACTAACATTGGTACATGGAAAATGAACAACTCGTACGCCTTGGCATCTTTCTGGGCCTCTTTGCCGCGCTCGCATTGGCAGAAACCATGGCGCCACGGCGCGTGCGAAAACAAGCTCGGCGTGAGCGTTGGCTGACAAACTGGGCATTTACCATTGCGAACATGTTGATGCTGCGTTTGTTAGCCATAGCCTTGCCATTTCTGGCAGTAGGCGCAGCTGTTGACGCAGAAGCCGAAGGCTGGGGCCTCTTCAACACCACCGCCCTTCCTGTTTGGATAGAGGTAGCAGCTGCGATCCTGATCCTTGATTTTGCTATTTGGCTACAACACCTGATCACACATAAAGTGCCAGTTCTATGGCGCTTGCACCGCGTGCATCACGCAGATGTTGATATGGATGTGACGACCGCCATCCGCTTTCATCCGATCGAGATTGGCTTATCGATGCTGCTCAAGATCGGGCTTGTGTACCTGCTTGGCCCTGCTGCGATCGCTGTAGTCTTGTTTGAGATCATTTTAAACGGCACCGCCATGTTTAACCACGCCAATGTTCGCCTGCCGCTGTGGCTGGATGGGGTCGTGCGCCAGGTTCTGGTTACGCCGGATATGCACCGCGTGCACCACTCTGTGCACCGACATGAACACGACAGCAACTATGGCTTTGCGCTTTCCATATGGGACCGACTGTTCGGAACATATATTTCTCAACCCAACGCCGGGCATGACGCAATGACCGTTGGGCTGGACTGGCAGGATGATCGCCCCTCGCGCATAGGGTGGAGTATGTCCCTGCCCTTTACCCGCAAATGACCCTGAACGACATCACTACCGCCATTGCACTGCATGGCTTGCTGATCATGGGGCACAGCGCCAACAGAGTCTTGATTGGCACCAACAGGGACTGGTGGGACCATTTTTCTCAAACTCCAGAATATAACGACAGCCAACATGACCCCGTTGATCGCTGGTCCAAGCGCATTTTGAATGATCTAGCTGAACGGGCGGGCGCACGGGCATATTTCCCGTCCGATGGGCCGCCTTATGCCCCGTTTATCGCATGGGCCAAGGAAACGGGGCGGTTCTGGCAAAGCCCTACAGGCATGCTTATCCACGACACTGCCGGACTCATGATTTCGATCCGGGGTGCGTTAGAGTTTTCCCACCCTGTCGGGGACATAGCCTGCACGACAAACCCCTGCGAGGGCTGCTCAGATAGGCCTTGTATCGCGGCCTGTCCCGTTGGCGCGCTAAGCGGCACGCAGCCCTATGATGTTCCAGCATGCAAAGCATTCCTAGATACGGAAAACGGACAGGCCTGCATGAGCGGTGGCTGTCTGGTACGACAGGCATGCCCTGTCAGTCAGGCCTTTGGCCGACCCAGTGCACAATCAGGATTCCACATGAAAGCCTTTCACAGATGATCCGGACGCTGCCCCTGTTGCGTCATCCGAAATCCAGTCAAAGCGCCATTCAACAGAGTCGAAACACCAAACACGCCCTGAAACAAAAGATCTCAACGTGTTAGGTTATGCGCGATGTTTTAGGCATTTGATCTAACGCCATAAGACGACACCATACCTATAAACGATCCAAGTTACAGCACCT
>JAQWVA010000094.1:0-1860 GCA_029250205.1 Tateyamaria sp.
TTGCCAGAATGGAACGTCACGCCGGATTTCAGTTTCACAGTCCAGGTTTTCGCATCGCCGGATTCAATGCTGTCGGCTAGCTCCATCTGAACCGCGCCCGCTGCGTCAAGGAAGCTCAACCGGTTATAGATCGAACAGATGCGCGAATAGTCGGTCGAGTTGGAGGCTTTGGCCGGGTCCAGCGTGTCAGCGGTCGACGACGTCGCCCCAGCCACTTTGATAAAGCCACCAGATACAGGAGTGGCGGCAAATGCAGTGCTGGCACGGGTCAGGATCGTACCACCGGCGAGAGTTGCAACACCACCTGCCATTAGCATACGTAGCAGATCACGGCGCGTGGCCCCTTGGCGGATCGCGTTTTCGACCATGCGGTCATCGCTGGCGGTCCAGTTGGTTGTTGATTTGTCAGTCATTGGATGAGTCCTCTCAGTTGGTAGACAGCAAAAGGCTCTTTGTGGCCTTCTGGCGGGGAAATCGCAGATGTACCTTGTGCAAATGGTACCTGTTCAACCCAAGTCTAGCCGTTTGGCTGGCTGGGATGGTGGCAGGCGGGTTCTCTGCGACGCCCCTTTTTATGAGCGTTGCCCCATCTAAAAGAGTTCCACAGCACAAGGCGCGGAAAAGATTGAAAACAGGCCCCAGACAGAAGATTCTGTTCTTTAACGTGATCGAACAGAATTTGCTTCGTGGTGGGATGTGTCTTCAATATCGTTGCTTTTTATTGACTAGTCCTGGAATAGGGCTCCTATTCAAATATGCCTCTATGGCACGGGCACAAAACGCAGCGCCCTCCTCAAAGTCGGTGACAGATGCCACATGTGGTGTCAGTATCACGCCCGGATGTGGCCAGAACGAGTGGTCATCCGGCAACGACTCCGGGTTGGTGAGGTCCAGCATTGCCGAGGCGACTTGCCCAGAGTGCAACGATGCCAGCACAGCGTCGCTGTTCAAATGCGCGCCACTTCCACAATGCACCAGCTCGGCGCCTATGGGCAGTCGGGAAAACAGATCAGCCCCGAGAATAACATGGGTCTCGGGCGTCAGGGGCAGCAGGCACACGACAATATCAGACCCTGCCAGAAACGCTGGCATTTCCTCGGGTCCCGCGAACGTCAAGACGCCGTATCCCGTTCCTCATCAACGCTATCCCCGAACGGAAAACTGGTAGTGCCGCTTACAAAAGCGGCTTCCAGATCCACCGTTCGGGCGATGAGAGATTAAACAGCCCCATGTCAGCCGCGCATCACCGCACGGATATCGGGATCTTCAAGCGTCAGGTCCAGAACGTGGCGGGTGCGGTCAATGATCTGGTCAATATCCTCGTTCGTGCAACATAGCGGTGGTGCAAACCCCAGCACCCCATTGCCAAAAGCCCGAATGATCAATCCGGCCTCCCAAGCACGGTCAAACAAGCGCTGCGACGGAGCGCTGGCCGCAGGCAGCGGTGTCCTAGCCACCTTGTCTGTCACCAGCTCAAGGGCCGCCAACATCCCACGACCACGCACATCGCCGACCAAGGGATGCGACGCAAGGTCCTGTAATCCGCCCAAAAGTCTCTGGCCCATCTGGCGGCCATTCTCAATCAACCCACCTTCGTACAACTCAAGCGCTGCCAGCCCAACAGCGGCTGAGACCGGATGACCCGAATACGTGAATCCATGACCGACAACCTCGGGGCCCATCGCGTCTGCAATCGTCTGGTAAATCCTGTCTGACATAAAGACAGCGCCCATAGGCACATACCCCGAGGTCAGCCCCTTGGCCGTCGTGATGAAATCTGGATTAATCCCTTCTTCTTCGCTGGCGAACAGGGGGCCTGTCCGGCCAAAGCCAGTGATGACCTCATCTGCGACAAACAAG
>JAQWVA010000101.1:0-3373 GCA_029250205.1 Tateyamaria sp.
ACCAGCGGGCGCAATTCTGGCGGGATCACAGGGATCACGGTCAGAACCATCCACTCGGGGCGGTTGCCGGACTCAAGGAAGCTCTCAACGACTTTCAGACGCTTGATAATCTTCTTGGGCTTCAGCTCGCCTGTGGCCTCTTTTAGGTCAGCGCGCAACTGGTCTGCTTCGGCTTCAAGGTCGATCATCGACAGCATTTCACGGATCGCTTCGGCACCGATATTGGCGGTGAAGGCATCCATGCCAAACGCGTCCTGCGCGTCCATGTACTCTTCTTCTGACAGCATCTGGCCATAGGACAGGTCAGTCAAGCCGGGCTCGATCACCACGTAGTTCTCGAAATACAGCACACGCTCAAGGTCGCGCAATGTCATGTCCAGCATCAGACCGATACGGGATGGCAGCGATTTCAGAAACCAGATGTGGGCAACGGGCGCGGCCAACTCGATGTGGCCCATGCGCTCGCGGCGAACCTTTTGCAGCGTGACTTCGACACCGCATTTCTCGCAGACAACGCCACGATATTTCATGCGTTTATATTTGCCGCACAGGCATTCGTAATCCTTGATTGGCCCAAAGATACGGGCACAGAACAGGCCGTCACGCTCGGGCTTGAAGGTCCGATAGTTGATGGTCTCGGGTTTTTTAATCTCACCGAAGGACCAGCTCAGGATACGCTCGGGCGATGCCAGCGATACTTTGATTTCGTCAAACACCTTGGGTGGCGTCAGCGGGTTAAACGGGTTGTTTGTCAGTTCCTGGTTCATTCTTTTTCCTCACAAATCAGAGGGTGCAGGGGATAGGTGCGTGAAATCACGCACCTATTGGCAGGGTTACGTTCTGGCACGTAACGCTACTCATCTTCCTCTGCATCCAGGAGTTCCATATTGAGGCCCAATCCGCGGACCTCTTTGACGAGCACGTTAAACGATTCCGGCACGCCGGCTTCGAAGTTGTCTTCGCCCTTAACGATACTTTCGTAGACCTTGGTCCGGCCTGCTACGTCGTCCGATTTCACGGTCAGCATTTCCTGCAAGGTGTAAGCGGCGCCGTAAGCTTCCAGAGCCCAGACTTCCATCTCACCAAAGCGCTGACCACCGAACTGCGCCTTACCACCTAGCGGCTGCTGAGTGACAAGTGAGTAAGGACCTGTCGAGCGCGCGTGGATCTTGTCATCCACAAGGTGGTGCAGTTTCAGCAGGTACTTGATGCCCACAGTCACGGGGCGTGCAAACTGCTCACCCGTACGACCATCAAACAGTACCGACTGACCAGAGGTCGAGAACCCGGCACGCTCAAGCGCGTCGTTCACATCGGCCTCTTTCGCGCCATCAAAGACAGGCGTTGCAATTGGAACGCCACGTGTGACATTGCCTGCTGCTTCAACAAGATGTTCCTCGTCCATCCCTGCAAGGCCTTCTTGATAGACGTCATCGCCATACGCCAAGCTCATCGCCTCGCGTACCGGTGTCAGATCGCCCGACCGGCGGAATTCCTGCAGCGCTTCGTCAATGTTCACACCCAGACCGCGTGCGGCCCAGCCCATGTGCGTCTCAAGGATCTGACCAACGTTCATTCGCGACGGCACGCCCAACGGATTTAGACAGAAATCGACCGGCGTACCATCGGCGAGGAATGGCATATCCTCCATCGGTACAACTTTCGAAATCACGCCCTTGTTGCCGTGACGTCCAGCCATTTTGTCGCCCGGTTGAAGCTTGCGCTTCACCGCCACGAACACCTTGACCATTTTCATCACGCCCGGGGGCAGATCATCACCACGGCGGACCTTTTCAACCTTGTCCTCGAACCGGGCATCCAGAGTACGCTTTTGCGCCTCATATTGCTCGTTCAACGCCTCGACCACCTGTGCCGATTGCTCGTCTTTCAAAGCAATCTGCCACCATGCGGAACGTGGGAACGCATCAAGCATATCCGCGTCAACAGTGCTGCCCGCGCTTATGCCCTTTGGACCCTTCGCCACTTCCTTGCCCAACAACATGTCACCCAGACGAGCGTAGATGTTGCGATCAAGAATTGCCAATTCATCGTCGCGGTCACGCGCCAGACGCTCGACTTCTTCACGCTCGATCTGAAGCGCGCGTTCGTCTTTTTCCACACCATGGCGGTTAAAGACACGCACCTCGACGACCGTGCCGAAATCGCCCGGCTTGACCCGAAGAGAGGTATCGCGCACGTCACTGGCCTTTTCACCAAAGATCGCCCGAAGCAGTTTTTCCTCTGGAGTCATGGGGCTTTCACCCTTGGGCGTGATCTTGCCCACAAGGATATCGCCTGGCTCAACGTCTGCGCCGATATATACGATGCCCGCCTCGTCAAGGTTGCGCAATGCTTCCTCGCCGACGTTGGGGATATCGCGTGTGATTTCCTCTGGCCCAAGCTTTGTATCACGAGCCGCGACTTCGAATTCCTCAATGTGGATCGAAGTAAAGACGTCATCGCGCGACACGCGTTCTGAGATCAGGATCGAGTCTTCGTAGTTGTAACCATTCCAAGGCATGAACGCGACAACCACGTTTTTTCCGAGGGCAAGTTCGCCCATATCCGTGGAAGGGCCGTCCGCAATAACTTCGCCCTTGCCAACCGTGTCACCCACTTTCACCAGTGGACGCTGATTGATGCAGGTGTTCTGGTTCGAGCGCTGGAACTTGCGCATGCGATAAATATCCACGCCTGCATCGCCTAGTGCAAGGTCAGACGTAGCGCGGACCACAATGCGCGTGGCATCGACCTGATCGATAATACCGGCGCGCTTTGCTGTGATCGCCGCACCTGAATCGCGGGCTACGACCTCTTCGATGCCGGTACCCACCAATGGCGCCTCGGCTTGCAGAAGCGGAACCGCCTGACGTTGCATGTTCGATCCCATGAGAGCGCGGTTCGCGTCGTCATTTTCAAGGAACGGAATCAGGGAGGCCGCGACAGACACCAACTGTTTCGGGCTAACGTCAATCAGGTCAACAGAATCCACCGGGGATAGCGTATAATCGCCCGACTTACGAGTGTTGACCATCTCGTTGATGAACTTACCACCCTCGTCTAGCGTCGCGTTGGCCTGAGCCACAGTGTGGCGCATTTCCTCGGTTGCCGACATATAATGCACTTCGTCGGTAACCTGACCTTGGTTCACAACCCGGTAAGGAGTTTCGATAAAGCCATACTTGTTAACACGCGCAAAGGTCGCTAGCGAGTTGATGAGGCCAATGTTTGGCCCTTCCGGCGTCTCAATCGGACACATACGACCATAGTGTGTCGGGTGCACGTCGCGAACTTCGAAACCAGCACGCTCGCGGGTTAGGCCGCCCGGTCCAAGCGCCGACAAGCGCCGCTTGTGCGTCACTTCGGAAAGCGG
>JAQWVA010000107.1:0-3406 GCA_029250205.1 Tateyamaria sp.
GCTCCTATCCTAGCAGTTGATGACAACTGCACTTTGGCACATTCGATGCCGGTGGAGCAGGAGCCACCCACCTCATCCGCAATGCGGGACGAAGCGCCAGTTCGCTGCAACTATGCCAATGGCTGCTTTCAAGTTAGAGCGGGTTAATTGGTCGAGGTTTGAAGATCACTCCGCAGACGACCGGCAGCAAGCGCAGCGCCTGCTACCAAAAGCGTCGCTGTTCCAAGCATCAGGGGTAGACCTCCAAGCTGATAGGTCGCACCGGAGAGGACGGTTCCTGCCAACCGCCCTCCAGCGTTGGCCATATAGTAGAACCCAACATCCATGGTGACCCGCTCTGCCTTCGTGAAGGCAAGGATCAGATAGGAATGGAGGGCGGAGTTAATCGCGAAGATCGCGCCAAAGATCAGTAGGCCCGCAATAAGTGTGATGGTCAGCCAAGTTTGAGAACCATCAGATGTCTGTGACGCCAACGTAAGCATGGCGGGGATTGCTGCAAGGGCCCATGCCCAACCCTTCGCGGCATTCACCAGTTCGCCCTCAGATCGCGATGATGCACGCAGAATGCGCGGGGCCGACGCTTGTACAAAGCCGTAGAGGATCACCCAAACCGCCATGAATGTTCCGATCATGAAGAAGGCATTTCGGTTACCGGATACGGTTCCGTCGGACAGCACCGCATAGAAGTAGATCGGGATACCAACGACGAACCAGACGTCCCGCGCACCGAACAGAAACACACGTGCCGCTGAAAGCCAGTTCACGTTCGATGACTTGGAAAAGACCTCAGAGAATTTCGCGCCCCTCCGCCCCTTCGGCAGACCCGGCGGCATCGCGATCAGCACGGCGATCAGAATGACGGCGAGAATTGCTGCCATCCCAAGTACAGCCCAAACAAAGCCGAGCGTCGCCAGAAGCGCAGCCCCCAGCAGGAAGCCAAGGCCCTTCACCGCGTTCTTGGAACCCGTGAGCAGCGCCACCCAACGGAACAACCCCCCATCCTCAGATGGGGCCAACAGCTTTACCGCGGACTTCGAAGACATCTTGGCGAGGTCTTTGGCAACCCCGCTCGCGCCTTGGACGACCATCACATAGACGACCGACACGCCAATCGCCCATGTCGGGTCGAGCTGCGCCAAAGCCAGAAGCGCCAAGACCTGAATGCCAAGGCCCGCGTAAAGCGTGGACGTCAGACCGAACCGACCGGCGATCCAACCTGCACAGAGGTTGGTCACCATACCCGCAATCTCATAGAGCACGAACAGGTAGGCGAGCTGAACGGGGCTGAAGCCCAACGTGTGGAAGTGCAGCAGCACCAGCATTCTGAGCGCGCCATCGGTGAGCATGAAGGCCCAGTACGCCGCTGTCAGGGCGATATAAGCCGATAGCCCGTCTGGCCGCGCAGAAGTGTCAGTCACACTGAAGCTCCAACCATGAGCGCAACATCGACAAGACGGTGCGCATAGCCCATTTCATTATCGTACCAAGCATAGACCTTCAGCTGCGTCCCGTTGATGACCATCGTCGATGGCCCGTCCACGATGCTAGAGCGTTCGTCATTGGTGTAGTCAGTCGAGACCAGTGGACGTTTCTCGTAACCCAGAATGCCCTTCAGCTCGCCTTCCGCTGCCACCTTGAAGAGCGCGTTGACCTCTTCCGCCGTGGTTTCCCGCTCCACCTCGAACACACAATCGGTCAGTGAGGCGTTCAGGAGCGGAACCCGCACTGCGTGGCCGTTCAGTCGCCCTGTCAATTCCGGGTAGATTAGCGTGATCGCGGTCGCACTGCCTGTCGTCGTTGGGATCAAAGAATTCAGAGCCGAGCGAGCGCGGCGCAAGTCTTTGGCGGGTCGGTCCACAATCGTTTGGGTGTTCGTCACATCGTGGATCGTAGTGATCGAGCCATGCTTGATGCCCAAGTTCTCATGAATGACCTTCACGACCGGCGCGAGGCAGTTTGTCGTGCAGCTTGCCGCCGTGACAATCCGGTGTTTGCCCGCTTCGTAGATGTCATGGTTCACGCCGTAGACGAGGTTGGCTGTATCGCCGCCTTTGACGGGCGCGGAGACGACGACTTTCTTCACGCCTGCTTCGAAGTATGGGGCGAGCTTGGCCTCGGACTTGAAGACCCCGGTGCAGTCGATCACAACATCCACGCCTTCTAAGGGAAGGTCCTCGATGTTTTTTGTTCCGATGAACGGAAGCCGCGTGCCATCAATCGTCACGCTGTCTGGATAATGAGAAAAGTCCGCCGTCCACCGGCCATGTACTGTGTCGAACTCTAGGAGGTGCGCATGCATCTCCGGATCGCCCACAGCGTCGTTAATCCAGGCAATCTTGGCCCCGCGTTCCAGCAAGGGTTTCAGGGCAAGTTTTCCGATCCGGCCAAGGCCATTGAGGGCGTAGGTAGTCAAGCAGAGGCTCCTTCGTTTGTTTGTGCGATGTCATCCACAGCCTTCTGCAATGCGATCCGGTCAAGAGACGCGATCGGCAAAGCCGTGAAAGCTTTGATACGGTTCAGGAGCGCACCATAGGACTGATGAAACGCTAGACTCTTCTCAGCGTTTGAGCCTTCGACCTTCACCGGGTCCGGCATTCCCCAATGGGCACTTACCGGCTGACCCGTCCAGGCGGGGCATTCCTCATTTGCTGCCTGATTGCAGACGGTCAAAACGAAGTCGAAATCAGGCGCACCTTCGCCCTGAAAGACCGATACGTTCTTCGACTCCAGAACAGAGATATCATGGCCTTTCTGCTCCAGAACTTCGAGCGCGAATGGATTTAGCTCAGAGCGGGGCTTGGTGCCCGTCGAATAGGCCACGAACCTGTCCCCTGCCTCCTTTCGCAGGATTGACTCTGCGAAGATCGAGCGCGCGGAATTGCCGGTGCAGATGAAAAGGACATTGTACTTGCGATCAGTCATCGGACTGTCTCCATCAAAGCCAAAGGATGTGAGGGGTGAACAGATTTCCGGGCGACCACGACAGCAGTCGCGCAGAAGGTAGTCGAACGTCTCGCGAACTGCATCCATATGGATCGCGTAGCGTAGCGAGGTTCCAACACGCTCTTTCGTGACCAGACCCGCCTGCATCAGCGCGTTGACATAGGTCGAGAGTGTGTTGGGTTTAAGGTCGAGCGCTTGCGCCAACTCGGTCGCAGGCACGCGGTCCGGATACCGGCGCATAAGCAGCCGGAACAGCGCCAAGCGTTGAGGATGACCAAGGGTCGACAGGCGGCTGGGAATCAATATTTCCATAATTCATGAAATACTGAAGTAAGAGCGTTGATACAAGTACTCTTCGAACCGGACATTCGTCGCGTCGCAGAAAACTTGCAGGCAAGGGCTCAAACCTGCCGTTAGCTGCGCGGTGTACCGATGACTGCAACGCGGGACAAACCGGACTTGT
>JAQWVA010000006.1:0-24031 GCA_029250205.1 Tateyamaria sp.
GTCTAGATAATAGCTGCCCGCGTATAGCTGTATCTTGTCGTCACCGATTTCGAAAACTTCAATCGTGTCATGCCTTTGGCCATATCCGAACACAAATATATCAGTAAACGTGCCTGATGTTCCGCCGGTAAGAATATCACCGCCAAGACCGCCGCTGATCGTGTCGCTACCAACAAAACATCTCAACGTGTAAGGTTATGCGCGATGTTTCAGGTATTTGATCTAGCGCCATAGAATGGCATCATACGTGTAAACGATCCAAGTTACAGCACCTGCATCATCAGTTTCGTGGCTAAGCGCTAAAACGATATCGGCTGGCACACAGGCCAGCCGATAGATTTCGCAATATCAGGTACAGGGCAGGCGACACGCCGCCCAGCCGGTTCAGTGACCCAAGATCTGGCTCAGGAACAGCTGCGTGCGTGGACTTTGAGGGTTGTTAAAGAACTCCTCAGGTTCATTCTGCTCAACGATCTGACCTTCGTCCATAAAGATAACGCGGTTTGCAACCTGACGGGCAAAGCCCATCTCGTGCGTCACGCAAAGCATGGTCATGCCTTCTTCGGCAAGTTCGACCATCGTATCCAGAACTTCCTTGATCATCTCAGGGTCAAGCGCCGACGTGGGTTCATCAAAAAGCATGATCCGTGGACGCATGCAGAGCGAACGGGCAATCGCAACACGCTGCTGCTGACCACCCGAAAGCTGGCCGGGATATTTGTCCGCCTGATCGGGGATCTTTACCTTTTCCAAAAAGTGCATCGCGAGTTCTTCGGCTTCCTTCTTGGGCGTCTTGCGCACCCAGATTGGGGCCAGCGTGCAATTCTCAAGGATCGACAGATGCGGAAACAGGTTGAAGTGCTGAAAGCACATACCAACCTCAGACCGGATTTTATCGATATTCTTGAGGTCAGACGACAGCACTGTACCATCAACCGTTATGGTGCCCTGCTGGTGCTCTTCTAATGCGTTGATACAACGGATCAGGGTAGACTTGCCCGAGCCCGAAGGCCCCGCAATCACGATCCGCTCACCCTGATACACTGTCAGGTCGATGTCGCGCAACACGTGAAAGGTGCCGTACCACTTGTTCATGTTCTCGATGGAAACCGCGATTTCGGTCGAGATATTCTGTGCAACTTGTTCATTCATGTCAGCCACTCCTTAGCGGTGATCGGTCGCGAGCTGGCGTTCCAGCCACTGCGAATATTGAGAAATGCCGTAACACACGACAAAGAAAAGAAGCGCGGCAAAGCCCAAAAGCTCCCAGTACACCCCGTTCCATTCGGTAGACGCAAGGATTGGCCCCCGGATCATGCCAACCAGATCGAACATCGAAATGACCGATACCAGCGTGGTATCCTTGAACAGCCCCACAGCCACGTTGACGATCCCGGGAATCGAAATCTTGAGCGCTTGCGGCAGAATGATCAGTCGCATTGCCTGCGCATAATCAAGGCCAAGGCTGTCTGCGGCCTCGTACTGTCCTCGTGGCAGAGCTGCCAAACCACCCCGGATCACCTCGGCGATATAGGCCGCCGAGAACATGGTGATCATGATCACAACCCGAAGGAAAAGATCTGTCGTGGTTTCAGGCGGAAAGAAATAGGCCAGCATCACAGACGCCACGAAAAGCAGCGTGATTAGCGGCACACCCCGGATGAACTCAATAAAGATAACGCAGATCCACTTGATCAGCGGCATGCTGGATTGCCGCCCCAATGCCAGCGCGATTCCCAATGGCAACGAAAGAGACACACACGTAACCCCGAGCATCATGTTGAGCATAAAGCCCCCAAGATCACGGCTGGGCACTGCTAGCATTACTGCCCCTTCGTTGGCGCCTTCCGGGATGAGCATGCCACCGATGGTCCACACGACAAACGCTGCTGCAATCCCGCCAAAAAAACCAGCGGCAAAGCTGCCGGATACCAATCTTTGATATACAACGTAGCCTGCGACCATACCAACCAACGCTAGGATGGGCGTCCATATTGTGCCGCCCCAGATCAGGTAATACGCAACAAAGGGGAACAGACCCGTGATGATCAGCAACTGGCGCGGCAGCTTGTAAAACAGCACCGGTGAAGCGGCAACAAACAGTAGAACAAAGGCCAATGATGGGCGCCAATACAGTTCAGATGGATAAGTAAATCCAAAGAGCAACTGGTTCCAGCGCTCGGTCAACACCGCAAAGCAGCCCCCCGAGACGCCGTCCAACACTTCGCGGCACTCGGCTAGGCTGGACGTGGTCCAGACCCCGTTTAACATCCATGGCAACGTGTTGGCCAAGATGACATAGATAAAATAGGCCGCCAAGATCGTTAGCACTGCATAAAACGGTGTCGAAAACAGGTTGTCCCTAGCCCATTTGACTGGGCCAGAGGTTGAGAATGGCGGCGGCGCGGGTGGCACCTGCTCGGTGCGCACAAACGCGACAGAGGAGGCAGCGTTTTGATCCGACATGGTTCAGCGCTCCTTCAGCTTAACGGAATTGTTGTAGACGTTCATGATGGCCGAGATGGACAGCGAGATTGTCAGATAGAACAGCATCAAAAGCAAAACGCATTCGATTGCGCGGCCGGTCTGGTTCAGTGTAATGCCACCCAGCGTTGCCGTGATATCCGCGTAACCCACAGCGATGGCCAGCGATGAGTTCTTGGTGATGTTCAGGTATTGAGAAATCAGCGGCGGGATAATGACCCTAAGCGCTTGCGGCAGAACCACTAGGTTCATGATGCGACCCGGGCGCAGACCCAGCGAAGCGGCTGCTTCGGTTTGACCTTTGGAAATCGCCTGAATGCCTGCGCGCACGTTCTCTGCGATAAAGGCACCGGTATAGACCGACAATGCGATCCACAATGCGATCAGCGGCCCACCAATCTTGATCCCACCAGCAAAGTTGAACCCCTTCAGTGCTGGGTATTCCAGCCCAATAGGCATGCCCATGATGAAAAAGCTTAGCAATGTTGGAACGATCAGGATCGCGAAGCTTGGCCAGCCCATCGGTAACAACCGGCCTGTGTCATAAAGCAGCTTGGTAGCATAGCGGCGATAAGAGAAAACACCAATAACTGACAAGATAAAGATCGTAACAACAACCATCGATCCGGCGCCCCAAACCGGTGCGGGAATATAAACGCCGCGATTGGTAAAGGCGATTGCATCAAACAACATCGAAGCGGCTGGATCATCCCCACGAAAGGCCCTCGGCCCTGGCAGTACGGCGATCATTATGGTGAAAATGATGATGATCCAGATCAGCACGGGGATATTGCGAAAGATCTCGACGTAAAAAGACATCAATTTGCTGACGAGCCAGTTGTTGGACAAGCGCAGCACCCCGGCGATCACGCCAAGGATCGTCGCTGTCACACAAGCCATAAAAGCGACCAGCAGTGTATTCAAAATACCAACCAGCGCCGCATTGGCGTTCGTCGACTGGCTCGAATAGTCAATCAACGTCTGATTGATGTCATAGCCGGCAGGCGAGCCCAGGAACTGGTAAGAAATATTCAGACCGGCGGCCGCTAAGTTACTGGCCAGATTTGAGCCGAGATAGGCAAAAGATACTATCAAAAGCATCAATGCAATGAATTGGAACGTGTACGAACGATACCGTGTGTCATTGATCAGCATCGACAAGCGGAACGACGCCTGCGGCGGGTCGGTCATGGTCGTCATTTATTTGGTCCCCGTGTTCCGACCCACTGGAATATGCGTCAAAGCGCGGGGTCAGGTTTTTGTTATTGCTTTTCTTTGGCTGCACTTTTATCGGGTGCGCCGCTGTTGATCAGCGATCATCACGTGCAATGTGCAAGGGGCGCAGGTTTTACCCTGCGCCCCTTGGCTTTTGGCTTTAGCGGAAGGGTGGGCTGTAGATCAGGCCACCATCGGTCCACTGAGCGTTCAGGCCACGGGCCAGACCGATCGGTGTGGATTCGCCGATGTTCTTCTCAAAGATTTCACCGTAGTTACCGGCGACTGCGATGGCTTTCATCGCCCAGTCAGCGTCCAGACCCAGCATCTCGCCCAGGGTGCCTTCGGTACCCAGGATACGGTTGATTTCTGGGTTATTGGTGCCACCGGACATTTCGGCGATGTTCGCAGAAGTAATGCCCAGCTCTTCAGCCGAGATCAGCGCGTTCAACGACCAGCGAACCACGTCACCCCATTCGTTGTCGCCGTGGCGAACGAGCGGGCCCAATGGCTCCTTGGAGATGATTTCGGGCAGAAGAACGTGATCGCCAGGTGCTTCGAATGTGGCACGTGTCGCGGCCAGACCAGAGGCGTCTGTTGTGTAAACGTCACATGCGCCAGCCAAATACTGTTGCTGCGCTTCGGCGTTAGTTTCGATCGGAACCGGCTCGTAGCTGATGTTGTTCGAGCGGAAGAAATCCGCCAGGTTCAGCTCGGTTGTTGTGCCGGTTTGGATGCAGACGGTCGCGCCGTCCAGATCCTTGGCCGACGAAACGCCCAGATCCTTGGGAACCATGAAGCCTTGGCCGTCATAGTAGTTCACACCAACAAAGGTGAATTTCAGATCAACGTCACGGCTGAATGTCCATGTGGTGTTACGCGCCAGCATGTCGATTTCGCCCGAAGCAAGCGCCGTAAAGCGTGTTTTGCCAGTTGTGGGAACAAATTCAACAGCGCTTGCGTCGCCAAGAACGGCTGCAGCAACAGCACGGCACACGGAAACGTCAAAACCATTCCATTCGCCATTGGCGTCTGGTGCAGCAAAGCCGACCAGACCAGTGGTCACGCCGCAGTTCATTTTGCCACGTGCTTTCACGTCGTCAAGCGTGCCAGCAGCCGCAGCACCAGCCGCAAGGCCAGCAACGGTCAGCGCGCCAAAGAATACGGATTTTTTCATTTTTACCTCTTCCTGATTTTCCGCCTCATTTTGGCGGTTCAACCGACAAGACCTATTGGCCCGGCCATGTCAAAATTATCCAACTGAGGTTTATCCCCAACCGGTGGCCCATACTGTGTCCGGATTCAACGCTCGGCGTCAAGGGCAGCACTGCCAAAACGCTGCATTATTACGCAACCTGAGGGCCAAAAATTGTCGCGCTCGCACTGCGGACGGTCAGGTGCCGCTTGTTGCGTCGAAAAAGTAACTAGCATGTAAGAAGGCCGCGTGCTTGATCTTGGCTAAATCTTGCGCCTCTTCGTCCAAGCCCCACTGCTCTTCTTGCCAGATTTCATCAAGCCGAGAGGCGGACCAAATATCATTAGGGTCTCCCTGATGACGTGCCGCCGCAAAACCCAAGACAAGAGATCCGGTCAAGCTGACCAAATCGTGAAAGGCGGCCAGCTCGAAAGTTGTGAGCGCATGGGTGTGTTGCGAAAGGCGCGCAAGCGCATCCGTATCTTGTGATTCGTGCATCAAGCCACTGCGCGGATAAAGACGCGCACCCAGCGTTTGTGCGCCCCATTCCAGATAAGGATCCCAGATCTGCGCCTGTCGCTCGACCAGTTCAGCCGGGGCTTGTGCCCGGTAGCATAGCAAATCGGCATCCCCATAATCGGCCAGCATGTCTGCCACTTCGGACCGTTGAACGCGCACCTTGTCGATGGCAGAATTGGCCATGCGGGTAAAGGGCATCGAACCAGGGTCAATCACGTCTTCTTGGGCATCCCACTCGGCAGCGACGGCCAGCGCCAAGGACTTGGTTGGCAGCGTCAGCGCGGCCTTGGCCGGCGTCTTGACTAACCTCGCATCCAAACGCACGGTCCACGCGTCATCAACCGCCTCGGCGTGCGCTTGTTCCCAGAACCGCTTTGCTTTCCATTCGCTCATTGTTCGCGTTTCCAAATGTTGTTCAGGACGGCATCCAAATCTTCGAAAGCATCCAGAACTGCGACTGCTCCAGTCAAATCTATTACTGGATGATAACCCCAAGAGACCCCAACAAAAGGCAGGCCCGCCGACTGTGCCATCTGCATATCAAAACTTGTGTCGCCTACCATCACCGCATGACGTGCCCCAACGCCGGTTTCATCCATCGCTTTAAACAACATTGACGGGTGCGGTTTGGATGGATGGAAATCGGCCACCTGCTGGGTCACGAAAAAAGACGTCAGATCGTAGGCCTCAAGCAACAGATCAAGACCCCGCCGTGATTTGCCAGTGGCCACCCCCAACACAACGTCTGGCATCGCGTGCAACCGCTCTAGCGCAGCACGTGCACCCGGATAGAGCGGCGATGACACCTCTGATCCAGCAGCGGCACGGCGGGCAACGTAGGCGTCTTTATAGGCGGCGACCAATCCGTCGTTGTCAGCACCGGGCGCAAGGCGCGCCATAGCCTGCGGCAAGGACAGCCCCACGATGCTCAGCACCTCGGAACGCTCAGGTGGGTCAAGGTTGACCACATCAAATGCCGCCCCCATGCTGGCCACGATGTCGGCCTGGCTGTCAACCAGCGTGCCATCCACGTCGAACACAACAAGCCGCCGCTCTTTGGTCATTCCAGCGCCTCAAACGGGTCTTCAGCCGCAAGATCGTCGGTCCAGCCAAAAGTGTCCCAGCTGTGGTTCATATGCTCCGGCATGTCGGCGGTAATCGTGATAGCTTTGCGGGTATCGGGGTGCTCAAATCGGATCATCCGCGCGTGCAGATGTAGCTTTTTCGAAATGACCCCACCCAATTGTGCGCCCCAGCCATCGCCAAGGTTTTCCTGACCTGAACCGCCATATTTTCCGTCGCCAATGATTGGATGACCAATCTCGGCCATATGCGCGCGCAACTGATGTGTGCGCCCTGTCAACGGCTCCATCGCCACCCATGCCGCGCGCGACGCGACTCGGTATAGAGTGGCATAAAGCGTGGCCGCGCGCTTGGCGCCGGGGGTGCTGTCTACATCGCGCGGATGCACGGCATACATCTTTTCGCCCTCGCCACCCGCACCGCGGCCTGACGCCTTGACGAGACCGTATTTAATCTCGCCGAGATAGGGGGTCGGCACGCCTGCGACCAATGCCCAATAAATCTTGCGGGTTTCACGGTGGCGCATCGCCGCCGTCAAAGCTTTGGCCGAAAGGCGCGTCCGGGCCAGCAGCAACACACCCGAGGTGTCCTTGTCGAGCCGATGCACAAGGCGCGGCTTTTCTTCCATTCCAAAGGTCAGTGCTTCGGCCAGCCCATCAACGTGGCGGGTCTGCCCTGAACCACCTTGCGTCGCCAGCCCTGGCGGCTTGTTCAAGGCGATCACATGATCATCGCGATAAATCACACAGGACTGTATCATCCGCGCATCCGCTTCGGACACGGAGGTGCGAACAATCGGAGGTGCGGCACGATCTGGCAAAGGCGGAATGCGCACCTGCTGTCCTTCTTCCAGTCGGGTCGAGGATTTCACCCGCCCGCCTTCTACCCGGCACTCACCCTTGCGGCACATCTTTTCGATCATGCCCTGGCTCAACTGCGGAAAGCGGCGTTTTATCCAGCGGTCAAGCCGCTGATCGCCCTCGCCCTCTTCGACGGTTACTGTCTGTACACGGCTCATGCGAAAACCTCCCGGGCGATGATTAGCCCAAATGCCAACGCGCCCACCGACAGGCCCACGGACAAAGCGATATAAAGGCCTGCTTGGCCTACCTGACCGCGCTCAATTAGTGTCATGGTCTCCAGCGAAAACGCCGAAAATGTGGTAAACCCACCCAAAAGACCCGTCATCACGAACGGACTGAGGTGGCTCAGCCCCTTTTGGGCGGCGGCCACCGCAAATACACCCATCAAGAAAGACCCCAAGACGTTAACCGCAATGATGGCTAGCGGAAATTCCGACGTCCCCAACACGCGAAACACCGCGACGCCAGCCAGCCAGCGCAAGGATGCGCCTATCGCCCCACCAAGGGCCACAAGAGAGACAGTCGAGATCATGCGCGGTCTGTCGTCCGAAAGGCCGACAGAGTCAAGTTTCACGCTTGGCCCGCAGGCGTGCGAAATAGTCCAATCGTTTTTTTAGCTCGCGCTCAAAGCCCCGTTCAACAGGCTGGTAAAGATCCGGTCGCCCCATCCCATCGGGAAAATAGTTCTGGCCCGAAAACGCGTCTTCGGCATCGTGATCATAGGCATAGCCCTTACCATACCCCTGATCTTTCATAAGCGCAGTCGGAGCATTTAAGATATGTTTTGGCGGCGGTTCTGATCCAGTCTGTTTAGCCGCCCGGCGCGCAGCTTTGTAAGCGACGTAGCCCGCGTTGGATTTTGGCGCGAGCGCCAGATAGATCAACGCCTGCGCAATCGCCAGTTCTCCTTCGGGGCTGCCCAGCCGTTCATAGGTTTCCCAGCTTTGCAGACACACGGCTTGCGCCTGCGGATCAGCAAGGGCAATGTCCTCGACCGCCATCCGGGTGATACGCCGCGCGAGGTACCGTGGGTCTTCGCCACCCTCGAGCATTCTTGCAAACCAGTACAGGGCCGCATCCGGATCAGACCCACGCACCGATTTATGCAACGCTGAGATCAGGTTGTAATGCGCGTCTCCGGACTTGTCGTATTGCGCGGCACGCCGCATCAAACGGCCTGCAAGCGCCGTTTGATCCAATGGGGCTTGGCCGGGCCATGCCATGATCTGTTCAATCAGGTTAAGCAAGGCACGACCATCGCCATCCGCCATCTCGAGCAGTGCCTCTCGGGCAGGGCCATCCAAAGGCAGCGAGCGATTTAATTCACGCTCGGCGCGCTGTGCCATCAGCTCAAGCTCTGTCGGTGCCAGTCGCTCAAGCATCAGCACCTGCGCCCGGCTGAGAACGGCGGCGTTCAGTTCAAAACTTGGGTTTTCTGTCGTTGCACCCACGAGCAGGATCGTGCCATCCTCCATATGCGGCAAAAAGCCATCCTGCTGCGCTTTGTTAAAGCGGTGAACTTCGTCGACGAACAGCAGCGTCCCCTGCCCGTTTTGCCGCCGTATGCGCGCCGCCTCAAACACCTTTTTCAGATCTGGAACGCCGGTAAAAATCGCGCTGATCTGCACAAAATGCAGATCTGTTTCATGCGCAAGAAGCCGCGCAATGGTTGTTTTGCCGACACCGGGCGGACCCCAAAAAATCAGCGAACTCAAGGTACCCGACGCAAGCATAACGCTGAGCGGCGCCTCTGGCCCCAACACGTTAGCCTGACCAATAACATCTGTCAGCTTTTGGGGCCGCAACCTGTCGGCGAGTGGGCGGTGCCCAGTTTTGGCGATAGGATCGCTGGCAAACAAATCAGACATCAGAACCGCAACACGATCCGGCTTGTGCCGCGCAGGGCGCGTACCACCGTGCCCCTGCCCGCACGTTCAAATGCCCGCACTGCATCTGCCGGTGTCTCAACTTTCCTTCGGTCGATGCGTTGCAACACATCCCCTGTCCGCAGGCCCACACGCGCGCCCATGCGCCCCGGGTCAGTAATGACGACTCCCTCAGAGGCAAGGGGCAAGTTCATCTCGGCGATCATGGCCGGGTTGATCCGGCTCATCGCAAGGCCAGGCAGGGTGGCACGCTGTGGCAGCGTCACGCTGTCTCGCGCAGGGACCTCGGGTGGCGCAATCAGGCGCACCGTCAGATCAGTCGTTTGACCATTCCGCAGGCGGGTCATTTGCACCGCTTCGCCGGCCGTGGCAACGCTCATCCGAAACAACATTTCTGCTGGAGCATTCACCTCACCCCCATCCACAGCCAGCACCACATCACCCACTTCAAACCCCGCCTGAGTCAACGGGCTGGCCGGATGCAACCCAGCAATGATAATTCCCCCCGGACGGTCCCGGCCCAGCATTTCCGCAATATCCGCGGTCACAGACTGTCCGGTCGCACCTGCCCAAGGGCGCACAAAACGATCATTGCCCGCCTTGGCCTGCTGGACAAAGGCAGCGACCAAGTCAGCCGGAATGGCAAACCCAATCCCGTTAGATCCCCCCGATCGGGTCAGAATGGATGTGTTCACGCCGATCAAGGCCCCATCCATACCGACCAAGGCCCCCCCGGAATTTCCCGGATTGATCGGGGCGTCAGTCTGCACGAAATAGCCGCGCCCGCCGCCGTTTGCCCCGCCCGACCGCGCAAGGCCAGACACAATACCTGATGAAACCGTCTGGCCCACACCAAACGGGTTGCCGATCGCAAGCGCCAGTTCGCCCACCTCGACGGTTTCGCTGTCGCGCAGGTTCAAAAACGGCAGCTCATTGGCGCCGTCTAATTTCAAGATGGCAAGATCGCTGTCCCGGTCTCCCAACAGAACCTGCGCAGAAAACTCGCGCCGATCATTCAGAACCACACGAATATCAGTTGCCTGACCCACGACATGATAATTAGAAACAACAATCCCGTCAGGCGACAGGATAACACCGGATCCAAGAGAGCTTTGAACCCGAGGGGTCGGCGCACCAAAGCCTTCAAAGAAACGCTCAAAAAATGGATCATCCATAAACGGGTTGCGCCGCCGGGATTGAGTGACAACCTTAACGTAAATGTTGACGACCGCAGGGGCCGTCTCGCGCACCAATGGCGCAAAACTCAGGCTGATTTCAGCCCGGTTTTGCGGCAATCGGCTGTCTGCAGTCGCTCCATATGGCAACAGGCACAGCAAAAAAACGAACAGATGTTTCATCCCTGCAAGGATATGCGAATTCACCTGCGCAATTGCAAGCGCTGCTTCAAGCGGGTTAGGGTCAGGTCCCATCATAAAAAAACCCGCCTCGTGGCGGGTTTTTCGGGTCATTCGTTGATCAAAAAAGCTTACTCTTCTGCAGCTTCCTCTGCGGCGACGCGCGCTTTGTCAGCTGCACCTTTCGCATCGCGATCGCGATCTACGAATTCGATAATTGCCATTGGTGCCATATCACCATAACGAAAGCCCGCCCGCAAAACGCGCACATAGCCACCCTGACGGTCAGCATAACGCGGGCCCAATACATCAAACAGTTTCGCGACGTATTGTTCCTCTTTCAATTTCGAGGCCGCCTGACGACGGGCATGCAAATCACCCCGCTTGGCCAGCGTAATCATCTTTTCAATGATGGGGCGCAGTTCCTTTGCCTTGGGCAAAGTTGTCTTGATTTGCTCATGTTCAATGAGCGAGCCTGCCATATTCGAAAATAGCGCCTTGCGGTGCTCATGTGTTCGGTTCAGGCGGCGGTAACCACGTGCGTGACGCATTTTTCAATCTCCAATTTAGTGCCCTCTACAGGCTGTTTTCTTTGTCTGGTTGGCGATGCGTGTCACCAACTCTCCTTGGGGCGAATGCCCGGGGTTGCGACCACGACCCTTTGAAAGAGCCGTGGGATCACATGCTTAAAAGTTGTCTTCGAGTTTCTTGGCAAGATCCTCGATATTGTCCGGTGGCCAGTCCTCAACATCCATGCCCAGATGCAGACCCATACCAGACAGCACTTCCTTGATCTCGTTCAAGGATTTGCGGCCAAAGTTTGGTGTGCGCAACATCTCTGCTTCGGTCTTCTGGATCAAATCGCCAATGTAGACAATGTTGTCGTTTTTCAGACAGTTCGCCGAACGCACCGACAATTCCAGTTCATCCACTTTCTTGAGCAGAAGCGGGTTGAACTCGAGCCCGTCGTCGTCATCCGCCCGTGACGCGCTTTCTGGCTCGTCAAAGTTCACAAAGATGCCCAGCTGATCTTGCAAAATGCGGGCTGCAAAGGCCACAGCATCGTCAGGCGTCAGCGATCCATCCGTCTCGACCTTCATCGTCAGCTTGTCATAGTCCAGCACTTGACCCTCGCGGGTGGGTTGCACGTCATAGCTAACTTTTTTCACTGGCGAATAGATCGCGTCGATTGGGATCAAACCAATGGGTGCGTCTTCGGGCTTATTCTTGTCCGCTGAAACATAGCCCTTACCGGTATTCACCGTCAGCTCCATGTAGACGTCTGCGCCGTCATCGAGGTGACAGATCACGTGATCACGGTTTAAAATTTCGATACCTGCGCTCTCAGAAATGTCGCCAGCAGTCACAACACCTGGACCCTTGGCCGAAATCGCCAGGCGCTTGGGCCCTTCGACTTCCATGCGCAAGCTTACGCCCTTGAGATTAAGAATGATGTCGGTCACGTCTTCTCGCACGCCGGCAACCGACGAAAACTCGTGGAGCACGTTATCAATCTGTACGGATGTGATCGCGGCGCCTTGCAACGAGCTCATAAGCACGCGGCGTAGCGCGTTGCCCATGGTCAAACCGAAACCACGCTCAAGCGGCTCGGCAATCACCGTTGCTTGACGCGCTGGCTCATTGCCAGGTTTCACATCAAGCTGCTGTGGCTTGATCAATTCGGCCCAATTTTTGTGGATCATGCGTCCCTCCATTCCCGTCCGCCCGCCATGTCCTAACGCGCCGACTCCCGAGGTTTCAAAAAAAGCGTATTGGCGCCGCGCTAAATCTCACGGCGCCAATAAAGTCACACGTCTGGGTTAGACCCGGCGACGCTTTGGCGGGCGACAGCCATTGTGGGCCATCGGTGTAACGTCACGAATGGACGTGATATTGAAACCAGCAGCTGCCAGCGCGCGAAGCGCTGATTCACGGCCCGAACCTGGACCCTGCACTTCGACTTCCAGCGTTTTTACGCCATGATCTTGTGCTTTCCTGCCTGCATCCTCAGCAGCCATCTGGGCCGCATAAGGTGTGGATTTACGTGAGCCTTTAAAGCCCATTGTACCAGCAGACGACCAAGCGATCGCATTGCCCTGAACATCCGAGATCAGGATCTTGGTATTGTTAAAAGAAGAATTCACATGCGCCACTCCTGCGGCGATGTTCTTGGAGACCTTGCGTTTGGTCTTGCGTGTATCGCGTGCCATTTATGCGTCTCCTTATTTCTTCTTGCCGGCAATGGCCTTTGCGGGGCCTTTGCGGGTGCGAGCGTTCGTGTGTGTACGTTGACCACGCACGGGCAGATTGCGGCGATGGCGCAGGCCACGGTAGCAGCCAAGATCCATCAAGCGTTTGATGTTCATCTGAGTTTCGCGGCGCAGATCACCTTCGACGGTAAAGTTCTCGTCAATGTGCTCGCGGATTTTCAGGATTTCTGCATCAGAAAGCTCGTTAACACGGCGCGTGCCGTCGATCCCGACTGATTCACAGATTTGTTGTGCGGATGAATTGCCGATGCCTGTAATGTAAGTCAGTGCAATCGGAACTCGTTTAGCTGTGGGGATATTGACCCCTGCAATACGTGCCAAGTCAGGCATTCCTTTTCGTTGCGAGCCCGTGATACCAGGCCCTTTTTTCACAACATAAGGCCCTAGGATTATACTCCCGGGCCTGCCGCTGATCAGGTGATCCGATCGGACGCGTTCCGATCTTCGATTCTCTTACGAGATGCGCTGCAATAGGCGTTGTTTTATAAAGCGTCAACCCCAAGGCGCCTCAATCATCAGATCAGAGACTGACGGTCAGGGTTCTCGGCAATTAGATGTTTGTTGCGCTCTTGACGGCCATTTTTACGGCACCGATTTCGCCCAGTCCATCGACCTTGGTCAACTGACCCTTTGCATAGTAATAACCGATCAGCGGAGAGGTCTTTTTGTAATATTCCATCAACCGTGTCTTGAGGCTTTCCTCGTTGTCATCTGCGCGTACAGGCTGACCAGCGGCGCGCGCTTCGTTTGCGCGACCAACGATGCGTGACACAAGAACCTCGTCGTTGACTTCCAATTCGATAACCGCGTCCAGAGCTTGGCCCTGTTCCGCAAGCAACGCTGACAGCGCGTCAGCTTGCGCAAGGGTGCGAGGGAATCCATCAAATACAAACCCGTTCGCTTTGACAGTCGCAAGCTGTTCTCGGATTAAGCCAATCACAATGTCATCCGTCACAAGGTCACCACGCGCCATTACGTCGGCTACGATCTTCCCCATTTCAGACCCGCTTTCCTTGGCTGCGCGCAGCATATCGCCAGTCGAAAGCTGCACCATGCCAAGGTCGCTCACGAGAAAACCCGCCTGTGTACCTTTCCCCGCACCCGGTGGGCCAAGCAAAATAATGTTCATAGTTATCCCTCCCCAAAGATACGCTTAGCGGCGCACTGGGCTCCGTTTCTTGCGACCCTTCGACCCTTTCCCACGCAACTGCGACTTTTCAATCAAGCCTTCGTACTGGTGGGCCAAAAGATGGCTTTGTGCTTGTTGTATGGTGTCCATCGTCACCGAAACAACAATCAGAACCGACGTGCCGCCAAAGTAGAATGGTATAGCGAACTGACCGCGCAGGATCTCGGGTAGCAAGCAGACCGCCGCCAAATAGGCAGCCCCCAGTACAAGAATGCGGTTGACCACGTACTCTAGATACTCTGCCGTTTTTTTGCCGGGGCGGACGCCAGGAACAAAGCCGTTTTGGTTCTTTAGATTGTCAGCGACATCGTCCGGCTTAAAGCTGACATTGAAGGTGTAGAAGTAAGTAAAAAACACGATCATCAGAACGAAGAACGCCAGATAAAGCGGCTGACCAGGGCCAAAGTTTGCCAAAAGCCAGCTCATGATTGGGTTTGTCGAGTTGCCAGAGAACGTACTGATTGTGATCGGCAAAAGCAGTAATGACGACGCAAAGATCGCTGGGATAACGCCCGCCGGGTTCACTTTGACCGGCAGGTGGCTTGAACCGCCATCATATACTTTCATGCCCACCTGACGTCGGGGATACTGGATATGGATCTTGCGCAAAGCACGCTCCATGAACACTACGAACATGATTGTTGCTATCACCATGACCAAAACGCTCACGATGACCGCAGGGCTGATCGCACCAGACCGGCCTGAAGCAAAGAATTGCGCCAGCGCAGCAGGCACTTCAGCAATAATGCCGACAAAGATAATCAAAGAAATGCCGTTGCCCAGACCGCGTGCTGTAATCTGTTCACCCAACCACATCAGGAACATCGTGCCACCAACGAGAGTGATAAGGCACGACATCCGGAAGAACATCCCAGGATCAGTAACCAAATCGCCAGACTCCAGCGATACCGCCAAACCATAAGCCTGCAAAGTGGCAAGGGCCACGGTGCCAAATCGCGTATACTGGTTTATTTTTTTGCGCCCTTGTTCACCCTCTTTCTTGAGTTGCTCAAGCTTGGGCACCATCGACGTCAATAGCTGAACAATAATCGAGGCCGAGATATAGGGCATGATACCAAGGGCAAAAATGCCCATCCGTCCCAACGCACCACCGGTGAACATGCTGACCATGCCGCCAATGCCCTGCCCTGCACTTTCCATGAATTCCCGCAAGGCTGCACCGTCAATACCGGGAACGGGGATAAACGTGCCCAGACGATAAACGATCAGCAGTCCAAGAGTGAACAGAATTCGATTGCGCAGGTCGGTGGCCTTGCCCAGAGCGCTCCAGCTCGTGTTGGCGGCCATATTCTCGACAGCAGATACCATGCGGGCGGTGTCCTTTGTATAAACACCGCACGATGGATGACCAATCTGGGCCGATTTCCGGCGTGCGGCGAATAAATTAACTCAAGCGTATGTAAGCGGCCTAAGAGCCGCTCACAAGGCGTGTTTGGGTTTACTCGGCTGCCGCTGCTGCGGTGGAAAGTGTGCCGCCAGCCTTTTCAACCGCTTCCACAGCCGATTTCGACGCTCCAGTCACGTTAACGTCGACCTTGCTCGTGATCTCACCCTTGGCCAGCACCCGAACACCGTCCAGCTTGCGACGAACAGCGCCTGACGCAATCAGCGCATCTTCAGTGATGGCTGATTTTGCGTCCAGTTTGCCCAAATCAATGAATTTTTGAATAAGGCCAAGGTTGATAACGGCGAATGCTTTGCGGTTGGGTTTGTTAAACCCGCGCTTGGGCAAACGTTGATACAGTGGCATTTGGCCACCCTCATAACCGTTGATCGCCACACCCGAACGGGATTTTTGACCTTTGATACCACGGCCACCCATTTTACCAGTGCCGGAACCCGGACCACGGCCAACGCGCTTACGGGGCTTTGTTGCGCCAGGATTGTCGCGCAGTTCATTCAATTTCATTTCGCTTCTCCTTAGCCGGAAGCACCCCCGAAGCGGAATGGGTGAACGCGGCATTTTTCGAGTTGATTCTCAGCGGCACAATGCGCCACCGGAGGCATATAGACCGGTAAAGTGACTAGCGCAACAGCAGGGTCTAGGCTGCGCCCTGTGCACAATCAGCCAGAGCGTCAGCAAGCGGCGTCCTAAAGCTGCCTATTTTTTAATCTAATAGGGCGCTATTTGGCATAAAAAGTAATCATATTCGTATTGCTTTAATTTATGGCGCCCACCAGCACACTTGCCTCTTTTTTTCGCAGCCTAAGCCCGCTTTGTGTCCGCACAGCAAATTGAGTGGAGGAATTGAGATGGTTGGAGCAGATACAGCTTGGATTATTGTTGCGACGGCGCTGGTGCTGTTGATGACATTGCCGGGTCTGGCATTGTTTTATGGCGGACTGGTGCGTGCACGGAACGTATTAAGCGTATTCATGCATTGCTATGCGATTGCATGCCTAATGAGTGTGCTGTGGCTTGTTGCTGGCTATTCTATCGCCTTTGGCTCGAGTACTTCGGGCATTTGGGGCGGATTGGGTAAAATGTTCCTGAATGGCGTGGATGCCGATTCGGTTTCGGGGACATTGCCAGAAATCTTGTTCTTCGCCTTTCAAATGACTTTCGCCATCATCACGCCCGCGCTGATTGTCGGAGCATATGTTGAGCGTGTTAGCTTTGGTTTTGTTCTGCTGTTTTCCAGCCTTTGGATGCTGCTGTGCTATGCGCCGGTCGTTCACTGGGTCTGGGGCGGTGGCTTTTTGGCTGATGGTGGAATATTTGGCGACATCGGCCTCAAGGATTTCGCAGGCGGCGTTGTAGTACATGAAACTGCAGGTATTGCAGCATTGGTATTGGCCGTCATGCTGGGACCACGCCGTGATTCATCCAAGCCTCCCCATAATCCTGGATACGTCATGATCGGGGCAGCACTGTTGTGGGTCGGTTGGTTCGGCTTTAACGGTGGCTCGCAATTGGCAGCCGATGGTGGCGCCGCTATGGCTCTGACTGTCACACATATTTCGGCGGCAACGGCGTCGCTGACCTGGGCACTTTGGGAACGCATCCGCTATGGCAAAGCGTCCCTCGTAGGGATCGTCACGGGTACGATCGCTGGGCTTGCTTCAATCACTCCAGCTTCGGGGTTTGTAGGACCCGTTGAAGCGCTTGTTATAGGCGCTGTCGCCGGGGTCCTGTGTCAGGAGGCGGTCAGACTGGTACGCAATACGCTCAAGATCGATGATACACTCGATGTCTTTGCCGTTCATGGTGTTGGTGGTATCTTTGGGACCTTGATGATCGCGGTTTTTGGTGCAGGAAGCTTTGTGGCACAGGCCGGCAGTCTTGTGATTGTTGGCGTGTTCTCGGTGATTGTAACGGTCATCATCGCTGTGATCTGCAAAGCACTGGTCGGCATCCGCGTCTCACATGAGATTGAACAAGAGGGTTTGGATCTCGCTGTTCACGGAGAACGTGCCTACGATCATATTTCTTGATACTCCTGCGCTCCGGCCCAATGGTCGGGGTGCAGAACACTGGTAGTAAGCGATACACATGCCCCGTAGAACAATCGGTGTTCCCAATGTGTTGCTGGCTGCCCTCTGTCCAAAACCCATGAACCTGCTGCTTGCCTATGCTTGACCCACATCAGGCATAGCAATCAAGGTGGACCGTCTGGCATATCGTGTCAGCTCTTAGAACGCTCAATGCCACGCAGCACGTCACACAGCCAAACAGGGATAGCGCCGCAACGTTTGAACTTGCTCGATGGTGATTAAATTTTTGCATAGTGTCTTACACGTTGTCACAATTAGGCCCGGCGAACTCATGCACAAAGCGCGATCAACGCCGCCTGCTACCGTTCCAAATCAGCATCAATTGTATAACTGAATGCTGGAAAACATCGTCCCTAAGCGGTCGTCGGTGCGGTAGTCAGGGCGGTTTTGAGCTAAAGAAAGGAGATGTGCGCACTGTTATCAGCCATTCTTGAGAATGCACGATGGCGCTTGGATTGAAAGATAGACGCGACATAGTGCAGCGCAAACGAGGTTCTTGATCAAATATGCCCGCCACGCCAACGATCGGACAGGCATGAATTGGCCAGTCGGCCCAAACCAACAAAAAAACGCCTCGCAATTGCTTGCGAGGCGTCCGTTATTCGCAATATGGCAGGGCAACCCTGCCAATCATCAGTCTCGTTCTTCGATGATCTCAACCATGTGAGGGATCGAATTGATCATGCCACGGACCGACGGTGTATCTTCCAGTTCGCGTGTCTTGTGCATCTTGTTTAGACCCAAACCAATCAAGGTCGCGCGCTGTTTTGCAGGGCGACGGATGGGCGAGCCGATTTGCTTGACGACAATTGTCTTAGCCATGTGTCTCAGGCCTCCTCGGTGGCTGCTTCGGCAGCAGGTGCTTCATCGCGCTTGGGCAGAATATCAGAGACTTTCTTGCCACGACGCTTGGCGACACCACGGGGCGACTGCTCTTTCTTGAGGCCGTCAATGGTGGCGCGGATCATGTTGTAAGGGTTCTGTGAGCCAATGGATTTTGAAACAACGTCCTTCACACCCAGCATCTCGAATACCGCACGCATCGGACCGCCGGCAATAATACCAGTACCCTCAGGCGCAGACCGCATGACGACCTTGCCAGCGCCGTGGCGGCCTTCCATGTCGTGGTGCAGCGTCCGACCCTCGCGCAATTGAACGCGGATCATTTGACGTTTGGCTTGCTCGGTAGCCTTGCGGATGGCTTCGGGGACCTCTTTGGCCTTGCCCTTGCCAAAGCCTACGCGACCCTTTTGGTCACCGACCACCACCAGAGCTGCGAAGCCAAAGCGCTTACCACCCTTAACGGTCTTCGAGACCCGGTTGATCGCAACCAAGCGATCTGAGAATTCCGGTGCTTCATCGCGGTCGCGACGCGGGCCCCGACGGTTTTCACGTTCTGCCATGAGAACTTCCTTATCAATAGGCGGCTTACGCCGGTTTATTAGTCAACCCTGGTGGGCACAGCGCCCCCGGATCATCGGGAAGGCAGCACACCGCCTTCCGCTTTTTTTATTGGTTGAATGCAGTTATGCACTCTGATCCACCCAAGCGACAAAGTGCGTAACCTTACGCACCATGTCCTTAAATTTTTAGACCACCTTCGCGTGCCGCGTCAGCGACTGCTTTCACTTTGCCATGGAAAAGGAAACCACCGCGGTCGAAATATGCTTCTTCCACGCCTGCCTTTTTTGCACGCTCTGCGATCGCAGCACCAACTTTGGCTGCCGCTTCGACGTTGTTCTTGCCCAAGACGCCCAAATCCTTTTCGAGAGTTGACGCGGAGGCCAAAGTCACGCCCTGAACATCGTCGATCAGCTGTACGCTGATGTTTTTGTTCGAACGGTGCACGCTCAGGCGAGGACGCCCAGCGTTGACTTTGCGAAGTTTGTTCCGGACGCGCAGGCGGCGCTTGAGGAACAGGGTCCGTTTGCTGTTTGCCATATGTCTGGTCCTTACTTCTTCTTGCCTTCCTTACGGAAGATAAATTCACCTTTATAGCGAATACCTTTGCCCTTATAGGGCTCAGGTTTACGCCATTCGCGAATGTTGGCGGCAACTTGGCCGACCAGCTGTTCGTCGATCCCTTCGACCACGATCTCGGTCTGCTTGGGGGCCGTGACAGTTACACCGGCGGGCGGTGTGTAGTCGACATCGTGGCTCAAGCCGAGGTTCAGCCTGAGCGTGTTTCCTTGCATGTTGGCACGATAACCAACACCCTGGATCTCAAGCTCTTTTTTGAAACCATCGGTTACACCTGTGACTAGGTTCTGGACCATAGTGCGCGACATGCCCCACTGCTGACGCGCCCGTTTGGACTTGCCACGTGGCGTGATCGTGACCACGTTGTCTTCCACTGCCAAGGTCACATCATCAGTGGCCTTGAACGTGCGCGCGCCCTTGGGGCCCTTGACTTCAATCATCTGACCAGAGACGGATGCGGTAACACCCGTGGGCAGATCGACCGGTTTCTTACCAATACGAGACATCTGCTTCTCCTTAGAAGATCGTGCAAAGCACTTCGCCGCCAACGTTCTGGCTGCGAGCATTTGCATCCGACATCACACCCCGAGAGGTGGAGACAATCGACACACCCAAGCCCTGACGGACCGACGGGATGTCATTGACGGACATGTAAACGCGACGCCCAGGCTTGGATACCCTCTTGAGCTCGCGAATAACAGGTTCGCCTTCGTAGTATTTTAAGCTGATCTCGATGGCGGGGTGGCCATCATCACCTTTGGTTTCTTCGAAACCGCGGATGTAACCTTCATCAGCCAAAACTTCCAGGACACGGACACGCAGTTTCGACGCTGGGGTCGAGACCACGGATTTCCCGCGCATTTGGCTATTGCGGATGCGGGTGAGCATATCGGCGATAGGATCGTTCATATCTCTCTCTCCCTTACCAGCTGGACTTGACGAGGCCGGGGATCTGACCAGCAGAACCAAGGTCCCGCAGTGCAATCCGGCTGATTTTTAGCTTGCGATAATACGCATGCGGACGTCCGGTCAGTTGGCACCGGTTGTGCAGGCGCGTGGCCGAGCTGTTTCGCGGCAGTTTCGCCAATTTTAAAGACGCGCGAAAACGCTCTTCCATTGGTTTTGTTTCATCGCTGATAATCGCTTTAAATTCGGCCCGTTTGGCCGCATATTTTTTTACCAGCTTTTCGCGCTTCACTTCGCGCGCGATCATGGATTTTTTAGCCATATCTATTTCCTCTGCGCTTACGAGTTGAAGGGCATGTTGAAATGCTTGAGCAAGGCTTTTGCTTCGGCATCTGTGTTTGCGGTTGTGGTAATCACGATGTCCATTCCCCAGTTCTCATCAACTTTGTCGAAGTCGATCTCGGGGAACACGATGTGCTCTTTCATGCCCATGGCATAGTTACCACGGCCATCGAAAGACTTGCCCGACACGCCACGAAAGTCACGAACGCGGGGCATTGCGACAGTAATGAGCCGGTCCAAGAATTCGTACATCCTGTCACCACGCAGGGTAACCTTGGCACCCAGTGGCATATCTTCACGCACTCGGAAACCAGCGATGGATTTCTTGGCAATGGTTGTAAGTGCTTTCTGACCAGCGATAGATGTCAGGTCCTGTTGGGCGGACTTGGCTTTCTTGCTGTCACGCACGGCTTCAGCGCCACACCCGATGTTCAGAACAATTTTGTCCAGACGGGGGATCTGCATATCATTTTTGTAGCCAAATTCCTCTTTCATCGCAGGACGCATGGTGTCGCGATACTGCGCCTTGAGGCGGGGTGTATAGGTTGCAGTGTCAAGCATCAGATCACATCCCCTGTTGTTTTAGCAAACCGAACTTTGTTATCACCATCCATCTTAAAGCCAACGCGGGTCGGCTTACCGTTGGCATCCAGCAGCGCCAGATTGGACAGGTCCACCGGCATAGCTTTGGGAATGCGACCACCTTGAGCCGTTTGACTTTGGCGGGTTGCACGGATCGCAATGTTTAGGCCATCTACGACAGCTTTGTTTGCTTTAGGGTCGATCGACGAAATCGTACCCTCACGACCCTTGTCCTTGCCCGTGAGCATGACGACCTTGTCGCCCTTTTTAAGTTTCGCAGCCATCAGAGCACCTCCGGAGCCAGCGAGATAATTTTCATGAAGTTCTTGCCACGCAACTCGCGAACAACTGGCCCAAAGATACGGGTTCCGACGGGTTCGTTGTTGTTGTTGAGGATAACAGCGGCGTTCCGGTCGAAACGAATAGCTGTACCATCGTCGCGACGAACTTCTTTGGCCGTGCGTACAACGACGGCCTTGCGGACGTCGCCTTTTTTGACGCGGCCGCGTGGGATGGCTTCCTTGACCGACACGACGATAACGTCGCCGACGGATGCGTATTTACGCTTGGAGCCCCCCAGTACCTTAATGCACTGAACACGGCGTGCGCCGCTGTTGTCAGCAACATCCAGGTTGGTTTGCATCTGGATCATTTAGTTTCTCCCGACCTTTGGGGGGCGATGCGTGCCTTTTCCCCAGGGTTTCGATTAATGCGCAAAAACGTTGAAGGCTTAGGCCTGCAACACTTCCCAGCGCTTTGTCTTGGACTTTGGTGCACATTCAATGATGCGCACGCTGTCGCCCACCTTATATGCATTCTGTTCGTCATGAGCTCGATACTTCTTGGACTTACGAATGGTCTTTTTCAGAACCGGGTGTGTGAAACGACGTTCCACCGACACGGTGACTGTTTGTGCGTTTGCGTCGGAGGTTACGACGCCAGTCAGGATACGCTTTGGCATTTCGTGCTCTCCTTATTCCGCAGCTTTGGCGGCTTGTTCGTTTAGAATAGTCTTGACGCGCGCAGCATCACGGCGAGCCGTGCGCAGCCGCGACGCATTTTCAAGCTGACCTGTGGCCTGCTGAAAACGCAGATTAAATGACTCTTTTTTCAGATTTGCCAGTTCATCACGAAGCTGGTCCGGGGTCTTATCCCGAAGTTCTTGGGCGTTCATGCGCCGTTTCCTTTCAACATCACGCGAGAGCCGCTGCAAAAGCGTCACTCTGATTCCCGTGGAGTGGACAATTGAAATGGTCGTATAAGAGCGCGCTGCTTATATAGCAAGGGGATTTATTCACTTGTAGCACTCTGCCCACGACCAGCGATCCACGACTAACATGGGGTTTGGCCAATCATCCCACCTTGCTGTGGCTCTATGGAGAAACACAAACGATTAGTCAGAAGGAATAGCGCAGCGACTGGCGCAAATGCCCTCGCCTACTCTGGTTCAACGCCGCACATTGCGTTAGTGGAATACTATGCTCAAGATAACATCGCTTTTTGCAACCCGCCTTTACCACGCTTCGCTGTCCGAATTTAGCCCCAAGGTCGATCCGGCGGAACTGGAGCAGAATTGCTATGCCATCGCTGAAGATGATGAGGCCGGCCATGATTGGTGCGAAACTCAGGGGTATCCGGGTTACACCTCCTATGCCTCGCTCGATGATCTGCCTTGGCGGTCCCCAATCTTTGCCGATCTGGTCAAGGCGCTGGACGCCCACGTCGCCGCCTTTGTTGGCGAATTGGCCTTTGATCTGGGTGACAAGGCACTAAAACTAGACAGCATTTGGATCAACATCCTGCCAGAAGGCGGAATACACACAGGCCACATACACCCCTACTCGGTGATCTCTGGCACGACCTATGTCGCAATGCCCAAAGGGACTTCAGCGCTAAAGCTCGAAGACCCCCGCCTGCCGATGATGATGGCGGCCCCCGGTCGGACCAAAAATGCCCCAGAGGATTTGCAGCAGTTTCACTACGCCCGCCCCTCGGTTGGTGACGTCCTGCTTTGGGAAAGCTGGCTGCGCCACGAAGTGCCCATGAACATGAGCGAAGACGAGCGGGTTTCTATATCTTTTAACTACGGCTGGGAATGAACTGCGTACGCGGAACTATCCGCGTGACAGTTTCGGGGCGAAAGGTACACTTTTTAGCAGCCCTTACTTTTTCGAAGCAGCCTTATTCACCTCTTCGGCCGCTTTTCTCGCCGCTTTTTCCTCGCGGGTCGGGGTGTTGCCCCACTGATTGTTCGACAGTCCCAACCCCTCTGGCATGGGCTTGGTCTTCCCCTTCTTGACCTCGCCGCCCTTATCGAGGAACGCTTTGATCAGGTCTTCGTCGGTGTTAGGCTTGGGGACTTGTTTCATGCGGCTTGGACCTTTCGCAATTACTCCTGTGATCACCTTAGCCACGTCTGCCGGGATTGCCACCGTTTGATGTTGGCCGCTGGGGAATTAGGTGCATATGGCGCAGAGCCCGCCCGACCAAAGCGCCTAAGTGACAGAGCATCATTGGGTGAAAAGCTATAGCGTTCAACTTCGGAGAAGCGCGCCGTGACGTGTCGATGTCATTCTATGGACGGGGTGAAACGTCCGCACTGCGGACAAGGACGAAACCGCTCTCGCGGTAATGGCGCTTGTGGTT
>JAQWVA010000007.1:0-2380 GCA_029250205.1 Tateyamaria sp.
GCCGTTCTTGGCGGCGTAGGCCGCGCTTGCAAAGAGGCCGTGACGCGTCACGGCAAGTGGATGGTTTACGTGTCCCGCTATATCTCCAGAAGTCATGCGGACGCCTAGATCATAGTTCTCGCTCTCTAGATCAACGATCCGGTCGTCGAAATCGACGGTTAGATCGATCTGCGGGTGCGCCTTCATGAAAGAGAAAAGGGTGGGCTTGAGGAACGAAAGCCCGAACTCTCTTGCGATGGAGATACTGAGTGGTCCGCTTAGGCTTTGCGCGCTATGGACAAAATCAGCCTGTAGCTCGTCGACATCCGCGACCGTGACACTGGCGCGCTGGTAAAGCTCCTGACCCGCTCTTGTAACCACCCACGTGCGTGGCTGCCGGTCGATCAAATGCACGCCGTAGCGATCTTCAAGTTGCCCAAGACGGCGGCTGACAGCGGACTTGGCGATGCCCAATACTTCTGCCGCGCGCGCGATCCCGCCATTTTCGACGATGCTCACAAACACACGGAGGTCTTCGATCTGGCCCATTTCAGCGTTCTCCTTTTGTGACCCTTATGATCACTTTTTTCCATCTTTCGTGAAAACTAGCAACTGTTAGTTTGCACCTCATCAGTTCAAACAAGGGAGACAGAAATGTCCATTTCCAAGTCTATACTCTCTGCAAGCGTGATGGCCCTCGCCACCGCTGGCGGAGTTTCTGCGCAAGAGGTAAACTTGCAGTCCGCCGGCGCACTGGCCTTCGACACCGGCACTGTGCTGTTCGTAGGGGACAGCCAAGCAGGCGTCGTACATGCCTTTGATCTTGGAGAGGCCCTTGTGGATCAATCTGATTACCAATTGGGGCGTGCTCAAACATTTGAAGGGCGCACAATCTTTAATAACCTCGATGTTGAAATTGCTGCCTTACTGGGTGTGAGCGCCGAGGAGGTGGTGATCAATGACATGGTCGTACACAAACCGAGCAAGCAAATCTTCTTGTCCGTGCATCGTGGCCATGGTCCGGACGCCGAGGCGGTTATCGTCTCCGTCAATAATGGTGCGCTTGATATTGTTGATCTAGCCGCCGCTGACCACACCTTACAGAGCGTTGGCCCTGTTCCGACAGACGCGACGTTTGAATTTGGTCAACCGCTCAACACATTGGCAATCACGGATATCGACTACTACGATGGAGAACTGCTGGTAGCGGGCCTGTCGAACGAAGAATTCAGCTCCAAGCTACGCCGCATGGCATACCCGTTTGACGATGAAGTCAGTACCTCCTCGATCGAGATTTGGCACGCTGTTCACGCGCAGTATGAGACCCGCTCGCCGATTATTTCTCAGATCGTGACCGAACTTGACGGTATTCCAACATTGATCGCCGTTTACGCTTGTACACCGATTGTGCGCATCCCTCTGTCCGAATTGACCGATGGTGCAGAGGTGCGAGGCACGATGATCGGCGAGATGGGGTTTGGCAATACGCCGATTGATATGGTTTCTTATGTGAATGGGTGGGACGGTAGCAGCAATGTGGTGGTGACGAACACCAATCGCTCGGCAGCTTCGTTGAACCTGGCCTCCATCGCGTCGGCTGAAGAAATGCCGCACGGCGAAGGCGTGCAACCTGTCTTTTCGGTTGCGGGTGTGGACCAGTTCGCACTGCCAATGAGTGGTACAATGCATCTTGATACGTTGGACGATAGTTTTGCCGTGGTCGTGCGCCGCAGCCCAGATGATGCGCGCAACATCCAACTGCACACGCTGGCCTTGCCGTTCTTCTTTGATCGTGCTGATCACATTGTTGAGATGAACTTCGCGGATGGCCCCGATCCATTTGGCTACGGCGCGGCTGGACCGCTTGAGTTTAACTGATGACATCCTTTGGCTCTTTCATGCGGCAGGCTTTGCTTGCCGCATGTATCACCCTTCCGTTGCCAACATTCGCAGCCCCAGATGCGCAGTATGACGCAACATCAGGTGCTGTGATCCTAAGCGGGCTTTCAGAGGCGGAGCAGTCAGAGGCAATGTCGACCGAGGATGCATTGCGCTTGCAAGTCGCCGACCTCGACACAGAGCGCGGGATGCCAGTCAAGCTTGATGAACTGGGCGCAGACATCGTGATCATGCCTCGTTTCGCACTTCGGGCTGGGACGGAGTATATCCTAAATCTTGATCTGGCAAAAACGTCGTATGACTTGGGCATCTCTCTGCCTGCGACTGAGGTCACGATACCAAAACTCATTGGTTTTGCGCCATCTCAGGCTGTTATCCCTGCAAATACCCTACGCCTATATCTACAGTTTTCCGAACCCATGGCACGCGGTCAGTTGCGCGAGGCCGTCACGCTGACCCAAAGTGATGGAGAAGCAGTCCCAAGTCCGTTCTTAAACCTTGA
>JAQWVA010000016.1:0-18434 GCA_029250205.1 Tateyamaria sp.
CGCTGGGCCGCGGCGGCAGCGACACGACCGCCGTTGCATTCGCGGCGGCGTTTTCTGCGGAACGCTGTGACATTTATACGGACGTGGACGGGGTTTACACCACCGACCCGCGCGTGTCGCCCAAGGCGCGCAAGCTCGACAAGATCGCCTTTGAGGAGATGTTGGAACTGGCGAGCCTTGGTGCCAAAGTTCTGCAGACCCGGTCGGTTGAGCTGGCGATGCGCTATGACGTGCGCTTGCGCGTTTTATCGAGTTTTGAAGAGCCAAGCGATGACGCAGGCACCCTTGTCTGCTCAGAGGAGGACATCATGGAAAGCAATGTAGTAGCTGGCGTCGCCTATTCTCGCGATGAGGCCAAGATGACGTTGGTGAGCGTGGCGGATAGGCCCGGGATCGCGGCGACCATCTTTACCGCACTGAGCGATTCAGGTGTCAATGTCGATATGATCGTCCAGAACATCGCCGAAGAAGGGCGCACCGACATGACATGGTCGTGCCCAACCGATCAGGTGGCGCGCGCCGAAAACGCCATGGCTGATGCAAAGGGTAAAGGCACCATAAACTTTCAGGAATTGATTGCGGACACAGACGTGGCCAAGGTCAGCGTTGTGGGCATTGGTATGCGCAGCCACACCGGCGTTGCAGCCAAAATGTTCCGTGTTCTCAGTGCCGAGGGCATCAACATTCGCGTTATCACCACCTCTGAGATCAAGATCAGTGTGTTGATTGATCGTAAGTACATGGAATTGGCGGTGCAGGCGTTACATGATGCCTTCGAATTGGAAAAAGCCGCCTAGGGCAGCGCCACCAATGGGACCGCCGTGCTTGTTTGTTAGGCAAAAGTGCGAACATCGAAGGAACAGCCCCGAGCGCAGTGCAAGAATATCATTTCGCTTTGATCGGTGTGTGATCTAAACTGGGATCGCACAAAACAGGAGACGCGCGGCCATGGCCGAACGCATTGAGACTGAAAGTCGAAAATTGCTGGGCCGATTGCGCGACGCGATGGCGGGCGACGACACGGGGCAAGCAAGGCTGGACAATATCACGGCCTTGATCGCGTCGAGCATCGGCAGCGAAGTCTGTTCGATTTATCTGTTCCGCGATGAAGAAACGTTGGAACTTTGCGCGACGGAGGGGCTGAACCCTGAAGCTGTCCACCAGACACGGATGCGATTGGGAGAGGGTTTGGTGGGCCGTGTGGCGCGGCGCGGTCAAGTTATCAATACGCCCAATGCCCCTCAGGCCAAGGGTTTCCGTTTTATGCCTGAAACGGGCGAAGAGGTGTATTCGAGCTTTCTTGGTGTACCCATTTTGCGCTTGGGTGAAACCTTGGGCGTCTTGGTTGTTCAGTCCAAGAATGCGCGGGAGTATTCCGCTGACGAAGTTTATGCGCTGGAAGTGGTTGCGATGGTGCTGGCGGAAATGGCCGAGTTGGGTGCTTTCGTTGGCGAAGGCAGCGCGATGGAGGCCCGTCACAGCCAGCCCGCTATGATGCGTGGAACTGTTGGACAAGAAGGCGTTGCCGAAGGCCATGTCTGGTTGCACGAACCGCGCGTTGTTGTCACCAACCCGGTCGCTGATGACCCAAAACGCGAATTGGAACGGCTAACCGAAGCAGTTGAGCAGCTGCGTGTGGGCGTGGACAAGATGCTAAGTTTTTCCACAGTAGATAAAGAACAGACCGAGGTTCTGGAAACTTATAGGATGTTTGCCAATTCCAAAGGTTGGATGCGACGGATGGAAGAAGACATCAGCCGGGGCCTGAGTGCCGAGGCAGCCGTCGAAAAAGAACAATCTCTGGCCCGCGCGCGCATGGGTAAAGTCACTGACAGTTACCTGCGTGAGCGGTTAAGCGATCTTGATGACCTTTCGAACCGGTTGCTTCGGATTTTGACTGGGCAAGGGCGCGACATGGGCGCCAAACTGCCTGATGATCCGATCCTTGTGGCACGGAATATCGGCCCAGCCGAGTTGTTGGATTATGGTCGGTCGCTCAAGGGAATTATCCTCGAAGCGGGATCAGTGGGCAGCCATGCAGCGATCGTTGCGCGGGCTCTTGCGATCCCATTGATCGTGCATGCCGAACGCGCCACGGTTGAGGCGCTGAACGGTGATCATGTTATGGTTGATGGCGAACAGGGCATTGTTCACCTGCGCCCTGACGACACGGTTGTAACTGCTTTTCGTGACAAGATTGCGATGCAGGCGGCGGCGCTCAAGCGCTATGAATCAATCCGGAATAAACCGGCGGAAACTTTGTGTGGCGCGACCATCGGCTTGCATATGAATGCCGGGCTGATGGCGGATCTGCCCTCGCTTGAGGGCTCGGGTGCCGAAGGCGTGGGGTTGTTCCGTACTGAACTGCAGTTTCTTGTTCGCAATCAGATGCCAAAACGCTCTGAGCTGAGTGCGCTTTATACACGGGTTTTGGATGCCGCAGTGGGCAAGCGAGTGGTGTTTCGCACGCTTGATATCGGGTCAGACAAGGTGCTTCCCTATATGAAGCCCAATGACGAGCCGAACCCGGCATTGGGGTGGCGGGCCATACGCGTGGGGCTGGACAAGCCGGGCGTTTTGCGGATGCAATTGCAGGCGTTGCTGCGGGCGGCCAATGGCAAACCCTTGACGGTAATGTTTCCATTTGTGGCGCAATACGAAGAGTACAATCAGGCCAAGGCTGAAATGGACAAAGCCATCGAACGCGAGCGTCGTTTGGGCCACGTACTGCCAACCGACATCAAGGTGGGCGCGATGCTGGAAACACCCAGCCTTGCCTTCGCGCCGCAGAAGTTCTTTGAAGAAGTCGATTTTTTGTCGATTGGGGGCAATGATCTTAAGCAATTTTTCTTTGCTGCAGACCGAGAAAACGAAAGGGTGCGGCGACGCTACGACACGTTAAACGTGTCTTTCTTGAGCTTTATTGAGAGGATTGTTGAGCGCTGCAACGTGACTGGCACGCCCTTGTCCTTTTGTGGAGAGGACGCAGGCCGTCCGGTAGAAGCATTGTGCTTGGCGGCTATCGGCTTACGGACACTTTCAATGCGCCCCGCGTCCATCGGGCCGGTTAAGTCACTACTGCGGCGCACAAACCTTGACGATGTGCGCAAGATAATAGCGGATGCGCGGCATCGGGGCGATATGAATGTGCGGCCTGCGATTATGGATTATTTGCGCTCATCGGCGTAGCGCAGTAATTTTTTCTTAACCATATAAAGGGTATACGAGCCCTAGTGCATGCAGCGCTTGAATAGGTCATTTTGGGCTCGTTCGTTGTGCTATCGCCACAGTTTTGGCCATGAAGGTCGCCAGAGAGACCGAATTAGCACGCTGTTTCCAAGGGTGTTGCAATTAACGTCTGGTGGGAAACATCTGTTTATCCACAGGTCTATCATAGATTGACTATAAAAGAATCTTTGAGGATAGTACAAAGCATATTATTTTACCATTTTATCCACTGGTATGCTTTTATTTATATCAATAATCGAACATAAATGTAAGTTATTCATATAAAGCAGCACAAAGACTGGGCGTCTTGTGGATTAAATTTGAACGACGCTTTCCCCAAAAACAAGGCCGCTGTCCATTTGGGAACAGCGGCCTTTTGCCCGATGTGTAGTGTGCTTAGCGCAGGCGCGCTTCGGTTTGGGCATCAAAGAACATCACCCGCGTCTCGTCGAAAGCGATGGTGACCGCCGTACCTTCTTCCATGGCGAGATCACCCTTGGACTCGACAACAAGTCGTTCGCCGGTTGGCGTGTTGAGATAGTCATAAGCCACGCCACCAAGCCGTTCGCGTATATCCAACGTGATGGGTGAGGCTGCTGAAGTCAGTTGCATGTCCTGCGGGCGCATCCCTACGGTTACGGCTGTGCCCGTTGCGGGCAGGTTTACGCTCGTGGGGATTACGGTATCGGACAATGCGGGCACGCGCACGCCGCCTGCGGCGGCCACGCCGTTCACAAAGTTCATCGCGGGCGATCCGATGAAACCCGCCACGAATTTATTGTCAGGATCCTGATACAAATGCATAGGGCTGCCGACTTGCTCGATATGTCCGGCCCGCAGCACTACGATCTTGTCGGCTAATGTCATCGCTTCGACCTGATCGTGGGTCACATAGATCATAGTTGTGCCCAGTTCTTTGTGCAGGCGCGCAATCTCGACCCGCATGTCGACGCGCAGTTCTGCGTCAAGGTTTGACAGTGGCTCGTCAAATAGGAACACCTCTGGTCCGCGCACGATTGCGCGGCCGATGGCCACCCGCTGCCGTTGCCCACCTGAAAGGGCTGCCGGTTTTCGTTCGAGGTATTCATCAAGTTTGAGGATCTTTGAGGCGCCATCGACCTTGCGTTTGATCTCGGCTTTGTTGACGCCGTTCATCTTTAGGCCGAAGCCCATATTTTCTTGGACCGTCATATGTGGATAAAGCGCGTAGGTTTGAAACACCATTGCAATGCCCCGTGCGGCAGGATCCATGTGGGTCACGTCGCGATTGCCAATGTTGATCTGTCCAGATGTTGTCTCCTCAAGTCCTGCGATCATACGCAGTAGCGTAGACTTGCCGCATCCCGACGGCCCGACGAAAACGCAGAATTCGCCATCTTCGATCGTCAGGTCGACATCAAAGATCACCTGTGTGGCCTCGTATTTCTTGACCGTCTTTTTGAGTGTCACGCCTGTCATTATTCTCCCCTTCCGGTGATGGTCCGGATCTATTGGCTCGGAAATTGCCAGTTTGCAGTGGCTACCGCGATATCATTGGCAGTAGCCTGTAACTGGGGCGCGAGTACTGACAGATCTGTCAGCGACTTGCGCGCGATGGATGTTGTTATGCTGAGCGCGCCGAGGGCGCGGCAGGTTTCCGACAGAATCGGCACTGCGATGCAAATAATGCCTGGTTCGTGTTCTTCCCGATCATAGGCGATCTGGTTGCGGCGGACCTCGGCGAGTTCTGATTCGAGTGTGCCCGCATCCGTGTGTGTGTGCTCGGTGTGTGCGAAATAGGCTTGTTGCGCGAGAGCCTGCGCACGATCATCGTCTGGCAGAAAGGCCAGCATCGCCTTGCCTACGCCAGTACAGTAGCCCGGGCCGATCTTGCCTGCCTGACTGAACATCTCGAGCGGTTCGGCAGCGTTGCGTTTGTCAACATAAAGAACCTGGCCGCCGTCCAGTTGTGCAAGGTGGACGGTTTCGCCAACGGCCTTTGAAAGCGCGTCGATATAAGGTCTGGCAATTGGTGCAAGGCTGCTTTGGCGCCATGCAGCATGGGCCAAGCGTACAAGGCGTAAGCCCGGCGCATAGGTTTGCCGATCAACGTCATAGCGCAGCATACCAAGATTTGTGAGGGTCTGGATAAGCCGGTAAAGTGTGGCCTTGGGGTGGTGGGACAGTGCAAGCAACTCTGAAAACCGCACGGGCCGTTCCAGCCCAGCAACAAGGTCAAGCACATCAAGCGCCTTGCCAATCGTGCCGTCACCGTGTCGGGGTGGTGGCGTATTCATTTGCGCCACGCGTGCTTTGCGGTCATCGTCATTGCGGTCCTCCCAGGGCGCTGTGCAGGAAACTGTTGACCTGCCGTTCGCCTCGCCGCATAGTTCCATTATTTGGAAAACAGTTTCACTATGTGGAACTTCCATGATGCAAGACGTGAAGTCAAAAGAAATCTGACTTCCCGTTTCCTGAGCAATGATACAAGCTCTGGATCGGGAGAAACGGAACTAAGGGAGGAAACGATGTTCCTGAATATTAAAACCGCCGTGGCGGCGATTGCCTTGTCTGCTATGGCTGGGTCTGCTTTTGCGCGCGATCTGGTCATCAATTTTGATGACTTGAACCCCACCCCAAAGCAGGGCTTTGATGATATGGTTGCGCAGTTCAAAGCGGAAAACCCTGACATCAACGTGATCGTCAACAACAACGATCGTGAGGCGCACAAAACAGCAATTCGCAACTTTTTGACGGCGGATGCGCCTGATGTAACCAGCTGGTACCCGGGCAACCGTATGGCGCCTTTTGTTGACGCTGGCCTTTTCCAACCTGTTGACGACGTGTGGGCCGACAACGGCTTTAACGAAGATTTGGCGGCAATCAAGGCAACGATGTCGCGCGATGGTAAGATCTGGGGCGTGCCCTATTCCTACTACCAGTGGGGCATTTACTACCGCAAAGACGTCTTTGACCTGCTCTCGCTGGAAGAGCCGGGCACTTGGGACGAGTTGATGGCTGCTTGTGGCAAGATGAAAGAAAATGGTGTGACACCCTTTACCATCGGCACCAAGTACCTGTGGACTGCCGCCGGTGTCTTTGACTACCTCAACCTGCGCACCAACGGTTACGACGTTCACAACGCGCTGACGGCAGGCGAGATCAAATATACCGATCCGCGCATCAAAGCAACGTTCCAGAACTGGGAGCAGCTGATTAACGAGTGTGGATTTATCGACAATCACGCCTCGATGAGCTGGCAGGACGCTATCGCGCCATTCGCCAATGGCGATGCGGCGATGTACGTCATGGGCAACTTCTCGGTTGGTGGCTACAAAGATGCTGGTCTGACCGAAGACCAGATCGACTTCATGCCGTTCCCGACGATTGATCCGTCGGTGGCTCCAGCAGAAGAAGCGCCTGCAGATGCGTTCTTTATCCCAACGAATGCGAAAAACGTGGCAGATGCCAAGAAGTTCCTAGCGTTCGTTGCACGCCCTGATGTGCAGACAAAGCTGAACAAGACCATTGGTCAGCTGCCCATCAACTCTAAGGCTGACATTTCGGACGACAAGTTCATCCAGGAAGGTTTTGCCCTGCTAAACGCGGCTACAGGCCTTGCGCAGTTCTATGACCGTGATGCACCAGCTGCTATGGCCAAGGCGGGTATGGAAGGCTTCCAGGAATTCATGCTGGATACATCCAAGGTGGACGCAATCCTTGAGCGCCTCGATGCAGTTCAAGCCGAAGTCTATAAGTAAGTTCTGATTAAAGGGGCAGGCCGCGTGGCTTGCCCCTTTTCCCTTTCTAACCTTCTGTAAACGTTTCAAAAAAGGCGTTTTCGCAAGGTTAGCCCGTGTCACTTGATTTAGGCACTTTAACACCAGAGCAGGAGCGCGACCCATGTCAGATGCCGTGCATCAACCTCAGGCCGAGCCAAGCTGGCTGAGCCGCAATAAGCTGGCTATTGCACCTTGGGTTTTCCTGATACCCGCGTTGTTTTTCTTTGCGATCTACGTGGTTATACCGATCTTTGCGAGCCTGCGGCTAAGCCTTTATGAGTGGAATGGGCTGTATGATGCGAGTGGAAATTCCACCGCGACATGGGTCGGGCTAAACAACTATTTCAAGCTGTGGGACGATCCCAATTTCTGGACATCGCTGCGCAACAATATTGCGTGGCTTGTGCTTTATATGCTTGCCGTTCCTTTGGGGCTGTTCGTCGCTTTGTTCCTGAACCAGACGGTAACGGGAATGCGGTTTTACAAATCGATGTTCTTTTTCCCATTTGTCATTTCTCAGGTCGTCGTCGGCCTGATCTTTGGCTGGTTCTACAATCCTGATTTTGGCGTTGTCGGCACCGTCTGGAAGGCATTGTTTTGCGAAGAAACCAAAAACATTGTTGGCAATGTCACATTTAAGTGCTCGCGCCCTGCGCCTGACATTCTGTCAAGCCCGGAATGGGCCACCTATGGCATCATCGCCGCAGGCCTCTGGCCGCAGGTCGCCTATTGCATGATCCTGTATCTCACGGGGCTTAACAATGTAGCCGCCGATCAGATCGAGGCCGCGCGCCTTGATGGGGCCAAGGGATGGAAAATGTTGTGGTACGTGGTGGTGCCGCAACTGAAACCCGCCACCTTCATTGCCATCGTGGTAACTGTCATAGGCGCGCTGCGGTCGTTCGACATGATCGCCATCATGACTCAAGGAGGGCCGTTCGGTTCCACCAACGTCTTGTCACACTACATGTATGAGGTCGCGATTTCCGAATATGGCGAGCGCTATGGCTATGGGTCGTCTGTTGCAACCGTCCTATTTGGCATCATGCTGTTTTTCATCAGTTATTTCCTGTGGCGCATGTACCAGGACGAGAAAGGGGGCCGCTGATGTTTCCGCGTCCTATCGAAAAATCCAGCCCGGCTGTTCGGACAGGCTATCAGGCATTTCTGCCTGTGGCGCTGCTGTTGTGGCTCTTGCCGCTGATCGCGATCTTTCTGACGTCGATCCGCTCGGCCAAGGATATCAACTCGGGCAATGTGTTCGGCTGGCCTTCGGAATTTGTATTGGTTGAGAATTACACGGCCGTTTTCACACAATCAGCGGCCGCGCAATATATGCTGAATTCGGTTTTGATCACGGTGCCAACGGTCGCAATTTCGGTCACCCTCGCCTGTCTTGCGGGATATGCGCTGGCGATCTATCGGTTCCGGGTGGCTTTGCCGCTGTTTTTTCTGTTCGTTGCCGGCAACTTCATTCCGTTTCAAATCCTGATGGTACCTGTGCGCGACATGTCGGTGCAGACCGGGCTGTATGATACGATTGCGGGCCAGTTTTTGTTTCACGCGGCTTTTCAGACCGGATTTTGCACCTTGTTTATGCGGAATTTCATCAAGGCACTACCCTTTGATCTGGTGGAATCTGCGCGCATCGAAGGCGTCGCGGAATGGAAGATTTTCTGGTACGTGGTCATGCCATTGGTGCGCCCGGCGATTGCCGCGCTTGCTGTGCTGATCTTCACCTTTGTCTGGAACGATTTTTTCTGGGCCAACGTGCTGACCCAAGGTGAGTCCGTCAAACCGATCACAGCCGGCGTGCGCGCATTGAACGGTCAATTCGTAAACAATTGGCATCTGGTTTCAGCGGCATCGTTGCTTGCGGCTGTTCCACCGGTTGCCATGTTCTTTTTGATGCAGAGGCACTTCATCACCGGTCTGACCCTGGGGGCGGTAAAGTGATACGGTGTTGGCGTCTGGATGACCGACGTCAGAGCTTGGTTCTCGGCTCGGACAAGGGCCGATTGGCCCAAGTGGTCTATTGGGGGCCACGCTTGCCGGACCACGAAGATCTGACGACACTCTATAATGCGTATTCCGTCGATGTGACGGGCGGCATGTTGGATGAAAACCCCGAGCTTTCGATTTGCCCCGAGGCGACATTGGCATTTCCGGGCCAGCCGGGGACGATCATACGTAACAGCGATGGCACCCCTTGCTTGCCTAGGTTTTCGTTTGAGCGGGTCGATCAGGGCGAAGGCGAGTTGGTGCTAACGTTCATGGATCGGGACCATGGCCTGACCTATCGCGCACGCTTTGCGATCGATGCGACAACTCATATTATCGAGGCCAGTGCCGAGCTTGAGGCTGAAAAGCCGATGCTGCTGCATTGGTTGTCAGCTCCAGTGTTCCCAGCATCGCAGCTCAGTGATGAGATGATTGATTTTGGTGGTCGCTGGTGCGGAGAGTTCCAGATAAACGGTACGCCCTGGTCGCCGGGCATGCACTGTCGCGAGAACCGAACAGGTCGGACAGGGCACGAGCATTTTCCAGGCTTGATTGTGCCGGTGCGTGGGGCCTCCAATACCAGTGGCCACGCCTATGCCTTCCATTACGGTTGGTCCGGTGGGCACCGGATGGTTGCAGAAGAATTGCCGGACGGGCGCCGACAGATCCAGTTTGGAAATGCCTTCGGTCTAGAGATAAACGCGCAAACGCAGTTCGAGACTGCCAAGCTCTATGCGGTATTCTCCAATGATGGATTGAATGGCTGTGCGGCGGCATTCCAGCGCCATTTGCGCGACCGGATTGTCACGTTTCCCAAACCCGATGTCCCGCGTCCGGTGCATTACAATTGCTGGGAAGCCGTCTATTTTGACCACACTCTTGATGAATTAAAAGAAATCGCGGCACAGGCCGTATCGCTTGGCGCCGAGCGCTTTGTTTTGGATGATGGCTGGTTTGGAAAACGCGATGATGACACCCAAGCCTTGGGCGACTGGCGGGTTGATCGGCGCAAATATCCCGATGGGCTGACACCCCTGATCGATCATGTCAAAGGTCTGGGCATGACGTTCGGCATCTGGTTCGAACCAGAGATGGTTAACCCAAATTCTGACATTTTCCGTACGCATCCCAACTGGGCTTTGGGCGATGACACTCAGATCATGGGCCGTCAGCAGATGGTGCTGAATATGGCCTTGGCTGAGGTGCAAGCCTTTCTCTTTGAACGGATGCATGACATCCTCGCCCATCACGACATCGACTATGTCAAGTGGGATCACAACCGTGTCTTGCCCATGCCAGATGCGGCGCAGACACGTGGCACCTATGCACTGATGGATCGGTTGCGCGGTGCATTTCCGGATTTAGAGATCGAAAGCTGTGCGTCTGGTGGAGGGCGCATCGACTTTGGCATAATGGAGCGCACCCAGCGTGTCTGGTTGAGCGACAGCAATGACGCCGTCGAACGGTTGCGCATTCAGCATAATGCTGCTCTTTTCCTGCCGATGGCAGTGACTGGCAGCCATGTTGGGCCGCGCACGTGTCACACGTCTGGCCGGACCCTCGACATTCGGTTCCGGGCGTGGGTTGCCGCACAAAGGCACATGGGCTTTGAGATGGATCCACGTGAGCTGACCGAAGACGAGGCAGAGGTTTTGCGCGCCATCACTGGCTGGTGGAAAGAAAACCGAAATTGGATGTATGGCGCGGATATCTTGCGCCTTGACAGTGCCGACCCGGCAGTTATCGCTGAGCAGCACCTTTCGGATGACGGTGGGCAGTTTGTTGTCTTTGCTGGCAAGGCTGCGAGCTCTGACCAGATCGTGCCGCGCCCTTTACGCCTGACCCGGCTGTCGCCAGAGGCGAAATACCGGATAGAACTGGTCAACCGCGACGAACTTGGCCATTTGTCACGTGGCGCTCCGGCTCTGAAATCTGGCCCGCTCATGGTGAGTGGCGCCTATCTGATGTATCATGGCCTGACGTTGCCATGGAGTTTTCCCGAACGGATGTGGGTGATCAAGGGTGACCTTGCTTGACCGTAGCACACCGCAATTCATAGGTATGAACAATGCAAGACTCAGCCACTTTTCCTGACCTCAAGGGCGCATCCGTATTCATCACGGGTGGTGGATCCGGTATTGGCGCGTCCCTGACCGAAGGGTTTATCGCGCAGGGTGCGCAGGTTGCCTTTGTCCAGCGCTCGGATGCCACTGGCTTTTGTGACGAAATGCAGACCAAGTATGGGATACGACCGCTTTTCATACGCTGTGACATCACCGATGTAGATGCTTTGAAGGCCGCGATTGAAACGGCCACCGCGGCACACGGACCCGTCACGACCCTCGTAAACAACGCGGCTAATGACAAACGCCACAGCACGGCTGAGGCCGACAGCGATTTTTGGGATTGGATGATTGCTATCAATTTCAAGGCATACTTCTTTGCCTGTCAGGCCGTTATTCCGGGTATGCAGGCGGCGGGTGGCGGGTCAATCATCAACTTTTCCTCGATCAGTTACATGATGGGAAATGCCGGATACCCCATTTACACAGGTGCCAATTCGGGGATCAATGGGATGACCCGGTCTTTGGCGCGTGAATTTGGCCCTGATAAGATCCGCGTTAACGTCATCGCGCCGGGTTGGGTGCTGACGCAAAAGCAAAAAGACATGTGGGCCACACCAGAGGGTTTATCCGCACATATGGACCGTCAGTGCCTGAAAGAACACCTTGAGCCGCGCGACATTGTGGGTGCGACCCTGTTTTTGGCCTCTGACCTCAGCCGCATGATGACGGGCCAGTCGATGGTCGTTGACGGTGGCGTCGTGGTGACGGGTTGATGCGTGACATGGCTTGGATCGCTGTGGATTGGGGTACCTCGCACCTGCGCGCTTGGTTGATGCGTGCGGATGGCAGCATAATCGAGCGCCGTCAGTCTGAGGATGGTATGGGCGTACTGGCGCCAGAGGGGTTTGAGCCCGCGTTGCAGGCCCTGTGTGGCGATGTATTGCCCGCCCCGGTGATCGCCTGCGGCATGGTCGGCTCTCGTCAGGGCTGGGCCGAGGCGCCGTATACCGCTGTGCCCTGCAAGCCGCCGGGCGCCGATGCTGCCACTCTGGCGCCCATCAGGATGCCGTGCCTGAGTGTGCGCATTTTGCCCGGTGTGAAACAGGCCAACCCCGCAGATGTGATGCGCGGAGAAGAGACGCAGATTGCGGGCTATCTGTCACGCAATCCCGACTTCGCAGGGGTGATTTGCTTGCCCGGAACCCACACCAAGTGGGTCCATGTCAGCGCAGGTGAAATCGTCAGCTTTCGAACCGCGATGACGGGTGAGATGTTTTCGCTGTTGTCGCGGCAATCTGTTTTGCGTCATTCTGTTGGCAACGGCTGGGATGAACAGGCTTTTGCATTGGGGGTGGATCAGGCGATTTCGCGCCCCGAGGGTCTGGCCGCTGCACTGTTTTCATTGCGCGCCGAAGGTTTGCTGGATGGGTTGCCCCCTGCGTCGGCGCGTGCGCGATTATCGGGCCTTTTGATCGGGGCCGAGCTGGCTGCCATGCGGCCTTATTGGCTGGGCCAGGAGGTCGCTCTGATCGGGGCGCAAGACCTGAGCGATGCCTATGCTGTGGCACTCGCCGCGCAGGCTGTACCTGTACTGTCCGCCAATGCCGAAGAAATGACGCTGGCGGGCCTGTCCGCCGCTTATCGTGAACTGTGTGGAGAAACCGCATGAGCCGAGAAATTATTGCCATTCTGCGGGGTATTACTCCGTCCGAGGCCGTGCCTGTGGCCCATGCGCTGATCGCCGCTGGGATCACCCGAATTGAGGTGCCGTTAAATTCGCCTGATCCCTTTGACAGTATCGCAGCTATGCTGGACGCGGTGGGCGATCAGGCCATGATCGGTGCTGGCACCGTTCTGGAGGTCTCCGCTGTCGAACGCCTCGCCGAAATGGGCGCGCATATGGTCGTATCTCCGGATGCAAACGCGACAGTGATCGTTGCCACGAAACAGGCCGGGATGATGTCTTTTCCCGGTGTGATGACGCCGTCGGAGTGCTTTTCTGCGCTGCAGGCTGGCGCTGATGGGCTCAAGCTGTTTCCGGCGTCCTTGCTGGGGGTTGAGGGACTAAAGGCGATTGGTGCGGTGCTTCCATTGGGCACCAAGACTTATGCTGTTGGTGGTGTTGGCCCGGCTGATTTTGCCGACTGGTTTGCTGCGGGCATCACGGGATTTGGTATTGGCTCAGCACTTTACAAGCCCGGGATGTCCGTTGCGGATGCGGCCCAACGCGCGGCTGACATTGTGGCCGCCTATGATGAGGCACTGTGATGCAAGTTTTCAGCGATACCGCCTGTGCCTTGGGCGAAGGGCCGTTGTGGCACCCCGAACGAAGCGAATTGTTCTGGTTCGATATTCTGGGCAAAACGCTCTATCGTAAGGGAAAAACCGAAGAGTTCTGGGGCTTTGACGAACATGTCTCTGCTGCAGGATGGGTGGATCGCGACAGGTTGTTGATCGCCTCAGAAACTGCGCTCTGGAAATTTGATGTCACCACCGGTGAGCAGGAGTTCCTCGTCGGATTGGAAAGTGACAATCCCGTTACACGGTCAAATGACGGGCGGGCCGACCCTTACGGCGGGTTCTGGATTGGCACCATGGGCAAAGCCGCAGAACCATATGCAGGCGCGATCTATCGCTACGATCGAGGCAGGTTGGAAAAACTGTTTGACAAGATCACTGTCAGCAATTCGATCTGTTTTTCGCCTGATGGCAAAACTGCTTATTTCACCGACACATTCACGCGCCGCATTCAGCGGGTCGAACTGGATGATGCTGGTTGGCCTGTGGGCAGCCCGGAGGTGTTTGTTGATCTGCGCCCAGAGGGGTTAAACCCCGATGGATCGGTCGTGGATGCGCTGGGCAATTTGTGGAACGCCCAATGGGAAGCGAGCCGCGTTGCCTGTTACGCGCCGGATGGTGCGTTTCTGCGCGCGGTCGGGGTGCCTGCGAGCCAGACGACATGTCCGGCATTTGGGGGTGCGGATATGAAAACCCTTTTTGTAACGAGCGCGGCCCACGGTGTGGACGAGGCGCAAGGCGGCATGACCTTTGTCACTGAACTGGATGTCATGGGGCAGTGTGAATATCAGGTGATTTTATGAAACGAACGCTTGGGGTTTGCTATTACCCTGAACATTGGCCCGAGGTGCAATGGGCCGAGGATGCGGCGCGCATGGCGGATCTTGGCCTAACATGGGTACGGATTGGAGAGTTTGCGTGGAAACGGATGGAGCCAAGCGAAGGCGCGTACCATTGGGATTGGCTGGACAGGGCCATCGAGATACTTGGGGCGGCAGGCCTGCGGGTGGTATTGGGCACCCCAACGGCAACGCCGCCTGCGTGGGTGTTAGATAAGCATCCCGATATGCTGGCGCTTGATATCGAGGGGCGATCACGAGGCTACGGATCGCGCCGCCATTACTGTTTTTCGCACACCGGTTACGTTGCAGAATGCCGCCGTATCGTCACAGCTATGGCCAAACGGTACGGGCGCAATCCACACGTGGCAGCATGGCAGACTGACAATGAATACGGCTGTCACGACACGACGATAAGCTACTCGGACGCGGCGCGGACCGCGTTTCAGGACTGGCTGCGAAAGCGATATACAGGGGCTGGTAATTCTGGTGACATTGCTGCGCTTAATGCGGCTTGGGGCAATGTGTTCTGGTCAATGGACTATGATGATTTTGATCAGATCGGTCTGCCGAACCTGGCAGTGACTGAACCCAATCCGGCACATGTAAACGCGTTCCGCCGCTTTGCCAGCGATCAGGTTGTTTCATTCAACCGGGTACAGACAGACGTAATTCGTGCGCATTCGGCTGCGCCAATCACCCATAATTTTATGGGTCGCATCACGGATTTTGATCACTTTGACATGGGCGCAGATCTGGATATCGCCAGTTGGGACAGCTACCCGCTCGGGTTTCTTGAGGAAGGTCGGGTCGGGGCAGACACGGCCCATCAAAGGGCCTATGCCCAACAGGGCGATCCGGATTTTCAGGCCTTTCATCACGATCTTTACCGTGCCGTGGGGGGCACGCGTGGTGCGCCGGCAAAGGGCAGTGGCCGGTGGTGGGTCATGGAGCAGCAACCGGGGCCCGTGAACTGGGCCCCTTACAACCCTGCGCCCTTGCCGGGGATGGTGCGGCTTTGGACATGGGAAGCCTTTGCCCACGGCGCCGAGGCGGTATGCTATTTTCGCTGGCGGCAAGCGCCGTTTGCACAAGAGCAGATGCACGCCGGGCTTTTGCGACCTGACAGTGCCGAAGCCGAGGGCTTTGCAGAAGCCCGGGCCGTTGCGGCAGAACTTGTCGCCGCCCCCGATGTGTCAACCGCTCAGGCACCGGTGGCGCTGATGTTTGACTATGATGCGGATGCCGCATGGGCTGTGCAACCGCATGGGGCGGGGCTCAGCTATTTTGGATTGGTATTTGACTGGTACTGCAGCCTGCGCAAGCTGGGTCTGTCGGTCGATATCTTGCCCGGTCATACGCAGGATTTTTCTGGATATGGCCTCGTGCTGGTGCCGGGTATGATGCAGATGCCAGATGCGTTGAAAGAGGCTTTGGCAGCAGCAGAGTGTCCGGTCATTCTGGGCCCGCGGTCAGGTTCACGCGATGTGGATTTCAACATCCCGACGCCATTACCCCCGGCCTGGCCGGGCAGCGATCTGACTGTGGCGCGCGTTCAGTCAATACGGCCTGATATGCCGGTCATGCTATCGGGCGGCGGCACAGTGCATTCGTACCTTGAGCAGATTGAAGCGGGAGGTGACATTGCCTTGACCACGCAGGACGGTGCGCCGGTCGCAACGCTCTGTGGCTCGCAGATTTGCTACATGGCTGGCTGGGGAGACGACGCAGCACATATGCGCCTGATACGTATCATGGCCCCTGATCTGCCGTTCGACCCCATGCCAGAGGGTGTCCGCCGTCGCGATACTGGTACTGAAACATTCTGGTTCAATTATTCCTCTGCTTCGGTTGCTATTGAAGGAGAGGTCGTGCCAGCTGCCGGTATCTTGCGCCGCAACCGTTCTAAGTGATTTGAAAATTTATGTTATTCTGCGAATGGGCAATCGGCCCTTCGGGGAGAGTTTTTCTGGCAAAATGAAGCCGGGGATCGGGAAATTATGTTTCGATGCTAGATTGTGATCGTTGGCTGGGTTGATAAGATGGAATGATGTATTTTAGGAGAGCATAAAATGGCCAAAGCACTAAGCGTGGCGGTTATTGGTTTGGGGTCAATGGGGTATGGCATTGCGCAGTCCTGCCTGCGTGCTGGACACCAAACATTTGGCTATGACGTGGCAGAGGCACCGATGGTTCGGTTTCGTGCCGAGGGTGGCGCAGAAGGTGAATTGTCGGTTGTCGCGGGCACGGTAGATGCGCTTGTCGTGGTTGTGTTAAATGCCGCTCAGACCGAAGATGTTTTGTTTGGTGTTGCTGGTGTGGCTCGATTGATGCGTCGGGGAACAGCTGTGATGGCGTGCGCTACGGTCCCGCCGGAATTTGCCCGGCGGATGGAGGCGCAGTGCGCTGAACTGGGTTTACATTACCTTGATGCTCCGATTTCCGGGGGGTCTATCAAGGCAGCAGCTGGCCAATTGTCGGTAATGGCTGCAGGTACAGCAGACGCCTTTGCAGGCTTGTCACAGGTGCTGGAGGCCACTGCTGAGACGATATTTTCACTGGGTGATGCAGCGGGCCCCGGGTCTGCGATGAAAGCGGTCAATCAGCTGTTGGCTGGTGTCCACATCGCGACCATGGCAGAAGCGCTTACCTTTGGCATGACCCAAGGGATTTCTCCTTCTGACTTTGTGGAGGTGATTAGTAAATGTGCTGGCTCTAGCTGGATGCTGGAAAACCGCGCGCCGCACATTGTAGAGGGTGAATACGCGCCACACAGTCAAGTGAACATTTGGCCGAAAGACCTTGGGATTGTGTTGGATATTGCAAAATCTTCAGATTTCAATGCTCCGATTACTGCTGTTGCGTTGCAACAGTTTTTGACTGCTGCAGCCATGGGGTTGGGTCACGAAGATGACGCTGCCGTTGCCAAAGTTTATGCCCGTGACGCTGGCCTGACTTTGCCGGGAGAGGATACCTGATGCGGTTTTCTGCAAATCTTGGTTTTCTTTGGCAGGACCGGCCATTGCCTGATGCGATCCATTCGGCACATGCGGCAGGCTTTGACGCAGTAGAGTGCCACTGGCCCTATGATGTTCCAGCGGACGAAGTGAAGACAGCGCTGAAAGAGACGGGTTTGCCGATGCTGGGCCTTAACACGCGGCGTGGCGACGTGTCCGGCGGTGAAAATGGTCTTTCCGCCCTGGTTGGTCGCGCAACAGAGGCGCGAGCGGCCATTGACGAGGCATTCGCATATGCTGATGCGGTGGATGCAGCGGCTGTCCATGTCATGGCGGGATTTGCCGAAGGGGCCGAGGCGCATTCAGTATTTGTTGAGAACCTCAGACATGCATGCGGTGCAGCGTCCGGCCGTACCGTGTTGATTGAGCCGCTGAATCGGCATGATGCACCGGGTTACTTTCTGCGCACGACAGATCAGGCCCAAGCGATCATCGCAGAGGTTGCGGCACCGAACCTGAAACTGATGTTTGATTGCTATCATGTGGGCCGCACCGAGGGCGATTTGATCACCCGGTTGCAAGATTTGCAGTCTGTTATCGGACATATTCAGTTTGCGTCTGTGCCGGAACGTGCTGCGCCAGATAGTGGCGAAATCGACTACCGAAGCGTTTTCAAAGCGATTGCCAGTATTGGGTGGGACGCACCATTGGGGGCGGAATACAAGCCCGGCGGTGACACGGATGCCACGTTGAAATGGATGCAAACATTGGACTATCGAGTTTGACTAAAAACTGGAAATATCAGGTATTTAGTATCTGTTAGTATTCAGGTTTCCAATTTTCTTTGAACTCTGATCCAAAGTTACCAAATGGAGGTTTGAGCGGACGAAGATTGCTGTGCTATTTCAGATGAGCCTTGGGAGTGGATGGCGCCGCTTTCTCCCGGTAAAGTTTATGATCCTTGAGCATTTGGTCGTGACAATTTTAGGTTCATGGAGGCGGTTCTTTGGCGTGTATGAGCGAGCTTGGCTTGGTGTGACCCGCCCAAACATTTCGGCAGCTGGCATTCTGTTTTCAAGTGGTTCCGTGACAAGGAGGTCAGGCTTCAACTTGATGCGCTAGCCTACAACCTTGGCAGCTTCCTGATATGGGTAAATCTTGTACTCCTTAGCCGGTTTGCTGATCTCGGGCTTTTGATAAATGGCATGAAGCCCATCAACCGCATCAGACGCCTGATCCGCTTTTCATTGATCAGATGTCCATCGTTGCGCAGATGCCAAGTCA
>JAQWVA010000039.1:0-4286 GCA_029250205.1 Tateyamaria sp.
CCAGATGGCGCAGCATCCCATACCATTTCCGGATCAAACCAGATCGCGAGCGATCCCCGTTGCTTCAGTGAAAGGTTATACTCTGCCCAGTTCCGGGTCTTGTACGTCGTGGGTGTCCAGCTGCTCATAAACGCCAGCTATCACGCTGGATTCATGACGTGAATCCTGGATAATGCTGATTTGTGCAACAAAGCCGCGCTATGCTCCAAAATTGGTTGGGTATAATTTCCAGAATTCATCAGGCTGGCAATTGCCACGGCCTCACGCGTCACTGGATCCAGCGCCTCGCGAGACAATACCTCACTATAGGCATGTTGGACGTAAAGGTTCGCCAAATCGGGTGAAATTTCAGTAATCGCCTCAAGCGATGTATCTGCATCAAGCGACGTCAGCAGATCAAGACCCGCCTGATAACGCGCACTGTCCGCACCTGTTGCGTGTTAGTCTGCGATTGCTGGTGTTGCTCCTCCCAAAGCGGCACCTGCAGTTCCGACCGTAGCGATCTTCATAAAGTCGCGGCGCGACCCATTCGTAACTTTTCTCGTGGTCATATTCTTTCCTCCCGATTGAATACCCTTATTGGCCCGGCGAGAGGATCTCGCCGGGGGTCGTTGCTTGCACCCGTTTAAAGGCGGTTCAGGTGTTGGTTTTTAGAGCGCTGAGTTCATTGTATAGGTGCCTATTTTGGCAGCCTCACCGAGCACATGGCCCTTCATCGCAGCAACTGCTTCAGCCCCAGTAAATGAGCCGCTTAGCCCCAACGTCTCGACGTCCAGAGCATACACTGTGAAGTGATAGTGATGCATAATGCTATCGTTCCAAGGGGGGCACGGGCCGTCATAACCGCCGTATTCGCCACCCATGTCCGCATCACCCGCAAACCAGTCAGTATAGCTGTTGATGCCGGTAATTCCATGCGCCTGCTGGCCAGGTGTCTTGCCTTTGGGTGTCACACCGGAACAATCAGCGCCTTCGGCGATACTCGACAAATCGGCAGGAACATCGACCAAAACCCAGTGATAGAAATCAACCCTTGGCAGATCGGCAGGAACCGTTTTGCCTTCTTGGTTCACGTCCTCGCTTGATGATGGAACATCAGGATCGTGGCAAATGATGGCAAAAGATTTAGTCCCTGCAGGAGCATCGCTCCATGAGATTTCGGGGTTTATGTTGTCAGCCAGCTCAAAACGTCCCTCGGCAGGGATTCTGCCAAATGCAAATTTCGTTGGAATGGACGCGCCATCGGCCCAACCGTTAATAGATACTTTCATGTGTGCTTCCTTCGTTGAAAGTAAGCCTCGGACATGTGCCGAGGCGTAGAGTTTTAACGATTATAGACGGCTGTAATCGTGGACGAGGCAATGCTGTTTGCATTCACCATGAAACCAGCCAAAGCGTTGCTAACAGAATCGTCTAATTCCAAGACAGCACCAAGGGCGTGGACTGTGAATTGATAGCGGTGAACTTCGCCAGCAGGCGGGCATGCGCCGCCAAAACCAGCAGCACCATAATCGTTGCCCAACTGTACGACGCCGTCGGCCATCGCAGCATTAGCCGCCAAACCAGTTGCGTCAGCAGGGATGTTGAATGCAAACCAGTGCCACCAGCCGGATCCTGTTGGCGCATCTGGATCGTATGCTGTGACGGCAAAACTTTTTGTGCCTTCGGGCGCACCAGACCAAGCCAAGTCAGGTGCGGTGTTGCCGCCCTCGCAACCGAAACCTTGGAAAACCTGTGCTGCATCCAATTGCTGTCCTTCAGCGATCTTGGTGCTGGTCAGCGTGAAGGTTTCTGCTGCGACAGGCGCTGCGATTGTAGTTGCAACAAGAGTAGCCGCGAGAAGTGAAGTGCGAAACATTGTATGTCCTTTCACCGACATGTTATTGATGAAATTAATGTAACGCGCAGACGCGGGGTCCGCTTCCGGCTCTCACTCATAAAATATCGGGAAACGATCAGGTTGAGGCTGTACGGATCTCTTTTGGTCTAATTTCGAACCTTTTTCGAAAAGCATCCGAAAAATGGGAAGGCGTTTTAAACCCGCAGTCCAATGCAATTTGTGAGACAGGGACGTTCGTCGTCTGCAGCATGCTAAGCCCATGTTCGAGCCGTGTGTTTAACAGCGTTTTTGCAAACCCTTGCCCCGATTTAACAAGTAACCGACGCAAGGTTGCTTCGCTCATGGCGAAATGGCTGGCCACCTCAGTAATGCGCCAAGGATGGCTTAGATCGGTCTCAACCAATCGTCGCAACCGGCTAAGCGGTAGCTCTTCGCTGTGCTTCGGTAAGTGGTATCCTTTGTCGCGCAACCAAATGAGGGGTTCTAATAAACGATGTTGTTGAATGGAGGATGGCAGTGCTTTATCAGCGAGAGTGGCCGTGATGAGGTCAAGCAGGTTTGACGGGTGGTCAGGTTCAGCGCGAACAATCTGGATACCCTTAGGGACCGTTGGCAATTGGTGATCGGAAAAGACGGCGTCAATCAAGTCATCCGAGAAACTGACGCCGACTGCGCGGTAACGATCATCCAACACAGGTCGATTTTCCATCGTCACCATTGACCCGGGCGGAAAGATCATCAGGTCTCCTTCTTGACCAATCAGTTCGCCTTGCGCCGGGCTAAGCACGCGCTTTGATCCCGTTTGGATAAAGAAGAAAAAGGTCAGTCTAAAATAAAGATCCGTAAACGTTGCCGTCGTCGCCTGACTGATTGGCAAGATTGATACTTTCGGCTCTGCTGCGGTACTTTGTATTTGTCCATTAGACACAACGACGTCCTTTACTCATCTATAAATTTGTGTACCCAGCCAACGAAAATCGCAAGGCCCGTGACGGAGGCCTTACGATTGACATGTCGTCTTGGAACATCGTGTAGGAGTATTACGCCGCGTTAGGCATTGAAGCCAAATTCCCACCTGACAGCAAAGCCCCACCACCAGGTGCTATCTCGGTCAGGTTCAGGTTTTTCAGAATTTGTCGCGTCGTCGCAATCGCTGCAGAAACAGTGGGTATACCCGACGCACGTTCTATCATTTCAATCGCGGGCAATGATGGCATTTGCACGCAGGCAGAACCAACAATTGCATCTACACCACTAAGATCCAGCTTGCGCCACAGCTCGGCTGGAGCCGATGGGTCTTGACCGGCTACTTCAAGATTGTAAGGAATTTCCAAGGCCAAAAAGTCCTGTACTTCGATCCCTTCGTTCTCAATGTAATCCACGACCAGTTGCGTTAGTGGGCGCATGTAAGGACAGATTATCGATACCTTTTTTGCGCCCATTTTTTTTAGCCCATCAACCAAGGCACCGGCCGAGTTTAAAACCGGTGTTGGGCACCCATTATCAACCGTCGCCTGATGTAGCTTTTCGGACGACTTTCGGTGATATCCAAGTCCCATCGACATAATCGCGACAAGGCAGGCGTAGGCTTGAACTTCAACGGCAGCGTCAGAAAGCTCTGTCGCGCACCGCACGCTATCCGCATCCATCGCTTCAAGTTCCGCTTTAACCACTGACTTCATGCGCATGCGTGACGAATGAAACGTAAATCGGTCTGGTAGAATAGCTTCACGTGCTTTTAGGAGTGCCGGAATTTCAGTTTCCATGGTGATATTTGAGCTGGGAACAATGAGGCCGACACGGCGGTAATGAGTTGAGAATGACATTTATTTGGTACCTTTATGAGAGTATGTTTTGAGATTAGACGCGTGGGCCCATGACATAATCAGGTAGCGACGTCGCAATGCCCGGGAATAGGCATAGCAAGATTATTGCCAGAACCATGCAAGCCACAAAAGGCAGCGAACCCATAAGGATAATGCGCAGCGAGATGTCAGGTGCGATGCCGTTGATTACGTAGAGATTGAGACCGACTGGTGGTGAAATCAGACCAATTTCCATATTGATCGTTAGGATGACAGCAAACCAAATTGGATCAAAACCAGCGGTCGTGATGATCGGCAACAAAATTGGGGCTGCCATCAAAATGACCGCGACAGGCGGAAGAAAGAACCCCGCGATCAACAAAAAGGCGTTCACTGCCCCCATCAATACCCACGGGTTCACTGTAGCCTAGACGAACCTGCGGGACACTTCCGTTGTTACTGTAGCTTGTCTCTGAGAGCTTCGTAAGGGGTCTGGCCGTTGTGTGCGCCGTGCGGTCTAGCGAAGTTGTAGAAGCGCTCCCATTCGTCGAGTTTAGCCTCCAGATCAACGTCGCCTTTGTAGCTGAGAAGTTGATAGAACTCCTGCTGATCGGAACGGTGAGATCGCTCGACTTTACCAT
>JAQWVA010000083.1:0-3575 GCA_029250205.1 Tateyamaria sp.
ATCGCGCACCATGCCTGCGATCAGGTCAGTTCCGTGTTCCGCAAAGCTGTAATTGCCTTTATCCACAAGCCGTCGATCTGCGACGATATTAAGCCCGCGTGCGCCATAATTCTCGATGATACGATCCTGAATTTCGCTGAGGTACGGCGTGACCAACCCAATCTTTTTGATACCTGCATGTTTAAAGAAATCCTCAAACGCAAGCACAGTCGACGTGGCCGCGCAGCCTGTCGTTTGTTCAATTTGGGCACAAAGATCGCGGTCCTTATCAAGGCCCAGCCAAGACGCAGATGTTCCGTTCCATGCGATGCACCCGACGCGTGCCTCTGCCAGTCGTTCGGCAGCTTCTAGGATGGGGCCTAGGGTGAATTGAGACTGGGACGCTTGCCGCATTGAAATTTCAACGACCTTAAACCGCCCAAAGTGAACGCTTGCCGCACCTTCAAGCTGCGCGAACATCGCAGAGGTATAGGGTTCAAGAACGGTATTGGATGACGGCGTCAGCATCCCCACGCGTTTGGTGTTTTCGGTCATAGGACATTCCTTCGATAAGAGAGGCACTCTCGCACCCCACGGTGATTCCCCCAAGCCGCCTCCCCAATCAAGCGCCATCCACATCAATCAGCACACAGCGTCACTGATATGCATGATTAGCCAGCACCAATCGCAGTTATCGGTGATATATTAGGCGTTGAACAAGACGGATTTTCGCCTCTTGCGCGTGTCATGCTGAAATTAATGGCTAAAATGGCCTCTAAAGCATTGAAAATGCTTATCTAACTAATCTTTCCGAATATGAAAATATACTTTCTTGTTGATGACTCAAGGGGAATTATTTTCTTGAGTTCTCCCAGCGTCGCTGTCCTGCTGAAACTCATAATACTCATATTCCGGTACGGGTGGTCCCTCCGGTTGGTTTAAAGGGGAATTCACAGAATGAAAAAACTACTCTCAACAATGGCAATCGTCGGTGGCTCGATTGCCATGACGTTCGCCACATCGGCATCCGCGCAAGACATGCGTATCTTGACCCAAAACCAAGAAGGTCGCGCACAGTTTGCGCCCGAAATGGCCGGAATGGATGCTTTGGGCGCGTCCGGGTTTACAGTTGCGCGCAGTGAATTTCAGGCGGTCGGCATCGATTTGGCAGATGGCCTTCGCCTACTTAGCACCGGGGCGTTCGACATGGCGACCATTCAGGTCGGTAGCGTCGCAAGGGATGATCCATTTTTGGAAGGCATCGACCTGATTGGTGTGTCTACCAACATGACTGACCTAAAAGAAGCGGTCGATGCGTACCGCGACGTGTTCAATGCGCGGCTGGGTGAAAAGTTTGGCGTGCAGGCCGCCGCTATCTGGCCGTTTGGGCCACAGGTCTTTTTGTGCAACGCAGAAATGACATCTCTGGCTGATCTTGATGGGCTAAAGGTGCGTTCCTTCACGGCCTCCATGTCGACGCTGCTGGAAAACCTTGGTGCCACACCCGTGACGCTGTCGTTCCCCGAGGTTTATCCCGCCCTTCAACGCGGTGTTGCATCGTGCGGCGTGACCTCGCCCACATCGTCTAACACAGGCAAATGGCCAGAGGTGACAACGCATCTTTATCCGTTGTCAGTATCCGGTTCGATCCAATCGCACATGGTGAATCTCGAATGGCTCGAAAGCCTGAGTGAGGCTGAACGCACAGCCTTTGAAACCGCTATGGCGGATATGGAAGCGTCTTTGTGGGAGCTGGCGATCAGCACCAACGGCACGGCACAATCGTGCTCGACCGGCGGTGATTGCCCAGAAGGTGATATCTATACCTCTTATGACATGACGCTGCTGCCCGTAAGCGATGAAGACAAAGCGACGGTTGCTGCGATCTCAGTCTCTGCAGTTCTGCCAGAGTGGGCCGAAAAGTGCGAAGCATCTTACCCTGGTTGCAAAGCTATCTGGAACGATACAGTCGGTGCCGCTCGCGGTCTCACACTTGAGTAATGCAGCCCACAAACGGCCACAATTCCTTGTGGTCGCAGAAAAAATGGCCGTCCTTCTTGCGCTTGTCGCAGGCGGGGCGGTCGCCCTTTTGGCCATTCTGATTTTCGTTGATATTGTCGGGCGCGACTTTGTTGGAGTTTCAGTGCAGGGCACCGATGAGATTGGTGGATATGTTCTCGCCTTCGTCGGCTCGCTTGGCATGGCGCTCACGCTTTTGCGGCGTGGCCATCCGCGCATTGATCTCTTCTTTCGGTTCTTTCCAAAGGTCGTGGGCGACGTGCTTCATGTCCTTGCACAGGTGATCATTGCCGGCGTCGCACTCTTTATGACGTGGCACGCGTGGTCAGAACTTCAAACGACATTGCGATTTGGATCTATTACAAACACCCCACTGCAGACCCCGCTGTGGGTACCGCAAACTGTCTGGGTTACCGGCACGGCATTCTTTGCGATCACAGCCTGCCTGACGTCGGCTCATGCTATTTACCTGTTAATCTTTGATCGCCCGTCTGTTGCGCGGTTTTACGGCCCTGTCACGGTCGATGAAGAAGTTAGCAATTACGTCGGTGACGTCACACAAGGGACTGATGATGCTCGGAATTGAAGGGGCCGCCATCGGCTTTGGCCTGCTGTTGTTTTTGCTGTTCATCGGTCTGCATATTGCCTCGGCGCTGTTTGTTGTTGCGCTGACCGGGGCGTATATTTTCTTTGGTGACGCAATGATCCGCCCGTTTGGGACGATGATGTGGGGCACGCTGAACAACTTCCTTCTGGTCGCGATCCCGCTGTTCGTGCTGATGGGTGAAATCCTTGTGCGCGGCGGCGTGACCGAACGCATGTACCGCGCGCTTGCGGATTGGACACGGCCTTTGCCGGGAGGGTTGCTGCACACCAACATCGTGGCCTCAACCATATTTGCCTCCATCTCGGGCTCATCCGTGGCCACCGCTGCCACGATTGGTACCGTGGCCTTTCCGACGTTTCGAAAGCAGAATTATAAAGAAAGCTGGGTGGCAGGCAGCGTCGCATCTGGCGCTACACTTGGGATTTTAATTCCGCCATCGATTAATCTAATCATCTATGGTGCCATCACCAATACATCCATCGGGGCCTTGTTCACGGCTGGCATCCTACCCGGCGTTGTCTTGGCCTCGTCCTTTATGGGCGTGATCATTATCGCGTGTCTGTGGAACCCTGCCATTGCAGGGAAACCGCAACCTATGGCCCCGTGGCATGAGCGTCGTCAGCGTCTCGTTGATCTGGTCCCACCTGTTGTGATCTTCATTCTAGTGATGGGATCGATCTACCTTGGTTTCGCCACCCCGACCGAGGCTGCGGGTGTCGGTGTCATCGCAGCCCTTGGGCTTGTCGCGTTTTACGGAACGCTTAGTTGGACGATGCTGCGTGAGGCTTTTTTGTCGTGTGTCACAACAACCGGTATGACGCTGCTGATCCTCATCGCAGCCTTTTATTTGAACTTTATCCTTGGAGTTTTGGGCGTGCCCGCACAGGTTTCTAGCTTTGTTTCATCCTTCGATGTGCAGCCCGTTGTTATGGTCCTGCTGTTGGTCTGTCTCTACATGGTTTTGGGGTGC
>JAQWVA010000067.1:0-2057 GCA_029250205.1 Tateyamaria sp.
ACCATCTCTGGATCAAACCAGATCGCGAGCGATCCCCGTTGCTTCAGTGAAAGGTTATACTCTGCCCAGTTCCGGGTCTTGTACGTCGTAGGTGTCCAGCTGCTCATAAACGCCACCTATAAAAGCTCGATTCATGACGTGAATCCCAGATAATGCTGATTTGTGCAACAAAGCCCACAGGCAGCAGTAGATACAGGGGCTGCCTGATGGGCGCCCTGTCTCGTTTCCTCCCGACTGATGCACGGTTGTGCGTCGTCAACTTGGCCGGGCATGGCCTGCTCGCCATGTCCGGCCTTCCTTCCCTCTTTCGATGCGGGCGGTTCCTGTCATCCGCACCACAGGGAACAGCCTGATGACAAAGCACACGCCCCTCTTTGCTACAGCCAAGACAGCCGCCAGCCTTTTGGAAATGAAGAAAGCGGAATTCTTGGCTTTGGTGAAGGACGGGGCATTGCCGCCAGCGGCCAAATTTGACCGATGGGACGTTGAACAGCTACAAAAGGCCATGCGCGGCGACCTGATCGACGGGCTAGAAAGTGTTGAATGGTGAAGAAACCGAAGGTCTGGATACACCCCAAGGGCTACCATTATGTCAGCAAAGACGGGCGCTATGTGCGCATCCATGCGGAACCCGGCACCCAAGCCTATGATGCGGAATGCTGGCAAATCCTGACCGGGCGGAAGGTCGCATCAAAAACCAGCTTCAAAATCCTGATCGCCAGCTATCGCCAATCAGATCGCTGGGCTGACCTGTCGCCCAGATCGCGCAAGGATTATGAGCGCGTCCACGAATACCTGCTGGAAAAGGTGGGGAAGAAAAAAGTGACCACAACCAAACGGGCCGACATCATCGCGACGATGGAAGCCAACCGGCAGCGCATCAGATTTGCCAACTACATCTAGCAGATCATGAATGTGCTGTTCGAACATGCGATTGATCTGGGCTGGAAGGAACAGAACCCGGCCAAGGGCATCCGTCACCTGAAAACCCCGCCCGAAAAGAAGTAACCACACATCCCATGGCCGGATTGGGCGGTCGACAAGTTCCGCAGTGAGGCGCACCAGATGGCGCGGCTGATCTTTGAATTGGGAATCGGCAGCGTTCAGCGCCCGGATGACTGGACTCGGTTTCGCTGGAACGACTTTGACGGCACCGGCTTGCGCGTGGTGCAGCAGAAGACAGGCCGGGAACTCTGCATCGCTTGCGCGTGGTGCAGTAGAAGACAGGCCGGGAACTCTGCATCCCTTGCACCGGCTTTGTAATCGAAGCGCTTGGAACAGCGCCAAAAAAAGGGCTGACCGTCCTGACAAAACAGGACGGCACACCGCTGCCTTATCGCTGCATGGCGCAGATCATGCGTGATGAACGAAAGCGGCGTGGCGTCGAAACCTATGATCTGCATGCGCTTCGCTATCGTGGCATCCATGAACTGGCTCTGCACGGCTGCACGGATGACGAAATCGCCAGCTATTCAGGCCACACCACCAAGGCAATGATCGAAAAGTATGCCGGGGCCGCAAGACAGCGGATGCGGGCTGGACAAGCCCACAAAAAACGGCAATAAGCCGGGTGAACGGATCGAGATCAGAACAAGAACTTGATAACTCTTGTGATACCTCGCCAATCCGTTCCGCCCCAAAATCTAGCTAGCTGCTTGATTTTACACCACAAAGGCGGGTTGGTAGAGTGGTTATGCAGCGGATTGCAAATCCGTGTACACCGGTTCGATTCCGGTACCCGCCTCCAATGTTTTCATAGACTTATACGTGTCTTGGCCCATTCGGGCTCCTTGGTTTACAGCTTGGTTTACAGGGCAGGCCGCTTTTTGGCTGGGTTTCGTCATCCTTCTGCAGGTAGCCGCGGCTTTGACTGGCGAGCCTCAATCGTTGGTCAGAAGCCAGCAAACGAAGCCCTGGCAGATTCGATCTTCCAGCGTCAAAACGGCCCCAAAACTCCAAACGCCTGGCGCGGGTGCGCGAACCGGACTTGCTAGCGCGTCTAAAGGCCGCCCCTTTGGTAGGTGGTAGTGCCGTCCAACAAAGCGATTTCCCCAAAG
>JAQWVA010000091.1:0-5225 GCA_029250205.1 Tateyamaria sp.
CATGCGGGTCTTGGCCATTGCCTCGTTGTCCGCCACGCGGCGTGGATTCTTATCCTTGCTCATTTGCGTTTCGCCTTTTTGTCAGCGGCGTGACCATAATAGGTACGCGTGGGCGAATATTCACCGAACTTTTGACCGATCATTTCTTCGGACACGTTCACGGGAATATGCTTGCGTCCGTTATAAACACCGAACGTCAAGCCCACAAACTGAGGCAGGATCGTCGAGCGGCGCGACCAGATCTTGATAACTTCGTTGCGACCGCTTTCGCGGGACGCTTCAGCCTTTTTCAACACATAAGCGTCGACAAAGGGGCCTTTCCAAACAGAACGAGACATCTATCAGCGCCCTTTCTTCTTGGCGTGACGCGAGCGGATTATCAGCTTTTGCGACGCTTTGTTCTTGTTTCGCGTACGGGCGCCCTTTGTGGGTTTACCCCACGGGCTCACTGGGTGACGACCACCCGATGTCCGGCCCTCACCACCACCATGGGGGTGGTCGATCGGGTTCATAACGACACCACGCACAGAAGGTCGGATGCCCTTGTGGCGCATGCGGCCAGCTTTACCGTAGTTCTGGTTCGAATTGTCCGGGTTCGAAACCGCACCAACGGTTGCCATGCATTCTTGACGCACAAGACGCAGCTCGCCAGAAGACAGGCGGATCTGCGCATAACTGCCATCACGACCGACGAACTGAGCGTAGGTACCAGCGGCACGCGCGATCTGACCACCCTTGCCAGGTTTCAGTTCTATGTTGTGGATGATTGTCCCAATAGGCATGCCGCTGAATGGCATCGCGTTACCGGGCTTGATATCCGCTTTTTGGCTGGCAACGATGGTGTCACCGATGGCAAGACGTTGTGGCGCCAGAATATAAGCCTGCTCGCCGTCAGCGTAGCTGACAAGAGCGATGAACGCTGTGCGGTTAGGGTCATATTCGATGCGCATCACAGTTGCTGTGACGTCCATCTTGTTACGCTTGAAATCCACGATCCGATAGAGACGCTTTGCGCCCCCGCCTTTGCGGCGCATCGTGATCCGTCCGGTGTTGTTCCGTCCGCCATGCTTGGTCAGACCCTGTGTTAGGGACTTGACCGGGCGGCCTTTCCAAAGCTCCGAACGGTCGATCAGTACCAGCCCACGCTGGCCCGGCGTCGTCGGCTTATACGACTTGAGTGCCATGATTGCTGTCTTCCGTTTTGCTATGTCTGCCGGGTTGCCCCGGCTTGGGTTTAGGCCCCCGTAGGTGCCCGAGATTGTCTGCTCGAACGAGCAAAGGCAAAGCCCCGGACGAATCCGGGGCCAACCGATGGGATCTCTTAGGGGGATGGCGGATTGAGGTCAAGGGCGGACGCGCTTGATCAACCGAAAGAACCAAAGACCTGTGGAAGGATAATTTTAAGCTACCGAAGGAACGCCAACTCGCAGCCCGATTATTTCAACAGTCTCAGCTTATGATGATGGGTATCTAGGCAGATTGGCTGTTTTTTCCGCAAGAAGTTGAGACACATTTTTGGCCTTAGAGTGCGGCAAACTTCCTCCAGCCTCATACAAATACCTGCTCTTAGCGAAAACACCATATAGTTTCTTTAGATCGTCACACAGCGTCGACATTTCGCGCAGAAGTTCATCACGATGCGCTGGCAGCGTTTTTAAAAAGGAGTCGTTCAGATCATGGCTCACATTGCGACCCGATCCCGGTCGCATGACAAATACACCGGTGCCTGTGTCCGTAAATGTATCTTTTTGATGGAGTGCCTTCAAAAACAGCTCGATCGCGTGACACCGCAAATTAATTATTGGAATCGCATTGGCGTCCGCATCGGCCAACACCTCGGTTGCGCTGTAATAGCTATGCGCAAGATCCAGAATTTGCACATTGGGAGGGTTGTTTTCATCAGCAAGGTTTCCGTTATAAAATTAGGTTAGCTAAATTTGATGTGACAACTGGCCGACGAAACGAAAAGGCCAATGCTAGAATTTCCAATGGAAAACCCCGACCGCTTTCGCAGCCGGGGTTTCCTAATTTTTCAAAGCGCCAACGTGCAACCGTTCAAAGACCGGTGCTGACGTCGATTGTGTTGCCCTCTTCAAGCGTCACATACGCCTTTTTGACGTCCTTGCGCTTGCCTAACGAACCGCGGAAGCGCTTGACCTTGCCCTTTGTGATCGTCGTGTTCACGGCCTTGACCTTAACACCAAAAAGCGCCTCTACGGCCTCTTTAATCTGGGGCTTATTGCTCCCGATAGCGACCTCAAAAACAATGGCGCCATTTTCTGATGCCATGGTCGCTTTTTCGGTAATGACCGGTTTGCGGATCACGTCGTAATGTTCTGCCTTGGCACTCATTTCAGTCGAGCCTCCAGTGCTTCGATACCTGCTTTTGTGATCACCAAAGTATCACGTTTCAGGATATCATATACGTTTGCGCCCATCGACGGCAGGATGTCCAAACCTTCAATGTTGCGCGCGGCTTTCAGGAAATCCTCGTTCACGGAGGCTCCGTCGATGACCAGTGCGCGTTTCCAGCCCAGTTCCCTGACCTGTTTGGCCAAAGCACCAGTTTTTCCAGACGTTGACGCATCTTCAATCACCACCAGCTCACCGGCGGCCATCTTGGCGGACAAAGCGTGCTTAAGGCCAAGCTTGCGGAACTTTTTGGTTAGGTCGTGGCCATGAGAGCGAACAACCGGACCTTTATAGACACCACCGCCACGGAAGATTGGCGCAGAACGTGCACCATGGCGCGCGCCGCCCGTACCCTTCTGGCGATATATCTTCTTTGTCGAATAGTTCACCTCGGACCGCGTCTTGACCTTGTGAGTGCCAGCCTGCGCGTTATTGCGCTGCCAGCGGACCACACGGTGCAGGATGTCTGCACGCGGCTCCAGGCCGAAAAGGTCAGCATCCAGCTCAACCGAACCAGCTTTGCCACCGTCGAGTTTGATCACATCAAGTTTCATGCTTCACCACCTTCTGCGGGTGCTTCTTCCGCGGGAGCTTCGGCAACAGCCGCAGACTTCAGAGCAGCCGGGAATGGAACGCCATCTGGCAGTTTCTTTTTCACAGCGTCCTTAACGGTAACCCATCCACCTTTGGACCCAGGAACAGCGCCTTTGATCATGATCAAACCGCGGTCGACGTCCGTTTTTACGACCTCGAGGTTTTGCGTTGTCACACGAGCTGCACCCATGTGACCGGCCATTTTCTTTCCTTTGAAAACCTTGCCGGGATCTTGACATTGACCTGTTGAGCCGTGCGAACGGTGTGAAATTGACACACCGTGGGTGGCACGCAGACCACCAAAGTTGTGCCGTTTCATTGCGCCGGCAAAACCCTTGCCGATCGATGTGCCGCTAACGTCGACCTTTTGACCCGCCAAAAAATGTTCGGCCGAGATTTCTTCGCCGACACTAATCAAGTTGTCCTCGGTGACGCGAAACTCAACAAGCTTACGCTTGGGCTCAACTTTTTGAGCAGCAAAATGGCCGCGCATTGCCTGGCTCAACCGCTTCACTTTCGGCGAACCTGCGCCAAGCGTAACGGCGGTATAACCGTCTTTGTCAGGTGTGCGTTGACCAACAACCTGAAGACCATCGAGCTGAAGAACGGTAACAGGAATCTGTTTGCCGTCTTCCATGAAAAGCCGGGTCATGCCGACTTTTTTTGCTAGAATTCCAGAGCGCATGTTCATACCCTCCTTACGATTGCAACTTGATCTCGACGTCCACACCAGCTGCCAGGTCGAGCTTCATAAGCGCGTCAACAGTTTGGGGAGTCGGATCAACGATGTCCAAGAGACGCTTGTGCGTACGAATCTCAAACTGATCGCGGGATTTTTTGTCGACGTGGGGCCCACGCAGAACGGTGAATTTCTCGATTTTGTTTGGCAGCGGGATCGGCCCACGGACAGAAGCGCCAGTGCGCTTGGCAGTGTTTACGATCTCTTGCGTGGACGCGTCCAGCACTCGAAAGTCAAACGCTTTCAGCCGAATGCGAATGTTTTGGCTTTGGATGGCCATTTTTAAAGTTCCCCTATCCGGGTCTTTCAACGGAGAGGAGGAGCGCCGCTCATCGATGCCCCTCATCGCGTTTCGTTTTTTTCTTCACCTTAGTGCTTGGATTGCTGTTATCAGCAATTCAAAACCCGCGGTGTATGTGTCCCAAAAAATGTTTGGGGTGTGCGCGCCCTTTCGGGCGCGGCCCACTTACTCAGTGATTTTCGACACAACACCAGCGCCGACTGTGCGGCCACCTTCGCGGATCGCAAAGCGCAGGCCGTTTTCCATAGCGATCGGTGCGATCAGCTCAACGCCAAACGACACATTGTCACCCGGCATGACCATTTCAGTACCCTCAGCCAGCTGAACCGTTCCGGTCACATCTGTCGTCCGGAAGTAAAACTGTGGGCGATAGTTGGCAAAGAATGGCGTATGACGGCCACCCTCTTCCTTGGTCAGAATATACGCCTCGGCTTCAAATTTCGTGTGGGGCTTGACAGAGCTAGGCTTACAAAGAACCTGACCACGCTCAACTGCTTCGCGGTCGATACCGCGCAACAACGCGCCAATGTTGTCGCCAGCTTCGCCACGGTCCAGCAGCTTGCGGAACATTTCAACGCCCGTACACGTGGTCGTTTGAGTGTCCTTAATACCAACGATTTCAATGCTGTCGCCAACATTAATGACGCCACGCTCTACACGGCCAGTCACGACTGTTCCACGACCAGAGATCGAAAACACGTCCTCCACTGGCATCAGGAACGGCTGGTCAATCGCACGCTCAGGCGTAGGAATGAACTCATCAACCGCGGCCATCAAGGCTTTGATCGAATTTTCCCCAATCGCTTCGTCGCGACCTTCCATTGCGGCCAGCGCCGAACCAGGAATGACGGGTACGTCGTCACCTGGGTAGTCGTACGAGCTCAGAAGTTCGCGAATTTCCATTTCGACGAGCTCAAGCAACTCGTCATCGTCAACCTGATCGACTTTGTTCATGTAGACGACCATTGTGGGGATACCAACCTGACGGCCAAGCAAAATGTGCTCACGCGTTTGTGGCATTGGGCCGTCTGCTGCGTTCACAACAAGAATTGCGCCGTCCATTTGGGCGGCACCGGTGATCATGTTCTTGACATAGTCAGCGTGGCCGGGGCAGTCGACGTGAGCGTAGTGGCGGCCTTCGGTCTCGTATTCGACATGCGCCGTCGAAATCGTGATCCC
>JAQWVA010000115.1:0-5997 GCA_029250205.1 Tateyamaria sp.
TTACACTCCTACTCGGCAGCACCGAATTTTACGCTGACGCAGCATTTTCCACGCTGCGAGCGCACGCAGCAGGAAAACCGAACTCACAGTTTGGGCTCCTTGCTGCCGTTAGCCGCATCTCAGCAATCCAGTCAAACGATCTCGCCCCGACGAACGGTTCTCGACGAAGTTTCGAGAACACGCGACACACATAAATTTTTCTGTTGCGCGCCTATTGTAATTCCATACATTCCGTTATGTTATAACATTACGCTCTACGATTGCCCTTGGGCGCATTTGAGACCCTGTCCCAAGGAAAGGCCAAAAAACAGGCGCCTAAAACAGCGCATCTCGCACCCAGATAACTAACTACAAAGGAAGTTAAATGTCACTTCTCAAAAACACAACGCTCGCCGCACTAATGGTGCTGGGCGCGGCCCTACCGGGCGCGACCCAAGAGGCCAGTCTAACGATCTCGGTGGGCTTCGGCCCTGGCGACGAGGTCCCAGACCCCCGCGCGGGCTATAACGGATGGATGTCGAACCAGACCGGCGTAACCGAAACTCTGATGGGCGTCGATTATGACCTGAACCTTTATCCGCGCTTGGCGGCAGAGGTCCAGCAGGCGGACGAAACTACATGGCGCGTAACCCTTCGCGAGGGGGTGACCTTCCATGACGGCGCGCCCCTAACCGCCGATGCGGTGGTCGAGGCGATCTCCGCCATCTCGAACGAGGCGCATCCAGGACACAATAAGCGGATCTCCAAGCTTCTCGACCTTGCCAGCATCTCTGCCGATGGCGACAGCGTTGTGGTGTTCACGACTAACAGCCCTAACGCAGCTTTTCCGTGGTCGCTCTCCGAGCCGGGCATCGCGATCTTGGGCCCGGTCTCAGAGGCATTCCCGATCAACGCCACCGGCCCCTATGTGTTCAAAGAGGCCGTGCCAAAGCAGCTCTACCGCGCCGAGGCCAACAGCAATTACCGCCTCGGCACCCCCGGTCTGGAAGAGGTCCGCGTGGTGGTCAATGGCGATCCTGCATCCTCCGCGCTGGCCTTTGAGGCGGGTGAGGTTGACATGGTGATCAACTACCCAGAGGCCGATTTCGCGCGCATCCAGGAAACCGGCGCTCAGGGCTTCTCTGCCCCCACCGCGCGGCTTTACTTCTACACGGTGAACGCGGCGAGCGGCCCGATGGCGAACCCACTGGTGCGCAAGGCCGTGTCGAAAGCAATTGACCGCAACGGCATCGTGGATGCGGTCTTGTCGGGCGTTGGCGGTCAGGCCGCTGGCACCGTCTTCCCCACGGGCAAGGGTTGGGCGGCAGACATCGCAGCGGACTATGACCCGGCAGGCGCAGAGGCGCTGCTGACCGAGGCCGGTGCTGTCAACGAAGGCGGCGTTTGGATGCTCGACGGCGAACCGCTGGAAATCGACATTGTCACCTATTCCTCGCGCGCGGCCCTGCCGCCCACGGCTGAGCTGACGCAGGCTTTCCTTGCCGCGATTGGCGTCAAGGCAAACGTTAAGGTCGGTGAATGGGGCGCATCGAACGATATGATCAAAGAGGGTGATGCTGATATGTTCCTGCAAGCTTGGGTGATGACCCCGCAGGGCGATCCCAGTGGCGTGCTTGAGACGCTGTTGAAGTCCGATGGTGGCTCGAACTCCGGCAAGTTCTCCAACTCGGAACTCGACACGCTTCTTGCGGATGGTCGCCTGACCTTCGAGCATGCGAAGCGCAAAGAGATCTATGACGCTGTCCAAGGCATCATTGCGGATAAAGCCGCGCTAATCCCGGTCTTCCACGTATCTCAGGTGAACGTTGCCAGGCCCGGCCTGACGGGCTACGCCGTGCACCCAACAGAGACATATTGGATCACGCATGAGACCAAGTTCTCGGAGTGACACAGTCAGCATGAAACTAACATCTTCTGGCCTGAGTGCGGTGCGCTCGGGCCTGACCATCCTTTACCCGACCTCGGTCGACATAGAGCCCGGTGCCCGCATCGGGCTGGTTGGCGTTTCGGGGTCGGGGAAATCGACACTGGGGCATGCGCTGATTGATGACTTGCGGGCGCAAGGCCATAGCGTCGCCCATGTCCCGCAAAGCCCCGACGAGGCGCTGGACTCGTTGAAATCCATGGGGTTTCACTGGCGCGAAGCGGAAGTTGCTTTGGGGCTTGTACCCGGTTCCACGGATCGCGGCGCGCTGTTTGAGGCGCTTAAGATCGAGGGGGCCGACCTGTGCAAGCGTCCTTGGGGCTGGAGCCGGGGGATGCAGCAGCGATTCGTGATCGCCATGGCGTTGATCGGGTCGCCGGACCTGATTGTGTTGGACGAGCCGACCTCCGCCCTGGACCCCGTTATCGCCGCCGCCACAATGGATATTTTGAGCCGTCACTTGAAGGGGCGTGACACCGCGATGCTCTTGATCACCCATGATCTGGGTTTGGCGGCCCGTCGCGTCGATACTCTGATGGTGATGCAAGATGGGCATCTGGTGGAGTGTGCGCCAACATCCGCAATTTTGAACCATCCGCAAACCGAAGCCTCCAAGGCACTTTCGACCCATCGCAACTGGATGGCACTGCCGTGCTGAGTGTCGATACCATTTCTGTGCAGCGCGGCAAGGCAACCGTTCTGCACGAGGTCTCGCTCCGCTTGGCACCGGGCAAGACCCTTGCCTTTGTCGGAGAGAGTGGTGCGGGAAAGTCAACCCTGATCGCAGCGGTTCTCGGACTGGTCGCACTCTCCGGCGGCAGCATCACTTGGAACTACGCGCCGGTACGGGTCTGCCGCCCCGCGTTGGTTATGCAAGAGCCACGCGCCGCCTTCAATCCCGCCCTCACGCTACGCCGTTCGGTGATGGAACCGATCACAGCGCGTCGGTCTAAATTGCCCAATGGGCGATTGGAACGGCTTTGTGACGGGTTGGAACTCTCGCCAAAAATCCTTGACCGTCGCCCCTTCGAGGTCTCTATCGGCCAGGCACAACGCGCGGGCATCCTCCGGGCGCTCATCGCTGCTCCACCTTTGGTGTTGTTTGATGAGCCGCTCTCGGCGCTGGATGCCGTGACCCAGAAACACACTGCAAGGCTGATCGCGGATCTTCAGGCCGAAGAGGGCTTTGCCGCACTGATCGTCACGCATGATTTGGGATATGCGGTGGCCTTCGCAGACGAGATCGCCGTGTTGCAAGCGGGCAAGATCGTCGAACACGCGCCCGCTGCACGCTTCGCGCAAGCCCCCGCCTCCGACTATGGCAAAACGTTGAGAGACGCCGCCATCGCCCTTGGCGCATTGGAGGTCGCCGCGTGATGTGGACGATTGGTTCGCTATTGATACGTGCCGCTGTCGTTCTGTCGGGCACAGCCATCGCTACGTTCGCGCTCTTGTGGAGCGCTCCAGGCGACCCGGCCCAAGCCATTGCCATCGCTAGGTACAATACCTTTGCGACGGAAGGGTTCATTGACGAGGTGCGCGCTCAAGCAGGATTAGACAGCGGGTTTTGGACGGCATTCGCCAACTGGGCCGGGCCGCTTATGCGGCTGGATTTTGGCAACTCCTCGGTAACAGGCCGCCAGGTCTGGCCGGATCTCTGGGCGGCGGTCAGCTATACATTTCCTTTGGCTTTGGCGGCGTTGGTGATCGGTTTGGTAGTGTCATTGCCGCTGGCGATCATCGCGACCCGGCGACCGGGAGGTGTTGTGGACCGCCTTGCGGTCGCAATCGCCTCACTTGGCGTGGCGATCCCAGCTTTTTGGTTGGGCCTTCTCCTGATCCTTCTATTTTCTGTCCATCTCGGCTGGTTGCCCGCGATGGGGGTCCGCACGCCCGCGCATGCGATCTTACCAGCTGTGACGTTGGGCCTTGGCCTTGCGGCCTCGCTGACCCGGATCATTCGATCTGGCATCCTAGAGGCGCGGGGCCAGCCCTTTTTGCCCGCGCTTGCCCGGCGCGGAGTCAACAGGCGCGCGATTGGTTGCGATCACGTGGCTCCGCATGCGGCCGTGCCTGTCGTGACTGTGCTGGGGCTAGAGCTGGCCTTTCTGCTTGAGGGGCTAGTCACGGTCGAGGTGATCTTTGGCCGCCCCGGGCTTGGCAGCTTTCTGGTTAGCGGGATCATATCGCGCGACTTCCCGCATGTGCAGGCGGTGGTAGTATTGACGGCGCTGGTCTTCGTGGTGGTCAATCTCAGCATTGACCTGATCTATCGCGCGCTGGATCCACGGATTGGAGAACGTGATGCGTAGCGTGACCGTCCTCGCCATTTCCCTTGTAGTTTTTGCCGTGCTCGGTCCGATGCTTGCGCCCTACGACCCGACTGCAATTAACATCCCCAAGCGGCTTGCACCCCCAAGCGCCGAGTTCCTCTTGGGCACCGACGCGCTTGGTCGGGATATGCTGTCGCGGCTTTTGCATGGGGCGCGTTGGTCGTTGGGACTAGCGTTCCTGATCTCGCTGATCGGGCTGGTTCTGGGTACGGCCATCGGGCTAATCGCGGCCTTGGGCGGCAAAATCGCCGATTGGGTTGTCATGCGTACGACCGACACGTTCCTAGCCTTCCCCGAGCTTGTCGCCGCGGTCGTTATCGCGGGACTGGTGGGGGCGGGAACCTGGACACTGGTTTTTGCGATCAGCGTGGTGGGCTGGATGCGCTATGCACGCGTGGCCCGGGGGATCGGACTCTCGGTGGCCTCGCGCGGTTACGTGCTGCAGGCGCATCTGGCGGGACTGTCACCGCTAGCCATCGCGCGCTGGCACTACCTCCCCTCACTGATCCCCTCGCTCACGGTGATCTGGACTGGGATGTTTGCCCGCGCGATCCTGGGCATCTCTACGCTAGGGTTTCTGGGCTTTGGCGTCGAACCGCCGACGCCGGAATGGGGCGCGATGCTGCTGGACGCGCGCCAACACATGCGCTCGACCCCGCTCTTGATGATATGGCCGGGGCTGGCAGTGGTGATCTGCGTGCTGGCGATCAACCTCGCGGGGGATGCACTGCGGGACGCCTTGGCCCGCGACGAGGCACAAGTATGAGTAGCGTGGATCGCCCATCTCTCGGGGTCGCCCTGCGCATTCTCTCAGGCCTGCTCTTTGCAGGGATGCTGATCAGCGTCAAAGCGGTCAGCGAGGACGTGCCGCTGGGCGAGATCGTGTTTTTCCGCTCCGCTTTTGCGCTGATCCCGCTTGTGATCTTTCTGTACCTTCGCGGAGAGTTCCCTGGCGGGTTGGCCACAAAGCGCCCCGGTGCGCATCTAATTCGCTCTACCTTTGGGGCGCTGGCGCTTTTCGGGACGTTTGCGGCAATCGCCCGGCTGAATGTGGCCGAGGCGGTGCTCATAGCGCAACTCTCGCCGATCCTGACGGCGCTTGGCGCGGTGTTGTTGCTGTCTGAGCGGCTGACAATCAGGCGCGTTGGGGGGCTTGGGTTCGGTTTTGCGGGTGTGGTCGTCCTGGTCTGGCCTGAGATGCAGGGGATGGATGCGGCGCGGTTGATGGGCTATGTGATCGGGTTGGCCGCTGCGGCCATGACGGCGCTGGCTCTAATCATGGTTCGAGATCTGAACCGGACTGAGAGCCCTGGTGCAATTGCCCTGTATTTCGTGCTGGTATCAATGATGGGGGCGCTCTTCACGCTGCCATGGGGCTGGGTGATGCCATCGGGCGGCACGCTCGCGCTCTTGATCATCGCAGGCCTGTTTGGCGGGTTTGCCCATATCGCGATGACGATGGCCTTCCGCTATGCCGAAGCCTCGCGCTTGGCCCCGTTCGAATATGTCGCTTTGCTTTGGCCACTGCTGGCGGACCTCTTTTTCTTCGACTTAGTGCTCTCCACAGGCTTCCTGTTCGCCTGTCCTTTGATCCTGTTGGGAGCAGCTATTTCGGCGTATGAACATAAGACAACAGCCCGACCCGCGACCTGAAAAATGACCGCTTTTGGCGAAAGAACGGTTGTTCGCGCTTCAGTCCTAAAGGGTCACTTTGGGCTGGGAGCTGCCATTAGACGCGTT
>JAQWVA010000119.1:0-3330 GCA_029250205.1 Tateyamaria sp.
TTGTATTTGGCAAGCCTATCAGAGCGTGCAAGCGAACCGGTTTTGATCTGCCCGCAGTTGGTAGCGACGGCCAAATCAGCGATTGTGGCGTCTTCTGTTTCGCCCGAACGGTGGCTCATCACGTTGGTATATTTGGCACGATGCGCCATATCAACGGCTTGAAGTGTCTCTGTTAAAGTACCAATTTGATTGACTTTAACTAGCATTGAGTTGGCGCATCCACGTTCAATGCCCTCGGCCAGGCGAACGGGGTTGGTCACAAAAAGATCGTCACCGACAAGTTGTATTTTATCACCAAGTGCGTCCGTCAGAGCCTTCCAGCCGTCCCAATCATCTTCGGACATACCGTCTTCGATAGAAATGATGGGGTAATCTTTGACCAGCGCTGCCAGATAAGCTGCGTTTTCCTCTGGGCTCAGTTTTTTACCTTCTCCTGCAAGTACATAAGACCCTTCTTTAAAGTATTCGGTCGCAGCACAATCGAGAGCCAGATGAATATCTTCTCCGGGCTTATAGCCAGCTTTCTCGATAGATTTCAAAATGAAATCCAATGCGTCACGAGAAGAGCTGATGTCGGGGGCAAAGCCGCCCTCGTCGCCAATACCAGTGGACAGACCCGCGTCAGACAGCTCTTTTTTGAGTGTGTGGAAAACTTCGGACCCCATGCGTACCGCATCGCGAATATTATCTGCGGCGACGGGCATGATCATGAATTCCTGAATGTCGATCGGGTTGTCGGCATGTTCGCCGCCATTAATGATATTCATCATTGGAACAGGCAAGACGCGTGCAGACGTGCCGCCAACGTACCGGTAAAGCGGTTGCTGGGTATAATCCGCAGCCGCTTTGGCGGTGGCAAGCGACACGCCAAGGATCGCATTTGCACCCAGTCTGCCTTTGTTGTCGGTGCCGTCCAGTTCGATCATTGCCTGATCGATTTCTACTTGCTCAGTCGCATCTATACCCACGAGCGTCTCGGCGATTTCACCGTTCACCGCAGCGATGGCTTCGAGTACGCCTTTGCCTTTGTAGCGGCTTTTGTCGCCGTCGCGCTTTTCCACTGCTTCATAAGCACCGGTAGAGGCGCCTGACGGCACTGCTGCGCGGCCCATTGTGCCATCGTCAAGGGTAACATCGACCTCGACCGTCGGGTTGCCGCGGCTGTCGAGGATTTCTCGCGCATGAATATCGATGATGGTGCTCATTGGGCAACTCCTTTGGCGTTAAGTCGTGCAGCGTTTAACGTCATGATGGCGCTAACAACAAGGGTCTTTACGCCGCAGCCACGTTTTTAACAATCTGTTCGCGCCAGAGAGTGTAAAGGCCTGACAGAATAATTACTCCGGCCCCTACAAGGGTCGCAGTGTCTGGTTTTTCGTCAAAGACAGCAATGCCGATCATAAGCGCAAAGATCATTCGGCTGTAGCGGAACGGCGTGACAAAGCTGATTTCACCAATGCGCATGGCGACGGTTATCCCAAAGTAGGCCAGCGCACCAATCAGCACGGACCCGCCAAGCAGGCCCCACTCCCAAGGGGTTGGCATGGCAGGGGCGGTGTCACTTGCAACCATCAGGATCGCAGCCGCGGGTACCATTGAAAAAAAGGCGAGCATGCTCAGCTGTAGGGAACTGACGTCAGCTTTGACCCGTCGGGTCGTTAAATCACGGAGCGCCAGCCCGATCACGCCCAGCACTGCATAAAGTGCAAGCCAGTTAAAGTCTCCGGTGCCGGGCCGGATAATTAGCAAGACCCCCGCAAACCCCACTAGGATTGCACCCCAGCGCCGCCAGCCTACCGGTTCGCCCAGAAAAAGCGCGGCGCCAAGTGTTACTAAAAGTGGCCCGGCTTGCAGAATGGCCGATGCCGTCGAAAGGGGTATCAGTGAAAGCGCTGTGACAAAGCCGACCGCGCCAATGAGCTCAGAAAGATTGCGCAATACAATCGCAGGCGCAAGAAACGCACGGGTCCATAGCTGCTGCCCCTGTGCCCTGCAAATTCCTGCAAAAATAACTCCGCCACCCAAGCCAACAATGCCAATGATCTGCCCGACAGGCAGAGCCCCGGATAACAGTTTGATCACGGCATCCTCGATCGCAAAACCTAGCATTGCGAACACCATGATAACCCCACCATGAAGATTGCCAGAAATTTTCATTGGGCGGCTCTTGCGCATCATTTTCCAGCGGCCCTATTTTCTGCAGAACAATATTCTTTTACATCCTGATATGTGACGAAATTTTTGATGCCTAAGGGTGCGTTTTCTTTGGTCATACTGGGTGTTTTGGCGCCGCAATTTTCATTAAACATCTGTGCTGGCCCTGTTGCTTGAGCTTCAAATACTGCGCAAACAGACAATTGCTGCTGTGTTTTTTTCTTCTCGCAGTGACTTTGGACAGAATGTGCCTGTCGATTTGGACAGGAGCAGACAAGGTCAAGCAAAGGGCGATTACATCTGCGCAAGTATAACGTCCTTTGGAATAACCATGCTGCGATGGTGGCTATCAGCGCTTGCGCGGAACGCCGTAAAGCTCCAGCCGGTGACCGCGCAGCTCGTAACCCAGTTTTTCGGTAATTTTTTCCTGAAGCGCCTCGATCTCGGCGTCGAAAAATTCGATAACCTTACCTGACTGCATATCGATCAAGTGGTCGTGATGTTCGCGCTCGGCATCTTCGTAACGGGCCCGGCCGTCGCCGAATTCAAGCTTGTCTAGAATGCCTGCCTCTTCGAACAATTTAACGGTGCGGTAGACCGTGGCGATCGAGATGCCCGCATCGATGGCGTTGGCGCGGTTATATAGTTCCTCGACATCAGGGTGGTCGTCGGACGCCTCGAGCACATCAGCGATTACGCGCCGAGGGTGCGTCATGCGTAGGCCCTTGGCTTCGCATCGGTCAGTAATGGTTTGTCGCGTGTTGTTCATACAGTGGGTTTAGCGAAGGAATCTTGATTGCACAATTCCGTAGCGCATTGGTTTCGGCAATTGCGGTTGACGTGATGGCACGATGGGTCCAATGGGAACCATGAGTGATTTTGACATGATGAACCTGCCCGAGGCGCTGTCCAAACGGGTCGCCGCAATGGGGCTAAGCACGCCAACGCCGATTCAGGCCCAGGCGATACCCCACGCGCTGAACGGCCGTGACGTAATGGGCCTGGCCCAAACAGGCACCGGCAAGACGGCAGCCTTTGGCATTCCGCTCATTGCCCGACTTATGGAAGAGGGCGGGCGTGCCGCGCCGAAAACCGCCCGCGGCCTAATTCTTGCTCCCACCCGCGAGCTTGCCGGACAAATCGCGCAGGTGCTGCGCGAAATGACGGAAATGAAGG
>JAQWVA010000004.1:0-4159 GCA_029250205.1 Tateyamaria sp.
CAACGTTCACCCGATTGGCAAAATCGCGCGCCGTATCACCATCGCGGGTAAAGATCGCCGTGCCGTTGCCGTATTCATGATCCATCGCGAGACCAATTGCTTCTTCAAAAGTTTGCGCCCGCACGGTTGTAAGAACCGGGCCAAAGATCTCTTGTTTGTAGATGTCCATATCTTTCGTGGCGTTATCAAACAGGTGTGGGCCGACAAAGAACCCTTGTTCATAGCCTTGCAGGCTGAAATCGCGGCCATCAACCACCAACGTTGCGCCCTGATCGATGCCGGTTTGAACCAGCCGTTCGATATTGGCCTTGGCAGCAGCGGTCACCACAGGGCCATAGTCGACATCTTTGCCCGAAGTGTACGGTCCAACCTTGAGCTTTTCGATCCGTGGCACAAGCTTTTCGATAAGCCTATCAGCGGTCTCGTCGCCCACAGGGACTGCAACCGAAATTGCCATGCAGCGTTCGCCCGCAGCGCCGTACCCCGCGCCAATTAACGCGTCAGCCGCCTGATCCATGTCGGCATCAGGCATGACGATCATGTGGTTTTTGGCACCACCAAAGCACTGTACACGTTTGCCGTTTGCGCAGCCTGTGCCATAAATATACTCAGCAATCGGAGTGGAGCCGACAAATCCGATCGACTGGATGACATCATGATGTAGGATGGCATCGACCGCGCCTTTGTCACCGTTGACCACCTGAAGAATGCCCTTGGGCAGGCCTGCTTCCTCCATCAATTCGGCAAGCATCAGTGGCACTGAAGGATCGCGTTCCGATGGCTTCAGGACAAAGGCGTTGCCGCAGACGATGGCGGGCGCGAACATCCACATGGGGATCATGGCAGGGAAGTTGAATGGGGTGATGCCAGCTGTCACACCCAGTGCCTGCCGCATGGAATACATGTCGATACCGGGGCCTGCGCTGTCGGTATATTCACCTTTCAGCAGGTGCGGCGCGCCGATGCAATATTCAACAACCTCAAGGCCACGTTGCACATCACCTGCTGCGTCGGGCAATGTTTTCCCATGCTCGCGGCTCAGCGCTTCGGCAAGTTTTTCCATGTCGCGGTTCAGCAAATCCACGAATTTCATCATGACCCGCGCCCGGCGCTGTGGATTGACAGCGGCCCAGGCGGGTTGTGCCTTGGCTGCAATGTCAACGGCCTGCGCAACCTCGTCTGAGGAAGCAAGCGGCACCTTGGCCTGAATTTCGCCGGTCGCGGGGTTCATAACATCGGCAAAACGGCCTGATGTGCCTTTGACATGGGCGCCGTTGATATAATGGGTGAGCTCTTGCATGGAAGTCTCCTGTTTGGGTGCGTCGGTCTGGGGCGCATGGCATGCGGGTCGGGGTAAGCGCACGGGGTCATGTTCGCTTTGTTATAACAAGGTAGTCTTGCATAATACGGTCTAAAAGGGGAAATTTACCAAAATCGTTTTGCAAAAATGCATTACGCCTGTCACATTGCAGCACTGGCAGGTGTCAGATGCTAAGGAAGGTCGCAGAGTTTGCAAACACATTGGGACGATCTGCGCCTGTTTCTGGCAGTGGCGCGTGCGGAAACACTGTCTGGCGCAAGCTCTGTCGTTCGGCTTGATGCTGCAACGCTCGGGCGGCGCATAGCACGGCTGGAAAAACAATTGGGCGTGTCGCTGTTCGTCAAATCTCCGCAAGGCTACGCACTGACCGATTCAGGCCAAAGGTTGCTGATCAAGGCTGATACTGCAGAGGCGGCTATCCGCGCTGCGGCAGAGGGGGTTGTCGACCATCATCCACAGGCAAAAGGGCCGCAATCGGTCGCGCTTGGCGGGCAGATACGGCTGGGGGCCCCGGACGGTTGTGCAAACTATCTTTTGCCGCAGGTCTGTGCTGCGTTGACCGCTCAGCATCCCGCGCTCGACATTCAGATCGTTGCTCTGCCGCGTGTATTCAACCTGTCGCGTCGCGAAGCAGACATGGCCATTGGGGTGAGCGCACCGACAGCCGGGCGTCTGACGGTTCAACGCATCACTAACTACAAGCTGCACTTTGCCGGAAGCGGCACGTATCTCGCATCTGCGCCATCCCTCAACAGTATCGCGGATCTCAAGCAGCATCGGATCGTTGGATACATATCTGACATGATTTTTGATCGAGAATTGGACTATTTGGCAGACGCTGGCGCGCCGCGTGTGGCGCTAGCGTCCAATTCGGTATCTGTCCAATTGAACCTGTTGCGCCAAGGCGGGGGGGTGGGGGTTGTGCATGATTTTGCCTTGCCGGCCGCTCCGGGTGTTGAGCGGGTGTTAACGGATCAGTTTTCACTCAGCCGCAGCTTTTATCTGATCCGCCACGCTACGGACCGCCAACACCACACCCTGAACCGATTCGCCGAAGAGCTGAGCAAGGGGATAAGAGGCGAAGTTGCGAGACTGGAAGCTTTGCAGTAACGCAGCTTGCTCGATTAGATATTCATGCTGTTTGAACACGCGTTTAATCGGGCCCTCTCATGCATCATGCAATTAAAGTATAATGCTCTCTCTACTGTTGCTGGCAGAGCAGGCCGCTTGACGCATGCGCAATCGTGGGCTTGACAGAGGGGCCCTGACGCGAGGACGCTAAGTAACAAGATCTTGTAGCCAAGGAGAGCCGCATGCTGGTACACCAGATCCTCAAATCAAAACCCGATGACGCTGTTGTAACGGTGCCGCCGGGCACGCTTGTGTCTAAGGCAGCAAAGATGTTGGCAGAGCGCAAAATCGGAACAGTTGTTGTATCCAAAGACGGCAGCGTCGCCGATGGAATCTTGTCAGAGCGTGACATCGTGCGTGTTTTAGCCAGCCAGGGCGGATCCATTCTTCTTGAACCAGTTGAAAGGTTCATGACGAAAAAACTGGTAACCTGTACACGAGAAGACAGCGCCGATCATGCCTTGGAAAAGATGACAAGCGGAAGGTTCCGGCACATGCCAGTGGTAGAGGCAGGGCAACTGATAGGCCTGATTACGTTGGGAGATGTTGTAAAAGCGCGACTGGCAGAGCTGGCCATGGAAAAAGACGCGCTACAAGGTATGATAATGGGTCATTAGCCGGGTTGCATTCTTCTGTTTGACATGTTGCATTCAACTCCTGATGTTGATTGGAGATGCCCATGCGTATTGGCCTTTACCCTGGTACCTTTGACCCGATTACATTGGGCCATATTGACATCATCCGGCGCGCCAGCCCGATGGTTGATCGCTTAGTCATTGGGGTGGCGATCAATCGAGACAAGGGGCCGTTGTTCTCTCTTGACGACCGGGTTCAGATGATCGAGGCAGAGTGTGCAAAGTTGTCTGATCAAACCAATACGGAAATTGTTGCGCATCCCTTTGACAACCTGTTGATCGACTGCGCTCGTGATGTGGGTGCGCGTATCATTTTTCGTGGGCTCCGTGCGGTTGCCGATTTCGAATACGAATACCAAATGGTCGGCATGAACAGACAGCTAGATGATACCATCGAAACTGTGTTTTTGATGGCAGAGACAAAGCATCAGGCGATCGCGTCCAAGCTGGTCAAAGAGATTGCGCGGCTCGGGGGGGACGTCAGCAAATTCGTGACGCCCTTGGTAAATGAAAAAATACAACAAGCTTTTAGATAGATTATATTATTCTACTTTCCCCAAGTAGAAAGCCTTCTCCTGCACGTTGCTGCTATTTTGCGCTCCGATTAGCCATCTGTGCCCGTCTTGCGTTTGTTGCAGTGTCCTTCGGGAGAACTGAGCGAGATTTTTAGTACAGGTTTTAAGTTCCATCACCCAATCGTGGGCTGATTTACCGTTACCAACGGCATTGTTGCACAAATCGGCCTGAGATTGAGCTTCCCCTTTCCCCGGATGGACTTAGCCTGTGGATATGTACGGTCTCTTGGGACACTTTCTGTAAATTTCCTGATTTGGGATGGAGGAAGTATTCATGACGAACGAAGAACGCGACATTCAACGCAAACTTAAGGTGCTTCAGCACGCGGAGAAGATCGGCAATGCCCGCAAAGCTTGCCGGTATTTTGGGATCGGCAGATCCAGCTTTTATAGGTGGCGTGACGCATACCAAAAGCATGGTGAAGCTGGCTTGAAGAACGCCAAGTCAATTCCCAAGAACCCAGCCAATCAAACGCCCGCTGAGATCGTTGACAAAG
>JAQWVA010000009.1:0-56071 GCA_029250205.1 Tateyamaria sp.
TTCTCTTCCGGCGCGCCGTCGATCTGGTCATAGGCTTTGAAATCGCCAAAATACTTCGTGATCGCAGCGGTCAGTGTCGTCTTGCCGTGGTCAACGTGGCCGATTGTGCCGATGTTAACGTGCGGCTTGTTACGTTCAAACTTTGCCTTTGCCATGGTGGTAGCGCCCTTTTGCAATTGAGGGGCCGCAATGGCCCGATCCTGATATGGCGGGCGATGTATTGGGTCTGGACGGTAAAATCAACCCGGTTTCGGCATCAGGTCCCCTACTGCGACTATTCGGTACTTGCAGCCGCCGCGACAGGGGGTTCCGTGCTGCCCTCGAACCAGCCGTTTTCCTTGTTTTGCTTGACCAGATAGCTTTCGATCTGCTTGGCCGTATTCTGTGCCAGGTTCTTGAGCTGCTCTTGCGCGGACTTGGTATAGCCGGACCCCACGATCGGCCCTTGGTCCAGCGATTCCAAAACGGTGATCTGGTGGGGCTTTTCATTCAGCTTCTTGTTCAGGGCGTCATCCCAGACGGTCAGATTGATGATCAGAATCGATTTTGGGGCAAACACCAGCGGGATACCGGGCTGCGCCAGCACATAACCTTCGACGCTCATGCCGAAATGATAGTCCCGCGTGCCGCTGTAGCGGCCAAACCGTTCTTGGGTTGCATCGGTCAGCGCCTTGGTCAGCTCTTCCTTGCTGACTTCACGGCTCAGCGGTCCTTTGACCGCCTTGGGGGCCACGGCAATATTATGCACCAGGTTGAAATCACCCAAACCCACCGGGGCCTTGTTCAGGTCTGCGGCACCATTGCAGGCAGCCAACATCGCAAAAGTCATCAAAACGGCAAGAACGCGCATCATCGCAAGGGGCCACCTTTCAAAGTCATCTATCCCGAGATACCGCAGCCCCCCCTTGGGTGCAATCAATTGCCACGTTGGACCTGCGGCCCTGTGCCCCTATCTAGTCAGGTGAGCCATTCAAAGGAAGCTGCAATGCCTGTCCAGACAACCCTGCCTGTGCGTGTCCCGCTGGTGACAGAACCATGGGGCATTCTGAAAAGCCTGCAAATGGCGCGCCGCAACGTGCTGAGCATCATTCCCGACATCGCAACCAAACAGCCGATGGTGTCGGGCAAGACCGGCAAGCGCTGGCATATGGTGATGGACCCGCCTGCGATCCGGGAAATGCTGCTGGACCGGCTGGACGATTATCCCAAATCGGTCGTGACCAAGAACCTGCTGAAACCAGCAATCGGCGAATCCCTGTTTATCGCGGAAGGGGCGCATTGGCGCTGGCAACGCCGTGCCGCAGCCCCGGTGTTTTCGCACCGCAACGTGATGAACCTGTCGCCCATCATGACCGCCGCCGCCGAACGCGCGGCCCAGCGCATTGCCGATGCAGGCCCGCGCGCGGTGAACATGCTGGATGAAATGGTCACCACCACCTTTGACGTGATCGGCGATGTGACCTTTTCGGGCGGCGATACCTTTGACCGCGACAAGGTGCATGGTGCCATCGACGACTATATCGCCGAAGCGGGCAAGATCAGCCTGTTTGATGTTCTGGGCTTTCCTGACTGGGTGCCGCGCCCGGGCCGCATCATGTCAGGGGCCGCACTCAAAGAGATGAAGGCGCTGGCCGACAATGCCATCGAGGCGCGTGCAAAACGTGGCCATGAGGGCGTGCCAGACCTGCTGGACCTGCTGCTGGAAGGGGTCGACCCCAAGACCAAGCGCACCATGTCCACAGGAGAGCTGCGCGACAATCTGCTGACCTTTATCGTGGCTGGCCACGAAACGACGGCCCTGACACTGGCATGGTCGATGTACCTGGTGGGCTTTGACCAAGAGGTACAGAACCGCGCCCGCGCAGAGGCGCAATCGGTCCTGCAGGGCCGTGCCTGCACGGGCGATGACGTCGAAAACCTGCCCTACATCCGCATGATCATCGACGAGGCGCTGCGCATGTATCCGGCAGCCGGAATCATATCGCGCACCGCCCAAAAGAAAGACACGCTGGGGGGCCGCGAAATTCTGCCCGGCGATACGGTGATGATCCCGATCTATGCACTGGGCAGGCATCATCAGCTGTGGGACGCGCCTGACAGTTTCCGCCCCGAACGCTTTGCCGATCGCAAGGCGATTGACCGCTACGCCTATCTGCCCTTTGGCGATGGCCCGCGGATCTGCATCGGGGCCTCCTTTGCCCTGCAAGAGGCCGTCATCATTCTGGCCACCATGCTGTCGCGGTTCAAATTCACCCCCGTTCCGGGCAAAGACCCAGAGCCGGTGATGATCCTGACCCTGCGCCCGCAGGGCGGCGTGTGGCTGACCGCAGAACCTGTTGCTGCCCCGACACGGGATGCCGGCGGGGCCTAGTGGCAGGACCCACAGCTTGGGGGCCTTGGATCATGACGCGGCAGGGTTGCAGATATTTTGCAGCGCGGCCCAATCCTGCGGGGTCATAGACGCCTGGTAGCTGGCATCTTGATCCACCACCGCCCTTGAGGCTTGGATCCGTTCGTCCAGTGACGGATGGATCAGGAAATGCGCGACAACGCCCTCGGCATCGCCATATTCCGCCTTCATGCTGGCAAACATATCGCCCAGCGCGCCGGGGCTGATGCCCGCCTGCGCCAAAAGAGCATGGGCAAAATCATCGGCCCCTTTTTCAGCGGCCTGCGAATACTGCGCCGAAATCAAGCGTTCGGTCAGAAGCAAGACCGCCGCCCCGCCCGCGAAATCCCCAAAGAGCAACCCCAATATCCCGATGGACCCCGCAGAGCGCAGCGCGTGACGCGTCGGATCGCTGCTGATCACATGGCCAATCTCATGGGCCAAAACGGCGGCCACTTCGTCAGGGCCATCCGCCGCATCGATCAGGCCGCGAAAGAGCACCACAAAACCGCCCGGCAGCGCAAAGGCATTGACCATCGGATGATCCAGCACAAAGACGGTGACATCACGATCAAAGTCGCGCGCACCGCCCAGCCGCGTCACCAGCCTGTCGATGGCGGCGGTGCCGTCGGGCTGTTCGCAAATCGGCAGCGGGTTCAGCCCGGTATCGTCAAGCGCCTCTCGGATCTGGCCGAATGTCGCCTCTCCCAATGCCCGTTCGCCTTCGGGCGGGATAAAGCCCGCCAGGTTGTCGGCCAGCAAGGGGATCAGAAATCCGATCTGCACCGCGACGGCCGCAACAGCCGCCAAAGCCCAAGCCGCCAGCCTGCCGCGCCCCTTGGGCGGTGCGCGGCGGGTCAGATGGGGCAGATGCGACAGCACCGCATGATCCGTCAGATACAGCCGCGCCACCGGGTCCGTGGTCAGCCGCAGCACAACGCCTGCATTGCCCGCCAGATCCGGCAATTGGCGGATATCCTCCACAGGCCAGCGCAAGGTCGGCCCATGATCCAGCCCGATCTGCAACATGCCATCCGCGATATGCAGGCTCACTTCCTGCGGCTCAGGGCTGTCCCCGTCAAAAAAGGCGGCGCCAAGGCCGTCAAACCCAAGGCTCATATCGCAGCCCCCAGATCCAGCGCCTCGGCAAATCCTTCTGCCTCGGCAAAGGCATCGCGGTCCCGCTGGCTGATCAGGGGCAGACCCGCAGTCACCGGAAGGCTGGTGGTCAGCGCCATATGGCGCATCAGCGGAAAGGTGACGAAAGTGTTGTACAACACCCCCCACATCAAGAAGAACACCAGATACATCACCGCCAGCAGCACAATCGACACCCAGCGCGGCAGGCTGAGGGCGGTTTGCGCCCCCGGCATATCCGTCAGAAACAACAGACTGTCCGAGAACATGAACGCCCCCAGAAAGATCATCGCGACAAGACCCAGAACCAGCATCACATAGGCGATGAAATTACCCAGCACATAGATAAAGGTCACCCTGACCCCGCTGAGTTGACTGTCAAACTGAATGCCGGGGGCCATCTTGTGCTGGGCCATGATGCGTTTGCTGACCCAACGATAATAAATCGCGCCAAACAACAACCCCGACAGGGCAAGCGGGATCAGCAGCAGCCGCTCTGGGCTGGACCAGTTGTCAACGGGCATGCGCCCCTCGAAAAACCCATCCACCGCTTCGACAACGGCGGCACCATTCTCAAACCCGGTGGCAAAGACAGGATCAAGCCAGAACAGCCACAGCCCCGTCCCCAGCAGCACGATCAATGCCGCGATAAACGGGGCCGCTGCCCGGTAAAGCATCTGCCAGCGCCCCCCCTGCAGCATCCGCGCAGAGCCAAAGAACGTCCTGTCCGTCTTGTACTTTTCCAGCAAGAAAGTCATGCGCGGCCACAAGGCCCCAAGGGTTACGATGGTCAAGAACCAATACCAAAGCGCCCGGATGGCATAGCCCCATGCGCCCCTCTCAAGACCAAAGCGCACGCCCCGCCAACGGGTGCGCGCCAGAACATAGCGCCGGGCGCGGTAGCGGGCATAGAACCACAGCGGGATCACCCCCGCAAAACTGGCCACATATCCAAGGGCCGAAGAGTTAAAGACAGAAAAGCTGGCGAACATCAGCAGCAGGTTCACGATCCCGATGTAGAAGGTCAGGATCACAACCGCGATGAAAAACCCCAGCAGTTTCTCCAGCGGGTCGCCGACATATTCCAGCGGATGCCCGCCCGGACGCATCGCCGACCAATACCAGCGCCGCAGACGCGTTTTCATCCAGAACCGGTAGAAGCCAAGCGTGAGTATGCTGAAAAACCCGGTCTTGAGTGCCAGCCAGAACAACGCCCCGCGCCGACCCGTAAACTCAACGCCCATCCCATTTTCCGGCCCTGTCCCCGCGGGGACAACTTGGGGTTGCGGTGTCGATTGCCAGGGACTGTTGGAAAGGCCGGTGTCGCTCATCCTTGCGATCAGCGATCAGTTGAACTTGTTGTCGCGGGGGAAACCACGTGGTGCCATCCGCCCCGATGAGGCGCGTTTGGCGGCCCATTCCGACAGGTCCGTTTCTGTGCGGGTGCGGCCCGCAGGATCAAGCCAGCTTAGCCCCTCTGCCATGTTGAAGGTCGTCGCGTCCGACAGGCCGCCGTCCTTGAATTTTTGCAGACGCACGCCCTTGCCACGGCCCATTTCGGGCAGTTCATCCACGCCAAAGACCAGCACCTTGCGGTTTTCGCCAACCGTGGCCACGGCATCACCGACAACAGGTTTGCAAACCAGCGCCGCGACATCGCCGCGCACGTTCAGCACCTGTTTGCCGCTCTTGGTTTGGGCAACCACGTCATTTTCAGGCACCACAAACCCGTCACCCGCCGTAGAGGCGACCAACAGCTTGCGATCGGGTTGGTGAATGAACAGGTCCACGATCTGCGCCTCATTGGGCAGGTCCACCATCAGGCGCAGGGGTTCCCCCATGCCGCGCCCGCCGGGCAGGTTTGCAGCGGAAATGGTGTAGAACCGACCGTTTGACCCAAACACCAGCAACCGGTCGGTGGTTTCCGCATGAAAGATGAAACGCGGGCTATCGCCGTCCTTGAACTTGAGCTCACGGGCAAGGTCGATGTGGCCTGTCATGGCCCTGATCCAGCCCATCTGTGAACAGACCACGGTGATCGGTTCGCGGTCGATCATCGCCTCAAGCGGGACATCCTCGATCTCGCCTGCCACGGCAAAGGTGGTGCGCCGGGCACCGCCGTGCCAGTCCTTGCCAAACTGTTTTTTTGTGGCGCGCAGCTGATCGGTGATGCTGCTCCATTGCAGGTCTTCGCTTTCCAGCAGATCCTCAAGGCCTGCGCGTTCCGCCATCAGTTCGGATTGTTCCCGCAGCAGTTCCAGCTCTTCGAGGCGGCGTAGGGACCGCAGGCGCATGTTGAGGATCGCATCAACCTGCACCTCAGACAGCTCGCCCTCGCCCGGCGGGGGCGATACATAGTCTTTCTCATCCATGGCGCGCACATGGGTCTTGGCCCAGTCTTCGCGCATCAAGGCGGGTTTTGGGTCATCGTCATAGCGGATGATGTCGATCACACGGTCGAGGTTCAGAAAGGCAACGATAAAACCTTCAAGGACCTCCAGACGGTGGTCGATCTTTTCCATCCGGTGGGTGGAGCGGCGCTGCAACACTTCGCGGCGGTGATCAAGGAAGGCGCGCAGCACTTCCTTCATCGAACAGACGCGCGGCGTGACCCCGTCAATCAGCACGTTCATGTTCAGCGAGAACCGCACCTCAAGATCGGAATGGCGGTACATCATCCCCATCAACACTTCGGGATCCACGTTCTTGGAACGCGGCTCAAGTACCAGCCGGATGTCATCGGCGCTTTCATCGCGCACATCCGCAAGGATCGGGATCTTCTTGGTCTGGATGGCCTCGGCGATCTTTTCGATCAGTTTGCTTTTCTGGACCTGATAGGGAATTTCGGTGACCACGACCTGCCACTGGCCGCGGCCCAGATCCTCCAGCTCCCAGCGACAGCGCAGACGGAAACCGCCCTTGCCGGTGCTATAGGCGTTGGCGATATTCTCTTCGGGTTCGACAATGATCCCGCCGGTCGGGAAATCCGGCCCCGGCACGTATTTCAAAAGCGTCTCATCCCGGCAATCGGGCACTTTGATCATGTGGATACAGGCGTCGCACAGTTCTGCGATATTATGGGGCGGAATATTGGTCGCCATGCCCACCGCGATCCCGCTGGACCCGTTGGCCAACAGGTTGGGAAACTGCGCAGGCAGCACCGCAGGTTCGGTCAGCGTTCCATCATAGTTTTCGCGAAAATCAACGGCGTTCTCGTTGAGACCCTCAAGCATGGCCTCTGCCACGGCTGTCATCCGCGCTTCGGTATAGCGCGACGCGGCCGGGTTATCGCCATCAATGTTACCAAAGTTCCCCTGACCATCCACCAGTGGATAGCGGACGTTGAAATCCTGGGCCAACCGCGCCATTGCGTCATAAATCGCAGCGTCACCATGGGGGTGATAGTTGCCCATCACATCACCCGAAATCTTGGCCGATTTGCGAAACCCGCCGCTGGATGAGAGCCGAAGTTCACGCATTGCGAACAAAATTCTGCGGTGAACGGGTTTTAATCCGTCGCGCGCATCGGGCAGCGCACGGTGCATGATAGTGGAAAGCGCATATGTCAGGTACCGCTCACCCAAGGCACGGCGAAGCGGTTCGGAAAGGTCCATATTGGGTGTGTCGGCCTGATCTGACATATATGCTGTGTAGCCAAGCAACGAAGCGGGAACAAGCAGGCATCGCAGACAGAATGAAATATGGCGAAAGCTGCGGAACCAACACGCTGCCGTCACCAAGCAAAAACATCCTGTCAAAATATGGGCAAAGTTTTTCTGCTGTCGAACATCGTCTGGTTTGATATTCCGTTCGCGCTGTCGTGGTATACATGATTCCCTGTATACAACTGTGCCAAAGGGGGGCACCGTGTGAAACTTTTGATCATTTGCACATTTGTGTTCTTGGCTGGCGCGTTTTATGTCATGAGCGGAGGCGGTGATTTCGACGCCGAAGCAACGAGGCTCGCGCGGGTTGAATCTTTGGTGAAGCCAAAGGGTATAGAAATCAAGGCGATGCCAGCTCCGACCTTACAATCGCCCGCAGAACAAATCCGGCTCACCGAAATAACCCTGCCCGAGACAGAGGCACAGGCTTCAGTGAGCATGAGCGCGGTTGAAGAGATCATACGCACCGAATTGCCGCAGGTGAACGCGCCTACCCCCCCAATCGAACCAGTCGACACCGCCCCCCTTGCGGTCGTCGAAGACATAGCCCCACGCGAAGAGGAAGAAGCCACCGTTCTGAGCGCAGAGGAACCCAAAGAGATTTTGCCAAGCTTGGTAGACAACCAGATTGTGGTTACGCCCCTTGATATCAACGATGAGGTGATCACTTTACAAGACGGCAGCGACATTCGCGCCGTGTCGGGCGACCGCGTGAATGTGCGTGACGGTCCAGGCACCAACTATTCGGTCGTCAATCAGTTGGTCCGCGGTGACAAGGTTGAAGTCCTGCAAGACGTCGGCGATGGCTGGGTCAAGCTGCGCCCCGTCGACGGTGGCCCTGTTGGCTGGATAGCATCCTTTCTGTTGACAGAGGGCTGATTGCATCCTGCAAAAGGCACGTTATGACTACGCCAACACAAGGCGAGACATATAACATGCAGCAGAAGTCCATTTTGATCACTGGTAGTTCGTCAGGCATCGGATATTGCGCGGCAGTTGGGCTGAAAAAACGCGGCTGGCGCGTACTCGCGTCCTGCCGCAAACCTGAGGACTGCGCGCGGTTGATTGCCGCCGGGTTTGAAAGCCCGCGCATCGATTATGCAGACACAGCAACGATCACGGCGGGGCTGAATGAGGTGTTAGAGGCAACTGGCGGCACCCTCGACGCAGTATTCAACAACGGCGCCTATGGTGTGCCCGGTGCTGTCGAAGACCTGCCGACAGATGCATTGCGCGCCATTTTTGAAACAAACTTTTTTGGCTGGCACGAGTTGAATCGTCAGATCATTCCCGTCATGCGCGCTCAGGGACATGGTCGGATCGTGCAATGCTCGTCTGTGCTTGGCTTTGTGTCCTTGCCATGGCGCGGGGCCTACAACGCGACCAAACATGCGCTTGAGGGGCTTACAGACACGCTTAGGCTCGAGATGCGTGACACACCGATTGATGTGATTTTAATTGAGCCTGGCCCAATCACCAGCCACATCCGCCGCAATTCGATTGTCCACTTCGAAAAGTGGATCAACTGGGAGGGCTCACCGCGTGCCGACCAGTACCGCAGCCAACTGCGCAAGCGGCTCTATACAGATAGCGGACCTGACAAGTTCGAACTGCCACCAGAGGCCGTGTTGACCAAGTTGGTGCATGCCATTGAGAACCCAAACCCGCGCCCGCGCTACTTTGTGACCTTCCCGACCTATTTAATGGCCATACTGCGACGGATTTTACCGACCCGCGCGCTGGACTGGTTTTTGACGCGCGGATAGCGCAAAAAAATACAAATACATTCGCCTTTCGTCCCTGCGCCGCTAAGTCAGGGCTTAGCCAAGACATCCAAGGGAACCGGACATGCTCGACGATTCACTGTTTATCTTAATCATACTCGCCTGCCTGGCCGTTGTTGCGGTGCTGCTGTTGGGGCTTGGCGGATTTGCCAAGGGTTCAGGTTGGGCCAAAAGGAACTCCAACAAACTGATGCGCTACAGGATTGGCGCGCAATTTGTTGCCGTCCTGTTAATCCTCGCCTATGTGGCTCTCAGCCAAAGCGGAGGGCAATAAATATGGTTGTTCTAAACAAGATCTACACCAAGACCGGCGATGCGGGCGAAACAGCGCTTGGCAATGGCTCACGGGTGGCCAAGCACGCGATGCGGGTAACAGCCTATGGCACGGTGGATGAACTGAATTCTTTTCTTGGTGTCGCTCGGCTCGAAGCAAAGGGCGAGCTGGATCAAGCGCTCAGCCGTATCCAGAATGACCTGTTCGATCTGGGCGCTGACCTGTGCCGTCCTGACATGGAAAAGGATGCCGAAAGCGAATATCCGCCCCTGCGCATGGTGAACGCTCAGGTGAGCAGGCTGGAAAGTGAAATTGACGCGATGAATGCAATGCTAGAACCCCTGCGCAGCTTTATTCTGCCCGGTGGCTCGGCCCTGTCAGCGCACTTGCATGTCTGTCGTACAGTGGCCCGCCGCGCGGAACGGCTCGCCGTTGAATTAGCCACGATGGAGGCGATCAATCCTGCGGCGGTGAAATACCTCAACCGTTTGAGCGACTGGTTTTTCGTAGCCGCCCGCATCGCCAACAACAATGGCAGAGACGACGTGCTGTGGGTTCCGGGTGCCAACCGCGACGCGGGCTAATGGCATCATTTGCTCTTCCTAAGGCCCCACTGCGTCAAAACGCGGCGGAGTTGAGATGTGACGTGACGATTTTACCCTGTTTCCGTAACGGCGGGTTGGGTAAACCGGAACAGACCGATTATCTCGTGCGGTAATAGCGAGTCGTTATTTAATTAAGAGAGGAACGCTCATGAAGGTGCTGGTGCCTGTCAAACGCGTGATTGACTATAACGTGAAGGTCCGCGTCAAAGCGGACGGAACCGGAGTCGATCTCGCCAACGTTAAAATGTCGATGAACCCGTTTGACGAAATTTCTGTGGAGCAGGCAATTCGCCTGAAAGAAGCGGGTCAGGCGGAGGAAATCATCGCCGTCTCTGTCGGGGTCAAACAAGCGCAGGAAACGTTGCGCACAGCTTTGGCCATGGGTGCAGATCGTGCAATCCTCGTGATTGCTTCAGACGACGTCCACACCGACATCGAGCCGCTGACCGTCGCCAAGATCCTCAAGGGGATCATCGATGAAGAGCAGCCCGGCCTCGTGCTCTGCGGCAAGCAGGCAATTGACAATGATATGAACGCGACCGGCCAAATGCTGGCCGCGCTGATGGGGTGGAGCCAAGCGACATTCGCATCCGAAGTCGAGATTGCCGGCGACAAGGCCAAGGTTACCCGCGAGGTCGACGGTGGTCTGCAAACAATCGAGGTTAATATGCCAACCGTTATAACGGTTGACTTGCGCCTGAACGAGCCGCGTTATGCATCCTTGCCCAACATCATGAAGGCCAAGCGCAAGCCGCTCGACGAAAAGACAGCTGCAGACTATGGCGTCGACACAACACCGCGTCTAGAAATCGTAACGACCACAGAGCCAGAGGCACGTGCCGCAGGTATCAAGGTTGGTTCGGTTGACGAACTGATGGAAAAACTCAAAGAAGCAGGAGCAGTGTAATGGCCGTTCTACTTTTAGCAGAAATCAACGACGGCGAATTGGCGATGGATGCCACCGCCAAGGCAGTGACCGCAGCGACCGCTTTGGGTGATGTGACCGTGCTCGCGATCGGCGCAACCTGTGCCTCAGCCGCGGCCGAGGCCGCTACCATCGCAGGCGTCGCCAAGGTTTTGTGCGCCGAAGATGCAATCTATGGCAAGCGTCTGGCAGAGCCTGCCGCTGACCTGATTGTGTCGCTGGCAAGTGACTATGAACACATCACCGCACCAGCAACGACAGATGCGAAAAACATCATGCCCCGCGTGGCGGCCTTGCTTGACACCATGATGATCTCGGAAGCAACCGCCGTCATTGATGGCAACACATTCGAACGTCCGATCTATGCAGGCAACGCAATCCAAACGGTCAAATCGAGTGATGCCAAAAAGGTGATCACCTTCCGCACATCGACTTTTGACGCTGCAGCAACGGGCGGCGCAGCAACGGTTGAAAATATTTCGGCGGCCACTGACCCCGCCCTATCGACCTGGGTCGAAGACAAGGTCGCTGCGAGCGACCGACCAGAGCTGACATCGGCTGGCGTTGTCGTCTCGGGTGGTCGTGGCGTTGGATCCGAAGAAGACTTTGCGCTGATCGAATCGCTGGCTGACAAGCTGGGCGCGGCCGTTGGCGCCTCGCGGGCAGCCGTAGATTCGGGCTATGCGCCAAACGACTGGCAAGTGGGCCAGACAGGCAAGGTGGTTGCGCCAGATCTTTATGTGGCTGTCGGCATCTCTGGGGCAATTCAGCACCTTGCGGGCATGAAAGACTCCAAGATCATCGTTGCCATCAACAAAGACGAAGAAGCGCCGATCTTTCAAGTTGCTGACTACGGTCTTGTTGCCGATCTGTTCGAAGCTGTGCCGGAACTCGTTGGTAAGCTCTGAGCACTTGAAAAGAATTATGAACGGTCCGCCAGGTAATCTGGCGGGCTTTTTTTAAGTGTACTTTTTAAGAATTGGCAGCAATTTCTCTGCGATTTCACGATGCACCTGCGGGCCAAGCATATTTGGCGCCGCGGCCGCTTCCATATCTGTGAACACCGTCCCTTCGGTGTCTAAAGACCTTGCACCGGAGCATGCTTTTATTTCTACCAAGTCGCTGGCCTGCAAACTTAATTCATCCAACATAGTACGCGTTATAAACGCCGGATCAGCATCGATGTCCGTTGCTAATTCGGGTGGCGCGAAATCACTGGTCCATAACAAAATAGTCTCGCCTGGGATCTGGCTGAGCAACAACCGCATACGGGACATCCAAGTAGTCTGCAATTCGTTCAGGATCGTGAGAAAGCGGTCTGGTGAAACCTCGTACAAACGGTGCAGCATGTGATTGATGAAATTGAACGCCCCAAAGTCCAACTCGCGGTAGATCGCGCGCAAAAGTTCTGACGCCTCAAGTAGCCGGTCATTGCGCCGGGCGTGGACACGATAAAACCGATTCGAAATGTTGCTTGGGCTGGTGATTTGAATGACCGTCACTTGCGCGGTGGTGGCCACGTCGCGTAAAAACGGATCAGACACGTAGACGTCGATACCCGCGTGCTGACAGCCAAAATTCACGCATGTTGCGTCAATTTGTGCGTCAATCAGATCCGGAAACGGAACGGGTACAAACTTACCATAGGTTGTCGTTCCACCAAAAAACGCGATATGCGGCGCGCCTAACTGGCGCCGCGGTCCACGAAACAGGATTTTTGATTTGCCGTATCGGCACGGCAGATAGTCAAGCCCACTTGGACCCAACGCACCAAAACTCATTATACTCACTCTCAAACTGTTTAATCACCCGATACCAGTGTGACCGCTCCTCCTTTCATTTATACTAACAGATCTTGACCATTTCTGGGTCTGCGCACCCTTGCCGATCCACTGTTGCACGCCCTATGGTGCAGCGGTTGGCAAAGGAGATCGTCATGGAGATCAAGACCATAGGAATCGTTGGGGCTGGACAAATGGGCAATGGTATTGCGCATGTGATGGCACTGGCCGGTTATGATGTCATGGTCAACGATGTCTCAAGAGATGCCTTGCAATCGGCTGTGGCAACCATCGACCGAAATCTTGAACGTCAGGTCAGCCGAGCCAAAATCTCTGCGGATGAAAAGGCTGCTGCAATGTCCCGAATTGCAACCACTCAGGTTCTGACTGATCTGGGTCAAAACGATCTGGTGATCGAGGCAGCTACAGAACGCGAGACCATCAAGCAGGCAATCTTTGAGGATCTTGTCCCGCACCTGCAACCCCATACGATCCTGACATCCAACACCTCTTCTATTTCGATCACGCGCTTGGCCAGTCGGACAGACCGGCCAGAAAAATTCATGGGGTTTCACTTTATGAATCCCGTACCTGTGATGCAATTGGTAGAATTGATCCGAGGCATTGCAACAGATTCCGAAACATATGATGCGTGCAAGGTCGTAGTAGACAAGCTGGGCAAAACAGCCGCCAGTGCAGAGGATTTCCCAGCCTTTATCGTTAACCGTATTCTGATGCCCATGATCAACGAGGCGGTTTATACACTGTATGAGGGTGTGGGATCAGTCCAGTCCATCGACTCATCTTTGAAACTGGGGGCGAATCATCCGATGGGCCCATTAGAACTTGCCGACTTCATTGGGCTGGACACGTGCCTCGCGATCATGAACGTGCTGCATGAAGGTTTGGCAGATACCAAGTACCGCCCATGCCCGTTGTTGACAAAATATGTCGAAGCAGGGTGGCTGGGACGCAAATCGCAGCGCGGGTTCTACGACTATCGCGGAGATGTCCCTGTTCCAACGCGGTAAACCGATTTCAAGAGAGAGATCAGTTTTTCAAAGATAACGTGTGTTCGCGCAGCCAGGCCATGAAACCGCGAGGGTCATCTTTCCATCCTGTCACAAATTCCCGGTCAAGCGGATGGCCGACAATCGGTCCTTGCGGCTTGTTCAGCGAATGAACGATTTCATGCAGCAACAGCCCTTGCCGCAACATCGGCGACAGCTTGTTGGCGAGCTGATAGGCGCGGCTATTTTGACCGGGGAACATCATCGGTAAAACAGTCGCCCCTGATCGCCGGATCAGTTGGGCGGTAAAGACGTTCCATTCATCTTCGATCGCGGGGCCAAACCAAGTGTCAGATACTGCAACACCACCTGAAGGGAATAACGCGACAACCCCCCCCGCCTTGAGATGTGCCATCGCCTTGGAACGCATTTCTACACCTTTGCGCTGCGCAGCCTCGTCGTGCTGGAACGGTACCGGGATCATGTAACTACCAGCAACTTCGTCGATTACGGTCAGCAAGGACCGGGTCAAAATTCGGTAATCAGGCCGGACACGCCCAATCAAATCGGCAAAGATCATGCCATCAACCATCCCATGCGGATGGTTCGCTACAATAATAAGAGGCCCGTCTTTGGGAATTCGGTCAAGTTGTGATTGCGGAGTCGTGAGTTCGATCCCCATCACATCGAGACATGCACGCCAAAATGCTTGGCCCTTTGGTGCGCCCCGCCGCTCGAATTTACGGATCAGACGCAGAATAGTGAGCTTGCCAGTAAGGGCTTCCATGACGCGAATAAAACCAGCTTTCCAAGGATCGTCAAACGTCGACGCATACGAAAGTCTGCGACGGTCATATTTGACAAAGGTCGCAGTCTCGTGCTCGGCCTTCACTGAAATATCATTCGAACCATTCACCAAAAGATGATCACTTTCTTTCAATAAGCGTCACGAACCGTAAGCGTTAAGCCCCTTCTCCGAACTTGTCCGCCAAAAGTGCTTTGATCGCTTGCATCAAGGCAACGGCGTCAGATCCAGATGTTTCGACGTCGATAAAACTTCCCAGTGGCGCTGCCAACATCAAAAGGCCCATTATGCTGTCTCCGGATGCAGACATGCCATCTTTGCTTACTGTCGCGCTGGCATCAAATCCTTCGACCACTTCGACCAATTTGGCCGATGCTCTAGCATGCAACCCTTTAACGTTTACAATTTTGAGAGTGCATCGTTCCATAGTATTTAAATGTCCGCGCTTATGTTCTGGCTATCTATGTATTTTTTACCCGCGTCCAAAGCATCACGGACGGCATCAGCCACAGTAAGCTGGCGGCTTTTGGCCAGCTTGATCAGCAGTGGCAAGTTGGCCCCATACAGGATGCGGCGGTTTTCGGGCTGACACGCCAAAAGGCTTAGGTTGGACGGCGAACCGCCGAAAAGATCTGTCACCACTACAACCCCAGCACCGGTATCCACCGCATCGGCCGCACGGCAAATCTCAGCTTCTTTTTCGGTCCTGTTGTGATCGGCCTCAATTGTAATCGCGCACATGCCCCGTTGCAAACCAACGACATGCTCGATCGCTTTCAGGTATTCCGCTGCGAGGGCCCCATGGGCGACTATAACGATCCCAATCAAGTTGAGGCCTCTTCGCGTTTTTTACGGTCCAATTCGCGATGGCGAATAGACACCTGCCAGCCAGCCTGCGCAAGAGCAGCCGTCAAGCTTTCCGCCATGGCCACAGAGCGATGTTGCCCACCAGTACATCCAAATGCAACCGAAAGATGCGATTTTCCCTCTTGTAAATATGCAGGCAGCAGCCAAAGCACCATGTCATGTACCTTGGCCTCGAATTCGGCAGCACGCGGGTCGCTTTGCACATGCGCCTGTACGGCGTGGTTCTTGCCATTTTGGTCGCGCAACTGGGGATCCCAATAGGGATTTTTCAGAAACCGGCAGTCAAACACCATGTCAACGGAACGGGGCAGACCCCGCTTGTAGCTAAAGCTTTGTACGGCCACAGCCAACTGTGTCTGCCCGCCGGGGGAAAACCAATGCTCGACCTCCGCCCTCAATTGATGAACGTTTCGGTCAGTCGTATCGACCAGCACATCGGCGCATGCACGTAGCGGGGCCAACAACTCCAATTCGCGTTGAATGCCCGCCCCCACCCGGTCGGTCGCAGCAAGCGGATGCCGACGGCGGGTTTCCGAAAACCGTTTCAGAAGTACGTCTGTACTGCAATCGAGGTACAAAAGCTCTGGGACCAGTCCAGGTTTCGCCGAAATCTGACCTATCGCATCCATGACAGACTTGATGGAGAAGTCCCGATTGCGGGGGTCAATGCCAAGTGCCAGTGGGGCATCAGAGCCGGGATTGTCGAGCAGTGCGCAGAGCAGACGCAAAGGCATATTATCAATGGCCTCGTAACCCAAATCCTCGAGCACACGAATGGCGCTAGAGCGACCGGCGCCAGATGGACCAGTTACAAAAACAAGGCGGCGAGCTGCAGACAATATTCTTATCCTTCGGGATATTTTCGAGAGACCTTAAGATATTGCAAAATCGACGCAGGCCAAGCAGGACTATCGACTTTGTGTAAAATTGGAAAGCTGTGGCCCAAAAAAGTGACGGTTTTATTGACCGGCAAACGTTCAATCTCTGCGTGGTCCAAGTTTATCACCAATGTGAGTGGCGCAGTGCAGTGATCAGCGCGCAGAATGCCCACTCCTCTGGCTTCGATCAGCCCGGCGATCTTTTGCGGCGCAGAGGCCCACACTTGACCACCTTGCAAATGCAGCGATGTCTGATCATCTGAAATCAACTGTGCGCCAAGCGCCATCAACTGTAATGCCAAACTTGATTTACCGCTTCCAGATGCGCCTTGGATCAGGGCCCCTCGCCCGTCTACTGCAATGGTACTCGCATGGAGCAAAGTGCTTGTCATGAAGCCCCGCGGCCGCTTAAATTGGTAAGCCCACGACAAAGCGCGCGCCCAGAGGTTCAGACGTGTTATTCGCATCAATAGGACGAATATTCTCAGCCCAAATAACACCGCCATGCGCTTCTACGATCTGCTTCGAAATGGCCAACCCAAGACCGGAGTTGTTCCCAAAGTGTTCTTCGGGACGTTGCGAATAAAACCGCTTGAAAATTTTAGTCAGTGCCTGATCAGGGATGCCGGGCCCAGTGTCTTCAATTACGATTAAAACCCGCTGTTCACGCTCACGCGCCCAGACGCGGATCGCATCGCCATCCTCACAGAACGAGATCGCGTTAGTGATGAGATTTACAAAAACCTGCGCTAGACGCGCCTCTAGCCCATGTACCCTGATAGGGTGCGAAGGCAGATCAGTAATAAAGTCAATGCCCTTCCCTCGTGCATCATCACCAAGATACTGCCCAAGATTTCCAAGCATTTCCAGAAGGTTGAAAGGTTTTTCTTCTTCCTTTACCAATTCGCTATCAAGCCGCGAAGCGTTAGAGATATCACTGACCAGCCTATCAAGGCGACGCACATCATGCTCGATAACGTCCAATAACTTATCGCGCTGATCATCACGTTTGACCATGCGCAACGTTCCAACAGCAGATCGCAAAGAAGCGAGAGGATTCTTGATCTCGTGAGCGACATCAGCTGCGAATTGTTCGTTGCCATCAATCCGGTTGTAAAGCGCCGAAATCATTCCCCGCAAGGCACCCGACAAACGGCCAATCTCATCAGGGCGTGCGGTCAGATCGGGAATACGGACACGACCCGGATTGGCTTTGTTGGTGTTTTTGTCACGACCAAGTTCTGCGGCGGCGGCAAGATCAGAGAGTGGGTTCGCTATTGTGGACGCCAGAACAAGCCCGAGCCCGATGGATACAACGGTTGCGAACACGAACATGAGCAACACCCGCTCGCGTTCACCGCGAACAAGGTTGTCAATTTCGCCTGACGCGGTCGTCAACGCGATAACACCAATTACATTATCATCATGCATGATCGGAGTAATCGCACTGAACAAGGCTGCTCCATTTACGCCTGACACATCGGCCAATTGGGTTTCACCGCTCAAAGATTGCGCAACCAGCCATCGCAATTGTTCTTCCAGCGCAACGGAAACACCCGGTTCGCTTGCAAATGGCCCTGAGACCTTATTCCAGACCCAGTTCAAGCTGTCTGTTAAAACAGCACGATCGCTGTTGGGTGCCGTGCTTTGAACCAGCGGCTCGAGCTTACCTTGGGATTTAGCGACCAACTCCCGAGCTGTATCGAAAACAAACACTTCATAGCCCAGACGCACATCGAGCCCTGCAAGAGTCGCCTCAACATCGATGCCGTCACCAGTAGCCAGGTTTACAGGCGCACCTGACGGCAACTGCGCTTCCATGACATCGGCTATCAGTTCAGCCTGAGTTACCAGCGTCGAAATACGCTGAAGCGACAGGCTATTACGGGTTGAATTGAGATATAGGACACCAGCGACGAGAACGTTTAACGCGATCAAATTGAAGGTGATGATCTTTCGTGTTAACGGCGATGCACGCATGGATATGCGACCCCACAAAGCGCTTTTGCCAAGGCTTTCTGACTGAGAAGTGATTTTTCCCGCTACCCAGTCTTTGTCGATCACAACATCGTCCTCATGCAATGGTGAGGTGGTCATATCTCGCATGAATGTCCCACCAGCCTGTGTGACGTGCCCCACACCTAGTCTTCGTTGTAGCGATATCCTATGCCGTAAAGCGTTTCAATTGCGGAGAATTGCCCGTCCGCCATACGCATCTTTTTGCGCAAGCGCTTAATATGGCTGTCGATTGTCCGGTCGTCGACATAGACTTGGTCATCGTAAGCAACGTCCATCAACTGATCGCGGGATTTCACAAAACCCGGTCTTTGCGCAAGCGCCTGAAGCAACAAAAACTCAGTGACCGTCAGAGAAACATTATTGCCCTTCCATGTGACAATATGCCGAAGTGGATCCATTTGCAGATCGCCACGGTCCATTAATTTAGTTTCCTCAGTGTCACCAACTTCGTCTGAAGTGATGGCGTCCTGGCGGCGCAGCAACGCTCGAATGCGTTCGACCAACAAACGCTGAGAAAATGGTTTCCTTACGTAATCGTCGGCCCCCATGCGCAGACCCAAAATCTCGTCGATCTCGTCATCCTTCGAGGTCAGAAAGATGACAGGCATCGATGTTTTCTGTCGCAACCGCTGCAACAAATCCATGCCATCCATGCGCGGCATTTTGATGTCAAGCACCGCCATGGCCGGCAAGCGCTTGTTGAAGGCATCAAGTGCAGCCTGCCCGTCATTATATGTATCAACCTCGAAACCTTCGGCTTCAAGTGTCATAGACACAGACGTCAGGATATTCCGATCGTCGTCAACCAACGCTATCTTTGACACTCGGCTATTCCTTGTATTTGTCTTCATTTTCCGCGTCTACTACATCGCCCGGTTTTACGTTGCGGCGCAATCGCTAACTGCGAATCAGACTTCTAAAAGATCCGAACTTTGTGAAAATATCATAAGTGATGGCTAAATTACGTCATGTTCGCGCATTACGTGAGATTGTATTGCAAAGTGTTTGCGCAACCGATTGCGATGGTGGCGCTAACGACTGATTACGCGCCTGTTCACACGTTGAAACTGCGTGTTAAGACCTAGGGACATGGTTGTGATGAGCTGAATTCGCGTTCTTTCAAAGCAGCCTCTGACACGAACACCGCAAAGCGGCATCAGGAGATTTCATATGACATTTGGACGGGTCAACCCGCAGTTTCAACTTGAAGATCAAGGGATCAAAGGGTTGGGCAATGTCTATTATAACTTGATCGAACCGGCGCTGATTGAGCAAGCCTTGGCACGCAACGAAGGCACATTAGGAAAGGGCGGCACATTCCTTGTGACAACGGGTAAGTTCACCGGGCGCTCGCCAAAAGACAAGCACGTGGTCAAAACCGCTTCGGTCGCTGACACGATCTGGTGGGAAAACAATGCCGCTATGTCCTCAGAAGGGTTCGACGCCCTGTATGCGGACATGCTTGAGCACATGAAAGACCGCGATTATTTCGTACAGGACCTGACGGGCGGTGCTGATCCAAGTTACTCGATCAATGTGCGCATGGTAACCGAATTGGCGTGGCACGGCTTGTTCATACGTCACCTGCTTCGTCGGCCTGACGCCGAAGATCTGGCAGACTTCATATCGGATTTCACCGTGATCAACTGCCCGTCCTTCCAGGCAGACCCTGATAAGCACAATTGCCGGTCGGAAACCGTTATAGCGATGAATTTTGATCGCAAGCTCATTTTAATTGGTGGCACTGAATATGCAGGCGAAAACAAGAAGTCTGTCTTCACCCTGTTGAACTACCTCTTACCTGAACGTGGCGTAATGCCGATGCATTGTTCAGCCAACCACGCGCATGGCAACGCAGTGGACACCGCCGTTTTCTTTGGGCTGTCTGGAACTGGCAAAACCACATTGTCCGCAGATCCAGGGCGCGTCCTTATTGGTGATGATGAACATGGTTGGTCTGATCGTGGAACTTTTAACTTCGAAGGTGGTTGCTATGCTAAGACAATCAACCTCAGCGCAGACGCTGAGCCGGAAATATATGCTACCACGCAGAAATTTGCGACAGTCATCGAAAATATGGTGTTTGACCCAGACACCAAGGAACTTGATTTTCAGGATGACAGCCTGACGGCAAACATGCGCTGCGCCTATCCGATGCACTATATCTCGAATGCGAGCGCATCGGCCTTGGGCGGTCATCCAAAGAACATCATTATGCTGACATGTGACGCGTTCGGCGTCTTGCCGCCCATTGCTCGGTTATCACCCGCGCAGGCCATGTACCACTTCCTGTCGGGCTTCACGTCCAAAGTCGCCGGAACAGAGCGTGGAGTAACCGAACCGGAACCCACCTTCTCGACATGTTTTGGCGCGCCATTCATGCCACGTAGACCAGAAACTTATGGCAAATTGCTTCAGGAAAAAATTGCGAAGCATGGCGCGTCCTGCTGGCTCGTGAATACTGGTTGGACCGGTGGCGCCTACGGAGTTGGCAGCCGGATGCCCATTCGTGCAACGCGGGCCCTATTGACGGCAGCCATGGACGGCACGCTTGCAGCGGGAGAATTCCGCAAGGACGACAACTTTGGCTTTGAAGTTCCTGTCGCAGTTCCGGGCGTGGCTGACATTCTTCTTGATCCACGCAGAACTTGGGATGATGCGTCAGCCTATGACGCCCAAGCCGCAAAACTGGTGGAGATGTTCTCAAACAACTTTGGTCAGTACATTCCTCATATCGACGACGATATAAAAGCCGCTGCTATTGGGTAATTGCGGCACCCGCGCAGGTCGCTTATGCGGCCTGTGCGTGCTCCAACACTGGAACTGCCAGAGGCAGGTCGAGCAAATATTGGATGTCTCCTCGGTGCAGATAGGCCATGACGGTTTCGATGGCGGGCTGGCCATCACGTGGATACCATTGAAGCGCCGCAGGGTCGGTATGCATCCAGCCTGTTCGCGCCGCCAACCCCTTGTGAGCCACGGCATTCACGATGAAGGCAAAGATATGGTCAGGGTCCCATTGCTGCAACGCCATCCAAAACCCGTACCGGCTAAGCAAGGTTGAAACGCCGCTGCCCCGGAACTGTCCTGCTGATCCACCAATCCAGAATTCACCATGATAAGCGGTACGTCCCGTTATACGTTGTGCACCTGGGCCGGAACGATAATTTGACTTTTCAAGATCGAGTGGAATTGAGGGCGGAGGAAAGTCGATGAAATGCGCTTGCAGATGGTCTGCAAGGCTGATCCCAGTCAAATTAAGCAAGCGCAAGGCTTGTGTATGAACGACCTGCCCTTGATGGTCAGTGGCGACGATCCAAAATGCACTGCCATCGGAAAAGTCATGTATGTCAGGATCGAACGGAACACCAATACTGTGATTGGGTCGGGCATCTTTGAGCAGGCCTTTGTATTGATCAAAGTCAAAACCGACCCTAAGCGTTAAACCATGCGCAGCGAACAGCCTTAGGCTAGACGCAACAAATCTATCACCGAATTGCATATTGTGGAACGTCACCCGACTCTCTCCTTCTCGTATAAGATGAATGGAGTGTATCGGATGATGAGCAAAACGCCCAACAAAGTTTAATTTTTACTAAAATCAACGAAAATATCGTCAGACATCTCTTCTAGCGCTGATTGCGTTAACCCTTTTACCCGAATCATGTCTGGCCGATCGACCACCACCATCAAAGCAAAACTGTCGTCTGGCATCTGGCATCCCAGCAACAATCGCTCAAAGGCCAGGTGCTCTGGTTGACCACCAACGGTACGAGGAACTTTGGTAACGACTTGGTCAATCCGCATTCCACGCGTCGTCTGAACCTCGCGCAATGGAACGTCCATGACGCGCGCGAGCTCTGGACCAAATGGGAACTGGTTCAGCGACCGCCCCACACTGCTGCGAGCATTCGCCCAGCCCCACCATTTCGAATAAAACGACTGTTCACCAACTTCGATGCAGATCCATCCAGCCGCCGTATCGCGATAAATTAGGGCATACGGGCGCACCTGCATCATCTTAGGGTGTTCAAGCGCGCCTTCTGTCTCTGCCCAACATTGAATAGCCGCACGCAAGAGAGGCGACTTGTTCGACCAAGCCACGTTGATCGGTTGCTGCTGTTGATGATAATACCATTCGCTGCCTTCTTCATAGGACATGCCCATGAGTCCATCGACATCCTTGATCTGCCCGCGCAACCAAAGCCGGCCATGCCCCAACAACGACAATGCCGATGGCAGTGCCGCATTGCCAGCTTCCGTCAATTCATAACGGCGATTGACAACATCGAACAGACGTTCACCGCGCAACTCTTCTAACTGTGCAATGTGTCGTCTTACCGTTTGGCGTGTGCTGTTAAGTTCTTCAACAGCGTGGGAAAGATTCAGCGTGCGTGCGAGCGTGGTAAATGAACGAATCATTTCAAACAGCAAGGGCTGGTTAACTTGTGCAAAATCTGTAACTTGTACGGCCACTAGGTATCCTCAAATGTATTACTGACCATACTATAGGGTAAAATGCATCATACATCAATGCAACATTTGCGTGTGAGAAATGTACAAATCTACTCAATTGAACAAAATCTATCGATGGTGGATCAATGATGTAACATATCAACCGGAGGTAATTTCAAATGGCCCACGCAGTCGATGTTCATGTAGGAAAACGTCTCAAGCAAGTCCGCAATCAGCGTCGCATGTCGCAAACGGATGTGGCAAAGCGTTTAAAGCTTTCGTTCCAGCAAATCCAAAAATATGAGATCGGGTCGAACCGCATCGCTGCCAGCCGGTTGTTCGAATTGTCGCACATTCTCGATGTCCCAACTTCATATTTCTTTGAAGGCTTGGCAGATACTACCCCAACTGAACGTCGCTTGAACGGTTTGGATATTGTAAATGCGCTTGCAGCCATTGAAGACGAAAACATCAAATCACGGATTATGACGTTCATCGAAGATGTCTCTGGCCTGACGGTGGCGCGCCAGGCGTCCTAGAAAAAGACTGCGCGCCGGACCAAATTTAGTCCGGCGACGAGCAGAAAAAATAGAGTAACGCGCCTAAACACGACCTGATCGATACGTTCAAGCACATGGCCACCGATCCATTGTCCCAGCAATGCGGGCAAAATCAGTGCAAAGCCAAGTGGCAGCGTTTCGGCGCGTAAAACGCCGGAACCCAGATGGGCAAAAACCAAAGCGACGGCACCAAGTCCGTATATGACGCCCTGAACGCGCATCTGTTCGGACTTTTCTGTGCCCAGCGCTGTCAGATACATAACAGTAGATGGCCCCCAGATACCTGACACCCCGCCCATAAGACCGGTGACCGCCCCGAATACGGCCTCAACATCTGTGCGTTGACGCGACAGCTTCAACCGTAATCCAACCAGCTGAGTGACAGCAAACACAATGACCGGGATTCCAATCAGTCCGAGCAAAGCGTTCATCGGCAGCACTCTTACAAGCTGTGCGCTCGCAATCAGCAAAGCCCCCCCAACGCATAAAAAAACCCGATAACGCATGGTTGACGCCCACGCCGCCGCTGACCCCTGCCGCAGCGCCTGTGCGACGTTCGTCACCAGCGTCGGAAGAATGAGCCCTGCAAGCGCAAGTTCAGGTTCAATAAACGACGACAGCCCTGAAATAATGACCATTGGCATCGCGAATCCGACAACGCCTTTGACGAAGCCACCTAGCAAGGCAATAGACAGCGCCATTGCCCACAATCCAGGATGCAGAAGATCAAAGAAAAGGCCCATCTCATTCTTTTAATCCCGTTGAAACGTTCTGGCCAGTACAGCAATATACCAACCATGCGAAATATTAGAACAAAATGCCGCACATAATAGGTTTATTATTGCGCTGCACCTGCAAAATAGATAGTAACGCGAGACTCGAATAAAGGAGCCGCAACATGGCGCACGACGGACAAGACCTGAGCAACGTTGCACCCGTACTTCTGGATAATCTTCTGACCCTTACAGAAGCAGCAGTCGCCCCTGTCGACGCAATCGTAAGTATGGCGAGGGACCGGTTGCGCACGAAACTAAGCGTGGATGGGCGCGTATCTTCGACGCTGGTCGAGCAGAATCAGACCGCAGCCCATGGGCTAGCTTGGCTGGCAACATATGCAGAGGCCCTGCGCCAAATGCAAAAGTGGGCCAACGAACTTTCCACAGAATCCAAATTTGGTGAGGTAGAGGCGCTGATCCACCAGATCGCATTCGGCGAATACCTTTTGCAGATCTGTGGTGGCATCCAGATGAATCAGGGCGAGGTCCTGCGTTTACAAGATATGGGCCTTGGTCAAGATGATATGCGTGCAATGATGCTGCCTGAGGTCCAGATCCTGACCCAAAGCGGCAACACGCAAGCCGCACGCGTAAGACTTGTAGCATTAATGCAGGAACGCAGCGCAGAAATTATCGTTGGCGCGTCTGGACTTGATGACGAGTTAGAGATGATCCGTGAGCAATTTCGCCGCTACGCTGTGGAAAAGGTCGAGCCCTTTGCCCATGATTGGCACCTAAACGATGACCTGATCCCGATGGAGATCGTCGAAGATCTCGCCGACATGGGCGTCTTCGGCTTGACGATTCCCGAAGAGTATGGCGGCTTTGGGCTCTCCAAAGCGTCCATGTGCGTGGTCAGCGAAGAGTTGTCGCGTGGCTATATCGGCGTAGGCTCGCTCGGAACACGTTCAGAAATTGCAGCCGAATTGATCATTGCCGGTGGAACAGAAGCGCAAAAACAAAAATGGCTGCCGCAATTGGCCAGCGCCGAAACGTTGCCAACAGCCGTGTTTACGGAACCAAACACCGGATCAGATCTGGGCAGCCTGCGCACCCGCGCCGTCAAGAACGAAAACGGTGATTATACCATCACTGGCAACAAGACTTGGATTACCCATGCGACGCGCACGCAGGTTATGACTTTGCTGGCGCGCACCGACCCTGCGACGACGGACTACAAGGGACTGTCCATGTTTTTGGCGGAAAAAACACCCGGCGCTGATGAAAACCCTTTCCCAACCGAGGGCATGACGGGCGGAGAGATCGAGGTTCTGGGCTACCGCGGTATGAAAGAATACGAACTCGCTTTCGATGGCTTCGAGGTCAAAAGTGAAAATTTGCTTGGTGGCATTGAGGGCAAAGGATTCAAGCAATTGATGGAAACCTTCGAATCCGCCCGCATTCAGACTGCTGCGCGCGCCGTTGGCGTGGCACAATCGGCCCTCGACCTTTCGATGCAATATGCACAAGACCGCAAGCAGTTCGGCAAAGCGCTTATCCAATTTCCGCGGGTCGCAAACAAACTTGCAATGATGGCCGTTGAAATCATGGTGGCGCGCCAACTGACGTATTTCTCGGCGTTCGAAAAGGATGAAGGGCGGCGTTGTGACGTAGAAGCTGGGATGGCAAAGCTGCTCGGTGCACGAGTCGCATGGGCCGCTGCTGACAACGGCCTGCAAATTCACGGCGGAAACGGGTTCGCATTGGAATACAAGATCAGTCGCGTGTTGTGCGACGCGCGTATCCTCAATATCTTTGAAGGTGCTGCGGAAATTCAGGCGCAGGTGATCGCGCGCCGTCTTCTGGGGTAAGCAGGAAACTTTCGCTGCTGAAATCAGGCTGGAAACCACATTGGTTTCCGCACACCCAATTGACCTTGGTCCAAAAGGTGGCACTGTAGCAACATGATCACCTTTGCTGCGGCCGTTTTTTTCCTAATCATCACGCCCGGCCCGGGTGTCCTTTCGGCTGCGGGCGTCGGAGCGGCCTATGGCATGCGCTCGGGGCTGAATTATGTCACCGGTCTGTTTATCGGCAACAACCTTGTAATCCTTGCTGTGATCTCTGGCCTTGCAGCAGTCGTTTTGGCAGTGCCTTGGGTTCGAATAGTTCTGTTCGCCCTTTCAACCGCATATCTGCTCTATATCGCGTTGCGGATCGCATTTGCTGGCTCCAGCATTAGATTTATCACAGTTCAATCCAAGCCAGGTGTCCTTGCAGGCATATTACTTCAGCCCATCAATCCCAAAGCCTATGCCGTCAACACTGCGCTGTTTTCTGGCTTTGCCATGTTTCCAGACGCCCTTGTGGCCGAGGCACTTTGGAAACTGGTGATCGTAAATGCAATTTGGCTCCCGATCCATGTGTTGTGGGTCTGGTTTGGTACGGTCCTTCAAAAGCTTGAACTTCAACCGCGACAACACAGGTTGATCAATATGGCCATGGCCTCATCAATGCTGTTTGTTGTGGCGCTTGCCGTTGCCTCAGCTTTTTGATCTGCCAAGTTGACCACGCCGTTTGCAGGATGCTCAGTTTCTAAGCATCAGTGCCATCCTGAGTATGCGGCAGAGCCCCCATGACCGCTTGTGACAGCTCTTTCGCTTGAACTGCGAAAGACGCGAGCGTATCGCTTGAACATGTCAAAACAATCTCTTTCGCCCGCCGCCTGGATTGATGCTGGGCTGGAACAGCTCGCTGCCCTTGGACCTGCTGCTCTGCGCGCAGAGCCCTTGTCACGTCATTTGAACACGTCCAAGGGATCATTTTACTGGCATTTCAAAGATGTACCCGCTTTTCAGGTCGCTCTGTTGGATACGTGGCAAGCGCGCGTGCTCAACAAGATGCACGCCGATGTAAATCTGGAAGGCTCGCCAACAGACAAGCTGATTCGGTTTGGGCAAATGGTTCAATTCGATATCGCGGGTCCGGCATTGCGCGCATGGGCACAAACCAATCAGGCCGTGGCTAGCACTCTGGCTGACGTCGACAAGGCCAGGATGGAGCGCTTGTCGCAACTGTTGGCCGAAGTTGGCATAACAAACGGTGATTTTGCCAAGGCCGCTTATGGCACCTTGGTCGGCCTACAACAAATACAGATGGACGATGGCGACGCATTAGTAGCATATGCTACGCTCGTCGATCTGGCCATGGCGCTTGAATGATACGGTTGGCGACAGTGGCGCTGCTCGGGTTGATCCCGGCCTGCGAAGGGGATGAAACCGTAGCAGGGTACGGAGCGGCAAATGTCATATGGCACCTAACCGAAATATCCTCGGACCCAATCGACGCAACAATCACCATGCAATTTCCATCAAAAGGGAAAATCGCTGGCAAAGCCCCCTGCAACAGCTATTCTGCCACAATGAGCGTTCCCTTTCCTTGGTTCGAGATCGGGCCGATCGCAGCGACCAAAATGGCCTGTCCGGCGCTTGATGTTGAAACGACTTTTTTCAACGCACTCGCCAGCATGTCGCAATCAGAAATTCTGGGGGGTACGCTTATCCTGCGCAATGACACAGGTGCAGAAATGGTGTTCAAAGCGTCCGAGTAAAGGCCGCCACGAAACGCGCGCGTGCGTCCGGCAGGGGGCGGGATCCAAGGTCTGGGGCCATTCGATTAGCAAGAAAGTACCCCGTTGTTTCCAAGCCATCTGCGATCTCTTTGTTGCCCCCCTGCCCTTGGCCAAGCAACGCCGGCGGCAAAGGCAACAGCCTTTCAACCCAATCCCCGGCACCTTGACGCGATACGGCCCGACCGCTTTTGGGCGACACATAGCATAGATCATCCGTTGCCCCAGTCACAGCACAAGCATCCAGATCCAGCCCATAGCCCATCTCGTTTAACAAGGCCGCTTCCCACTGCAAGTACGCCAGTGGCCATAGGTTATCTTGGCCCAATAGGTCCAGCAATTGGCCGCTGCGCCGATACAAAGCGGGATGCGGTTCACGTTCGGGTAGACAAAAACTCAGCAATGCCGTCACAGCGTTCAATCCTGAAAGCGCCAGGCGGTTGTCCATAACCAGCGCCGCACGGCTACGCACAGGTTCGACGGTGAACGCGCCGATATGATCCTCAAGGCGCGCCCGCCAATAGACATCCAATTGCGCGCCGGGCTGCAAGATTGGAGCTATCTTGCGACTGGTGCCACCGCGTACAACACCGGTATGGCGACCCTTTTCTTCGGTAAACACTTCAATGATGGCGCTGCTCTCGCCATGTCGGCGCACGCTGAGCAATATTACCTCATCGCGCCACTCCATCTCAGGTTAACCCATCCTGGTCCAACAAATGACGACCCTGACGATCTTCGACTTCTATAACCCAAAGATCAGGGTCAAATCCGCGCTGACGCAACACTGCCGCATCCACATCGGCCTCTGGCCCCTTGGCCAGTTCCGCCCATACACGCGCATCGGTCATAAGATCAAAAGAACGTTGAAATACCACGGCCTCCCCATCCAGCGTGTTGAGCTTGACCAAAACGGCGCCGCCAGTGTCATCGCCATGTGTTACGATAAAGGCTGGGATATCCGCCAACCGAAGTCGCGCCAAATAGGCATCCACCCAGAACCTAGAGGTCAATCGAGACACGGCTTTCCTCGCTGCTACATTCGCAAATGATCGGCCCAAAAAGATCGATCAAAGGATATCTCAGGCGTTTCCATCTTTGAAATCAAGGCCCATCTCGGAATAGCGCTCTGCCTCTTCCTGCCATTTTTCACGCACTTTGACCTGCAAAAACAGGTGTATTTTTCGGCTAAGAAATTCAGTCAATTCAGCGCGGGCAGCCTGGCTAACTGATTTGATCGTTTCACCCTTGTTACCCAACACGATGCCTTTGTGGCCATCACGGCTGACATAAATGATCTGTTCGATCCGGGCGCTGCCATCTTTGCGCTCTTCCCAGCTGTCAGTCTCAACAGTCAACTGGTAGGGTAGTTCCTGATGCAACCGCAGGGTCAGCTTTTCGCGGGTCATTTCCGCGGCGATCATGCGCATGGGCAAATCGGCAATCTGATCTTCGGGGTAAAGCCACGGACCTGCGGGCACTTGCGCCGCAAGCCATTGGCGCAGGGCATCCACCCCATGGCCCTTTTCTGCAGAAATCATGAACGTCTCTGCGAAATCAAAGCGGTCGTTCAACTCCTTGGTCAAACTCAGCAGGGCGGACGCCTCCACGCGGTCAATCTTGTTGATGGCCAGCGCCACGGTGCGCCCTTGGCCAATCTCGGCCAACCTTTCCAAGATTCGCTCAACGCCTTCTGTCACCCTGCGATGTGCTTCGATCATCAGAACGACCACATCAGCATCCGCTGCACCGCCCCATGCGGCCGCGACCATGGCACGATCCAGCCGTCGCCGGGGCTGAAACAGGCCGGGGGTGTCGACGAATACAATCTGACTATCCCCTTGCATGGCAACGCCACGGATGCGGGCACGCGTCGTCTGCACCTTGTGTGTCACGATACTGACTTTTGCTCCGACCATCCGGTTGAGCAGGGTGGATTTGCCCGCATTGGGCTCTCCGATCAGTGCGACGAAACCGGCGCGGGTTGTCATATGTCATGCTCCACTTGATCGAGCAGCATCTTGGCGGCTGCCTGTTGGGCTTCTCGTTTCGATCCAGCGGTGGCCTGTGCCGATACGCCGGTGCTCAATTGTGCAGAAATAGTAAATACAGGGGCGTGATCCGGTCCGGAACGGTCTGTTTCCAAGTATTGAGGCGGCGCTAATCCCCGCGCCTGCGCCCATTCTTGCAGCGCAGTCTTGGCGTCCCGCGCATCCGACTCAACATGTGAAATCCGATCGCCCCACAAACGCAAAATCAGATTACGCGCAACCTCAAATCCGCCATCGAGGTAGACAGCGGCGATCACCGCCTCAACTGCGTCGCCGAGTAGCGCTTGCTTGCGCCGACCGCCCGACAGCATTTCAGACCGGCCCAACCGCAGCACTGCGCCCAGATCAATCTGGCGGGCCACATCGGCGCAGGCTTCCTTGCGAACCAATGCATTAAATCTTGGGGCAAGTGCGCCTTCTGATGCTGACGGGTCTGCGTCGATCAAGGCCTGCGCCATCACCAGACCAAGCACTCTATCGCCCAGAAACTCGAAACGCTGATTGTCGCTACGCGTGGAGGACGACATAGAAGCATGAGTCACTGCCTCAATCAACAGATCAGGCGCCTTGAACCGATACCCAATGCGGCCCTCAAAAGCCAAAAGATCCGCACCCAGCTTCACTCGATCCCCTTGAAGAACCGATCGGCACGCCATGTCCAGAAAAACAGCATCGATCGACCAGCAGACGAAAACATGATTCGATCGGCGCGCCCCACGAGGTTTTCATAAGGCACATAGCCAACACCCCCAGCAACTTGCGCAAATCGGCTATCAGAAGAATTATCTCGGTTGTCGCCGAGGAAAAAGTAATGACCCTCTGGCACACGGAACACTGGCGTATTGTCAGACGCTTGCGACCCAACATTTAGCACCACATGTTCTCTGCCATTGGCAAAAGTCTCGGTGAAGCGCGATTTCGGGCAGGCAGCACCCATGCCCACCGATCCGGTTTCACAGCGCGGCAAAAGGCCCTGGGGGCCCTGCCGGTTAAATGTCTCCATAAATGTGCCTGCTTCCTCTTGCGACACCTGTGCGCCGTTCAAGATGATAACACCATCAGAGATTTGAACAGTATCACCCGGCAAACCAACCAAACGTTTTATGTAATCAGCCCCCGACACTGGATGGCGAAACACGACAACATCGCCGCGCTCGGGCTCGCCCGCCAGGATGCGCGTGTTGTCACCATCAATAAACCCACAGATTTTCTGCGCATCCAGACCAATAAACGGGATCGAAGGACAAGACGCATAGGAATAGCCGTAGGCCATCTTGTTCACAAAAAGGAAATCACCAATCAGCAGCGTCTCTTTCATGGAACCGGAAGGAATCCAAAAAGGTTGAAAGAACAAAGTGCGGAATACACCGGCGATAAGCAATGCATAGACAACCGTCTTAATCGTTTCTAGCACGCCGCTATCGGCTTTTTGCTTGGCAGCCATTTGGCGCTCCTTTGGGGTCGATTGCAGGCTACATGCGGGTGCAGCGAGAGGGTGTCAAGTCACCCGACAGGTTTGGGACATGCGCAGGGTGGGAGATAGGGTTTGCATGCAGCTTGGCACGGTTTTGTGCCAAATTACGCTTAATGTTACCCGTCAGAACGATAAGCCACACAATTCGCGTCAACCAAAACCCGATAGGTTGGGCTGAGTTTTCAAAAACGGTATCGATTGCGCTTCGAATGTGCAGTTGCGACCAGCACTTCCACAGACCGTTTCAGAGGTGCCATCCGTGGCAACTTACATCCAGTAAATGCGTATCACACATCCAATACGGGACGCGCCTCGATCACCACAAATGCTTGCGCCCAAGGGTGATCATCAGTCAGGGTAACATGGATGATGGCCTCGTGGCCGGGCGGCGTCATGTCAGCCAACCGTTCCGCGGCCCAACCAGTCACCGCCATCACCGGCTGCCCGGTCCGCAAATTGCTGACAGCCATGTCTTTCCAAGCGATGCCCATGCGCAAACCCGTGCCTAGCGCCTTTGAACAGGCCTCCTTGGCGGCCCAACGTTTGGCGTAGGTGCCTGCAATGTCCACCCGACTTTCGGATTTGCGCTGTTCTGTATCCGTAAAAACGCGATTACGGAACCTGTCACCGAACCGATCAAGCGTGTTTTGAATCCGCTCAATATTGGCAAGGTCGGTGCCGATTCCCAAGATCACGCGGACGCCTCAATATCAAAAACCATAATGCCATCGGAGCCGCCCGCGCAAAGAGAAACCAGCCGTGCACCCAGCGCCTGATGTTCGGGATGCACGGCGTAGGCTGATAGCGCTTTTGGGTTGCGCGCATCAAAAGTGAACCCATAACCAAAATCGGGTGACTTGCTTTCGTAGTCGCGATTGGGCCCTGCACAGAACCCAGAACATCCATCCAGCCGGCCCACAAGCTCAGCCAGGCCCCGCATTATCGCATCAAGGTCCGACGCATCAGCCTGAGCCTCGAGGTTCAGCATGACGCAATGCCGGATCATTGACGTGCCTCATCCATCAGACGGCGCATTTCGCGGATCGCTGGATCAAGCCCACGAAAGATCGCTTCACCAATCAGAAAGTGCCCAATGTTAAGCTCCATAGCCTCTGGAAAAGCAGCGACCGGGCCGACGGTATCATAGGTCAGCCCGTGACCCACATGAACCTCGAGGCCCAGAGAGTGGGCGAATGTGCTCATCTCTCTCAATGCGTCCAGTTCGCGATCGCGGTCTTCAAAACGGCCCTCATGATGGGCATCGCAATAGGCCCCAGAGTGCAGTTCGATCACCTGCGCACCAATGCGGTGTGCGGCTTCGATCTGCCGCTGATCAGCGGCGATAAAGATCGACACACGGCAACCCGCTTCACGCAACGGAGCGATGAAATGCGCCAGTCTATTTTCTTCGCGTGCGACCTCAAGCCCACCTTCGGTTGTACGTTCCTCGCGCTTTTCAGGCACGATACAAACTGCATGTGGTTTATGACGTAATGCGATGACCTGCATTTCATCAGTGGCAGCCATCTCAAAGTTGAGAGGGACGTTCAGGACGTGCATCAGCCCCTCGATATCGGCATCCGAAATGTGGCGGCGATCCTCGCGCAAATGGGCCGTGATCCCGTCGGCACCAGCCTCTTGTGCAATACGGGCCGCGCGTAATGGATCTGGGGTGTCACCACCCCGGGCGTTTCGAACAGTGGCCACATGGTCAATATTGACGCCAAGGCGCAGCCTGCCAAGTGGTTCTTCGCTCATTTGGTGATCCTTTCATTCTGTCAAAATCAACCTAGTGCTGCTCGGCCATAGGGGAAATAGTTAAGCAGTGTCTTGGGCAGTGCATATCGTCTGAAAAATGCGATGATTTGGTTCAATCAGATTTTTTCTTTGCCACAGACGCCTTGGTAGCGGCTTTGGCTTTGGCAGCGGCTTTGGCCTTAAGAGCTTCGAACTTGGCCTTGATGATCCCCTTCCGGCGTTTCTGATAGGCACGGATCACAGGAACGGTCAAATAGTAACAGATCGTTGCCGTAACAATACCGGGGATGATGCCACCCACCATGTATGGGAAGAAAATTTCTTCATAAAACAAGACCAGGCCAGACCAGTTCTGCGGCTGACCAGTCAACACCGCCACGAGGTTTTGCCACAGGTCGCCACCCGCATCGATAAACTTCCCACCAAACGAGCGCTCGTGTTCTTCGGTCATCTCGGAGCCAAGCAGCCAGTGCCCCGTTTGCAGCGAAATCACGCCAATGGGCACATATGTCAGCGGATTGCCAAAGAAAGTGGCCATAAGAGCCGCGAGGATATTGCCCCGCATGACGGTGGCAATGAAGGCAGCAATGAAAAAATGAAGCCCATAGTAAGGCATAAATGTAGTGAACACGCCCGCCCATATCCCGCGCGCAATGCGCTCAGGCTCGTCCGGCAAACGCCGCACGCGATGTTTCACGTAGTGAAAAGCGCGTCCCCATCCGCCGCGTGGCCAGAGAACCTCCAGCACGGCGCGAAAAAACGGTTTGGGGTCGCGACGCTTGAATACCAATGCCTCGCCCTTCTCTTTCTCTTCTGATTTCAGCCCACTACGTTCGCCTTGTCAGCAACCGGAATCTTTAAGCGATGCCGCTTAATCGCTGCAACATCACTTTCCGCTTCTAGCGCAGCCATCAAACTGTGCAAATGCTGAGCGTCGCGCAGTTCTACATTAATCAGCAAACGGTAAAAGTCTGGTTTGCGATCCATAAACTCAAGATTTGAGATGTTAGCCTTTGTCTCTCCAATCAATGTACAAATCCGTCCCAGAACGCCTGCATCGTTGCCGATGGTCAAATCAAGGGTCGCACCATAAATCGCAGGGTGAGTACCATCGCGCCAATGCAGATCAAGCCACCGATCTGGCTGGTCTTCGTATTCAGCAAGACGCGTGCAATCGATGGCATGTACAACGACGCCTTGCCCCCGGAATGTGATGCCGACAATGCGTTCTCCGGGGACTGGCTGGCAACAGGTTGCGCGTTGAAACGACTGGCCCGTGCCAAGCCCAATGACAGCGCGACGCGCGTCGACCTCTTTGCCAGCTTTTGGGATCAGGTCGGGATAAATTGATTCAACCACTTCGCGCCCGGTCAATTCGGCAGAGCCGAGCCGGGCCAGAACCTCGTCAACATTGTTCAGCCGCAACTGTTTGGCGGCTGCCTCAAGCGCCTTGTCAGTAGCTTTCTTGCGCACATGGGCAAAGGCTGACCGGGCCAGTTCTCGCCCAAGCGTTATAAAACGGCCCCGGTCTTCTTCTCGCATCGAACGGCGAATTGCTGACTTGGCCTTGCCAGTCTTGGCGATCTCAAGCCACGTTGCCTGAGGCGTTTGCCCTTCGGCGGTAATGATATCGACAGACTGGCCGTTTTTGACGCGGGTCCACAACGGTACTCGCATACCGTCGATCTTGGCACCGACGCAGGCGTTGCCGATACGTGTGTGAATAGCATAGGCAAAGTCGATTGGTGTGGCCCCACGCGGCAATTTGACCACGTCACCCTTGGGTGTAAAACAAAACACCTGGTCGGAATACATCTCAAGCTTGACTGCTTCCAAGAAATCCTCGTGATCGTCTTCGCCGTCAAACTGTTCGGTAAGTTGCGAAATCCACTTTGCAGGATCGACTGCAAACGGGTTATTCGAGCGCACGCCATCGCGATAAGACCAATGCGCCGCGACCCCTGTTTCAGCGACATCATGCATTTGGCGCGTCCGAATCTGAACCTCAACCATTTTGCCATCACGGCCTGACATGGTGGTGTGGATCGATCGATATCCATTAGATTTAGGTTGGCTGATGTAATCTTTGAAACGGCCCGGCACAGCGCGCCAGCGCTGGTGGATCACACCTAATGCACGATAGGTGTCTTCTTCGTTGACGGTGATAATGCGAAAGCCGTAGATATCACTTAGTCGGCTAAAGGACTGGTCCTTTTCCTGCATCTTGCGCCAGATCGAATAGGGCTTTTTGGCTCGGCCAAATACTTCTGACGAAATGCCAGCCTTTTCCAATTCAAACCGCATATCCCCGGTGATCTGTTGAATCACATCACCTGTTTCACGCTGTAACGTTATAAAGCGGCGGATAATTGAGGATCGACCTTCGGGATTGAGCACCTTGAAAGCCAAATCCTCAAGCTCTTCGCGCATCCATTGCATACCCATCCGTCCAGCCAAAGGGGCGAAGATATCCATAGTCTCGCGAGCCTTTTGCAACTGTTTATCCGGACGCATCGATCGGATCGTGCGCATGTTGTGCAAACGATCTGCGAGCTTGACCAAGATCACACGCATGTCTTTGGACATCGCCATGAAAAGCTTGCGGAAATTTTCGGCCTGCTTGGTTTCAACGCTGCTGAGTTGTAGCTTGGTCAACTTGGTCACGCCATCGACCAGTTTGGCAATGTCGTCACCAAATTTATCAGCGACGACCCCGTAATTTGCTTTGGTGTCTTCTATTGTATCATGCAGCAATGCTGTGATGATCGTGGCATCGTCCAGCTGTTGTTCAGTCAGGATTGCCGCCACAGCCACGGGATGTGTGAAATACGGCTCGCCAGAATGGCGAAATTGCCCTTGGTGCATTTTATCACCAAAGTCGAAAGCGGCGCCGATCAGCGCCGTGTTGGTTTTTGGGTTGTAGTTGCGGACTAATTCGATCAGGTCGTCAACAGTGATCATTCAGCGCGCACCTTTGGTCGGGTCAGCCCTGGCCTTGAGCCGCCATAAGCTGCCGCAAAAGCATTTCTTCGGACATGCTGTCTTCGTCAGGTTTGTCCTGCTCTGCACCCATAAGAAGGGCCATGGCGTCTTCTTCGGCTTCGTCAACTTCGATCTGGGTCTGATTGCTTTCGATCAAACGCTCGCGCAGCTCGTCCGCGCTTTGCGTTTCGTCAGCTATTTCACGCAGGGATACGACGGGATTTTTGTCGTTATCACGGTCCACTGTAATGGGCGCACCTGCAGCAACTTCACGCGCCCGATGGGCGGCAAGCATAACAAGCTCAAAACGGTTAGGTACCTTATCAACGCAGTCTTCGACGGTTACGCGGGCCATTGGACGCTCCAGATCAGCATATAGAAAAGCAGAAGTAGCGTCATTAGGCCTGTTCCGCTCGGATGACAAGTTAAAAGTCAGACCAATCACGCAATCGGAGTGATATCTGCGAGGGCCTTTTCAGGCAACGCAGCCAGCATCTGCACAACGGTCTGACCAAGCACTGGGTGCACCCAGTCCGGCGCGACATCCGCCAGCGGCATCAGAACAAAGCCGCGTTCGTGCATCCGGGGGTGCGGCAGTATCAATTGATCCGGTACTGTGTTTTTTTGCAACTCAAGTGGTAAGTTCATCCAGCGGCGCAGTGTGTTCGCATCAGGGCAAACACGATCGCCATGAGCCAACAAATCAAGGTCGATCGTTCGTTGGCCCCAACGATCCTGCCTTACCCTTCCCAGTTCGGCTTCGATGGCGTGCAAATTTTCCAAAGCTTGCGCGGTGGTCCAGCAAGCGGAGACAACCAATGCTGCATTCACGAACTGCGGACCGGACCCGGGTGGATACGCCGGAGTATTGAAAAATCGGCTTTGAGCACGAATCTCACCCCCGGCAGAACGTATACGCTCGACTCCGGCACAAATAGTCTGATGAGGTGATTGTGCGCCCCATTGCATGTTCGAACCTAATGCAATTAACAGACTTGACCGGGATTGGGTCAAAGTACCACGGATAATGTCGTCAAACGTGTCTTGCGGCATTTTTTGAATAACCTATTTTGCTGGGCACGGATAACAAAAACTTTACTCAACCATTCACTCACGGACTGCGACGAGTAATTGCCCATTTTTCGGAAGGACAATTGATGTTTTACAAAGACGAACGACTCGCGTTGTTCATCGACGGATCTAACCTTTATGCTGCAGCAAAAGCGCTTGGGTTCGACATAGATTATAAACTCTTGCGAAAAGAGTTTATGCGCCGCGGCAAATTGCTGCGCGCGTTTTACTATACTGCGCTGCTTGAAAATGATGAATATTCTCCTATTCGCCCTCTTGTTGACTGGCTGAATTACAATGGGTTCACAATGGTTACCAAACCGGCCAAAGAATACATGGACAGCATGGGGCGGCGCAAAGTCAAAGGCAACATGGACATCGAATTGGCTGTAGATGCGATGGAACTGGCGCCTCGGGTCGACCACATCGTGCTATTTTCAGGAGATGGTGATTTCCGCCCCTTGATCGAAAGCCTTCAGCGGCAAGGCGTACGCGTTTCTGTAGTCTCAACGATTCGCAGCCAACCGCCCATGATCTCGGATGAGTTGCGCCGTCAAGCTGACAATTTCATTGAGCTGGAAGAGCTGAAAGACGTGATTGGCAGACCTCCACGCGATCCTGCACATGACCGCCCAGAGCGGGTAGAAGAAGAACAAATTTGATCAATCAACTCGGCGGGCTGGACCCGGCCCGCCTAACACCTTACCTCTAGGGCATATAGACCGCCAGAGAGTTTAAGATGATCAAAGTCCCACTGACCTTGTACCTTGCGGCCCCTCGTGGCTTTTGCGCCGGGGTAGATCGCGCCATCAAGATTGTAGAGATGGCGATCGAGAAATGGGGCGCGCCCGTATATGTACGTCACGAGATTGTTCACAATAAATTTGTCGTCGACAACTTGCGCGATCAAGGTGCCGTTTTTGTCGAAGATCTGGACGACTGCCCCGATGATCGCCCGGTCATTTTCTCTGCTCATGGCGTGCCCAAATCTGTGCCCGCCTCTGCCGCTGCGCGCGAAATGGTGTATGTGGATGCAACCTGCCCTTTGGTCAGCAAGGTCCATATCGAAGCGCAGCGCCATTCAGACAACGGCTTGCAAATGATAATGATCGGCCATGACGGCCACCCCGAGACCGTCGGCACAATGGGCCAATTGCCCGCCGGTGAGGTGTTGCTGGTAGAAACGGTCGAAGATGTCGCCGGTATCGTAGCACGCGACCCTGATCGGCTGGCCTTTGTCACCCAAACGACCCTTTCAGTCGACGACACCGCCGATATCGTAGCGGCGCTGCAGGCCCGGTTCCCTAAAATCGTTGGCCCACACAAGGAAGACATTTGCTACGCCACCACCAATAGGCAAGAGGCAGTCAAGGTAATGGCCCCCAAGTGCGACGCGATGCTGGTCGTAGGCGCACCAAATTCCTCGAACTCAAAGCGTTTGGTGGAAGTTGGCGCGCGAGCGGGGTGTGCGTATGCGCAACTGGTACAGCGCGCAACAGATATCGACTGGCGCAGCCTGAATGGGATTGCATCAATAGGCATAACAGCCGGCGCATCCGCACCCGAAGTTTTGATCAACGAAGTCATCGATGCATTCCGTGACCGGTATGACGTGACAGTCGAAATGGTAGAAACCGCTGTTGAAAACGTCGAATTCAAAGTGCCCCGCGTGCTGCGAGAACCCGTCTGACCAACGCTATGCCCAAGCGATGTGATTACGCGGCTTTTATGCAGCCATCCCCGCGCAAAAGTGGACCAATCCCAAGGCTATGACGCAAGGGCGGCAACGCGGCAAATTGCATCTTGTCAACTTGGCCAAAAGGGCCGACACCAGTGCCAACGCGACCGCAAGTTCTTATCGGTGAGCCATGATGTCTATTCCACGTGCCCCTCTGATCCTTGGCCTTACTGGGCTGATCCCTTTTTTATGGGGTGCGAGCACACTGCTAAGCGATGATCTGGCAGCACTTGGGTTGGAACTGCTGGGCGCACGTTTCGTGGGTCCCTACGTACAACTTGCTTATGGCGCGGTGATTATGTCGTTCATGTCCGGGGTACTTTGGGGCTTTGCCACAAAGGCGACTGGTGCACAGGCAGCAACAGGCTATGCCTTTTCAGTTCTGCCAGCACTCTGGGCTTTTTTCATGGTGGGCGGCGGACCTACGAGCGCTGCGATGAACCTGATATTTGGCTTTTCTGGCCTGTTGATGCTTGATTTTGCCTTTGACCGCTGGGGGCTTACACCAACGTGGTGGATGAAACTGCGCGTCCTGTTAACGGCAATCGTGGTGGGCTGCCTCGCCATAACGGTGCTGATATGACTGACCCGGAAACTCTTGCCGTCTATGCGAATCGAGCAGAGGAATATGCAAAGCTCACCGATGATACATCAAACCGGCCCGATCTGATGCGGTTCATTTCCGGACTTCCCACCGGGGGCCGCGTTCTCGATATTGGCTGCGGTCCTGGCTTTGCCTCAGATGCGATGGCCGCAAAAGGCATGGAAACGTACGCTTGGGATCCGGTGCCCGCGATGGTCGAAATGGCCGCCCGGCGCGACGGTGTCACCGCAAGGCAGGCAACCTATGCCGATCTGACGGCCAGCCATGTCTATGACGGGATTTGGGCAAATTTTTCCATGCTGCATACACCACTGGCGAACTGGCCAGCGCAACTTGCCGCTGTGGCGCGCGCGCTGAAGCCCGGCGGATTGTTTCATCTCGGAACCAAACTGGGCACAGGTGAGTCCCGCGATTCGATTGGCAGGTTGTATTCTTACGTGACCCAGCCTGAGCTGATGGATCTGATGGCCGCGACAGGATTTAAGGTTGAATACAGCCGAACAGGTCAAGAGGCTGGCCTGTCGGGTGAAATTGACCCCTTTATCGTGCTGCAAGCCCGTGCCTGATTTGGTCGCATATACCGATGGCGCCTGCTCGGGCAATCCCGGCCCTGGCGGCTGGGGTGCTTTGCTGCAGGCCATCAACGATGGCACTGTCGTCAAGGAACGAACGCTTAAAGGCGGAGCAGCGCAAACCACGAACAATCAGATGGAACTGATGGCAGCCATCTCAGCGCTAGAGGCGCTGTCAAAATCATCAACAATCACCGTTGTGACCGACAGCAACTATGTAAAGAACGGTATTACCAGCTGGATTCACGGCTGGAAACGGAACGGTTGGAAGAACGCCGCTAAAAAACCAGTGGCCAACGCAGATCTATGGCAGCGACTGGACAGCGCGCAAGCACGCCACAATGTCACTTGGAAATGGGTCAAGGGCCACGCGGGGCACGCCGAAAACGAGCGCGCAGACGAACTCGCCCGGGCTGGAATGACGCCGTTCAAACCAAAGTGATTTCTAAGCAAATGGTTGTCCATAATCGAAGAATGAACTGGTGGCAAAAATTAGGAACCTACCACGGAAAAGAAAATATTTCGCAGTAGGTTACCTTTAGCGTTTGACGAAATACCTGAAACATCACCCATTATCTAACGCGTTAAGATCCCGGTCATGCCAATCAGCTTTTTATAGCGTGTTGCGTTTGATCGATAACAAAAGAACGCTGCCTCTCCCTACGGTCGAACGCGTTTTTGTTGCACCTTGAATCTCATAAAACGCAACACGCTGTAAGCTGGGAAACTGTTCTAGATAATGGTGCCGGGCGGTAGCGGATTGCCACGCAGAAAGGCATCAGCATCCTGTGCGCCCTTTCCCGCCCGTTGCAGCCGCGTTAAGCGAACGGCCCCGGCCCCGCAGGCCACGGTCAGCGCATCATCAAGCACTGTACCCGGTGCGCCGGACCCATCGGCCAATGTCGACCCCAATACCTTGATCCGAACCCCTGCAAGATCAAACCACGCACCTGGAAACACAGACAAGCCCCGGATCAAACGATCAACCTCGGTGGCGGGCCGCGCCCAGTCGATTAACGCTTCGGACTTGGCTATCTTGTTGGCATAGGTCACGCCGTCCCAAGGCTGAGGTTCGGGCGACAAGCTTTCCAATTGTTCGAGGGTTTGCACGATTTGCTCGGCGCCCATCTTCGCCAGCCTGTCATGCAGATCGGCAGTTGTTTCAGTACGCCCAATCGGCGTTGACGCGCGCGATAAAACCGGACCAGTATCAAGACTAGCTTCCATTTGCATGATGCATACGCCAGTTTCTGCGTCACCCGCCATGATCGCACGGTGAATCGGGGCCGCGCCGCGCCAACGCGGCAGCAGGCTCGCATGAATATTCAGACACCAAAGGCGCGGCGCATCAAGCACGGCCTGTGGCAGGATCAATCCATAAGCCACAACAACGGCCAAATCTGCATGCAACGCAGCAAACGCCTGCTGTGCCGCATCGTTTCGCAAGGACACCGGGTGGCGAACGAGCAGACCCAATGCCTCGGCCCGGGCCTGAACCGGGCTTGGTCGATCCTTTTTGCCACGTCCAGCGGGCCGCGGCGGTTGGGTATAGACACACACGACCTCGTGTCCCGCATCATGCAGCGCATCAAGTGCGTCGACGGAAAACTCCGGTGTGCCCATAAACACAATTCGCATAAAGCTCCCCTCGACCTAGCGCTTTTTGCGGGCGCGCCGCAGCAGCATGTCGCGCTTGACGCGGCCCAGATTGTCAAAATACATCCGACCTGCAAGATGATCGATCTGATGCTGAACAGACCGCGCCTCTAACCCCTCAAAGTCGCGCCGCTCAATCATCCCCGCCTCGCCAAGATAGCGCACCGACACGGCATTAGGGCGTGTGATGTCAGCCTCCACACCGGGCAGGCAAGGGCTGGCTTCGGCACGGGTGTGAAGCTCTTCGCTCGTGCTGAGGATTTGCGGATTGGCCAGAAGTATGCGGCGCGAACGATCCGGGGTTACATCAACGACAGCCAGTTGCAGCATCACACCAATCTGCGGCGCACCAAGACCAATGCCGGGCATGGCATCCATCGCGTCAACCATGTCTACCCAAACCCTACGGATATCATTCGTGACCTCGGCCACCGGCGCACAAACCGTACGAAGCCGTTTGTCAGGCCACATTACGAATGGGCGGACCGTCATGCGCGCACACCCGTGTATTCAGAGATCAGATTTGCGCGTTGTGCCTCATCCACCCTGTCCAATGTGACGATGCCATCAAGATGGTCCACTTCATGCTGTGCGCACAGTGCCGCGAACCCTGTAAGCTCGGCGCTTTGTGCGGCGCCATCAAGGTCGACCCAACGCATGCGGACACCGGCAGGGCGCGACACACGCGCAGAGATGCCTGGAATAGACAAGCAGCCTTCGGCACTTTCGACGACCTCGGTGTCAAGCGGAGTGATTTGCGGGTTGATACACACCATTGGTGCGCGCAGACCCTCTTTCCAGGTCGGATCCATCACGAATATGCGTCGCAAATCACCGATCTGAGGCGCGGCAAGGCCCCGTCCAGGCGCATCATACATTGTCTCAAGCATATCAGCAGCAAGGCTGCGCACTTCGTCATCGATATCGCCCACTGGGTCGCAAACCACGCCTAGGCGGGGGTCCGGCCACAGCACTATCTGTCGCAGGCTCATGCCTTTTCGCGGGCGCGCTCGCGCTTGAGCTTGACCATCTTGCGCGTCATCAACTGGCGCTTCAAAGGTTTGACGTAATCGATAAAAAGCTTGCCATCGAGGTGATCAATTTCGTGCTGCACGCAGGTGGACCAAAGGCCCGACATCTCTTCGGATTGTTCATTTCCGTCCCGGTCTATCCAACGCACCTGAACCTCGGCGGGTCGAGTCACTTCGGCGAATTGTTCCGGCAGCGACAGGCAGCCCTCTTCATACACGTTGAGTGCGTCAGAGGATGCAACAATCTCAGGGTTGAACATGATCAGGGGACGGGGGGCCTCTCCGTCTGCCTTGACGCAATCCAGCACGATCAGCCGGTGCAGCGCACCAATTTGCGGAGCCGCCAACCCGACACCGGGTGCATGATACATCGTTTCCAGCATATCATCAGCCAGAGTACGCAGATCGTCCGAGACGTCGAAAACAGGCGCTGACGTCTTTTTCAGCCGCGGATCGGGATGTAGAATAATGGAACGTTTCATACCTGTCATTTAGGGGATGCGCGGACAAGCTGCAATGTCCCCTTGCGCCTGCGCGTCACTGCGATAGCTTATTCGGCGAACACAGCAAGGAGAACCCCATGAGCTTTGACGACATCATCGACCGGCGCGGAACACATTGCGTGAAGTGGGACATGATGGAACAGCTTTACGGGGTCGCAAACGACACCGGGCTGGCCATGTGGGTGGCAGATATGGATTTTCGGCCACCGCAGGTTATTCTTGATGCTGTGCAATCGCAGGTCGATCACGGCATCTTTGGTTATTTTGGCGATGACAGCGCCTATCGTGCGGCTATTCAATGGTGGATGCAGAACCGTCATGGCTGGGAGATTGACACCAGCCACATCTTTACGACCCACGGGCTGGTCAACGGGACAGCCATGTGTGTCGATACGTTCACGCAGCCCGGCGACGGGGTTATTCTTTTCACACCGGTCTATCATGCCTTTGCCAAGGTCATCAAAGCGAACAACAGGCGTGTGGTGGAATGCCCACTGAATATGGTCGATGGGCGCTATGAGATGGATTTCGAAGCCTATGACGCGCAAATGGACGGCACAGCGCGCATGATTGTCTTGTGTTCACCGCACAACCCCGGTGGCCGCGTCTGGAACCAAAGCGAACTGGCCGCCGTGGCCGCTTTTGCAAAGCGACATGATCTGATCCTGGTGTCAGACGAAATTCACCATGATTTGGTCATGCCCGGACATACGCACATCCCGATGGCGCATATTAACGGGGTTGAGGATCGGCTGATCATGATGACCGCCAGCACTAAGACTTTCAACATCGCGGGCGGTCACGTGGGTAATGTTATCATCGCCGACCCGGACCTGCGCATGAAATTTGCGAAGCGCATGATGGCCCTCGGCCTGTCGCCCAACTCGTTTGGTCTGTTTATGGCCACGGCGGCCTATTCGCCCGAAGGTGCCGCATGGGTTGACGAATTGGTTACCTATCTTGATGATAACCGTAAAATTTTCGATGCAGGCATCAATGCGATTCCGGGCTTGGCATCCATGCCACTGCAAGCAACATACCTGTCATGGGTTGATTTCTCGGGCACCGGAATGAACAGAGATGAGTTTACGGCACGTGTAGAAAAAGATGCCAGTATCGCGGCCAATCACGGGCCAACCTTTGGCGCGGGTGGCGACAGCTGGTTGCGGTTCAACATCGCAACACCACGCGCACGGGTTCAAGATGCGGTAGAGCGACTGACCCGCGCCTTTGGCGACCTGCAATAGGTGCTCGGGGGCTTAGCGCGAGTGCGCGATCAAGGCGACGGGTGCGTCTTCTAGCTTTTCGAAATCAAGCGGCGGCCTGTTGGTGACTGCTGTAAGCCGTTTGAATTCATAACGCATCTCGCCTATTTCTTCTTCGGATGCGACGATCAAACATTCGAACAAATGGTTTTCGCGATCGTAAAGATCAACGTAGCCACGTAGCTGCGGAGCATCCTGAGCCTCAAGAGAAAAACCAGTCTTCCACATGCGCAACACCGGGTAGGTCATTTCGTTGGCCACAAGACGCAGCCGGGAAGCAGTTTTTTTCGCCGCAAGACGCGCATTATCAAGGCCAGCTTGCACTTCTTTGGGTACAAATGTTGTCATGCGCAGACTCCTACATTGAAGCACCAGCATGAATGTAGCGACCTTTCATTCCAGTTAAATCTGACTGCGCAGCCAAGAGAATTTTAAGCTGTGGCTAATGCGTGACTCTGTCGGTGTGTGCATAAATGCAGAGAACATGCGCGGCGGCAGGCATGGGCATGCACTGACAGTCGACCTATAGTAAATGTTGTTTGCAAGGGAGATGTACCATGGGCCTTTTGATTGACGGTGTCTGGCATGATCAATGGTATGATACAAAATCAAGCGGCGGAAAGTTCAAGCGAACACAAGCCAAATTTCGCAACTGGATCACGGCGGATGGCAGTGCGGGCGCATCGGGCACTCCGGGTTTCAAAGCAGAGCCCGGGCGTTATCATCTCTATGTCTCTTATGCCTGTCCTTGGGCGCACCGAACGCTGATCTTTCGAAACCTGAAAGGCTTACAGGGCTATATCGACATATCCGTCGTGCATCCCGACATGCTGTCAGACGGCTGGACATTTGATACAGACAATATTGGTGCAGATGGAGATGCGCTCTATGGCCTGCCCTTCGCACGTGACATTTATACCAAGGCGGATCCGACATTCTCAGGTCGCGTAACCGTACCTATCCTTTGGGACAAAGAACGCGAAACGATTGTGAGCAACGAAAGCTCCGAGATCATTCGCATGTTTAATTCAGCCTTCGATGGGGTTACGGGCAATACAGATGATTACTGGCCAATTGCCCTGCGTGATGGCATCGCGCCCATCAACGATAGGATCTACGACACCCTAAATAATGGCGTCTACAAATCCGGTTTTGCCACCACTCAAGCAGCTTATGACGCTGCGGTAAAACCGCTTTTTGACACATTGGACTGGCTGGAAGAGCGCTTGTCAAAGCAACGGTACCTGATGGGCGACACCCTGACCGAGGCAGATTGGCGTCTGTTTACCACGCTTGTGCGCTTTGATTCAGTTTATCACCTTCATTTCAAATGCAATCTAAAGCGGGTTGTGGATTACACGAACCTTTGGGCCTATACCCGCGAACTGTACCAATGGCCCGGCGTTGCCCAGACCGTGAACATGCAACATATCGTGCGGCATTATCACTACAGCCACGAAAGCATTAATCCCCACCGCATTATTCCGATCAATCCTCAGATCGATTTCTACGCAGCGCACGAACGTGTCTGAGCCTGAAACGCCAGCTTGCCGGTGTCAGCTCATAGCGTAGTAATCAACCATTGCGGCAAGATCGTCCGGCGGGGTTCCAGACGGGACAAAGGCGCAAGCGTTGCTCGCGTGATTGAAAATGGACCCGTCCGAGAAAAAGGTTGTGTCCGTCACAAAGATCACGCGCGCATTCGGACGCCGGTAGTTAGCAAAGTCAGAGACCGTTAAAGCGCTACCATCCTCTAGTACCAAATCCAGTACGATCATATCGGTATCGTGCTCAGAGAGATAAGCAATCGCTTCTTCTTCGCCAGATACTAGGTCTACAGTTTTACCCTGACGCTCAAGATGACGCTTCCAAAGCCTCCCCAATTCCGGACGACTTTCTACAATAAGAACACTCATGATTACTCCGCAAAACCATACTATACCTAAGGATAGTACAATCGTTAAATTGTATTAAGAAATCGTTAATAAGAACATTCAAGACTTAACACGCGGCGGGCCTACTTGAAAAATAGGCGGTGATCCGCTCTTAGCTGGTGGTGTTACGCTGATCTGGGCGGAAAATAGGTCGGAGCCTTACAAAATGATGGAAACACGTGACCATGGCGGGGGAATCGATGCGGCAGCTGCCCACTATGGAGGCGACCGTGAAATTTGGATTGACCTGTCGACAGGTATTAATCCAGTGCCGTATCCGTTACCAAACTTGCACGCCTCCAGTTGGAACGCCCTCCCAGATAAATGCGCCGCGATGGCCCTGACGGATGCTGCGCGCGCGTTTTGGAACGTGCCCGAGGGCGCTGACATCTTAGCGGCCCCGGGTGCCTCTGCTTTGATTGCGCAGATCCCGCGTTTGGCCTGCGCTGAAACAGTGCACATCGCAGCGCCGACATATAATGAACACGCGGCAAGCTTTGCGGCTTTGGGCTGGAATATTGTGAACGGCGGCTCGTCTTCCGCACGTGTACTCGTGCACCCAAACAATCCCGACGGTCGCATGTGGGCCGTTACCGATTTATCGGCAAAGCTCAATATCATTGACGAAAGCTTTGCTGATGTCGCCCCGGATCAAAGCCTGATGGCAACAGCCACCCGCCCTGGAACCCTAATCCTTAAAAGTTTTGGCAAATTCTGGGGCCTCGCGGGATTACGCCTTGGCTTTGTGATCGGTGACCCCCGACTAATTGCACAACTGTGCGAGATGCTGGGCCCTTGGCCAGTGTCGGGCATAGCACTTGCCGTTGGTGTTGCGGCACTGCGCGACAGGGCATGGGCTGAAAAAACCCGCTTTCGCCTAAATGCAGATGCTGCACGACTGGATGCACTTGTCACCTCAAAAGGGGCGGAGGTTTTGGGTGGCACCTCACTGTTTCGGCTCTATGGGGTACAAGATGCCGCAACATGGCAAGACCGCCTTGCGCATCATCACATCTGGAGCCGCTGCTTTCCATACACCACTAACTGGTTACGCCTAGGTCTGCCGCATCCTGACCATTGGAATCGACTGGAGGAAGCACTTTGAGCACGCCGACAATGCTTTTTCTCGCGCTTTTGCTTGACTCTGTGTTTGGCGAGCCGCGTTGGCTTTGGTCGCGAATGCCCCACCCAGCCGTGATAATGGGACGCGCCGTGAGCGTATTGGATCGTCACTGGAACAAGGGCAGTCACAAAGAAATCAAAGGGTCGGTAGCGGTGGCAGCATTGGTCATCGGCGCTGGCCTCATTGGATGGGGGCTAAGCCAGTTCGGCATTTTAGTATCAATCTTGTGCGCGGCAATCCTGCTGGCGCAAAAATCGCTAGTTGCACATGTGCAGGCCGTGGCAAACGGGTTGCGACAATCAAAGGATTCAGGCCGGGCAGCAGTGGCCATGATTGTCAGCCGCGACACGAGCGATATGACCCCGTCGGACACAAGCCGCGCCGCCATCGAAAGCCTGTCAGAGAATTTCAGCGACGGCGTCATCGCACCTGCCTTTTGGTTTCTCATCGCCGGGCTTCCAGGCATTGCGATCTACAAGGTTGTGAACACCGCCGACAGTATGATCGGCTATCGCACCCCACGTCACGAGGCCTTTGGATGGGCCGCAGCCCGTCTGGACGACCTAATGAATTGGGTGCCAGCGCGGCTAACCGCTGGGTTGATCGCAGTGGTTGGCGGAACCCTGAACGCAGCGCGCGACATCACTAACGATGCCGCGTTGCACCGTTCTCCAAACGCAGGCTGGCCTGAGGCCGCCATGGCGCGCAGTCTTGCCATCGCGCTGGCAGGTCCGCGCAGCTATCATGGCTCAACCCGTGATCTGGCTTGGGTCAACAAGGGCGGACAGCGCAGCCTGACACCGTCCAATATTGACGCCGCCGTAGCAATAACGTGGAAAGCATGGTGGCTGACACTGGCTGTCCTCTTTTTGATCGAGGTAATTTTATGATGTTTCTAAAATATATGAGCTCTGCATTTTTGATGGGTTTAATGCCTGCTGTCGCAATCGCCCAATGTGGAGGATCGTTTAGCGCCTTCAAGGCCGAGCTGAAAGCAGATGCCGTGGCACAGGGCATTGCACCGGCCACGGCGGATGCGTTTCTGTCCGATGTACGCCAAGACAACGCCGTGTTGCGCGCCGACCGGGCGCAGGGGGTTTTCCAACGTCCATTCATCGACTTTTCTCGCCGTCTGATCTCGCAAAACAGGATCGACATAGGTCGTGCCAAAGCACGGCAATACAAATCTGTATTTGATCGCGTCGAACGCAAATATGGCGTTGACCGGAATGTCCTGTTGGCATTCTGGGCTTTCGAAACGGACTACGGCGCGTTTCAGGGCGATTTCAACACTGCCAACGCCCTGGTTACATTGGCCCATGACTGCCGCCGCCCTGAACTGTTTCGACCACAAGCTATTGCAGCGATAGAACTTTATTCAAAAGGTGGATTTGATCCGCAGCGCACAACTGGTGCTTGGGCGGGTGAAATTGGGATGGTGCAGATGCTGCCCCAAGACATCCTAACCAATGGCGTAGATGGCGATGGTGATGGCGCAGTACGCCTGAAATCTTCAGTACCTGACGCATTGATGTCGGGCGGAAAGATGCTGCAACACCTCGGCTGGCGCTCAGGCGAGCCTTGGCTGCAAGAAGTGCGCATTCCTCCCAAAATGGACTGGAGCCTGAGCGGGTTGAACACGACCAAGACACCTTCTGAGTGGCAGGCCCAAGGCGTGCGTGCACGGCAAGGACAGCTTGCTAACCTACCCGCGTCGTTAATTTTGCCTCAGGGGCACAAAGGGCCTGCCTTTTTGGCTTATCCGAATTTCAACGTTTACTTTGACTGGAACCAGTCATTCACCTACGTGCTGACAGCTGCCTATTTCGCGACCCTGCTGAATGGCGCCCAAGTCTATGATGCAGGCGCGCCAGATGTCGGGCTGGGATCAGACCAAATGAAGGCCCTTCAACACAAACTGCAATCGCGCGGATATGACGTTGGCAAGATTGACGGCATCCTAGGCGCAGGCACGCGGGGCGCGGTACAAGCCGAGCAAAAGCGACTGGGCTTGCCTTCGGATGCATGGCCAACGCAGGCTTTGCTGGACCAACTTTAGAACGTCAGCAAGTTTGAACAGTATGACCGCCAAACATCAGCCAATAGACGTAGCATCACAGGACTCGACCATTTGATATAACCGCTCTTGCATCGGGCAGCTATGTCCCTTGCCTACGAAAAGTGCGCCTTCATAACATTGCCGACATGCAAAATTTCTGAATTACGTACCAGTGAATCAGAGCAATCTTCTGGCTGACAAGCTACGTACCTATCAGGACAAAAAGTTATGCCACCAAAGCTTTGCCCTTGCTAAGGTCAACCGATACAAGCTGGCTTACGCCTTGTTCTGCCATTGTCACCCCAAATAAACGATCCATCCGCGCCATCGTTACCGCGTGGTGCGTGATAATCAGAAACCGAGTATCAGTGCGCCGACACATCTCGTCGAGCAGGTCACAGAACCGGGTCACATTGGCATCGTCAAGCGGTGCATCCACCTCGTCCAACACGCAAATCGGCGCTGGGTTTGCTAGAAACACTGCAAAAATCAGAGCCATCGCGGTCAAAGTCTGTTCTCCGCCCGACAAAAGGCTGAGGGTCGAAAGCTTTTTCCCAGGTGGTTGGCACATGATTTCGAGGCCCGCTTCGAGCGGGTCATCACTTTCGACCATGACGAGGTTTGCTTCGCCGCCACCGAACAGATGCGTGAACAGCAGCGAGAAATTTGAATTCACCTGTTCAAAAGCGGTCAGCAAACGCTCACGGCCCTCGCGATTCAGGCTCGCGATACCATTGCGCAGCGTTTTAATCGCTTCCTCAAGGTCGGATTTTTCTTGAACCAACGTTTCATGTTCGACCTGAACCTCACGCGCGTCTTCTTCGGCGCGCAGGTTGACGGCGCCCAATGCGTCGCGCTGACGTTTCAGACGATTCACATCCGCTTCCAAGACTTCGGACACAGGCATTGCATCAGGGGTCACGTTCAGAGCTGTAAGCAGTTGGTTCGGCGTCATCTGGTGGTCGTCAGCGATCCGTTCCGCTGCGGCCGCGACAGTTTCAATTGCCGCCTCCATGCGTGCTTCGGACCCGGCGCGGGCCTCACGCGCCTCAGATGCAAGCCGTTCGGCGTCGCGTTCCGCATGTGTCGCTTCGCGCAAGCTGCCCTCGGCCTCGGATAAGGTATTGGTGGCCCCAGCCTTGCGCGCATCGGCGCGCGTAATCTCTTTGGTCAGCGCCGCACGTTTGGCAGCCAATTCAGCAGGTGCCGCCTGTGCTGTTGTTAATTCATCTTCTGAGCTGGTCTTGCGCTCAGCAAGTTCGGCGGTACGCTTTTCGGCTGTCTCGAGCCGGTGCTTCCAGCCGCTGATTTCCTTGGTTATCTCTTGGGCGCGCTTTGTACGCGCCTCACCCGTGCGACGCAGATCATCATGATCAGACCGACGGGACATCATGGTGATCCGAGCAGCCTCCACTGTCAGGCGCAAATCATCAATATCAGCGCGCGCAGCATCAAGATCAGAAAGCTGTGCCAGTGCAGTTTCAGCCTCGGCCAAGCGCACACGGGCAGCCATCGCGTCTTCTTCGTGGCGGGCCACCGCAAGGCCCAGCGATTCTAGCCGACCCTCAGCCAAATTGCGATCTGCCTCGGCCCGACTGAGAGCACGGGCCGCTTCCGCCACCAGACGATCAGCCTCTCGCCTTGCAAAGCGCGCCTGTTTGTCGGCCTCTGTCAGCTCGAACATCCGAACAGTCAGAGTTTCATGGGCCTGCTGCGCGCCCTCGGCACGTGCCGTCGCACGTTCAAGCGACTGCTTCAATTCCTCGAGCCGGTTAAGCTGTTGCAAACGCAGCGCAGCAGCACTTGGTCCATCTTCAGCCCAAGCCCGGAACCCATCCCATCGCCATAAATCACCCTCGGCTGAAACCAACCGTTGACCTGGCTTCAGCATCGGCTGCAGGCGGGGCACATCATCCGCGTCCACCAAACCGATCTGGCTCATGCGGCGCATCAGAACATCAGGGACAGACACATGCTGTGTGAGCGGTGTAATGCCTCCTGGCAGGGGCTGATCAGTTTCATAGGGCGGCAACACTGCCCAACCTGATGGGCCGTCATAATCAACCTCCGGGGCACGTAGGTCGTCTGCCAGTGCTGCGCCAAGCGCTTTTTCAAAGCCCTGCTGCACCTGCAAACGATCCAAAATCTGACCGCCCTCTGCGGTATCCCGCGCAACCAGTTTTGCCAATGCCGCCGCCTCGGCACGCAGCGCGTTCATCTCGCCTTCAGCTTCTGAACGTTCTGCCCTGGCATCTGCTTCGCGGGATTGAGTTTCTGTGCGTGCCTCTTCGGCAGCGACGAGGGTCGCATCTGCGGTCAAAGCGGTGGCTTCTGCAGTCGCTTGTGCAAGGCGGGCAACCTCAAAATCTTTGCCTGCTTTATTGAGGGCGGCACGGCTTGTCGCAACCGCTGCCCGGGCTTTTTCAGCATCAGCCTCAGACTTGGCTTCGACCTTGCGGTTGTCTTCGAGCAACCGTTGAGCAGAACCATGACGCGCTGCAAGACGGGCTACATCTTCGGTCTTTTCCGACTGATCTTTTTCGCGGGCCTGCAGCACTTGCGCCGCCTCACGAGCAGAAACGGCTGCGGCTTCTAGCAGTTCTGAATGACCCTGACTGGCCTTGGCGATCTCGGTTGCTTCCCATTCAAGGCGAGCGATCGTTTCACCAGCGTCACGGTTTAGGCCGTTCTCACGTTCTATATCACGGGCCAACTGGGCAATCCGATGCATCAGGGTTTCGATGGTGCGCGCGACTTGCGTATCTTGATCTGTCAAGGTGTCGCGCTGCACCGCTAACCGCTGCAAGACGGCCGCCGCTATCGCCTCTTCCTCGCGCAGAGCAGGAAGTCTGTCTTCCGCGTCTTGTCGCGACTTTGTGGCAACGCGCACCGCCCGCTCAGCCTGTGAGGCGGCGGTGATGCGCACGCGCAATTCGTCATCAGTCACAGCGCGCGCTTCATCGGCCTCGCGCCAGCGGCGATACAGCAATTGCCCCTCGGCCTGGCGTAACCCTTCGCCAATTTCGCGATACCGCGCCGCCTGCCGGGCCTGCCGCGCCAATTGCGCAAGCTGAGCCGCCAATTGTTCGATAACGTCATCTACGCGAGTGAGGTTTTGATCAGCACCGTTAAGCTTAAGTTCGGCTTCGTGGCGCCGCTGATAAAGGCCAGAAATACCTGCCGCCTCTTCGAGAATACGTCGTCGATTCTTGGGTTTGGCATTAATTAACTCAGCAATCTGACCCTGCCGAACCAGTGCGGGGCTGTGGGCTCCAGTCGATGCATCAGCAAAAAGCATCTGGACGTCGCGCGCTCGCACGTCCTTGCCGTTGGTCTTGTACGCGCTGCCCACATCACGCGTAATGCGCCGAACGATTTCTAATGTGTCGAGATCATTAAAGCCTGCAGGCGCCAGTCTTTCGGAATTGTCGAGTTGCAGGCTAACTTCGGCAAAATTGCGCGCCGACCGGGTCGCAGCCCCGGCAAAGATAACATCTTCCATACCGCCACCGCGCATCGCGGTCGGTCGGTTTTCACCCATGACCCAACGCAGCGCTTCAAGCAAGTTCGACTTACCACATCCGTTTGGCCCAACAACGCCAGTCAACCCGTCCGCAATTATAAGGTCGGTTGGATCAACAAAGGATTTGAATCCCGTCAGTCTGAGTTTTGAAAAGCGCAAGGGCAACCGCCATTGTGAGTCTATCTTATTAACAATGTTGGACGCGACAAGGCCAACCTGTCAACGGAATCACACCACAAACAGGGGCAAATGCAAGGTTATCCACAAGATATTGCGATACCGTCGGCTAATCTAGTGTCAAACTAGTGTGCAATCGATATCCAGAACAAGTTCCTGCGTGGCTGCACTGATGTAACTATCGATCGTGAAGCACTCGTATTCATCCAAGGGCGTAAGGTGGTCAACAGGGGGGGCCGCCCGCGCTACAGTCCAAAATCCCCGTAGCCAAAGACTGGTCTCCCCGAACCTCTTTGACATTGCACCCGCTGACCAGTTCCATCGCCTGCTTTGCGCGATGCCGGATTGGGCCAAAACGGGGGGCATATTCTGTGTTGGTTCTCAATGCTTCGGCAAGGCGCCCATTCACGCGTACATCGAAAGTGGATCCATCAATTGTCACTGTGGTTGCTGGCAAACCACGAAAATGGGGTCCAGGCGTGTTACAGGCGGCCAACAAAAGAACTGAAATCAATTTGCGCATGAGTCCTGTTTTGCACCAGATGGTTAATGCGATCTTAACTATGCTCGCAGGGCTATCGAAACGATTGCGCCAACATGTGATTGGTCATATGATTTTACCAATCCTAAAGGACAGATAATGCCATTTCGCCTCGTTCAACCAGAAAAGCTATCGTCAGCAGTGGTGCGCCAGATTGAACAATTGATACTGCGCGGTATTCTGCGCCCTGGCGAACGTCTTCCGGCAGAACGTGAACTGGCCGAGCGCACAGGTGTGTCTCGACCATCGTTGCGCGATGCGATCAAAGCCCTGCAAGACGCGGGCTTGCTGACCGCACGGCCCGGCGCAGGGATTTATGTGGCCGATGTACTCGGCTCTGCTTTTGCCCCGGCGCTGACGCAACTCTTTGCTCGCCACGATGAAGCAATTTTTGATTACCTCAGCTTTCGCCGCGACATGGAAGGGCTTGCCGCTGAACGCGCGGCACGGTTGGGGTCAGATACAGACCTGGCAGTCGTCCAAGCGGTTTTCGATAAGATGGCTGCCGCCCATGCGAAACCAAATTCCGACGAAGACGCCAAACTTGATGCCCAGTTTCACATGGCGATTATCGAAGCCAGCCACAACGTTGTCATGCTGCACATGATGCGTTCCATGTACCAATTGCTTCGTGATGGGGTATTTTACAACCGCCAGATCATGTTCAAACAGCGCACTACACGGCAGGCCTTGCTGGAACAGCACCGCGCCATCAACACCGCCTTGCAGAGCCGCGACGCACAGAGTGCTCGCGATGCAGTGCGCATGCATATGGACTATGTCGAACGCGCCCTTCGAGACCAGCAAGACGCAGAGCACAACGAAGCGATCGCGCGTCAGCGCCTTGACCACGAAACCGGCGCCTAGAGCATTATGCGAAAAACTTGAGGCAACCAAAGCTGCCGGAAACCAAAGGTCGCAACGCCCAAAATGGTGCATGTGGACTAAGCATTTCGGCGAACACTTTGACCCAATCCCCTTTTTTGGTTTCAAACGTCCAAGAGTGTCCGAAGGGCAGTGCAAAGCCCAAAAAAATTAGCGTCCGGCGCATGCCGCATGTCTGTATCAAAAAAAATCCCGGCACACAGGCCGGGATCTCACAGATCAAGCATCGCTGTCAGCTCAATGCAACTTGATGTCGACCTCGGCAATAGCTGCGTCAATCAGCTTGTTTCCCTCAGCAGCGGTCATTTGCTTTGCAATAACCTCGCGCGCGGCTTGTATAGCGATGCCCGCGGCCATATCGCGCACATCTTTAACAGCGCTAGCCTGAGCCGACGCAATCTGGTCTTCGGCGGTAGAAACGCGACGCTCGATCGATTTAGCAAGGTCACCACGCGCTTGTTCGGCAGCTGCCTCAGCATCTGCTTTGGCTTGAGCCACAATACGGTCCGACTGATCCTGCACCTCTTTCTGTCTGCGCTCATAAGATGCCAACAACGTTTGCGCCTCTTCACGAAGAGCACGGGCGTCATCCAGTTCCGACTGGATGCCTGCGGACCGATCATCAAGTATCTTGGTCAGCATGCCCGGGACCTTGAAATAGATCAGGACCGCAATGAACAGGATAAACGACACCAGCACCACAAAGTCGGTATTAGCGAGGCTCAGGAACGGACCCTTTGCGGCCATTGCAGGACCGGCGCACACTGTAAGGGCCACGCCGTATGTCATGCTGTGCTTGATCATCTGATCTACCCTTTCATGCGAGCGTTGACAGCCGCAGTGATACTACGACCATCGGCTTTGCCGCCCATAACAGCCACAATTTCTTTGGCGGTGTCTTTCGCAACTTCAACAACCGCTTCCATGGCGCCTGCGCGAATTTCGGCAATTGCCCGTTCGCTGTCAGCGACTTTTGCGGCGATCTCTGCGTCGGCATCGGCAATAGCTACATCAAGGTCCGCTTGGATAGCGGCCTTAGTTTCCGAAGCGATCCTCTGTGCTTCTGCGCGAGCATCAGCAAGCGCTTTGTCATAGGCAGCCTCTGCCGCTTCGGCTTTGGACCTAAGGTCTTCGGCCGCAGCGATGTCGTTTGTAATGGTCCCCTGCCGATTGGCAAGAATGTCCGCGATGCGCGGCAGAGCAACGCGCGACAGTACGAAATATATTGCAACGAGCGCTAACAGAAGCCAGAAAATCTGGTTTCCGAAGGTCGTGATATCCAGCTGTGGCATACCGGGCGCAGAGGCCTCGGCGGCACTTTGTGTTTCGGTCGCCATATCCGTCTCCTGATCCGATGCGGGCCGTTACATCGGGCAGTATGGTAACACACTGCCCGACCGTAAGGATTGCGTCGTTTCGGTTTAGACGGCGAACATCAAGAGCAGAGCGACGAGGAACGAAAAGATCCCCAGAGCTTCTGCAAAAGCGATGCCGATAAACAGTGTCGCGGTTTGCGACGCTGCGGCGGATGGGTTGCGCAATGCGCCCGCCAAGAAGTTACCAGCCACGTGGCCAACACCGATAGCAGCGGCACCCGAGCCGATGGCTGCCAGGCCTGCGCCGATG
>JAQWVA010000064.1:0-5307 GCA_029250205.1 Tateyamaria sp.
CAGCCAGTGGACGCGGCCATGCGAACCGCATCACGCCGCAACACGTCGGTGTATCTCTTTGCCATTCTCTTGCTTCTTTATAGCAAACATTGATCGAAAGCGACCGAAATGAAACTGAAAACAGCCGCGTGAATTCTACGACTGACCCCCATTAAAAATGGGGGGATTACCGGGCCATCACCAACTTTCAGCTATTTCTCTTATAATTATCCATAGGATGTAAAACACGACAAATCATCGGAGTCGTTATCGCTTGCTTATAATGGAAAATAACATGATCTCGCTTCGGACCGAACTGTACATAAGACAGATTCTTTCATCAGGGCCGAAGGTCTACGAGGGACTATGTAATCGTCCGAAAACGAACCGCTTTTGTACACTCTTTAGAGATAACCAACCAACTTTGGTTCGATCCTAGTTTAGCAGTAATGGAAAATATAATTTCGTTGGCCTGTGAAAATTAACTCCAGCGGCAAAGTGGTTTATGTATTACTTGCGTGGTTTGTTCGATTAATCGTCTGACTTGATAAGGCGCAGGTATGGCACGCCAGACCGCTGCGTGCGCGTCTCGAAGGGCGAAGTAGTGTCTTCCATCCCCGTCGCGGACTGCGCTGGAGCAGCCTTGTGTGCGCTCTTAGCGATGTCTAATTGCGCTTCGGCCGGTGCCATAGGCGCGGAAATTCGGCGAATTTTGGCATCGACCACGTCGAAGCGTCGAGGCGTTCTGCCAATTTCCCCTTGTGCAACGAAGCACCCCAAAACGCGGCTAACATCCCCTAGATCGCTTTTCATAGGGAGTAATATCATCCGAGCATCCATATGCGGTTTGCCGTGTAAAACTTCCGAGGTCAGGCGTATTTCGCTAATGGCAGGTCGTCGAAACACTTCTTCAAGCGCGTCTGATATCTGCTTGCGGCATGGTTGGGTCATAAACGCGGTCAGTGGCATGCCGCGCACCTCCATACCCATAAGATCACTTAGGTGGCTCCCAGCAATCCGAATGCGTGCGATCCCTGGCGCTAGCCGTTCGAGCACGAAAGTCGACCCTAAAGCATTTTCGATCCCACGCGGATCAATCTCCGACCGCTTTGGCATCATGCGCACGCCACGAAGGCTTTCCCAATAGGCTTCAACCTGAGAAATCGCAGTGTATCCTGTTTCTGTTCGAAACTGAGGCATAGCGATTATATTGTGGGCCTTCGGTTCAACTTTGTCCATTGTTAGCAGCTTCCACAGGGCATTCGTTACTCCATTCGCACGCAAATCAGTGTTTATTGTATAAGTAACAAATTTTTAACGTCATTGGCGTTAAATCCTAACAAATGGTTAACCGACCCAGTACGGTGTACATGTACACTTCCACGACGTTGCCGTTTGCCTGTGTTTAAGGCTTTGGCTTGCTTGGGTCCGCGTATCCGCCTAAAGCCAATGCTATGAAGCATGATGTTTCCACACCAGCAGTTCGGTCAATGACCGGTTTCGCCGCACAAAACGGCGAAATGGACGCGTTTCGGTGGTCATGGGATGTCCGCAGCGTCAATGGCAAAGGTCTTGACCTGAGGCTTCGTGTGCCGGACTGGATCGAAGGATTAGAAGCCGCGCTCAGACCGCTTGTGATGGAACGGGTCAAGCGTGGAAATGTGACTGTTGCCTTGCGCATCACGCGTGAAAATGCGGCTGCGAAACTGTCGGTCAATTCAAATCAGATGCAGGCAGTTGTGCGAGCGCTGCTCGAAATTGAGGCCGAAGCTATGGAACGGGGACTATCGCTGGCACCGTCTCGCGCCAGTGATATAGCAGATGTGCGTGGGGTACTTGAACAATCAGAAGCCGTTGGTGACTCCGCTCCATTGCGGGCAGCGTTGCTGCGCGATGTTCCTTTGGTTCTTGAGGCATTTGACAATATGCGCCTTGCAGAGGGCGCCGCATTGGTTCGGGTTCTCAGCGGACAATTGGATGAGATAGAGGCATTGACCGCTGAAGCCGCAATCGTTGCTGAGGCGCGTAAAAAGAAAGTTGCTGCAACTTTATCCCGCAATCTGGCTCTGGTGGTGGACAATACGGACGGCGCCGACCCGGACCGTGTCGCACAAGAATTGGCTCTTTTGGCTGTCAAGGCAGACGTCACCGAAGAAATCGACCGTCTGACCGCCCATGTGGCGGCAGCGCAGGATTTGCTGATCGAAGCTGTTGCGGTGGGTCGAAAGATGGACTTCCTGATGCAGGAGTTCAACCGCGAGGCCAACACGCTGTGCTCCAAGGCGCAAAACACCGAACTGACCCGCATCGGATTGGCGCTCAAGGCGCTGATCGATCAGATGCGCGAACAAGTGCAAAACGTGGAGTAGCAATGATGGCTGACCTGAGTAATCGACGCGGACTTTTGATTATTCTCAGTTCGCCCTCGGGCGCAGGCAAGAGCACTTTGGCAGGACGTTTGCGTGCATGGGATCCTGAGCTAAGTTTTTCAGTCTCGGCAACCACGCGCGCGCCGCGCCCCAGGGAAGTGGATGGCGAACACTATCATTTCACCTCTGAGGCCGTGTTCAAAAATCAGGTTGCAACAGGCGATATGCTTGAACACGCGCACGTATTCGGGAATTTTTACGGGTCACCAAAAGGCCCGGTTCAGGCCGCAATCGATGCGGGTCGTGACGTGCTGTTTGACATCGATTGGCAGGGCGCTCAGCAAATTACCAACTCAGCGCTTGGTCAGCACACGTTGTCGATCTTTATCTTGCCACCATCGATTGGCGAATTGCGGCGTCGCCTTGAATCGCGCGGACAGGACGATGCAGACACTATTGCGCGCCGTATGCTCAAAAGTTGGGACGAAATAAGCCATTGGGGCGGTTATGATTATGTTCTGGTCAATGATGACCTTGAACAAACCGAAGCAAAGTTGAAAACTATCATAAAAGCCACGCGGCTGCGACGTCTGCAGCAGCCCCATCTGACAGACCATGTGCGCGACCTGCAAACCGAATTTGAGGATTTGAAATGACGCTTTATGCGCTTGGCAGCGATGCGCCGCAGATGCACGCCGACACTTGGGTCGCCCCTGATGCCAACCTGATCGGCAATGTTGTACTAGAGGAGGCAGTCTCCATATGGTTTGGCTGCACGATCCGCGCCGATCACGAAGAAATCCGCATCGGAGCGGGTAGTAATGTGCAGGAAAACTGCGTCATGCATGTAGATATGGGTTTTCCTCTGACAATTGCTTCGGGCTGTACGATTGGTCACAAGGTAATGCTACATGGGTGCACCATCGGAGAAAATTCGCTGATCGGAATGGGGGCAACCGTGCTCAATGGCGCCCGGATTGGCAAAAATTGTCTGATCGGGGCAGGGGCCTTGATCACCGAAGGCAAGGTCATCCCGGATGGCAGCCTTGTCATGGGCGCGCCCGGCAAGTTTGTGCGCGAACTGGACGCCCAAGCAATACAGGGGTTGCGCGCGTCTGCACTGCATTATCAGGAAAATATGCGCCGCTTTCGCGACCAGATGATCGAGGTCAGTCAATGAAAAACGATCGCGGGTCTCTGATGCGGCCCACACCTTTGCCGGACAGTGCGTCCCGACCTGTGGTCACACCTCTTAGCCCATCCGTTGTATACGCCAGCGACACGCCCGACATGCTGGACGCACAGTATGATGGCGACTTGCACGGTTATACCTACAGCCGCGAGGGGCACCCAAATGCCGACGTCGTGGCGCAGGCAATAGACCGGATGGAGGGCGCGCCACATATGGGTGTCGTGACCTCGTCCGGGATGGGGGCGGTATCGGCGGTATTGTTGGGGCTGACCCGCGCAGGGGATCACGTCATTGGCGGCAACCAGCTTTATGGTCGATCCCTGCGCATGATGTCCGAAGACCTGCCGCGTCTCGGTATCCAGACATCGATGGTCGATCCCAGTGATGTCAATGCTGTGCGTGCCGCGATCCAACCCAACACCCGGATGATTCTGGTCGAGGTGGTATCAAACCCGACCTTGCGGGTTGCCGACATTCTGGGATTGGCGGCTCTTGCCCGCGAAACCGGAGTTTTGCTGGTCGTAGACAATACCTTTACGACACCGCGCGCTTTCAGGGCTTTTGATCACGGGGCTGACATCGTCATCCATTCGATCACCAAGCTTCTGGCGGGCCATTCGGATGTGATGCTGGGCTATGTTGCGGCGCGCGATGCGGCGCTGAATGACCGTTTACGGGTTTTTACAGTCACGACTGGTATGACGCCCAGTCCATTCGATTGCTGGCTGGCCGAACGCGGTTTGCTGAGCTTCGATCTGCGCTTTGATCGCGCTCAGGCCACTGCGACCGCGCTTGCCGATCACCTTGGCGGTCTGGTGGGCGTATCACGGGTTTTGTACCCCGGTCGGAGTGATCATCCGGACCATGCGCAGGCAAATACGCTGCTGAAGGGGCAGTTTTGCAATATGGTCAGCTTTGAAATTCCCGGTGGGCGGGCGGAGGCCAATGCTTTTGCCCGCGCAGCGGAGGGGCTGAATTTTGCGCCGACGCTGGGGGATGTTGGGACGACGATATCGCATCCTGCATCCTCGTCGCACCGGGGCCTGACAGCAGAGCGCCGCGCAGAACTTGGGATGTCAGAGGGTTTTTTCCGCGTTTCTGTCGGGCTCGAAGCGCCGGAAGTTTTGTGCGATGTCTTCGCGACGGCTGTACACGCGACGACGGAATAGCGGGCAGTGATGGACAGCGCCGTTTTTCAGGCACTGCTTGCGGAAATCCGGTTGTCCGGAATTGCGATCGAAAAAACCAACGCATCGCGGCGGCTAATATTGGAGCGCTGACCCTCGTTGGCTGACAAGCTGTGGGCATGAACTATATCTCTTTGTTGAGCCAAGCGGCCTTGTTACATTCGGTTGAAGCGACTTAACAAGTCGGGACTGCGCGCAAGACACAATACCTTGGCAACCAGGTGCCCGAGACCTTGCGTTTCAAGTAAGCTGTCGGGTGTCGCATGTGGTCGGAGCAGATATAGCTGATACCGTCATTACGATGTTCAAGGATATGACGTTAGTGGAACAGATCGGACAGATGTAGCGCAACTATATAAATATTTTTTGCGTCCGCCTAAACCACGCGCAGCGCCAGCGGCCAAGCCAAAGCCGAAGCTGTCCATTGGTGGGTCGGGCGTTCTGCGCTGATCAACGCATCGGCTAGCGGTGCGTTTTGATCTTGACCCCTTTGGGAATTGTCAGGTTTCCCTTTTTGTGTAGGCTGAATTCGACGGAACGCACCCGCTCGAGAGCATCCGTTTGCGAAAGAAGGAAATTG
>JAQWVA010000075.1:0-27271 GCA_029250205.1 Tateyamaria sp.
ATTGGTGAAACTTACCGAGTTGAGACCGCCCTTGAGCGAACAACTCGCGGCGCGCTTTACGTCGATGCGCGATTGCCTGCGTAATAAAAGAGCGATGGCAAAATTTAGCACTTAAACAAGAATATTGCGCATTTTAGCCCAGGCGTGCGGTCATGTTCTGCTAAAAGTATAATTCAAAAATTAAATCGGCTAATACGACACGCAATCGAATATTTCAATGCGTTGGGTCAATCCTAATAGCTTAGGACTTTATTTAAATACAATAACTTAGACCATTATGTGTGACCAAAACGCATACGAACGACGGTTGTTAAGGGGTCAAGGGGGCATTGAACGGGTAGCTTGCGCTCGATCTGGCTTGCGACACAGGTCAAATAAGGTTTGCGCTTGAGATTACTTTTGTTATCTTATAGTTTTACTCAGGATTTAGGCCGAGAGAGTTATCTTTGGCAAAACCCGAAAGTTACTTTGACATGGCACCACGCAACTTAACGGCAGAACCGAACGCAAACATTTGGCCGCCATCGGTGTCTGGCGCGCAAATAGAATTCAGTCCTCAGGCACAGGCATTTCTTAACCATTTACGTTTTATTTCAATGAGTTGTCGCGTCAAACCACAGACGGATTTGTTCGAGGCATGTGCCCTTTTGAAAGTTAACAGATCAGAAACGCTGGATGCACATGCAGAAGCATTGGTGCGGTGCTTGGGAGAAGCTTTCGGAAAACCACCCCGGCTTTATGCACCCGGCATTTCCGAATTCACATTCGATGAACAATGGTTGATGCGCCTTGGAATTGCATGTGTTCGCGACGACGAAGCCAGTCAACAGTTCCTTCTTGGCTCTCGGGTGGCATTTGAAAATCGGCGCTTTGTGCATTTCTTGATCGGTCGAATTGCTGAGCATTTTGCTCTGAATTAGAATTATTCTAAAAACTCTTGACTAACTGATGTCATCGTTTAGCTTGTGCTATGAGCCAGCCAGCTGATTGCAAGCCAGCCATTTTAACACCTAAATTCGAAGGAGTCAGGATGACCCAGACAGCTGTTGCACTGTCCACCGATGCACGCGCCATCATCGTGGAAGCACTGAACCAATCCGTCGCTGAAACTGCAGTTACAACCATGCTTGCCCAGAACTTTCATTGGAATGTGACTGGTATGGCATTTGGTCCGCTGCACGATTTGTTTCAGAAGATCTATGAAGACCACTTTGTCGCGCAAGACGACCTAGCTGAACGTGTCAAAGCTTTGAACGCGCACGCCGAAGGAACGCTTGCCGGGATGTTGAAGCGTTCAAAAATTAAAGAGCACGATGGGCATGCGACCGACAAAGAAATGATCGAAACAATGCAGGCGGCGCAGGAGGCTCTGGCAGCCACCTTAGCGGGCGCAGGCGCCTTGGCGGCAGATCATGGTGATACACTGACTGAAGATCTTTGTATCGCGCGCGGCCAAGAGCATGAAAAATTTGCGTGGTTTCTGCGCTCGCATCTCGCATAATTCTTCTGTTCAAGCACAAGCATTTGCTTGAACAGTCAACTGCGATCTACGCAAAACTATATGACCAGTCCGGCGGATAAAGATCAGCAGGTTGTGGCGCAGTGGATGACAAATCACAGCCGTCAAGCCACGTCTTGTACCGCCTCGGTCGGCTTGACGTTTTTATTAAAGCATTTTCGTAGGTACTGCGGTGCCCAATGCTGATACTTACCTAGTTTAGATTGCTGGCCAATGAGCATTTCCAAGAAAGCTTCGCGGTGCTTGTTTTTCTTGAGCGACTTAAACAAAGACTTCTGCGTTTTCGTCATCGAACAGCCGATACAGTGCCCTTCTCGCTTGAACTTGCACACATCGATACACGGGCTTGGCGTTTTTTCCTTGGCTGACTTTGTCATCTTAAAACTTTCGTAGGAGCTGTCCTATTTGGCATAACCAAGACAGTTCGCGCAATCTTGCTGGTTAGAAATATTGTGATTTTGTGATTGTTAGGAATTTAAAACTTGATTGAATCAGCGCTGCCAAAGGTCAAATTATTTCGATAGCGGGTGGTTTTCAAACGGATCGCACGCCAGATTGTGGGTGCGCTATTTTTGGACCAGGTACTGGTCATCAAATGCCTATTATATTCACCGGTGACAGATCAGTCGCTGCGAGAGTAACGCGAATAAATGCAACATTTTTACAGTAGCGAACCTCGCATAGAAAATATATTTTGCGGCGCGTCCATAATCTTGTTTGACTGTGATACTCTGACACATTCCTTGTACCTCGGTCCATCTCGACATATTTGTTAGAGAGAGTGGCCCTAGTTCGGCTGCAAATTCTGACGAATAGGTGACCCTTTGAACATCCTCTTTGTGATGTATGACCAACTGAGGTTTGATTATCTCAGTTGCGCCGGGCACCCCCACCTGCATACTCCACATTTCGACCGAGTGGCAAAGATGGGCGTACAGTTCACCAATGCCTATGTGCAATCCCCGATCTGTGGTGGATCGCGCATGTGTTATTACACCGGCCGCTATGCATCTTCGCACGGGGCGCACTGGAATGGCTTTCCATTGCGGGTAGGTGAGCTAACGCTGGGGGATCACCTGCGCGCGACAGGTATGGCCTGCCATCTGATTGGCAAGACCCACATGAAACCCGATGCAGCCGGCATGGAACGGCTAGGCCTTGATCCTGACAGTGTGATCGGGGTGCGTCAGGCCGAATGTGGCTTTGATCCCTGGATACGTGATGATGGGCTATGGGCTGAAGGTCCAGATGGTTTTTATGACGAAAGAATAAGTCCTTATAATGAGTACCTAAAGTCCAAGGGCTATGATGGCACAAACCCTTGGTCTGATTATGCCAACGCAGGCATCAAAGACGGACAAATTGCCAGTGGCTGGCTGTTTGACAACACCGATCTGCCGGCCAACATTCAAGAAGTAGACAGCGAAACGCCCTGGCTAACTGGCGAGGCGATTGAATTTATCGATCAGGCAACAGGCCCGTGGTGTGCGCATCTCAGTTATATTAAACCGCACTGGCCCTATATCGTACCCGACCCTTATGCCTCCATGTATGGGCCTGAACATGTGCCCCCTGCCAATCGCGCTGCATATGAACGCGCAGACGCCCATCCCGTCTTTGAAAGCTTTATGAACGGCCCCGTCGGGCGGGCGTTTCAGGATGAAGAGGTCCGACAAAAAGTGATCCCAGCCTATATGGGCTTGATCAAGCAATGCGATGATCAGCTTGGTCGCCTGCTGGATCATCTTGAGAAGACCAACCGCCTCAGGGATACGATGATTGTTCTGACGTCAGACCATGGCGACTATCTGGGCGATCACTGGCTGGGTGAAAAGAACCTTTTTCACGACCCATCCGTCAAAGTACCCATGATCATTTTTGATCCACGATCCGATGCGGACACGACCCGAGGCACGACAAATGATGCATTGGTTGAATCAATCGATCTGGCCGCAACATTCATCGAAGCGGCGGGTGGCACCGTGCCCGATCATATTGTCGAGGGGCGCAGCCTCATGCCTTGGTTGCGCGGCGAACAGCCCGACTGGCGCGATTACGTGATTTCGGAATATGATTTTTCGGCCCAGGGTGTGGCGGTCAATCTGGGTCTGAAACCACATGATTGTCGGTTGTTCATGGTCTATGACGGGCGCTTCAAACTGATGCATTGTGCCGCCGCCGGCCTGCGACCGATGTTTTTTGACCTGCAAACCGATCCCAAGGAGTTGATCGATCTTGCCAAAGGTTCAACCCACGGCGCAGAGATCGCCCGCCTGATGGCGCATCTGCACGACTGGGGCCTGCGGATGTCGCAACGCGTCACCCGATCAGAGGCAGACATCATTTCTATGCGCAACGCTTCCTTGCGCAAGGGCATCTTGCCATTTCTCAAAGACGGCAGCGAAGTGGATGCGGAACTGACCATCAAATACCGCGGACCTGCACGCCAAAACCATCTTAATCCAAAGGATTAAAGCATCATGCGAAGCCCGGCAGGAAAAACCAACGGTCCGAGCGCAAAACACTCACCCCATCAACACGTCCCCAAATTCCTCTCTCAGATTCCGCTTTAGCACTTTGCCCGTCGCATTGCGCGGCAGAACATCGGTGAAAACAACCCGGTCCGGCACCTGCCACTTGGCTATCTTTCCTTCAAAGATCGAAAGGACCTCGGCCTCATCAGGCGATTGCCCCTCGGCAGCCACCGCGATCAAAATTGGGCGCTCGTCCCATTTCTCGTGGCGCGCACCGATCACGGCGGCATCCGCCAGAGATGGATGCGCAATCGCGATATTCTCTAGGTCAACCGAAGAAATCCACTCACCCCCAGATTTGATGATGTCCTTGGATCGATCTTTAATCGACAAGTAGCCGTCCGGATCAAGCGTCGCCACATCCCCGGTATGAAACCAGCCGTCTGTCAATGTCTCATCCCGGGTTTTTTGAAAGTAACTGTCTAGAATCCAATGGCCACGTACCATCAGGTCGCCCTGCGCCTCACCGTCGCGCGGCAACTCTTCCCCGTCCGAATTCACAATTTTCAAATCAACGCCCCAAGGTGGACGGCCCTGATTTTCACGCAAGGCATGCTGCTCAGCGATGGGCAGGTCGAAATGCTTTGCAAGCGGCTGGTTGGACGAGCCCAGTGGCGACATCTCTGTCATGCCCCAAGCATGGATCAATTCTATGCCATAGTCCTCGCGGAAGGTCGTAATCATTGATGGCGGACAAGCTGACCCACCCACCACTGTGCGCTCGAGGCTCTCTAGTCGAGATCCGGATTTCCGCGCCTCACCCAGCAGCCCTAACCATATTGTTGGAACTCCCAATGCGACATTAACGCGATGCCCATCGATCAGGTTGACCAAAGATACCCCATCCAAACCCGGGCCCGGCATCACCATGCGTGCGCCGACCATAGCACTGGCATAAGGTGAGCCCCACGCGTTAACATGAAACATCGGCACCACCGGCATCACAACATCACGGGCCGAAAAGCCGATGCAGTCGCGCAGGTTTGAGGCAAAGGCATGCAGAACGGTTGAACGATGAGAATACAAAACGCCCTTGGGGTTACCTGTCGTACCCGAGGTGTAACACAGCGAAGACGCAGTGTTTTCGTCAAACTCCGGCCAGCTAAAATCAGGCGCGCCGTTTGCAATCAGTTCGTCGTAGAATAATAGCCCTTCAATCTCTTCTGCGGCCGCCTCATCGCGACCTTCCATTAGCACGATATGCTTGAGCCCGGGCAGTTTGCTTCGGATGGCTTTGATCAGGGGAATGAACGTCTGGTCAATAAACAGAACCTCATCTTCAGCGTGATTAATGATATAGATCAGCTGCTCTGGAAACAGGCGCGGGTTGATGGTGTGGCAAACAAACCCAGCACCGGACGTGCCAAAATAAATCTCTAAGTGGCGACGGTTGTTCCACGCAATCGTGCCGCACCGTGCCTGCGCGCCCAATCCCAACTTCCTTAGCGCATCGCCCAATCTGTGTGAATTTGCGGTGACCGACCCCCATGTCACCTGCTCGGTGCTACCATCGGTGCTGACCGAAATAACCTCGGTTTCGGAATGAAACCGACCCGCGTGATCCACAAGCGCCCCGATGGTCAGGGGGAAATTCATCATTTGGCCGAGCATCCGTGGCTTCTCCTTTTTGGTTCATAAACATGCGCTGACAAATTACGTGCCGTGACTCAGCGCATCGCGCAGTTATTGCTAGCTTGCCAACGGCAGCGCGGGCTTGCAAGCCCGCAAAACTCAGCGTAGCGATCGGAACATGACACTTACACCACACATTCCGCTGACCGACATCCAGCAACGCGCCGCAGGATTGCATATGCCCGCACCACTTGCAGTCGCAGACCGCGTGCATCATGATGAACTGGACGCCTTGATGCATGTCAACAATGTCCGGTACATGGTCTGGTTCGAACGGCTGCGGATTCAGTTTATGGAACGCTACACCATCGGCACGATCGGCGACCCAAGCAGCCCCCGGATCGTGATCCGCTCCGGCGAAATTCGGTATCACAGCGAAATGCTGCGCGGCGACAACTACATCACGACCTGCGCCTGCTCCGCCTTTCGGACAACGTCTATGACGCTCCAACAGGAAATATGGTCAAGCGGCAACTTACGGGCTTCTTTCAGCTGTATTATGGTGCTTTTGACTGCAGACGGTTCCGAACGTTCCCCGATTCCTGAAAGCATAAAGGCCCAATTGATCAAAGACGGCGCAACCCCTCCCGCCTGACTGATTGATCATAAAACGCGCCGCAACAGCTTCATCTTGCCAAAAAACTCCCGCCGGAGGCATCGCGACCGCCGCAGGCGGGCGCAAACATAGCGTGCGCCGCAAGGCGCTCGATTCAGGAAATATTCACCCGCGATACCGGCGCAGATACGCGATAAGACCCCGGGTAGATCCGTCTTTTCTGTCCGCTGACTGGGTACCCTCAATGACGGGTTGCAAAGCCGTGGCCAATTCCTTTCCCAGTTCCACGCCCCACTGATCATATGAATTTATCCCAAGTATCACCCCTTCGACAAAGACCCGGTGTTCATAAAGCGCGATGATCTGGCCAAGCGTGAAAGGGTCAAGTGTTTCATAGACAAGGGTGGTCGAAGGCCTGTTTCCAGCAAAAACCCGATGCGCCGCCTGCCGCTCAAGCTCTGCGCCCTCAAATTGGTCCGCCACCTTGCCACGCGCCTCCTCCAGCGTCCGACCACGCAGCAAGGCTTCGGATTGTGCAAAACAATTGGCGATCAGCAAATCATGATGATGCGCCAGTTCCGGCTCGTGCCCACAGGCGGCAACCATGAATTCGCAGGGGATCACGGAAGTACCCTGATGAATTAATTGATAAAACGCGTGCTGACCATTCGTGCCAGGAGCACCCCATACGACAGGTCCACTTTCAACCAGCACAGTCTGGCCATCCATTCCCACCGACTTGCCGTTCGATTCCATCTCGAGCTGTTGCAAATAGGCGGGCAATTGACCCAACCTTTGATCATAGGGCAGCACGGCGCGCGTTGCGTATCCGCAAACCTGTCGATGCCAGATGCCAACCAACGCCAGCATCAACGGCATGTTTTCGACACCTTCAGCCGCGCAGAAGTGCCGGTCCATCTCCTGAGCCCCCCTCAGAAAGGTTCGAAACGCGTCAGCACCGATCGCGATCATCAAGCCAAGACCGATTGGCCCCCACATCGAATAGCGCCCGCCAACCCAATCTTCGAAACCAAACACGCGATCCTGCGGAATCCCAAATGCCTCAGTTTTTTTATGGTTCGTCGAAAGAGCAACGAATTGAGCGGCCGGGTCGCCACCGTGCTCTCTCATCCAAGCTCGCGCTGTGTGCGCATTGGTCATGGTTTCGATGGTGGTAAAGGTTTTAGAGGCGACAATGACCAAGGTCGTCTTGGCATCCAACCCGCGCAGCACGTCAGAAATATGGGCACCATCCACGTTTGACACGAAATGTAAGCGCGGCCCGTCGTGATATGGGCTGAGCGCCTGTGTCGCCATCGCCGGCCCCAAATCGGATCCGCCGATACCAATGTTGATCACGTCTGTGATGGGACTGGCGCGTACCTGTGTGGCATAAGCCGCCATCGCGTTCAGTGTTCCGCGCACGCCTCGGATCACGTCAACACCATCCACGATTACCGGGTCGCCATCTAGATTGCGCAAAGCAGTATGTAAAACAGCCCTGCCCTCGGTTTCGTTAATCTTTGCCCCGGCAAACATTGCATCACGACGCTCTGCGACCCCTGCTGCTTGAGCAAGAGACACCAACAGATCACGTGTCGCCCTATCGATATTGGTCTTGGCATAGTCCAGCCGCATATGCTGAGTTTCGACCGAAAAATCGTCGGCGCGAGCATCGTCGAACAAATCGATAATCGCACGATCTTTTATGGCGGCATGCGCCGCTTTCAGATCATTCCACATTGTTTCTACTCCGCCCAATGAACTGTCATCTCTTTTAACACTGCCACAATCGGGGCCTCTTGCGGATCAAGCCCGCGTGCGCGCTCAAGCGCTGCGCGCTTATCATCGCCAAAGATCACCAGATGCTTGGCCATGGCCCCATCAAGCGCCGCAGCGCTGAATGAAATACGTGGCTCTTGGCCATCAACCGAAGCCGGCACCATCAACGGAGCATTAGGCTGCAGCATTGCTGCCAACCCTTTGGCCCCCGGAAACAAAGAGGCTGTGTGCATGTCCGCCCCCATCCCTAAAAGCAGCAAGGAGATCGGCAATTCCGAAGCGAGATCTTCCGACAGCTTCGGCGCTGCGGTCTCGGGCGTCTCTCCTGCTTTGTAAAATGGTACGAATGTTGCATCCGCCGCGCGGTCAACAAACAAACGCTCTTTCAGCAGCTTAGCATTTGAACGGTCGTGGCTTTCGGGCACCCAACGCTCGTCGCTAAGCATCACACGCACCCTGCCCCATTCCAAATCGGCGGCACACAGGCTGTCAAAGATCGGGCCTGGGGTTGTGCCACCCGGCACCACAAAAGATGCAAATGGATGTGCAAGCAAGCAATTCTCCAGATCACTTGCAAGCACGTTTGCCAGATCAATGGCCAACATCTCTCGGTCGGCGTGTTCAATGATATTCACTGGGCTACCTTTCTCCAGACGCGCGTGTCGCGCGCCAAAAGCTGAACAGCGTCCATCGGCCCTTCGCTGCCGCTTTCATATTGTTTGGGCACGTCGCCACGTTCTTCCCAGCTATGGATGATCGGATCTGTCCAAGCCCATGCGGCCTCGACTTCGTCACCGCGCATAAACAGGGTCTGATTGCCGCGGATCACATCCATGATCAGCCGCTCATATGCATCCGGGGACGCATCTGAATCAGTACCCAAAGCCTGAGCAAAAGACATATCGAGCGGAACATCGATCAAGCGCATACCACCCGGCCCCGGCTCTTTGATCGTCACGCCCAGAGTGATGCCTTCGTTTGGTTGCAACCTGATCGACAAAACGTTGCGGTGATCTTCTTGTTCGCCAAAAATCGAATGGTTAAGTTCCTTGAAAACTACAGTAATCTCACTGCATCGCGCCTTAAGCCGCTTGCCCGTACGCAAATAAAACGGCGTGCCGGCCCACCGCCAGTTTGAAACGCCAACCTTCATCGCAATATAGCTTTCCGTGCGCGAGCGCGGGTCCCCAACCGCTTCGCGGTAGTCAAGCCCGTCTTCATTGGCGTCATATTGGCCGCGTACAATATGGTGCGGATCCACCGAATCCAGTGCGCGGATCACTTTCAGTTTTTCGTCGCGTACCGCGTCTGGATCAAACTTAGAGGGCGGCTCCATCGCGATTAGACACAAAAGCTGCATCAGATGGTTCTGCACCATGTCACGCATCGCGCCAGATTTGTCATAATACTCGCCTCGCCCCCCAACACCGACAGTCTCGGCGACTGTAATCTGGATATGGTCCACGTACTGGCTGTTCCACAACGGTTCAAACAGCATATTTCCAAAGCGCACCGCCATCAGGTTTTGCACCGTCTCTTTGCCAAGGTAATGATCAATACGATAGATCTGACCTTCGTTAAAAAATTCAGCAAGATCCCGATTTAGTGCACGCGCAGTCTCGAGATCTCGCCCAAAGGGTTTTTCCACCACAATACGGCTTTTTTTATCTGTCAGCCCATGTTCATTCAGACGTTGAGCGATATCACCAAACAGGCTTGGCCCCACCGAAAAATAGAAAGCACGTATAACGTCAGGCCGCATCAACTCGGCCATCTCGCGCCAACCACCTTCGCCACGCGCATCGATTGGAACATATTCCAATCGTTCCAGAAATCCATTCAACACAGCATTATCATTGTTAGTTACATCGCAAAACTCATCAATAGCATCAGAGACAAATTCACGGTATTTAGCTGCGTCCATTTGCGCGCGGGCGGCCCCGATCACGCGCGCCTCGGGGGGCATCTGGCCTGCACAAAACCGCCTGTACAGGCCCGGAAGAATCTTTCGCCGCGCAAGGTCTCCTGTCCCGCCAAAGATCACCAGATCGAAAACCCCTACTGGAATGACACGCGATACCATCGGTCTGCTCCTCGCCAAAAATGTTTGCGCTATCAGTAGCAGAAACAACCAAATCTACAACATTGCAATGCAGGCGCAGATTTCTCTTTAGCTTACAGTTAACCGTCTTTGCTCAACTGGGGCGCATTGCCGCTTTTAGCTATCACAAATGCGACAGCACGTCACGCGCGCACTTTGCCTTTGCCGCGCAACACGATAAGAACATTCTATTAAATAACGTGCAGACGGATTTCGAAATGAAAGATCTCGACCCCAACCCAGAAGGCAAATTCAAAAACCCGGACATCACCGCTAAGGGAGAAGCCCGCGCAAAGGTTACGCTCAGCAATCCGGAAACGCTTTGGTTCAACACAGGCACCCTGTGCAATATCACCTGCGCAAATTGTTACATCGAAAGTTCGCCCACAAATGATGCGCTGCTTTATTTAAAATCTGACGAGGTTTTGCCATACTTAGACCAGCTCGAGCAGCGCGCTTGGGACGTGCGGGAAATAGGATTTACTGGTGGCGAGCCGTTCATGAACCCACAAATCATTCAGATGCTCAAAATTAGCCTAGCGCGCGGATATGAGGTGCTGGTACTTACCAACGCAATGGCGCCGATGATGCGCCCAACCATGCAAGCTGGACTGACCGAGCTCATTGAATGCTATGGTGACAAGCTTACATTTCGGATCAGCCTCGACCATCACCGGGCAGTCGTACATGATGCCGAGCGGGGCAAGGGCGCATTTCAGAAAACAGTCAAAGGGATCAACTGGCTGGCTGGTATCGGCGCGCGTCTTGCGATTGCGGGCCGTATCGAAATGGCCGAAAGCGAGGCAGAGGCACGCGCAGGTTATGCCGCCCTGTACGCAACTTATGGCTGGGATATCGATGCACACAATTTGGGCACCACTGTTTTGTTCCCTGAGATGGACGTGCAAGTCGATGTACCAGAAATTACAACAAGATGCTGGACAATCCTGAACAAACGGCCTGAGGATGTGATGTGCGCTTCGTCAAGGATGGTGGTCAAGCGCAAAGGTTCTGATGCGCCCACAGTTCTTGCCTGCACCCTGCTGCCATACGATGCCCGGTTCGACCTAGGAGCAACGCTTGCTGAAGCGGAAACGGACGTATCTTTGAACCATCCCCATTGCGCCAAATTCTGCGTGCTGGGCGGGGCGAGCTGTTCTGGCTAACTTTGGACGCAGTCTGGTGCGGTGTACAGGTTAATAAAGTTGATCGCCGTAAGTGACGATCAGCCACTCTCCAAGCAGTTTGCGCCCATCAATCGACGCAAGAGCCCTGTCAAAGTCGGTCATCTCCTCGATCTCGGGAATACCCTGCCAATTCGGAGGAGACGATCTGAGCACGCGATGCCGGGCGGCGTCAGGCAACCTTTCGATAAGTTCTTGCCGCAAATTTTCGCCGTTTTTCATCAACTTGTCATGCAACTCCACAATCTTTGAAATCGCCTCGTCTACTTACAAACCGCAGGTTTTCGCCCTAAATTACCCGCAGATTCATGCGCTCTGGTCCCAAGAATAGGTCCTTTGAATGGGCCACAACGCGCATGGCCGCCATTAAGTTCAAAAACGTGGCGGGACACCCGTTTGCGACGCAGATTGCGTAATAGCTTTTTCAGTCGCTGCAATCAGGCTTGCCATTAAGGTTTCATCATTTCTTGGGCGCGCCCTACGAAAACCTTTTGGCACAGCAAGCGACCTTGGACACGGATCCGATACACAGACTTACATCCAAGTTGTCATTGCGCAACATCTCGGGTTTTGTTATAAATTAACCGCAAGATATAGCACAAGAAAACATCAGGCTTACTGAATGAATAATACACCAGAACCCCCTGAAACTGATGATAAAATGGTACCAGAGCGCCCTGTTTATGAGGGCCCGACGGTGTCCATCGAACATGAGATGAGCACGTCTTATCTGGACTATGCCATGTCGGTCATCGTCAGCCGCGCAATCCCGGACCTGCGCGATGGTCTAAAACCGGTGCATCGTCGCATTCTCTATGCCATGCACGAGACCGGGAACAGTCATGAAAAATCGTACCGCAAATCCGCCCGACCCGTCGGCGATGTCATGGGCAAGTACCACCCCCACGGCGACAGTGCGATCTATGACGCCTTGGTTCGCATGGCTCAGGATTTTTCTATGTCTCTGCCGCTCTTGGACGGTCAGGGCAACTTTGGCTCAATGGACGGCGATAACGCCGCTGCCATGCGCTACACCGAAGTCCGCATGGACAAGCCTGCAGCCTATCTTTTAGCAGATATCGACAAGGAAACCGTCGACTTTCAGGACAACTATGACGGCAAAGATCGTGAGCCGACAGTTTTGCCTGCGCGCTTTCCCAACATGCTGGTTAATGGCGCGGGCGGTATCGCGGTGGGTATGGCCACCAACATCCCGCCGCACAACCTTGGCGAAGTGGTCGATGCCTGTCTTGCCCTGATTAAAGATCCCGACCTGTCTTCTGAGCAGCTTATCGAATATGTACCTGGCCCCGACTTTCCCACAGGTGGCATCATGCTCGGCCGGTCCGGCGCGCGCAAAGCTTATCTTGAGGGGAGAGGCTCTGTCATCGTGCGCTCTAAGACGCGGGTCGAAGAATTGAGGAAAGACCGTTATGGCATTGTAATTGAAGAAATACCTTATCAGGTAAACAAGGCCACTATGATCGAGCGCATCGCAGAAGCGGCACGCGACAAAAAAATCGAAGGCATCGCCCATGTTCAAGACGAATCCGATCGCAACGGCGTTCGCGTGGTCGTCGAGCTAAAGCGCGATGCCACGGCCGAAGTGGTTCTGAACCAACTCTTTAGATTCACCCCGATGCAAACATCCTTTGGCTGCAACATGCTGGCACTGAATGGCGGTCGGCCCGAGCAATTGACCCTGCGCCGGTTCCTCACATCCTTCATCGATTTTCGCGAAGATGTTGTTGCCAGGCGCACCGCCTATGAGTTGCGCAAAGCGCGCGAACGCAGTCACATTCTGTGCGGCCTTGCCGTCGCTGTCACCAATATTGACGAGGTTGTTGCAACAATCCGCCAATCCGCTGATGCAGCCGAGGCTCGTGCAAAGCTGATGGAACGCCGCTGGCCTGCCCAAGACATACTTCCCTATATCGCGCTGATCGATGATCCGACCCACACCGCGAATGAAGACGGAACTTACAATCTGTCTGAAACCCAAGCCCGAGCCATCCTCGAATTACGCCTGCAGCGCCTGACCCAAATCGGCGTCAAGGAAGTTACAGATGAGCTTGAACAACTTGCTCTAAAAATAAAAGAATACTTGGAAATACTTGGATCGCGTGAACGCATCATGGAGATCATCGCCACTGAACTTGCCGAAACCCGCGACCTCTTTGCGGTGGCTCGTCGCACCCAAATCGTTGACTGGTCAGGCGACATGGAAGACGAAGATCTGATCGAACGCGAAGACATGGTCGTCACTGTCACCTCTGGCGGCTATATAAAACGCACGCCTTTGGCGGAATTCCGCAGCCAGAAAAGGGGCGGCAAAGGCGTAAGCGGCATGCAGACCAAAGAGGAAGACGTAATAACGACCCTTTTTGTTGCCAATACCCATACGCAGCTGCTGTTCTTCACGACGGACGGAATGGTCTATAAACTCAAGACATGGCGTTTGCCACAAGGAGGGCGCACCTCCAAAGGCAAGGCCATCGTCAACATCTTGCCGATCCCGCAAGGGGTCAGTGTCGCCGCCATTATGCCCGTCGATCGGGATGAAAAGGACTGGGACGATCTCCAAGTCGTCTTTGCCACGTCTGCAGGCACAGTACGGCGCAATCGCTTATCCGACTTCACCAATGTCAAGGCCAACGGCAAGATCGCGATGAAATTCGAGGACGAACACCAAGGTACAACGCTGATCAATGCCCGGATCGCATCGAACAATGATGATGTAATGCTGGTTACCAATTCCGGCCGCGCCATCCGCTTTCCAGCGACTGACGTTCGCGTTTTCAACAGCCGGAATTCGGTTGGGGTGCGCGGCATCAGACTGAGCGGCTCTGACAAAGTCGTATCGATGTCCATCATTCGCCATTTTGATGCCACCTCAGAGGAACGGGTTGCATATCTGAAAATGCGCCGTGCCATGGCTGGCTTGGCCGACGACGCCGAAGGCGATGACGAAGAGGCGGTCGCCGATCCTAACTTTTCAAACGACCGCTACGTCGAGATGTCGGCGGCAGAGAATCTTATTTTAACCATCACCAGCGGTGGTGCTGGCAAACTTAGCTCTAGCCACGACTACCCCGTGCGCGGCCGCGGCGGCCTCGGCGTCACCGCAATGGACAAAGCGATGCGCGGCGGCAAAATCGTTGCCTCCTTCCCCGTCGAGACAGACGATCAGATCATGCTTGCAACCTCCAAAGGCCAATCTATCCGCGTGCCCGTCGAAGGCATCAGCTTTCGCTCGCGCAGCGCCGGAGGCGTAAAGGTCTTTGACACAGGTAAAGGCGAAGAGGTCGTTAGCGTCGCATGGATTGCAGAACAAGGCGACGAGGAACAAGCCGAAGAATAACCGCTTCATCTTGCCGAAAAAACTCCTCCCGGAGGGCCGTTAACCGCAAGATAGGCATTCTGACTGTGCACTTTCGACAGCTATCTTCAGACCAAGAATGTCGTGCGCGCCTATCTCGGCGCGTACAGTTTGATTAATGTATCATGCGCAATACGTGAAACATCGCGCATCACCTACCACGTTGAGATATTAGATTTCATTCAGCATTGGATGATTCAGGTTTTTCGCATTGACATCTAAAGCTGGTAAAGATCCGCAAACTTCGTCTTCAAATAGTTCAACAACGGTGCTTCGGATGGCTCCATCCCGCTGGCTCGTGAAATCACCGCGCGCGGTGCATACATCCCACCGTGTTGCTGCACATGTTCTTTCAACCAGCCCGTCGCAGCCGAAGTGTCGCCCCGCGCCAAATCATCGTCGAGCCCCGGCACCGCAGCCCGCAGCGCCTCATGCAGGCAACCTGCATATACATTGCCCAGTGAATAGGTCGGAAAATAGCCAAATAAACCAACCGACCAATGCACATCCTGCAAGACACCATTCGACGCAACATCCACGGTATACCCGAAATCAGCCGCAAACCGATCATTCCAAGCAGCCTCCAAATCACCCACATTCAGATCGCCTGACATCAACGCCCGTTCCAGATCAAAGCGCAATAGCACATGCAAGTTATACTGTACTTCATCAGATTCGGTCCGAATGTAGCCGTTTGATACGCGGTTCACTGCGCCGTAAAACTGCTCTTCATCTGCGACACCGATGTCACCAAACACATCACGCATCTGACCAAAGAGCCAGCCGGTAAAGGCGCGGCTGCGCCCCAACTGATTTTCGTAAATGCGACTTTGACTTTCGTGCACTCCCATCGACACCCCCTGGCCTAATGAAGTCAGCAAATAGGAATCATCAATATTTTGTTCGTACGCAGCGTGACCCACTTCGTGAATTGTCGAGTAAAAACAATTAAACGGATCATTTTCATTTGTTCGTGTGGTGATGCGCACGTCCTGCCCGGACCCGCTTGAGAACGGATGCACAGCCTTATCGACGCGACCGCGCTGCATGTCATAGCCGAACGTGCGTGCCAGTTTGCGGCTCAACTTCATCTGTGCACCCTCGTCAAACTGACCCTTCAATGCGGGCGCTGATTTTGATTCAAGGATCGCACCACGCAAATCAACCAGCGCAGGACGCATGGCACCAAACATTGCCTCTAATTCCGCACCCGTTGTACCGGGCTCATAGTCGGCCAGCATCGCGTCATAGACATTGCCCCCATCCGCAAGTGCAGCCCCTTCCTCGCGTTTCAATGCAATCACTTCGCTGAGCACAGGCGCAAAAGCGGCAAAATCGTTTGCTGCCCGTGCTTCGGCCCATTTGCCTTGCGCGGTCGACGTGAGCCGCGCCAGAGCCGTGGCGAGCGTTGCGGGAATTTTCGATGCGCGGTCAAAGCTGCGCGTGATCTCGCGCACTTGCGCCTGACCAACCGGGGCCAAGTCGCTGACATCAATCGCACCGAGCCATTCGCCAACTTTCGGATCAGTACGCCGCGCGTGTAAAACGGCCTCGAGCGCGGCCATTTCCTCACCGCGTTGCGACGCAGCAGCGCGGGGCATCATCGTTTCCTGATCCCAACCCAACCGGCCAGAAATCTGGGCGAGGGCCTGCGTATCATGGTCGTAAGCCATCAATGCGTCATAACTTGTCATGGGCGGGCCCCTCTTATGGACGTGGCAATTGGATAAGCGGCGAGAAACCTTGCCCTCAGGATCAGCACCCACAAAATTACTGCAAGCAGTTGATGTAGGATCGCGATCTGCCATGGCGCACCGTACACAACGGTGACAATGCCAAGCGCGATTTGCAATGCCATCGCAGACAACATTGCATGAAAGGCAAAGCGCGTCTTTGGATGGGCTGACTTGCGTCCACGCGACCAAACAACGACGGCAAAGACAAACAGAAGGTAACCCGTCATCCGGTGCACAAATTGCACAAATCCCGGACTTTCAAACAGGTTCCGCCACCAAGGCTCAAGCGCTAACGCCGACGCCGGAAACACCTGTCCCCCCATGAGCGGCCAGTCCGTGTAACTGCGGCCCGCATCAATCCCTGCCACGAGCGCGCCGATCAGGATTTGCAGAAACGCAAAATGCATTAATCCGGTCGAAATAGAAAACAGCCGCGCCTCTTTGCTGCGCCGCGCTTGCATCAGATCGCGCTCGGGGCGGGCCAACTGAAATGCGTACCATGCGATTAGACCAAGAATGGTAAAGGCCAGCCCCAGATGCGTGGCCAAACGATAGCTCGCCACATCAACCATGCCTTCGCCCGCTGTGACACCGCTGGACACCATCCACCAGCCAATCGCACCCTGCAGCCCACCAAGCGCGCCAAGGCCAAGCAATTTCGGCGTCCAACCCACCGGAATTTTCCGACGCAGCAGAAACCAGAAAAAACCAATAGCCCAGACAAGCCCAACCACGCGGCCCAACTGGCGATGCCCCCATTCCCACCAATAAATGACTTTGAAATCAGACAGTTCCATCCATTTATTCTGTATCTGAAACTCGTCGATGGCCTTGTACTTGGCAAACTCCGCGTCCCAGTCAGCGGCATTCAGCGGCGGGATTGCTCCCGTCAGAGGCCGCCACTCGGTGATGGACAGCCCGCTGTCCGTCAAACGGGTCAGCCCGCCCACCAGAATCATCGCGACAACCAAGGTGAACAAGATCATAAGCCATATAAGAATGGCACCGCGCGCACCACCGCTGCGCTGATCGATCATTCCGGTCTGAGCGGCCCGTTTTTGCGCGCTGCCCACGTCTTCGAATATGCTGCGGTTTTTTGCCATGAAAGCCTCTGTCTTTTCAGATTGCGAACCTAGGCGCAGTGCCCGCCGACGTCCAGCGTCAACGGTGCCCAGCCCAGCGGACCATCTGCCGCAGCATGCCGTGCAATGTTTGAACATCCACGCGCGTCAGCGGCATCCGGCTCCACATGTTGCGCAGGTTCAGACGCATACTTTCCGATTTATGTGCCGGAAAGAAAAAACCCGCCTCGTCCAACCGCTCCTCAAAATGCCGCGCCAGGTGCTCAACCTCGTCACCTGAGGCCCAATCGGTGCCCGCCAGTTCGGTTCGCGCATGGATCACATCGCCCGACGCGCGCATCCATTCATAGGCTACCAGCAAGACGCATTGCGCGAGGTTCAAAGACGGATATTCCGGGTTCACCGGCACCGATATCAATGCATTTGCTCGGGCGATATCGTCGTTTTCTAGGCCCGCGCGCTCTGGCCCGAACATCACTGCCACATGCCCACCCGCTGCAATACGCGCAGCGGCATCCCGCATCGCAGCTTCGGGGCTCATCACCGGGTTGGTCAAGTCGCGGCTGCGCGCCGTTGTGGCATAGACAAAAGTGCAATCCGCAAGAGCATCTGAAACATCCGCGTGCAACGTCGCGGCATCCAAAACTCGGCCAGCCCCGCTGGCCATAGCAACGGCCGACGGGTTGGGCCAACCATCGCGTGGTCCGATAATACGCATTCTGTCCAGACCAAAGTTCAGCATTGCGCGGGCCGCCGCCCCGATATTTTCGCCCATCTGCGGACGCGTCAGTACAAAAGTGGGTGTCATCATTCGCGTCTACCGCAGCGCGGGCCCGCTCACAACCGGATGTCTGGTGCCTGATAATACGACCTAAAAATTGCGCAGCAGGCATAGAAGTTTCCTTTTCCTGCCAAATCCGTTAGCCGTTCTTTCACGACAACAAGGACACACGAGATGACCACGATTGAGCAGCCGCAACTCTACCTTATGACTCCGCCCGTGATCGAACTTTCGGTCTTTCCCGACCAGCTTGCTGCCGTGCTTGATGCCCATGATGTCGCCTGTATCCGGCTGGCTTTGGTCAGCCAAGATGCCGACCGCATCGGGCGCGCTGCCGATGCCTGCCGCGAAGTAGCCCATGCCCGTGACGTGGCCATTGTAGTCAACGATCATGTTGCGCTGGCTGAACGTTTCGGTCTGGACGGTGTCCACCTTAGCGATGCAGCGCGTTCAGTGCGCGAAGCGCGCAAAATTCTTGGGCCAGACGCCATCGTTGGCTGTTTTTGTGGCACATCACGCCATGATGGTATAACCGCCGGCGAGGCGGGTGCCGATTATGTCGCATTTGGCCCTGTTCACGCCACAGCCGACGAAGAACACGCAGGCGCCGAGTTATTCCAGTGGTGGTCAGAAATGATAGAGGTCCCAGTGGTGGCCCAAGGAGGCCTGACCCCAGAATATGTCGCTGAACTGGCACCTATCACCGATTTCTTTGGCATCGGAGAAGAGATCTGGGCCACTGATGATCCCGTCCGCGCCCTTGGGACGCTCATGGCTGCCATACACTAGGTACGCATCGTCTCTTGCGACCTGTTACAGCAGCGTGCGCTCAATCACCCAGTAAATAGCGATGCCGCCGATGATCAGCGATCCGGTTACTGACCATGCGCGGAACATGACCGGGTATTTAGCCACCAGCGCGTCAGCACCCGTGAATCGCGCCCTAGATGCTGTGAAGCATCCAAGCCATAAAGTGGTCGCTGCCAGTGCGATCACAGTTAGTTGGCCAACTTCGACACCGACGTTAAAGCCAATCAACGCCGGTATAAACTGTGCTTCGGGCAGGCCGAATTCCCCAAGAACAGAGGCGAATCCCAACCCGTGCAGCAAACCAAAACCAAAAATGACAAAAGGGCGCCACCGGGTCAGACCTCGGGCCAGAATATTCTCAAACGCCACATAAACAATCGAGGCAGCAATCAGCGGTTCCACGATGCTTCCAGATATAGTGACCAGCCCCATAGCGCCAAGTGCCAGCGTGACCGTATGGGCAAGCGTGAAGGCGCTGACCTGCCACAAGAGAGGTCCAAGCTGCGTTGACAGAAGGAACAGGCCCAGCACAAACAGAATATGATCAAGGCCCTGTGGAAGGATATGATCGAACCCAACCGGAATATATGACCCAAACGTCTGCCACCCAGTGGCCGCATCACCACCCGCCAGAGAGATCGGCCCGGTTGTACCACCTCCACCGATCAACCCGGTATAGGCGTTCTCAACCCCCTGTTGACGCAGAACAAGGCTTCCTGCCCCTGTCGGCCATGTCAACTCAAGCGTGCGCCCACCCACTGGCAGGTCGGCTTGAAGGGTGAGGCCAGACAAGCGTGGTAATTCCAAGTTGTTCTGTTCAGCCATGCTTACGTCAACAAGTCGCAGCTTAACGGCATTACCATCAGCCATGAGCAGCGGCAAAGCGTCCCAGCGTGCAACCAAATCAACCGCGCGCGCTGCAACTTCATCCCCCGGGAGGGCACGCAGGACGTCATAGTCCGATACATTCTCGGCAGCATCAGTATTACTAAGGGTATCAAGGTTAATGCCCGACAACTGCGCTTCTATGTTGATGCGCATCTCGATACTGATGCGACCTTCATTCACCGACAAATCGGCGACGGTCGGGACCACTTCGTGCGCCACTGCAAAACCAGCACCTACCATCCACCACAAGCTTGACAACAGCGTCCAAAGCCGCAGTTTTACAGTTACATCACCGAAAGTGCTAAGCATGCTTTTATCCCGTCTCGTTCTGGTCTTGTGGTGCGCCATATGCGCCAGTGTTGCAACAGCTCATGAATTTTGGATTGAACCGTCGGAATACCAAGTGCGCACGGATGAGAAAATGTCAGCACATCTTAAGAATGGTCAAGGGTTCGAAGGCATCAACCTTGCATTTTTCGACAGAAATATCGCGCGTTTTGACGTGATCGTAGGGGACAAGGTTACGCCCGTAGTTGGCCGCATGGGTGACAGCCCAGCGCTTGACATCACAGCTCAGGTTGACGGTTTGGCGGTCATCGTGCATGAGACCACGCCATCATTTGTAACTTACAAAAGCTGGGATAAATTCGCAGCTTTTGCGGAACATAAGTATTTCCCAGACATCAAGGCACGACATGATGCGCTTGGCTTTGGTCCCGCCCCTTTCAAGGAACGCTACACCCGTCATGCCAAGACCCTAATTGCCGTGGGCACTGGCGCGGGGTCTGACCGCGCTATCGGACTTGAAACAGAGTTCGTGGCGTTGACCAACCCCTATGCGCCAACATTCATGGGCACAATGAAAGTGCAATTGCTTGACAGAGGACTGCCTCGCATAGACGCGCAGGTCGAAGTTTTTGATCGTGCTACAGACGGCACAGTGACAATTAATTTGTATCGTACAAATGAGAAGGGCATCGCTGAGGTGCCAGTAACGCACGGGCACAGTTACTTGTTTGATGGTGTCGTTCTGCGACCTATCACAGATGGCCAAGATGCGATTTGGGATACATTTTGGGCGTCACTCACCTTTGCCGTGCCTCAGCGTTGACGGTTTTAGATCGCGGTCATTTCGAACAATTTCCATCATGAACAAGGCGTACGGGCGGGCTTGTCATGACTAGCGCTCCGCGTCACAAGACTAACATGAAACAAACCCCTGATATACTGTGCATCGGATCCGTCCTTTGGGATGTCATTGGGCGCGCGCCAGTCGCGATGCGGCAAGGGTCGGACGTTGCCGGCCGGATCACCCGCGTGCCGGGCGGCGTTGTACTAAACATCGCCATGACGCTGGCACGCTTTGGCCTGACACCTGCGCTGCTCACAGCCATTGGACATGATGCAGAGGGCGACGAGTTAATAGCCGCCTGTACTGCCTTGGGGCTGATCACAGACACCGTCTATCGCTCTGATGATTTGCCCACCGATCGTTATATGGCCGTCGAAGGTAGCAACGGTGTGATTGCCGCCATCGCCGACGCGCATTCGCTGGAAGCTGCCGGTGCCAAAATACTGCAGCCGCTGACCGACGGCACCTTAGGCAGTCAAACTGCCCCCTATAAAGGCTTAGCAGCAATTGACGGCAACCTTACCATTGACCTACTGAGCAAAATCACGACCAGCCCATTGTTGGCAATGGCGGATCTGCGTGTTGCGCCTGCATCCCCCGGCAAAGCCGAGCGTTTGGCGCCGTTCCTAAGCCGTGGGCGTGGCACGCTATATGTCAACCTAGAAGAGGCTGGGGTGCTTTGCCAACACAGCTTCGACGATAGCAACGCGGCAGCTCAGGGCCTGCTCGACCACGGTGCGGCCCGCGTGTTGGTCACAAATGGTGGGTACTTGGCCACCGAAGGCACGCGAGAAAGTCTGATCAGTCAAACACCGCCTGCTGTCAGCGTCACCCGCGTCACCGGGGCGGGTGATACGTTCATGGCCGCCCACATTGCCGCCGAAGCGCGCGGCGCAGACCGTGATACCGCTTTGGATCGCGCGCTGGATGCCGCTGCCGCCTATGTTTCAGGAAAGACACCCGCATGACGCTAATTACCCCTTCTGACGAAGTCGCCAAAGCGCAGGCCAATGGCGCACCTATCGTGGCTCTGGAGAGCACGATTATAACCCATGGTATGCCCTATCCACAGAACCTCGAGGTTGCGTGCCAGGTCGAGGATGACATCCGCGCGGGCGGGGCTGTTCCTGCCACCATGGCAGTGATCAATGGCACCTTACACGCAGGGCTAAACAACACCCAGCTTAAGGAACTGGCCCAAGCGAAAGCTGTAGCCAAACTCAGCCGGGCCGATATGGCTGTTTGCATGGCGTCTGCCGGTACAGGGGCAACAACGGTGGCTGCCACGATGATTGCTGCGCGGCTTGCTGGTATCTCTGTCTTTGCCACAGGCGGTATTGGTGGTGTTCACCAGGGTGCTGAAACGAGCTTCGATATCTCAGCCGACCTAATGGAGCTTGCTCAAACGCCTGTCACGGTCGTGGCTGCGGGCGCCAAAGCAATTCTGGATATCCCAAAAACACTTGAGGTGCTCGAAACTCAAGGTGTGCCCGTGATCGCTTATGGTCAGGACGACATGCCAGCCTTTTGGTCGCGCAACGCAGGCATACGCGCGCCGTTGCGTATGGACACCCCAGCCCAGATCGCAGCAGCCCTTACCATGCGCGGCGCAATCGGCCTGCCCGGCGGGCAATTAATCGCCAACCCTATCCCTGAGGCTGACGAAATCGACCGTGACACGCTCGCCCCTATCATCGCCCAGGCTCAGGCCGACGCAGAGGCAAATCGCATCACTGGCAAAGGCGTAACGCCTTACTTACTGCAGCGGATTTTTGATTTGACTAAGGGGAAGTCCCTGACGGCAAACATAGCTTTGGTTCGAAATAATGCGCGCCTGGCTACTCAAATCGCCAAAGAGTTGAGCAAAGCGAACTACGACACCTGATGCCCGGGCACTAACCATTGTAGTGTGCGACACCTTAGCCTAGTTAAGCGTAACCTGTGCCATGCGGACAATCCATGAATACACCCTTTGATCCTGAAACCCCAAAACGCCCTGGAATTTTTGCGCGGCTGCGCGGCTCGTTCCTGACCGGGCTTGTCGTGATTGCCCCGGTTGGGCTGACAATATGGCTGGTATGGTCCGTTGTGGGCTGGATTGATGGTTTTGTACTGCCATTGGTTCCCAATTACTATCAACCCGACAAGTTAATTCAGACCTACCTTGGCCTTGAACCATCGGTGCAGATCGACGTGCGCGGCATTGGGGTCGTCATATTCTTACTGTTTACGGTCTTTATTGGTTGGGTCGCCAAAGGATACATTGGGCGTTCCCTGATACGCTATGCAGAAAGCCTAGTTGAGCGCACTCCGGTCGTTCGCTCAATTTATTCTGGCATCAAACAAATTTCAGAAACTGTGTTTGCCCAATCCGAACGCTCTTTCGAGAAAGCATGCCTGATTGAATATCCACGCAAGGGTATCTGGGCCATCGGATTTATATCAACCACTGCTAAGGGTGAAGTCAGCGCGCGCGCAGGAAACACGGGCGCATTGCTCAGTATTTTTGTGCCCACCACACCCAATCCAACATCGGGCTTTTTGTTGTTTTTCCCGGCGGAAGATGTGATTGAGCTGGATATGTCTGTAGAGGATGCCGCGAAATTGGTGATCTCAGCGGGGCTGGTCTATCCGAACGGCAAAGAGCTAATTGAGACCATTACTCACATAAAGTGACCGTGGCCCGCGCTAATTATATTTTCACCTGACTTACCACATGTGTTTGCCTTAAAGGGCTATATATTGTGTTGCTGTATGGCGCTAAGATAGGCTGTGCGGTGTTTGGAGAATATGGGAGCCTCCGGCGGGAGTTTTTTTGGCAAGATGAAGGTGGATCAGGCCCTCTGCGCGTCTGTCAGGATAGATTAAAGTGCCGTCCAACCACCATCCACGCTGATCGTAGTACCGGTGATCTGGTCAGCTGCAGGCGAGCATAGGAACACCGCCGTTCCACCGATTTGGCCGGTCGTAGCGAATTCTTTAGACGGCTGTCGCGTTAACATCACGTTCTGTATCACCTCGTCACGGGTCATGTGATATTCGTTCATTGTATCGGGGATTTGTTTTTCAACGATCGGGGTTAGCACATAACCAGGACATATGGCGTTTGCCGTGATCGGTTCTTGCGCGGTTTCCAGAGCGGTGGTTTTAGTTAGCCCCACCACACCGTGTTTGGCCGCGATATAGGCTGCTTTGTAGGGTGAAGCTGTCAGGCCATGTGCTGACGATATGTTGATCACACGCCCCCATCCCGAGCTTCGCATCATGGGCAGCGCTTCAGCCGTGGTATGAAAGGCCGAGCTAAGATTGATCGCAATGATTGCGTCCCATTTATCAGCTGGGAAGTCTGGTATCGCGGCGACGTGCTGTATCCCGGCATTATTGATTAGGATATCGCAACTGCCAGCCGTTTCAATTAAAGCGCGGCACTGTTCGGACGAGCTCATATCGGCTTGGATATAGCGGCAATTGGTTCCAGTTTCGCCCGCGATCTTTGCCGCGAGGGCGTGGTCATTGTGAGAATTGGTAAAAGAATTCAACACAACGTCTGCCCCGGCCCGCGCCATTTCCCACGCGATGCCAAGCCCGATACCCGAATTAGAGCCCGTAACGACAACTGATTTGCCAGTCAGTGAGATTTCAAAGGCCATAGCGCTGCTCCTGTGATTGTAAGGCTTGATGTGTTGCACCATGTCATGCTGCAACTGCAAAAGGAACTGCCAGAAAATGCGAACGCCACCCCATAAGACAGATCTAGCAACAAAAAAAACGCCAGCACGAAGCTGGCGTTGAGTTATTGAGGCAGGTTTCATACAGGCAAGAAACCTATCGAGCAGTGAAACGTTAATACCCAATCGGGCGCGGAGAGTCCAAGATAAAAATTTGATAATGCATGAATGACCTGACCCCGCTATGCTTCAATAAAACATGGGTATTTAAGGTTTTTTTCTAAAATGGAACAGGTTTTTTCCCAAAAAATACGGTCTCACATCGCTGCATTTGCTGTGATTCTGTGTGGATTGTTTTTTGCTGCGACGGCACCACAAGCAGAGCCAAGTCATGGCATAGCTATGTATGGCGCGCCGCAGCTGCCACCAGATTTTGTGTCTTTACCATATGCGAATCTCCAAGCGCCGAAAGGTGGATCCATAAAACTTGCGAACACTGGCAGCTATGATTCGCTCAACCCTTTTATCAAGAAAGGCAATGTCCCCTGGCAGTTGCGCTTTTTGACCCATGAAAGCCTGATGGGCCGAAACCGAAACGAGCCGTTTGCGCTTTATGGGTTGCTCGCCGAATCGATTGAGGTGCCAGATGACCGATCATGGGTCGCCTTTACCCTGCGGCCAGAGGCAAAATTCTCTGATAGCAGCCCTGTCACGATAGACGATGTTATCTGGTCTTATGAAACGCTAGGCACCAATGGGCATGGCCGCTACGCCAGTCTATGGCGCCAAATAGAGACCATCGAACAAACCGGACCCCGGAGCCTAAAGATCAGTTTCAATGCTGGAAATCGTGAGCTTGCCTTGCTGGCTGGCATGCGCCCCGTGCTACAAAAAGTGCAATGGATCGGCATGGATATCGCAAAGGCCCAACTGGCAGACGTGCCCATCGGCTCTGGCCCCTATGTAGTCTCTGACTATGAGGCCGCGCGCAGTGTTACGCTAGCACGCAATCCAGACTACTGGGGCAATGACCTGAATTTTCGCCAAGGAACGTTTAACTTTGACCAGATCACTATCGATTTTTATGGAGATGGGGACGTCGTATTTGAAGCGTTCAAGGCAGGCGAGGTATCGACAATACGCGAATTCAACGCAGACAGTTGGGCCAGCCGGTACGATTTTCCGAGAGTTGCGAATGGCGATATTATAAAAACCGAGATTTACCACCAGAAGCCATCGGGCATCACAGGGTTCGTCATGAACACCCGCCGCGCGCCTTTTGACGATTGGCGTGTCCGTGAGGCTCTGATCACTGCGTTCAACTTTGAATATATTAACGATACTTTGACTGGGGGGGCGCAGCCGCGTATCACCTCATATTTCTCGAACTCGCAACTGGCGATGAAACCGGGACTTGCTAAAGGCCGGGTTGCTGAACTTCTTGAGCCCTTCAAAGACAATCTTCTGCCCGGCGTGATGCAGGGCTATGACCTTCCAAAATCCGACGGCACCTTGCGCAATCGACGCGGGCTGCGTCGATCACTGAAACTCATGGAACAGGCAGGATGGACAACACAAAATGGCAAGCTGCGCAACGCAAATGGTACAGCCATGGCGTTTCGCATCCTGCTAGATCAAAGCAGCAGTCAGCATCGCGTTATTGCCGATCTTTACATGCAAGCATTGACCAAAATGGGCATAGATGTTTCGGTTGATCTTGTAGACCGGGCGCAACACACCGCACGCACGGGGAATTATGATTTTGACATGGTCTATTACCGCCGCGCGATGTCGCTCAGCCCCGGCAACGAACAAAAGTTCTATTGGGGATCTGAAGCCGCCGATCAGGACGGAACGCGCAACTTGATGGGCGCCAAGGAACCCGCGATTGACGCCATGATTACTGAAATGCTGACGGCCACCAGCCGCGAAGGTTCAATTGCCGCCACACGCGCGCTTGACCGGCTTTTGATCGCGGGGCGATACGTGGTGCCGTTCTGGCAATTTACAGCTGGCCGAATCGCGCATGTAAAACAAATGAAACATGCTGATCTGATCCCGATCTATGGGGATGGCCCCGATTATATGCCACAATTTTGGTGGTGGGAGGATTGAGACTTAGATCGGAAAAATAGCGAGTTTGGGCGAAAAAAAACGAACAAACCGTTGTCTAATAGGACTAAAATTACAAAAAGATGAAGTGGGAACACTAGTTTTTAGATCCCGGCATCTGGTGGATTGGATTTAAAACGAACTGATCTCGGTCAGAAGTCCAGATTTTGCAGATTTATTCGTAAGGTGTGAGACCGCTGAGCGATTTGAGATGACGCGCGTAATTTTAGGCACCCAGGAACTCGCTGAGATGCGAGCAGAGTTAGTCGTGGCTATCGTATTGGTATCGCTTGACGGTCGCGTCCTTAATTGTGCGGTTCATGCGCTTGACCTGACCGTTTGTTCAAGGATTGTTTAGCTTGGTCAAGCGATGTT
>JAQWVA010000077.1:0-57584 GCA_029250205.1 Tateyamaria sp.
AACATCGCTTGACCAAGCTAAACAATCCTTGAACAAACGGTCAGGTCAAGCGCATGAACCGCACAATTAAGGACGCGACCGTCAAGCGATACCAATACGATAGCCACGACTAACTCTGCCCGCATCTCAGCGAGTTCTTGGATGCCTACAATTACGCGCGTGTCGTCTCAAATCGCTCAGCGGTCTCACACCTTATGAATACATCTGCAAAATCTGGACTTCTGACCGAGATCAGTTCGTTTTAAATCCAATCCACCAGATGCCGGGACCTAAAAACTAGCAGGACAGCAAACTTGATCAGCGATCGCGGGTCAATGTGCTGGCCTCGGCCTTGCTAAGCGAAACAAGTATTTCTTCGATTGTCAGCCCCTTGGCCAGGGATTTGGACCAGATGCGTCTTGCGGATACGGGCGACCAAGGGAGTGTCGCCTGTGACAGCCAATTTCTCAAGGGCGCAGGCAAAGCGTCATATGCGGCCATTGGGTCGTTTGACCGACGTTTGTGACGCAGACGACATTTCCCCAAATTGCTTTTCACACTGCGACCTTAGGATCAAATATTGGGTCCACGACAAGAACAAGCCTGCTCTCACCAGTCCCCTCAATTGGGGGCGATCTATGCAGTAATCCCGATGATGGCTGGGCCGGCCAAAGCGTCCCCCGCAACAACACCGGCGCACCCGTTTGAACCGTAAACACGCGGGTTGGGTTTTCCCCGCTCACAGACATTCCGTATTGTGTACCTGTTCCTCTGTAGGTGCAAAGCAACCGCGACGTTATGGCGTCGACGTGGAATTTCCGGCACGCGTTTGTTGTTACGACGGACAACCTAAGCCTGAGATGCGTGACGCCCATCAAATCAGAGAACATCTGCGAAAGCGAAACGATGTCCGCCACTAACCAATCGCGATTTGTTCCTACTGGAAGACCGGACGCATCACACAGCTTATTTATTGCACCAGAAACATCTTCTGGGCGCAGTACAATTCGACCACTTGGCAAAACGTCTGAATCGAGTGAATTAAGCCAAGTTTGGTTAATTTGTGGGATTTTCCGCTTCCAAATCGCAGCAGCATATTCCGGTTCCAGAAATGCCTGAAAGGATGACGGATCATCTGCAACAGCTACACCAATGGCCGCATGATGGAGGGCTTCAGAGACAACGTTCATGCAGCGTCTTCTGTTCGACGCCAAAGTGGAAATGGATCATTGTATTCGGGGATATCTTCGGGACGCGTCGCCTCAGCTGCGGGCACCAAGCAGGCATCCAATCGCGACTTTAAAACGGGCCAGTCTATACCTGCCCCGATAAAGACGATCTCTTGGCGGCGATCGCCCCAAGGCTCTTGCCAGTGGGCATTCATATAGGCCACGGCGCTATCATGGGTTGGTCTGCGTTCTTTGGGTACGGATGCCCACCACGTGCCCAGTGGCTTTACCGAAGACAACGCACCAGCCAGCGAAAACTCGGCCACCCAATCGGGACGCGTAGATATCCAAAAATGCCCCTTGGCTCTTATAACACCCGGCAGATCACCGTTGAGGACCTCTAAGATATGATCGGGGACGAATGGCAGCCGCGCCCGGTAGACATAAGACGTAACCCCATACTCTTCCGTCTCAGGCGTGTGGTCAGCAAAGCCATAGAGCTCTTTTGCCCACATCGGGTGTTCATGCGCCTGTTCAAAATCAAAAAGGCCGGTGTCCAGAATTTTATCGGTGGCGACAGAAGATTGATTGGTCTCGATAATTTCAGCATCCGCATTCAAGCTGCGAATAATCTTGCGAGCGGCATCGACCTTGGCTGCGCCGGCATCATCCACCTTGTTCAAGATAACCACATCAGCAAATTCGATCTGGTCGGTCAAAAGGTGAACAAGCGTGCGCTCATCTTCCTCACCCATTGTCTCACCACGATCACTCAGGAAATCGTGCGAAGAAAAATCATTCATCAAATTCACCGCATCCACAACCGTGACCATCGTGTCCAGCCGCGCTAAATCTGACAAGCTATCTCCGCCTTCATCCCGAAAATCAAAAGTTGCCGCAACAGGCAAAGGTTCGGAAATCCCAGTTGATTCAATCAAAAGATAGTCAAAGCGTCCTGCAGCGGCCAAGCGGCGCACCTCATCCAACAGGTCATCGCGTAACGTGCAGCAGATACACCCATTCGACATTTCGACAAGCGTTTCATCCGTCCGGCTAAGTTCGGTGTCAGCCCGCACAAGGTCGGCATCTATGTTCACTTCGGACATGTCGTTGACGATGACCGCAACGCGACGGCCCTCACGATTGTTCAGAATTTTGTTGAGGAGTGTGGTCTTTCCTGCTCCAAGAAAACCAGAGAGAACAGTGACTGGAAGGCGTGTATCTGACATGAGAGAACTCCGTTGGACGCTTTGCGTCACGCTACTTAAGCAGTTACTAGACAAATGCAACCGTATTTGTTACGTGGTTAAAAATTCAAAGGGCTTTTTCAAATGAAGCGCAATAGTCGCCTATCGCTTGCTCTGCACACGCTCAGTCATATGGCAAATGATCCGAACCAAATCCGTACATCAGCAGTTATAGCCGATCATGCAGGCACAAATCCCGTTGTTGTGCGTCGAGTATTAGGCAAGCTGCGCAAGGCTGGCTTGCTCACCTCGGAAAAAGGTCATTCAGGGGGCTGGAAACTCGCCAAATCGGCAGAAGACATCACTTTGGCTGACGTTTATCTGGCATTAGACGAGCGCCTGATTGCAACCGAGACCAATGATCCTATTCCAGCATGCTCTGTTGAACGTGCGCTACACACACGGGTTTCAGGTGTCATGAAAGATATCGAGCAAAGCTTGATAGAGCGCCTAGCAGAGACCACCATATCCAAAGTGCGGGGGCATTAAAATATTGTGCGAGAACCTTGAATTATTACCTTCTGCATGAAACCAAATATTTCAATGCATTGCGTAACATTTGATAGTTCAACTATTTCGGCAACCGCTGTGGTAGCGAACCTGACTTAGCAAACGCATTCTCGGAAATTTGTTCCAAACCAGCAGATAGCTCCCAACTACTTTAAACAACCGTCTCAGCCGACCGGCGTAAAAAACTTACAGATAGCCACCCCATGGCTGCCGCATCGTGGCCGTGACGCTTTGAACGCTTCCGTTCTCGCATCAGTCATAGACATCAAAAGCAGATCAGCAGCCCAACGCATAAACAAATCTAATCTGACAAAATTTGTCAGGTTGACATAACTGACAAAATCACTCAACTTTATAAAAGGTCCAGCCACCCACAGATCCATAGGGAAGCCCGACTGAACGGAACGCATTCAGCGAGACAGGGCATCAAATGAGACATTTACAGAGCAAAGAAGATCTACGTCCGAAGCAATCACCGCGCACACGGCAAAACGACCTGCTTGAAGCCATCAACACCTTGGGCGAGGCTGATAATACGGACGCTATCTGGCTCGCTCATCGCGAGATGGACAGGTTAGGTGACGACAAATGACTCTTCACGCTGTTCCTCATTCGCAGATGACACCATCGCGCATCCCAATCTATTCTGCCGAAGATTTGACCAAAGGGGGCACTGTTGCTCAGATCGTTTTAGGCGATCAAACCTACACCCTACGCGTCACGCGGGCCGGCAAACTGATCCTGACCAAATGACAGATGTCCAACAAAACCGAGGTGGAGCACCCGTTGGGTATTTAACTGAACTCGACAGCATCGAAGCTGCGTCCGTCATTTATCTTCGTCTTTGGTGTGCGGGACCAGATGCACAGTCGCAGGTCTCTAACGATCTTGTGACCTGTCTTGGCCCAGAGAAAGGGCAAAAATCCCTCGAGTCGTTTCAAACACTCTGCTCGCTGTGCGCTAGACATGGGCGCAGACCGCTGATGCGGCACGCGGTGCACTGTAAATACCTCGGAGCAGATGAAGCCTGCTTTGCCAATTTCATCTCGACCGCTGCGACCGGCGATCGGGATGATGCGATGCTGATCGCAACGCTGATTGTCAGAGCCGACGTGGCGCCATTACTCACTTCGGTGGCTGCAGATTTTGGGCTTGCCCTCCGAAGAATGCGGCTCTCTGCCCCCAGAGAACTGGCGAACGATACTCAAGTTCATACACTGCACTAAGGGAATAAAACCATTGAAACAAATACCTCTCACAGCCATTGCGCTGATCGTGGCAACACCAGTCGTGTCTGCCACCTCAGAAGGCGTACTACAGACCTATTCGAACATCGCGGCTGCCAAATATGAAGAAAGCCTGATCACAGCCCAACGGCTCCGGGATGCTGTAAACGCCCTGAGCAATACGCCATCTGCCGAAGCGTTGCAGCACGCACGTGCGGCATGGCTGGCAGCCCGCGTGCCCTATCAACAGACCGAAGTGTATCGCTTGTTGAATGTCGTTGAGAACTGACCATGTATTGTCACTGAGATTTGGCCCTCATTTATTGTTTATCCGCAATTACGCTTTGGTCAATATTGCGGTCTGCTTCGCGGTTTGTGAGCTGGCTTTGAAGCGGTAGCTGTCGGTTTCCAAGATGTGTCAGCGGTGAATAAGCAGTTTAAGGAGTGCTGTTATCAGCTTTGCATTACCAAAGACCTGCGTCCATTCATCAAAGTTGGGGTTGGTTGTGATGACGACGCTGGTACTATCATAAAGCTTGTTGAGCAAGTAAAAGAGCGGCGCACCACCAGACGGGCTGAACGGCCGATAGCCGAACTTCGTCGAGTGATGGGACAAACATCTTGTGAGAGTTTGAATAAGGTGGGAATGCAGCTTGCTTTCGACACAATTCAGTCGTCACAACAATATACACCATGAGCGACATTTTTGGCGCGCTTACTGTGAGGAACCGACCTAGCTGTGTTCGAACAGATGACTAGGACCATAAGGGCACTCGTTCTGTGGACATGTCGGCAAAAGTCATGCAAACAAAGATCCAGAAATAAACTTGGACAAGCGAAATATTTTGCCGAACCTTGACTGCTCATATAGCGAGCGCACATTGGTATTTGACTAGGCTAAATTATAAAAAAGTGGCAAATTCGTCGAAGTATAACGTCGTAATTGTTGGCCAGTCGGGCAGACTGGGCTACGAGGCGCTGCTTTTTGCAGCGTCGTTGCGGCATCATAATCCGGGGTTCGCAGGCAAGCTGCTGGTGGCAGAACCCCAGCCCGGACCGTTGTGGAAAAAAGACCCGCGCATCACAGATAGTGACATCCGTGTGGCGCTGGCCGATCTGGGTGCGCAAATCATGCCTTTCGCAACAACGCACTTTGGCGACACTTATCCCTATGGAAACAAGATCGAAATGCTCTCGGCACTGCCAAAGGGTGAACCATTTGTATTTTTTGATACCGACACGCTAATCACGGGCGACATCAGCACTGTGCCTTTTGACTTTAACCGTCCAAGCGCATCGATGCGCCGAGAAGGCACTTGGCCCAAGATCGCTCTCTACGGGCCGGGTTATACTGAAATATGGAAGTCGCTTTATACCCTGTTTGGACTGGACTTCGAAACCAGCCTCGATCTGAGCGAACCTGACGAATATTGGGCGCGCTACCTGTATTTTAATGCCGGCTATTTCTTTGGGAAATGCCCACACGAATTCGGCAATCTGTTTCTGAATTACGCTTTGCGCATTCGAAACGACCCACCCACCGCACTTGCGTCCCAAATACTTGATCCATGGCTTGACCAAGTGGCGTTGCCACTCGTGATCCACGCTTTGGGCGGCGGTAGGAAAAGTGACGCTCATAACGTTCTCGACGGTCCGGTCAGCTGCCACTACAGATTTCTCCCGCTTCTATACGCCCGCGAAAGTGACGCTGTGATCGAGACGCTTGAGGCCATCTCGCGGCCCAACAAGCTCAAAAAAGTGCTTAAGGTTTATGATCCAATCAAACGCATGGTCTATCAGGGCCGTGGTCAAAAAGTGCGCGCGCTGTTTGACCAAAACGACTTACCGCGCAAGGAGCAAGCGATCAGAAACAGGATAAAATCCAATGGCTTTTGGATGCGCTGACAGCACAGAACATAGTACTGCACCAACCACTCCATATTTTCAAAACACTAATTCCTACTGCCTATCGCATCTGACGAAATGCCTGAAACATGATGCACAACCAACTTTTCGCCCAACCCACCCATGGGAAGCGCGTTTGTAATCTTTCAAAGTATTGAAATCTTAACAGCGTTGTTGACCGCTGAAAGTAGCATTGCTTCACCATGCGCCCATTCAGGGGCGGGCGCTGCCTTTCGTGATCCGTTGCAGAGGTCTGTGGGATATATCGGTTCTGCTTTTTCCGAGATCGAACAGAACGGATCAGTCTCGCAGCTAGGCTGATTGGTTGGTCGCAAAGCGTCTCACCAAAGCAGATTCAGCAACCTGCCCTTGCCGCCGGTCGCCACATTGCTTAACCATGCCGCGAAATCGCACCGTTTTTCCACAAAAGGATACGTTCCATGACCGATGGCCCGACTTACGGCTTTGACACCCTTCAAATCCACGCAGGCGCACGGCCTGACCCAGCAACCGGTGCCCGGCAAACGCCGATCTACCAAACCACGGCCTATGTCTTTCGTGATGCAGAACACGCCGCGGCACTTTTTAACCTGCAAGAGGTTGGCTATATCTATTCACGGCTGACCAACCCGACCGTTGCTGTCCTGCAAGAACGCATTGCAACGCTTGAGGGCGGCGTCGGCGGCACCTGCTGTTCGTCAGGCCACGCAGCACAGATCATGGCGCTGTTTCCACTCATGTCTCCGGGCATGAACGTGGTTGTCTCGACCCGGCTTTACGGGGGCACTGTCACGCAGTTTAGCCAGACCATCAAACGATTTGGCTGGGAGGCGACATTTGTCGACTTCGACGACTTGGACGCAGTAAAGGCTGCGATCAACGACAAGACCCGCGCTGTGTTCTGCGAATCCATTGCCAACCCGGGCGGTTATATCACCGACCTCGACGCAATTTCCAAAATAGCCGATGACGCCGAAATCCCACTGATCGTGGATAACACATCTGCCACGCCGTACCTGTGCCGTCCGATCGAACATGGGGCAACACTGGTGGTGCACTCCACCACCAAGTACCTCACAGGCAACGGTACCGTTACTGGCGGCTGCGTTGTGGATTCAGGCAAGTTTGACTGGTCAGCCAATGACAAGTTTCCATCGCTCTCTGCGCCAGAGCCAGCCTATCACGGCATGAAGTTTCACGAGACGTTTGGCCCGCTCGCCTTTACCTTTCACTCCATCGCCATTGGCCTGCGTGACCTAGGCATGACAATGAACCCGCAAGCTGCACACTACACACTTATGGGCACCGAAACGCTGTCATTGCGGATGGAACGGCACGTGGAAAATGCAGTCAAAATTGCGCAATGGCTCGAGGCAGACGACCGCGTCGACTATGTCACTTATGCGGGTCTGCCCAGTTCGCCCTATTACGAACGCGTGGCCAAGATTTGCCCACGCGGTGCAGGCGGGCTGTTCACCTTTGCAGTCAAGGATGGCTATGATGCGTGTGTCAAATTGGTGAATGCGCTTGAGATCTTTAGCCATGTGGCCAACCTTGGTGATACGCGGTCCCTGATTATCCATTCGGCGTCGACAACGCACCGACAGCTGACAGCGGAACAGCAACGCGCCGCCGGAGCCGCCCCCGAAGTGGTGCGTGTTTCCATCGGAACAGAAGATGCCAACGATCTGATCGCAGATTTGGACCAAGCCTTGTCAAAGGCCGCCAGCTGAAGCGTTATGCTGAAAAAGTGCATCATCTAAGGCCGTCTGAAATCATGGATTTCAACGCGTTAGATGATGCACGAAATTTCGGGGCTGTCATTAACCGCTATAAAGCGGCCTATCAGCGCTCAGGGGATCAGATCGAACGTGATCGAGACCCGAGCGCTGACAGACACCTCGCCAGTTGCGATCGCCATGCTGTCGCGGCGGGCCGTTGCCATCATCATCTCAGGCTGCCCAACGCCGCCCTGTTCGCTTAGCGTGATGATCTGGCCAAGGGTCGCATTCGCGGCTTGTGCCAGTTGCGCAGCTTTAGCCATGCCATCGCGCACCGCATCCGCCCGCGCCTGTGCTTCCTGCTCAGACGGGTCTTGCAAGGTAAATTGCACTCCGTTGAAAGTATTAGATCCGGCGGCCAATGCTGCATCGAGGACCGGGCCAAGTTTATCGAGGTTGCGCACCCGCACGGACAATGTGTTGCGCGCAACAAATCCGATAATCCGTCGCGAGGATACGCTGTCACTCCAGATCGGAGAAACGCTCAACTGATTGGTCTGCACGTCGCGCGCGTCAACCTTCAGCCCCGCAAGTGCGGTGAGCAATGCGGCGACATCAATATTTACTTGCTCCATTGCCGTTTGGGCCGTTTTGGCGTCGTGTGTCACGCCGAGCGAGATGATTGCCATGTCAGGCACCGCAGCCACCTGCCCTTCGCCAACAACGGACACGACGCGCATGGGCGCTTCTGCCACAGCCTGAACAGCCAACCCCAATAGCATCGCCAAACTCACGATAATCATTCGCATTATTAATTATCCCATACTAAATCTGTTTACCCACTGTATCTTGCGCTTGCATTGCGCTTTAGCACAAGACGACTGTGGCCTTTTGCTTTTCATGAGCAAAGACCTGCTCTATCTTGTGATGGAATGCGTCTCTCGTGTTCCTCACGACGCACAACTGCTACAGGCCCGGTATGAAGCCACAGTTCGCGCTGTCCTTGTCCTTAGACGGGATCCGTTTGCTCCTTCGCGCGGCAGGGGGCTGGCAAAGCGTGGGCGATGTAAATTTGCAGACCCCTAAACTTGCAGCTGAGCTGTCGGCGCTGCGGGCCATTGCCAAAAAGCTTACCCCACACCGCTTGCAAACGAAGCTGATCATACCCAATGATCAAATCCGCTACCTTAGCATCGAAACCGGCGACTTGGATGAAGCCAGTCGCCAGTCAGCAGCCCGCAAAGCGCTGGTCGGTGCAACGCCCTATCCAGTTGATGAATTAGCCTTTGATATTTGCGCCGAGGGCGGCGCCACACATATCGCCGCCGTAGCATATGACACCCTCAAAGAGGCCGAAGCCTTTGCGGTCGAGCACCAATTTAACCCGGTCAGTTTTGTCGCTGCCCCCGAGGACCAGAGATTTTTGGGCGAGCCGTTTTTTGGGGTCACCGCCATTTACAAATCGCTTAACCAGAAAAATGGCAAGGTCGAACCAGACGGTATTCGGGTCGTGGTCACCGGTTCAGTCGATATTAAGTCACAGACCGACGACACACCGAAGAGTGCAGAAGCAAAGCAAGACGACCTCGCGCTGGATGAAAGCGGATCGCAACCCGATAGTGGAAAAGATATCGGCCTGGACAATATTACGCTTCAAAACACAAATATTCCGGAAAATGCCATCGCCCAAGCCGATGACGATGCCAGATCCTCGCCGCATTCAGCGGCTGTCGCAGCGCTTGGGTTTGCCAGCCGCCGCGGGTCACCAATCGCAACAGTCGCTCCGGTGGGTGGGTTCACGCGCGGCGAACCACCCAAAATATCTACAAGAGCGGTTGCAGCTCAAGTGCCGCTGCCGCCCATCACACCGCCCAAGTCAGCCACTGACAGCCTTCGCCAGATGGCGGCGCCTACGCCAGATCCCCCGTCAAAAAAACCATCCGAACCGTTAATCGAGCGCTTTATGTCACGGCGCAAAACACCTGCAGTGATACCGACGACCAAGGTTCCAGCGAAACTTTTAGTCACCCCCACCATGACGGCTAAGCTGGAAGCCAGACGCATGACCATATTCGGGGCGCGCGAAACGGATGGAGGCGGCAAACCGCGCAATCCTAACCTGATCTTGATGGCGATTTTGCTGATATTTTTAGCAAGCGTAGCTGCATGGGCAACAGTGTTTTTTGACGACGGACTGGCGCGACTGTTTCAAGGACGTGAACGTACACTCGCATCCACATTACCCAAAGAAACGCCCGCGATCATCGCAAAAGACGTTGGAGCAACAACAATAACCCCAGAGGAAGCCACCGAAACAGACATCGAATTGGTGGCAATAGATGCCGTTGGCCTGACTGCCAAAGAATCCGCCTTGCTGGACGCGCTGCGCGATCCCTTGCCGGACACCTTGCGCAACCCTCCGAGCAGAGCAGCGCTGGATGCAGCTGCGCTGAACGCGCGCTATGCTGTTACCGGCATCTGGCCAAAATCACCCGAACCCACTCTCCTGATCGAAGCAATCTTGCTTGACGATCTTTATATCCCCAGCATCGATCCGATCAGTCCGGCACTCGATGCTGTTGCGCTGCCTACCCAGACCTTGTTCGAGACCGATGTGCAGCTTGCAGTCGTAACTTCACCAGCTGCGGCAGGCACAAATTTCACGATTGGAGACGACGGGCGCGTGATCCCAACCACTTCGGGCGCACTTAGCCCCGATGGCTTCACCGTGTATCTTGGTCGCCCGCAAGTCGTACCGCCGGCGACACCTGTGCGCTTTGCCAACGATCCAACAGCGTCCAACACTTTGACCCAAATCAGACCCCGCGCCCGGCCACGCGACCTCGTTGCACAAAATGAACGGGCCACTTTGGGCGGTTTGCTAAGATCAGAACTAGCGGGCCTGAGGCCAAGACTACGCCCCGCCTCGGTCCAGCAGAAAGCCGAAGAGCAATCCCCGACAGATGAAGCGGACGGCCTAGCCAGCCCGCGGGCCACCGCTCAATCTGCACGCCCCAACCTGCGTCCTCGAAATTTTGAGCGCATTGTGGCTCGCGCGACCCAATCTCCGAATAGGGGATCCACCGCGGCGGCGGCCACTGCCAGAGTCGCCCCTGGAACGGTCACACCACCGATACCATCATCGGCATCAGTGTCGCGCGAGGCCACTGTACGCAACGCCATCAAACTCAATCGAATTAACCTTATCGGCGTATATGGAACACCTACGGACCGTCGGGCACTTGTGCGACTGTCAAGCGGACGCTACCGCAAAATTCAGGTAGGCGACAGAATTGATGGTGGGCGTGTCTCGGCTATCGGAGACGACGAATTACGCTATCAAAAGGGCTCACGGAACTTAATTCTTAAAATACCACAGGGCTAACTGGCACATTCTGGACTGTCGTATTGCTATTTCCTAAACCACTCAGGTTTGAGCTCACATCCGTGCTTCGTACATAGGTGTTTAATCCCATGGTTTGATGGTGCGATCTATTGTTTGGAATGGAAGGAAGCATTATTAACCAAGTACTTCACGGCTGCGCCACGACTGGGCACGAAGTCAGAGCAGAAATACAGCGATTGCAAGCTACAAACCCAGAATCAATATCAAAACGGTTGCCAAATGGCGCAAGCGTGAGGCAATTGAAGATAGCAAGACTGGCCCAACCGAATCTAGCTCTACAATTTGAGCGCCGATAAGGACGCGATGTTCGTGGCTTTCAGGCGTTATACGCTATTTTGCCACTGGACGACTGCCGCTACGCCTTAAACCTTCGATCCCGCATCTGACGCGGTCGTCTTTGCATCGGTGTCTGCAACCTAACCGTACATCCAGATTACCACTTATGGAGGACGAAAAGCCCAAATAGTAAAAGTTTAACGAATAAAATATGGATTAATCTGCCTGAAAGGCAACGTCAGGTAAATGCCGAAAAGTAGGGTTCAACACGCGGCAATTAACATCTTTGGATAGGAATAGTTTCCCTTTATAAGATTTTCCAAAAGGGCGCCGCACAATCAGCGCGATCTTGCCGCTGCACTGCCATTTTTGTGTCCAAATTTCCGGTCAAAGCAGTTTCTGAAACTACGTTTGGATTGTTTATGATGGCACTTGCAGAACGCATTCTTGTCCCCTGGACGCAAATTCGCAGAAAATTTTGGGGGCCAACGAAGAGCATGGCACATGACGGAATTTTGCATTCTCAGACAATACTCAAGGTACCTACTAAGCAAGTCACACTCGCAATGGAACATGCCCTGTCCATCCCCTGCCCCGATCTAACGGACGAAGACCGCGATCACGATTTCCACCAGAAACGTGGACTGGGGTTCGCACGACAAGAGGACTGGGCCGGATTGTCCCAAGCAATTGCTTCCGCCGAAGAAACACGTGCAAAAACCACTGGCGGCATGCCGGTCGCTGAATTGCTAGCATTTGGTGCGCGCACGGATGTGGTCGGCCTTGTTGAACATGCCCTTATTACCGGCAAACCAGATCGTGATGTCCCGATCATGGAGGGCATCGAAGCCCTCGAAGACGTACTGTCCGACCATTCCGACGACGCAATAATCGCATCAATTATTGCACAGGCGCATATGGACATTGGATGGGCGTGGCGCGGCACTGGCGCAGATATTCTCGTTCCAGTGCACAATCGCGAAGCTTTTGATGCGCATTTCGAACGGGCTGCTGATATCCTTGCTGGGTTTGATCAAAACAACATCAAAATCCCTCTTTTCGCAGCAACGCGCTGCGCACTCAACGCAGGTTTGAGTGCGCCAGTCGAAAAGATTGTTGCCGACTATGAAACCTGGCTAAAACTTGATCCGCACAACGCTCGTGTTTTGCGCGCAATGGGCAATCATCTGCTGCCGCGCTGGCACGGAACCTATGACCGACTCGAGATTGAAGCGCGTCGCGCCGCCTCGAAGACAGCCTATATTTGGGGCGCTGGCGGCTACACTTGGACCATGTTTGATGCAATCTCTTCTGACGCAAAGGCCTGTGCTCGGCTCGACCTCAGGCTTTTCTGCGATGGTCTGATCGACATCGTCCGCCACTGTCCCGACCAATACACGGTGAACCTGCTTGCCGCGTACTGTGCCAGTACCATTGGCGCCATGCCCACCGGCCAAGGAGAGGCCGACTATGTCCGCGCGCAAATTGCAGCTGCCGCAAAGTGGCTGATCATAGATCACATGACCGAACTGCACCCGATGGTTTGGGCTAATGCTGCTCGAGGCTTTGACAATGCACTCAAAGTGCGTTGCCCAAAGCGCTACGCAGCTTCAGGCCATGCCGACGCGCGACGTTTTCTTGTAAATCTATTTCACAGCGAACTCGCCGTAGGTCACGAGGTTTTATTCACCGAAAAAGGTGCCAAAACACGGATGGCCTGACATCACTTTGGCCATGCATGTGCCAATCCAACGTGCAAGCGCGACCCGTCTTGCGCAAATATCGCAATGCATGCGGTGGCCCATTACGAGTATCCATTAGACCAAATAATGCGTCGCAAGCGTAAAACCAGCGACTTTGCTAATGGAGAGACAGGCACGAATATACTGGCCAAGATCTGCAGGCTTCGCTTTAGAGTGTCTGAATGCCGGCACGTTTCGCTGGCTTCACGCGCGTGCCCAAAACCATAGTGTGCTGATGACCTTTCGTTCCACATGGATGGCATTAAAAAACACGTGCTCTGGTCTATCCAACCCTAAGCTTGCGTATCGCTCCGGCCAACAAAGCACGGGAATACAACTGGTGCGCACCCAAAAGACTCTGGAATACCGGACCCAACGTGGGCTTGCCTCCACGCCCCGGCACGGGAACCACGACTGACCCAAAACGTAATTGCCCCTCAGCAACCTGCAACCACGACATCGTTCGCCCACTTTTGTCCTGCATCAGCAGCTCATCATCAGTTCGGCTAACAACCCGCCAAACCGCAAATGTATCAGCCCGTCCGTCGGCAAGCGCCGCTACGTCTGCATCGCTTGATGGTACACGTGCGAACAAGCGCAACACCAGCCGCTCGCAACGAAACAGTGGTTGTGTATAAAATGCGCTAATATACTGACATAGATCAACATCCTTCCGCGTGGCACATGCAAAGCAGTCCGTATAATGCCCGCCGACCTGCACATAGCTGAACAGCAAACTACTTTCCGGGACGGGGCTTTCAGTCACGTTCATGATACTACCAAACACGAGAATCTCGCGAATCCAAGGCGGCCAAGCGCCGCGCCCTCTTGCGGGCTATCGCTGGCTGATCTAAACCCCCATGCGGGCCCTAAACCAGTGGTGAAAACATGCTTGACCTGACCGAAGATACCCCAAAGCCCAAAATTATCGCGGGTGCAAAGCATGATTGGGAACTTGTGATCGGCATGGAAGTCCACGCGCAGATCAGTTCAAATGCCAAACTGTTTTCAGGAGCATCCACAACATTCGGGGCCGAGCCAAACTCGAACGTTGCTTTTGTTGATGCCGCAATGCCCGGCATGTTGCCTGTTATTAACAAATATTGTGTCGAACAGGCGGTACGCACAGGTCTGGGCCTCAAGGCCCAAATCAACCTGAATTCTGCTTTTGACCGCAAGAACTATTTTTACCCTGATCTGCCGCAGGGATACCAGATTTCGCAACTTTACCACCCCATCGTGGGTGAAGGCGAAGTGCTGGTGGAAATGGGCAACGGGACTGCGCGACTGGTGCGGATCGAGCGGATTCACATGGAACAGGACGCTGGAAAATCAATCCACGACATGGATCCCAACATGTCCTTTGTTGATCTTAACCGTACAGGCGTAGCACTGATGGAGATTGTCTCGCGCCCTGACATTCGCGGCCCTGAAGAAGCGGCCGCTTATCTCACGAAACTGCGTCAAATCCTGCGCTATCTGGGCACCTGCAATGGCGATATGCAATCGGGTGCAATGCGCGCCGATGTCAACGTGTCGATCTGCTTGCCCGGTCAGTATGAGAAATATCAAGCGACGCAGGACTTCAGCCACCTCGGTACCCGCTGCGAGATCAAGAACATGAACTCCATGCGTTTTATACAGCAGGCCATCGAGGTCGAGGCACGCCGCCAAATCGCGATCGTCGAGAGTGGCGGAAAGGTTGATCAGGAAACCCGGCTTTATGACCCTGACAAGGGTGAAACCCGGTCCATACGCTCTAAAGAAGAAGCACATGACTACCGCTATTTCCCCGATCCTGATCTGCTGCCCCTCGAGATTGAGCAAGCATGGGTCGACAATATTGCTGCCACTCTTCCCGAACTGCCTGATGCCAAGAAATCGCGTTTTATTAAAGATTTCAGCCTGACCGACTATGACGCATCCGTGTTGACCGCCGAGACAGACACAGCAATCTATTTCGAAGAGGTCGCCGCAGGTCGCGATGGGAAACAGGCCGCCAACTGGGTGATCAACGAACTCTTTGGTCGCCTGAAAAAAGATGATCGCGACATCACTGTTTCGCCTGTGACACCTGCCCAATTGGGTGGTATTATCGATTTGATTGCCAAGGGCGATATCTCGGGCAAGATCGCCAAAGATGTGTTTGAAGTCAGCTATACGACCGGTCGCGACCCCGCCGAGATCGTCGAGACCGAAGGCATGAAACAGGTGACCGACACAGGCGCAATCGAGGCCGCAGTAGACGACATTATCGCCGCAAACCCGGCGCAAGTGGCCAAGGCCAAAGAGAACCCCAAGCTTGCAGGCTGGTTCGTGGGCCAGGTTATGAAAGCCACTGGTGGCAAGGCCAATCCCAAGGCCGTGAACGAATTGGTGGCGAAAAAGCTGAACAGCTGATAGCCGCCGCCGATACAATCTTTGACGACATAGCTGAAAACAGCTGACACCATATTTCGCGCTGAAATCTTTGATCTTTGGCAGAGTTGCCTGTTTCAAATTTTCCGCTTAACTGTTTTATACGACGCGATATTAACAGTTTCGTTTACGCACGGCTTGGTGGCTTCAACACGTGCCCTGTTCATCCACGCAAGAGCGGCGCATGACCTCTTTCCATCACCTGAACCCTGTCCTAGTCTACCAAGGCACAGATAGAAAAAGGCCTGCCATGTCCGCTCCGTTTCGCTCGTCGCTTCGCACCGTTCGTCCTGAATGGATCGACTATAACGGCCATCTCAATATGGCTTATTACAATGTACTCTTCGACGAATGCGCCGATGAGATTTATGAGCAGATGGGGTTTGGTAACGACTATCATTCTGCCACAGGCAACACGACCTATATTGCTGAATTTCATGTGGCTTATGTACGCGAATTGCATGTCAACGACCCTGTCACCATTACCTTTCAGCTGATTGATTTCGATGCTAAACGCTTTCATTCTTATCAGGAAATCTGGCATCAGGATGGATGGATGGCCGCCACAGGCGAGGCACTCACGCTTCATGTAGATCAATCCGGCCCACGTGTCGCTCCAATGCCTTCCGATGTTCTGGCAAAGGTCACTGAGTTACACGAAAAGCACGCAAATCTACCCCGTCCTGATAGGGTCGGTGCAAGCATCGGGCTCAAACCAAGGTCGGGCGTTACGCGAAAACCCTGACTTAACCACCGCGCCTGAAAATCCAAAATTTTGACATTTTAAGCGTTGCCTGGTGCTTCAGGCATTCCTTCAATAATATAGAAGAACACAGATTGTCTGCTAGAGACACATCATTTTATGTGCCGCAACAAAATCAACAGCCAAATCAAAAACATCGGCATGAAGCGCGCTAAAAATCCATGCGCTGACCCTAGGTTAGGTTTCACAACGTGTGGCTCTGCAACATAAGCGAGAGAATTAACGGTGGGTCAGCCCTAACGGTGTCCCTGCGAGATTTAATTGCGCAAAGAACAGGCCACAGATCAACGCATGCGAATGCGCGCTCACATGTCCAGATCTAGCGCCAAGGCGTGAATTCGACCGATCAGGTCCGGACCTAAAGCAGTGTGCACTGCTCGGTGACGTGATACTCTATTTTTTCCTTTAAAAACATGGCTTCGCAACATGACATTAAAATGACTTTCGCCAGTGGCGGGTGCACCAGCGTGGCCCGAATGGCTGGCGCTGTCATCAACGACAGTGATCTCGCGCGGGTCAAAGGCCACGCGCAGCTTATCTTCGATCTCCTGCCTGACTGACATTTTTTTTCGCCACCCCCTTCAATCCTCGTCAACAGAGTTTAAACTGTATCGCCTGAGTCGGAAAGGACAGTTCGTATGCGCAAATCAGATCCCTTTGGTTTCGACATGTCTGTGTCGTCGGCCAAGAAGAAGAACCCGCGCGGCCGCCGCGGCATGTCTGGGGCGTCAGAGACGTCGACGCGGATCTGCGATCATGAGGGTTGCCAGGAAGCAGGCAAATTTCGCGCGCCCAAAGCGCCAGATGTTCTGGATGATTTTTTCTGGTTCTGCCAACAGCATGTGCGCGAATATAACCTCAAGTGGAACTTCTTTGATGGCACAACAGAGGCCGAGATCAACGCACAACAATCCAAGGATAAAGTGTGGGAGCGCGCCACCAAACCGATGAGCGATCCCGAGGCGCGCGCCTGGGCCCGATTGGGCATCGAAGACCCCCACCAAGTTCTGGGCAATAACAGCACTCAAAACCCTGGGCGCAACAAACCGGGCGGCGGGCGCAAGCTGCCCCCTACTGAAAAGCGCGCACTCGAAATACTGGACATTGCCGACCCCGACACCAAAGCCGATGTTCGAAAGGCATACAAAGCGCTGATAAAAGTGCTGCACCCAGATATGAACGGCGGCGATCGAAGTCAGGAAGAGCAACTACAAGAGGTTGTCTGGGCTTGGGACCAGATCAGGGACAGCCGGAATTTCCGCGACAAATAAAGCGACCCCAGACGGAAATATAACTTAGTAACGGCGCTTGCACTTTCCCTTGCCCTTTTCCGGTTTATGTTGCACCACCGACGGCGCGCCAGAGTGTGGCGTAGTCTGATTTAAAGGAAGATGCGAAATGGCAGACGGCGGTATGGATATTAACGCAAAACCAAGCGCGGAAATTTCTGTACGCGAGGTCTTTGGGATTGACACTGACATGGTTGTCAAAGGGTTCGCAGATCGAAACGATCGGGTGCCCGAACTTGACAGCACCTACAAGTTCGATCCCGATACGACCTTGGCAATTCTTGCCGGGTTTTCCCATAACCGCCGGGTGATGATCCAAGGCTATCACGGGACGGGCAAATCGACCCATATCGAACAGGTCGCCGCCCGCCTGAACTGGCCCACCGTGCGTGTGAACCTCGACAGCCACATCAGCCGGATCGACCTGATCGGCAAGGATGCGATCAAACTGAAAGACGGTAAACAAGTTACTGACTTTCAAGAAGGTATCTTGCCTTGGGCGTTGCGCACGCCAACAGCAATCGTTTTTGACGAATACGATGCGGGCCGGGCCGACGTAATGTTCGTGATCCAGCGTGTGCTGGAAGTGGACGGCAAGCTGACCCTGCTCGACCAAAACAAAGTGATCGAACCACACCCCTATTTCCGGATCTTTGCGACCGCCAATACGGTGGGCTTGGGCGACACCACCGGCCTCTATCATGGTACGCAACAAATCAACCAAGGTCAGATGGACCGTTGGTCGCTGGTTGCAACGCTTAATTATCTGTCAATCGATGCAGAGACAGCGATCGTTTTGTCCAAAAACCCACATTATAACACTGCCGAAGGACGCAAGACCGTCAAACAGATGGTTACTGTGGCCGATCTGACGCGGACGGCCTTTATGAATGGCGATCTGTCAACGGTCATGTCACCCCGCACCGTCATTGCATGGGCGCAAAACGCCGAAATTTTCCGCAATGTGGGCTACGCATTCCGCTTGTCCTTCCTGAACAAATGCGACGAGCTGGAACGCCAGACAGTCGCCGAGTTCTACCAACGCCTGTTTGACGAAGAGTTGCCCGAAAGCGCGGCAAGCGTGAGCCTTGGGTAAATTGCCGAGCAATGCGGCGCAGTCAGTTTGATTGCTTGCGTGAAACCTGCAAGGATTAACCAAGCGCCACCAGCAACCCGAAAGCTGCCATGAGCACCTCTTCTGATAACCCCGCTGATCCGTTCAAAAAGGCCCTCGCCGAGGCCACCAAAGTACTGGCAAATGATCCGGAGCTGAATATCAGCTATTCCGTAGATCCGTCAGGCGTGTCGGGTGATGCGATGCGGCTTCCGCAGGTATCGCGCCGGATGACCCGAGATGAGGTCATGCTTGCACGTGGCACGGCAGACGCCTTGGCCCTGCACCGGCGCTATCATAACGGGCAAACCCACGCCCGATATTCGCCGCAAGGGGACATGGCGCGTGAGCTATACGAGGCGATGGAAACAGCCCGCTGCGAGGCGGTGGGTGCGCGTGACATGCCCGGCACCGCGGGCAACATTGACGTCAAAATCAAGTATGATGCCATGCGCAAGGGTTATGACCAGTGCAAGCAGGCCAGCGATGTGCCCTTGTCTGCGGCCGCCGGTTACATGATCCGCCATCTTGCAACAGGTCGCGAGCTGCCCGCCGGGGCCAAAAATGCAATGGAATTGTGGCGCGGGTTTATCGAAGATCAGGCCGGCGGAACACTCGAGAATCTGCAAGAGATCCTTGAGGATCAGGGGGCCTTTGCCCGTTTTGCCCGCCAGATTATCAGCGATCTCGGCTATGGTGATCAACTTGGCGATGATCCCGATCAACTGGACGAAGATCAGGAAGACGAAGCCGAAGAAGGACAGGACGAAGATCAGGATCCAGACAGTACTGGCCAGGACGAACAAGATCAGGAAAACGAAGACGCAGCACCTGAATCATCGCAAGATGAACAGCAGGATTCCAGCCAAGCTCAGGTCTCAATGGATGACATGGCCGATCAGGAACTGGGTGAAGAAGCCGAGATGCCCGAAGGCGAAGCACCACTGGAGCCACCCGCCCCGCAACCGGTTAGCGAAGCCGACCCCGATTACCTCGTGTATCTAGATTCCCACGATGAAGAGATCAAAGCCGAGGATCTTGCAGAACCAATCGAACTTGAGCGTTTGCGCGCCTATCTGGATCAACAGCTAGAGCCACTCAAAGGTGCGGTAAGCCGCTTGGCCAACAAGTTGCAGCGCAGGCTTCAGGCGCAACAAAACCGGTCATGGGAGTTCGATCTAGAAGAAGGGACGCTGGATGCCGGTCGTCTTGCCCGGATCGTGGCCAATCCAACAACGCCGCTGTCCTTCAAGGTAGAGAAAGACACCGAGTTTCGCGACACATGCGTCACACTTTTGCTGGATAATTCCGGCTCGATGCGTGGACGTCCCATTTCGATTGCCGCGATTTGTGCCGATGTGCTGGCCCGCACCCTTGAACGGTGCAACGTCAAAGTCGAGATCCTGGGCTTTACTACCCGCGCATGGAAAGGTGGGCTGGCCCGCGAAGCGTGGCTGAACGACGGTCGCCCGACGCAACCGGGGCGTCTGAATGACCTTCGGCACATCATCTATAAATCTGCGGATGCGCCCTGGCGCAGAGCGCGACCGAACCTTGGCCTTATGATGAAAGAGGGGCTGCTCAAGGAAAACATCGATGGCGAAGCACTGGAATGGGCGCATCGTCGCATGGCTGCTCGGCCCGAGGCACGCAAGATCCTCATGGTAATTTCTGATGGCGCCCCAGTAGATGACAGTACCCTGTCAGTGAACCCAGCTAACTATCTTGAAAAACACCTGCGTGACGTGATCGCAATGGTCGAGCGCAAGAAACAGGTCGAGCTGCTGGCGATTGGGATCGGGCATGATGTGACCCGATACTACGACCGCGCTGTCACCATAACGGATGTCGAACAATTGGCCGGTGCCATGACCGAGCAACTGGCGGCTCTGTTCGACAGTGACCCGCGCGCCCGAGCACGCATAATGGGGATGCGCCGCACAGGCTGAAACCACTCCTTCGGGACAGTTTTCAAAATAGGAAAAGAGGGACGCGGCATGTTTCAGAGTTTCGAAGTCACCGCGCGGCCCGAACAGGGGCCACCGCGTATTGCGGCTCTGCGCGCGCAATTGACCAAAGAAAATCTCGACGGCTTCTTGGTTCCACGCGCGGATGCTTATCAGGGTGAGTATGTCTCGGCCCGTGACGAGCGTTTGTCTTGGTTGACCGGTTTTACCGGATCAGCAGGCTTTTGTGCTGCTTTAAGCGATGTCGCGGGCCTTTTCATTGATGGCCGCTATCGCACGCAGGTCAAGGCGCAAACAGCAGACGTATACACCCCTGTGCCATGGCCCGAAGTTTCGCTTGCTGACTGGCTGATCGAACAGCTGCCCAATGGCGGACGCGTCGGGTTTGATGCGTGGTTACACACACCCGGCCAAATCAGTCAGGCCGAAACGTTGCTGTACGGCACAGGCATTACTTTGGTCCAGTCCTATAATCTGGTTGACCGCATCTGGGAAGATCAGCCGCCACCGGCCGCCGCCCCAGCAAAGGTTCACCCCATTGAATTCGCAGGCGAAAGCCACATCGATAAATGTGCGCGCCTTGGTCAGTCCCTAACGCAAATGGGTGCAGCATCTGCCGTCGTCACATTGCCTGACAGCCTGTGCTGGCTGTTGAACATCCGCGGCGCGGACATTCCACGTAATCCCATCGCACAGGGGTTTGCCGTCCTGCACGCGGATGGCACCGTCGATCTGTTCATGGACAAAGTGAAACTGGCCGAGGTTCGTGACCATTTGGGGACTGCAATCACCTGCCACGACCCGATAACATTTTTAGACATGTTGGAACGTTTGCCCGGCCCAGTTCTGCTCGACAAGTCGTCAGTCCCCGTGCGCGTAGCAGACGTCATCGATAACAAGGTTCAGTGGGGCGACGACCCTTGCGCCCAGCCCAAAGCCTGCAAGAACGCCGCCGAAATTAGCGGCAGCGCCAAGGCGCATTTGCGCGATGGGGCCGCAGTTGTCGAACTGCTGGCATGGCTCGATAACCAACCTGCAGGAAGCCTTACAGAAACACAGGTTGTGACCAAGCTTGAAACCCTGCGCCGTCGCGACAATGCGCTTCAGGATATAAGTTTCGAAACCATCGCAGGCACTGGCCCAAACGGTGCAATCATGCATTACCGGGTCACCACCGAAACTGACAGCCCACTGCAAGACGGGCAACTGATCGTACTAGACAGCGGGGGGCAGTACCTCGACGGAACAACCGATATTACCCGAACCATTGCCATTGGCGACCCTCCAGAAGAGGCATGTGCGGCCTTTACCCGCGTTTTGATGGGCATGATCGCTATGTCGCGGCTGCGCTGGCCCAAGGGATTGGCTGGGCGTGATATAGAAGCCATCGGCCGTGCGCCCTTGTGGTACGCGCATCAGGATTTTGACCATGGTCTAGGCCACGGTGTGGGCGCATATCTGTCAGTGCACGAAGGCCCGCAGCGACTTAGCCGTGTCAGCACGGTACCAATCCAAGCTGGCATGATCCTGTCTAATGAACCCGGCTATTACCGGGAGGGGGCGTTCGGTATCCGCCTTGAAAACCTGATCGTCGCCGAGACGGCCACCACCCCACAAGGCGGCGATGAACACCGAAACATGCTACGGTGGCGCACTCTTACTTTTGCCCCCATAGACCGCCGGTTGATCATCAGCGATATGCTGGATAAACCGACACGCCTGTGGCTGAATAGCTATCACGCAGAAACGTTGGACAAGATCGGACCGCGGGTTTCACCAGATACGCGCGTATGGTTAGAACAGGCGACTGCCCCACTGTAGTTTCGGACGCAGTTGCGATTCATCTGTTTCGAGCTATCTTCACATCAGCGACAAGTGAATAATAACGAGGTAGAGCCATGGCCGATCACATTAAGGTCCTAAAAGCACACGGAACATGGAGCGTTCGCGCCGGTGGAGCGGTACTCGGAGAAAGCTCAAACGCGTTTGAACTGTTTGAAGGGGAAGCACCGCCGGTAATCTACTTTCCTCGGAACAATATCGCCATGGCCTTCCTCGACCGCACGGATACCTCTACGCATTGTCCCAACAAGGGCGATGCTAGCTATTTTTCCGTAGTGACCAAGTCACAAACACTGAAAAACGCAGTGTGGAGCTATGAGAACCCTAACGATTGCGTTGCCCAGATCAAAGATCATCTGGCGTTCCACTCCGGCACAGAAATCACAATCGAACAGATCTGATCAACTGGGCAAGGGTCGGCGGGTGGGCGCTTTTTGCGCGTATGCGCAAAACAGAGCACCAGACGGCCTCAGCTGTGCTCTTCTGCTGCCGTAGCGGCCAACGCTCGATTATAGGCTTTTAGCGCATCCACATGAAACAATGCGCCCTGCAACTGCGGTGCATTACCTTCGCCGGTCAACGTCACCACAGGTATAAAGGGCACCATTGCACGGTCGAAAATCGGCAAAGCAACCTCAAGCGTTGCCCCAGCATCCACATAGATCCCGTCGCCAATCATTTGCCAACATTGCGCGTCATCAGCCGCGTGCGGATGCTCAGGCTTGCGCATCACAGTGCTGATCCGGAACATCGCCAAAAGATAGGCCTGCGGTCCCGCTGCCAAATGCACACCGCGCCGTTCTATTTGGGTCAAAAAGAAACTGCGATCCACCAAGCGTGACGCAATAGCAGTCGACATAGAAACGGCGACCATAACAGCCAGCCCGGTTTGCCAATCGCCTGTAAGCTCAAAGACAATCAAGGTCGTTGAAATCGGCGCCCCCAACACGGCCGCCGCCACCGCTCCCATCCCGGCCAAAGCATAGAGCGTGACCGCGCCTGACACATCAGGCAAAAGCGCTGTCGCCACCAGACCAAAGCCAAGCCCCGTCAGCGCGCCCAGCATCAACGAGGGCGAAAAAACTCCGCCCCCCATACGTCCAGCCATCGTTATAGCCACCGCAGCTGTCTTAAGTACTGCAAAAACGACGACGTCATTCAACACCAACTGACCCGTTAATGCCCGCGACGTGGTCTCGTACCCAACGCCAATGATGTGCGGGTAAAAAATCGCCATGCCACCCAGCATAGCACCAGCCACCGCAGGCCGAAGCCAGCGCGGCATGCCCATACGGTTCTGAAAGGCCGTACCCAAATCGTCGGTCCAAAAAATTGCCTTCATCAGCACGACGGCCACCAGACCAGACACAAGGCCCAACATCAGAAACGCTGGTAATTCTTGGTAAAACGCCAGCCTGTTAGGCTCAGGCAACATAAACTCTGTCACCCCACCAAATTGTAACCGGTTGATAACTGTTCCAGCAACGCTGGCAATCACAATCGGGGCAAAAGCATGCATCGCAAAGTGACGCAACACCACCTCAAGCGCGAACAGGGCGCCAGCGATCGGTGCATTGAAACTTGCTGAAACCGCAGCCGCTACAGCGCATCCCAGCAAGTCACGCCCCGTAATGCCATCCGCCTTGACCCATCGCGATACCTTGGTCGAGATTACAGCGGCAATATGCACCACTGGCCCTTCTCGCCCGGTCGATCCGCCCGAGGATAACGTGATGAAACTGGCAAATGCCGAAGCAACACCCGCGCGCGTACCAACGCGGCCCTCGTGCATGGCCGCACCTTCGATCACGTCGGCAACGCTGCGAACCGTCCCGTCGCGGGTAAAGTTGTGCAGAATGATGCCGGTCAAAAGCCCACCGACGATCGGGATTATCAAGATCAGGTACCACGGCAAAGATGAAGCAAAACTGTGCAAATTCTGGACATCAACCGTGCCGTATAACCAAGCTTGTAGCGCCTCGATCCCCTTGCGAAAAAAGAGCGCCGCAGTGCCCGCAGCTATTCCCACGGCAAGGGCAATGAACCAGAATTGTATTTGCCCAGGACCTTGGGCGCGCAATACTTGCCACACCGGTTTGCAGGCAGTTACTGCCTGACCGAGCAGCGTGTTCAGGATCGGGGGCTTGGATGCGGACATTTGATGCGCGTCGCCAAAAAACTTTGTGTCTAATCGTCCTTAGGCTATGAACAGCCCAGTGAAAAGCCCACAACCCAACGCAGCAAGCAGCAAACCCAAAAATTCACAGATGCAGAAGCGCACGCGCAGCGCTTCGCGCCTGTTCTGTTATCGTATTCCCCGCCAACATGCGCGCAATCTCGTCCACCCGGTCAACCGTATCAAGCGGCACAACTGTGGACGTCGTCATACCCTGATCGATTTGCTTTTCAACCCGCCAATGATGCGCACCCAAAGCCGCCACTTGAGGAGAATGGGTGACAACCAGAACCTGCCCTCCATCACCCAATGAGACCAAACGTCTGCCCACCGCATCAGCAGTGGCGCCCCCCACCCCCCTGTCAATCTCGTCAAAGATCATGGTCAATCCAGACTGCCCCTTTGTCAGGCACACTTTCAGCGCAAGCAAAAAGCGGCTCAATTCGCCCCCAGACGCAATCTTGTTCAACGGACCTGATGGCGCACCGGGGTTCGTGGCAACAGTAAATGCAACCGCATCCACGCCGCTCGGACCTGCCACGTCTTGCGCAATCTGGGTTACGAATACGGCGCGCTCCATCTTGAGCGGCGCCAGCTCTTCCATCACGGCACCATCAAGCTTGGACGCCGCCGAAGTGCGCGCTTTAGTCAGGGCCGCGGCAGCGCCGTCATACGCCTCTTGCACAGCCTCTAGGTCGCGGCGCAACTGCGCAAGATCGGCATCACCCGCATCCAGAGCTGCAAGCTTTGTGCGCAGGTCATCGGCAAAGTCCGACAGATCATCAGGCGCCACCTGATGCTTACGTGCAAGACCCCGAATTGCAAAAAGACGTTCTTCGGTATCCTCCAGTTCCGACGGATTGAAATGCAGCTTATCGAGCGCGCTGACAATGCCTTCAGCGGCATCGTCCAGTTCAACCATGGCGCGGTTCAAAGCTGACAATGGCGCATCCAAGTGCCCCTCTGCTTTATCAGACACCCCATCGAGCCATTTTACCGCGTCACTGATCGACCCTTCAGCGCCTTGATGACCTAACACATGATGCGCGCGCTGCACATCTTCCAAAATTCGCTCGGCCCCCTGCATCAGACGGCGACGCGCGTCCAGTTTTGGTTCTTCTCCGGGCTGTGGATTCAGCGCATCCAACTCAGCCACGGCGTGACGCAAATAGTCCTCTTCGGCGCGGATTGTGGCCATTGTGGTCTCAGCTGTCGCAAGAGCTTTGCGAGCCTTGCCGACCGCGGCCCATGCCGTTCGCGTCTTGTCACGCAACGTGTCGAGGCTCCCGAAAACATCTAGAATATCGCGGTGCCCGCGCGGGTTCAGCAGGCCACGATCGTCGTGCTGGCCATGGAGTTCCACCAGCGTCTCTGAGAGCGCGCGCAGCACCTCACCCGAGCAACGCCTGTCGTTGACCCAAGCCGTCTTGCGCCCATCAGCGGTATTTACCCGGCGCAACACCAGCTCGTCACCGCCGGGCAGCCCAGCCTCGGACAGGATCGTCTGCGCGGGATGGTCTTTGGCCAGATCAAACCAAGCTGTGACTTCGCCTTGCGCAGCACCCTGACGCACAAGATCAGCCCGCCCGCGCCATCCCAAGACAAAACCTAAACTGTCAAGTAGAATCGATTTTCCCGCACCAGTTTCACCAGTCAGAACGTTCAGCCCTGGTTGAAATGCAAGTTCCAGCCGATCGATGATCAGCATGTCCGAAATATCAAGCCCACGCAGCATGTTCGTTCACCAAATGCCCCTAAGCCAAGACCGAATATTACAGCCAACGGCCCTTTATCATCTGGCGATAGATCTGTCTCAGCCAGCCATCCCCGCGTGCCCGAGGTTCAAACCCGCGCCCCGTCAGCAATTTATAGCTGTCATCGTACCATTCGGTGGCTTGATAGTTGTAGCCCAAAATAGCGCCCGCGGTTTGCGCCTCGTCCGTCAACCCTAGTGACAGATAACTTTCGACCAAGCGGTGCAACGCCTCGGGCGTGTGGCTGGTCGTTTGGAAATCTTCTACCACAACACGGAACCGGTTGATCGCAGCCGTGTAGCGCCCACGGCGCAAGTAGTAGCGACCTACCTCCATCTCCTTGGCGGCAAGATGATCAAAAGCGAGGTCGAATTTTAGGATCGCTGACTTGGAATACTCACTGTCAGGATAGCGTTCGATCACTTTGCGCAAAGATTGCAATGCCCCAAATGTCAGTCCCTGGTCGCGACCAACTTCGTCGATTTGATCATAGTAGCTGAGCGCTTGCAAATACTGGGCATAGGCCGCGTCATCATCATCTGGGTAGAAATCTATAAATCTCTGCGCCGCTGACCGGCTATTGGGATAGTCCTTGTCCCTATGGTGGGCAAAGGCTTGCATAATCAGCGCCCGGCGCGCCCAATCAGAATAGGGATAAAGCCGCTCGATCTCGGAAAAGTAAAACGCAGCCTCGGTGAGGTTACCATTCTCTAGCTCGAATTCACCCCGACCAAAGATTTGTTCGGCAGTAAAGTTTTCTAGCGGAATTTCAGTCTGGTTAAAAAAGCCGCCCGACGTTGGTCGGCCGCTTCCGCCCCCGCACGCTGATAGAGCGGCTGCCATAGCCATCACAACTGCGAGACGCGTCATGGTTTTGCCCCGGATCATGCCTCGCCACTCCCAAAGATACCGTACACCGCCCCATTTTCAGGCTGTTGATCTGTCTCTAGCACATTAAATCCTGCGGGGAAAATGACGAATTTGCCTTGCCTCAGGCAACGGCTGGTATCTCATCCCAAACGAGGCCATAACCTGGCAAACGCGCAGCGGTAGACGCATTGCATTTGATCATGTGCACCGCGCCCGGGGTGGCGAACAGTTTTCGCAAAAGCTGGTTGGTCAGCGCGTGCCCCGCCCGCTCGCCCACATAATGACCGATTAATGGCGCACCAGCGAGGGCCAGATCGCCAAGAGCGTCCAGCATTTTGTGGCGCACGGGTTCGTCTGCGTGGCGCAGGCCGCCAGGGCTTGTCACCCGATCACCGTCAAATACCACCGCGTTCACGCCTGGCGACCCGCCCAAAGCAAGGCCGCTTGCCTGCATTTTCTCAACATCGCCCATCCGGCAAAACGTGCGGCTGTCGCTCAACTCGCGAACAAAGCTGCCGTTGGACATGTTCAAAGACTTGGACTGGCGCCCAATTGCAGCATCGGAAAAATCGATATGAAAGTCGATGCGCATGATGTCAGAGGGGTATATTGATGCTTTCGCCGCGCCGTGCATCACGGACACAGTCTTTAATACTTCAAATGCCCGCACATGCGCTGGCAAGCGGCGCAAACCGCGCTGCATTACGCCGCGCACGAATGGCACGGCTGACCCATCCAAAATGGGCACTTCCGGGCCATCGATCTCGACCAGCGCATTGTGCACACCGCAGCCTGCCAGAGCGGCCATAATGTGTTCAACTGTGCTGACCTCTACACCTGAATCATTGACCAGCGTTGTGCAAAGTGGCGATTGACGCACCGCATCCCATCGGGCGGGCACCATCGTGTCGCGCGCATCAACATCCGTGCGTTGGAACCAAATGCCGTGCTCAGCCATCGCAGGACGGATCGTCAACCGCGCAGACTTTCCAGAATGCAATCCGCGCCCAACGAATGTAATTGGCGATTTGACAGTCGTTTGCATGGTCCCCATTCCGCGCTTACCTATCGACAATGTTGGTAAAAGACTGTGGGAGAACACTCAACTCAATCTTTGTAACATTCTGAAACATGGCTATTACAAATGAGCAATTATGCGCGCATAGCTAAATAAAAGGGGTTTTAATGATAAAACAGGGACATCAAATGCCCCTGTTTTTTTGAATAAATCAGCGTCTTTTAGTTGGCCTGACGCCGCAGAAACGCTGGAATTTCGATCCGTTCCTGATCAGGATCCACAGCCTCGGTTGGTTGCGCTGCAGGTGCCTGAGCCGATGCTGCCGTGTGGTTTTGCATAGGTGGCTGTTGGCGCGCGGGCCGCTCGCCCTGACCCGATTCCTGCGAGCCCGTCATACGGTTGATCAAGGAATTGATACCAAAACGCGGCTTTTCACCAGTAGTGGCTGGTTGTTCAGACTGCGGAGCTGGCGTCTGTTGTTTGTTCACCTTTTGGCTGGCTGCACGCAGGCGCGCCAACATCTGCGGCGACGGGGTACCGGGGGAGGGCGCACGCGGAGCAACGAACTGTTCAGGGGCGCTCGGCTCAGGCAGAGGCGCCGGCTCGAATGCATCTACTTGCGGCTGGTAGGCCGGAGGAGGTAAATCATCGGCCGCTTCAGCAGGGGCTTCAGCGACAAAGTCATCTTTGGTTAACTCCTGTGCTGCTGCTTGCTCTACTTCTACACGCTGGAACAGCGACGGCTCCTCACCATCCGCGGTAATGGGCGCGTGTTCCGCCTCAAGATCAGATTGCGCGCCCGCCTTTTCGGCTGTGACCGACTGAGCCAGCGGCGCGGCCATGCTGCGGCGCGGGACCGGCAGCGCATTTTGCACTTCGCTGGCATCAATACCGGTTGCAACAACACTGACACGCATGATGCCTTCCATCGCCGTATCGAGTGTCGATCCAACGATGATGTTGGCTTCTGGATCCACTTCTTCGCGAATCCGGTTTGCAGCTTCGTCGAGCTCAAACAATGTCAGATCGTGTGCACCCGTAATGTTGATCAGCACACCCTTTGCGCCGCGCAACGAGATTTCATCGAGCAGCGGATTAGCAATCGCCTTCTCTGCAGCCTGAATGGCACGGTCTTCGCCCTCAGCCTCGCCTGTGCCCATCATCGCCTTGCCCATCTCGTCCATCACGGCCCGAACATCGGCGAAATCTAGATTGATCAGGCCGGGCCGCACCATCAGGTCGGTCACGCCTTTGACCCCCTGATAAAGAACGTCGTCAGCCATCGAGAACGCTTCGGTAAAGGTGGTCTTTTCGTTAGCCAATCGGAACAGGTTCTGGTTCGGGATGATGATAAGCGTATCGACCATTTTTTGTAGCGCTTCGACCCCATCCTCAGCCTGGCGCATGCGCTTGGCACCTTCAAACTGGAAGGGCTTTGTCACGACGCCAACGGTCAGAACACCAAGTTCGCGTGCTGCTTGTGCAATTATTGGCGCTGCCCCAGTGCCCGTACCACCCCCCATGCCGGCGGTGATAAAACACATATGAGCGCCGGCCAAATGGTCGACAATCTGTTCAATTGATTCCTCGGCAGCCGCGGCACCGACAGTGGCGCGCGCACCAGCCCCCAACCCTTCTGTGATCTTGATGCCCAGCTGAACCCGGCTTTTTGCAGTCGACTGCTGAAGTGCCTGCGCATCGGTATTTGCGACGACAAAATCAACACCATCCAGTTCTTTATCGATCATGTTATTGACCGCGTTGCCTCCCGCTCCGCCGACACCAAAGACAGTTATACGGGGCTTGAGCTCGTCATGCCCGGGCATTGTAAGGTTCAAAGTCATCGCAAGTTCCGCCTGTATAGTTTGCCGCATTCGCGGGATTTTTTATGCCTCATTAAGTATATTCTTAACGTCAAGGTGCTCCAACGTCACCCAAAAAACACATTTTAGGCGCAAAATATGGGCGATTTCTCGCTCTTTTTTGCTGCATATCCACCAATATGCCACATCTTGCGATCACCAGTTGTCTCTAAACCATTTAACCGCGCGGCGCAGACTTCTGGCCGGATAACGATCGTGTGGAATATCAAAATCCCACCATTCGTCTTGTGGATGCGCCGCAAAAAGCGCAAGGCCCACCGCGCTGGCAAAGCCTGGGCCAGTCGCTGCTTGTGGCAGCCCATGCACCCGCAAGGGCCGGCCAAGGCGCACCTGTTGGCCAAGAATCTTTGAGGCAAGACCATCAAGGCCCAATATCTGACTGCCTCCGCCAGTAAGTACGATCTGCTGGCTCGGAAGGTGATCAAAACCCGCTGCATCAAGGCGTGCCCGCACCTCTTCAAGGATTTCTTCGACCCGTGGGCGCATTATCCCGATCAGTTCGGCCCGGCTCACGGTACGTCGGTCGTGCTCATAATCGCCCGTCTGTCCGCCGATCTCAATAGGGTCGCGGTCATCCATTCCAGTGGCCTGAATGCCACCGTGAAACGTCTTGATCCGCTCGGCCGTCGCCATTGGAACCTGTAGCCCCATTGAGATGTCACTGGTAACATGATCGCCACCCATACGAACGGCATCAGCGTAGATCATGTGCTTCTTAATGAAAATCGAAACGCCGGTAGATCCGCCGCCCATATCGATGCAGGCCGCCCCTAATTCCTGTTCATCCTCGACCAATGTCGCAATTCCCGAGGCATAAGCGGACGAGGCTATTCCAGCCAGTTCCAAATCACAGCGCTTGATACAATGCGCCAAATGTTGAACCGCCACGGCATCGACTGTCAGCATATGTAGATCAACAGCCAAATCCGTGCCCAACTGCCCACGTGGATCCGAGAGGCCTGACCGGTGGTCCAGCGCAAAGTTCACTGGCTGCGCGTGCAGCACTTCGCGATCAGATCCATAGTCGGGCACATCACAGCGCGAAAGAACCCGGGCGACGTCTTCTTCGGTAACAACCCTGCCCTGCACATCCACTTGCGCATCTAGCCCATAGCTGCGCGGCTCTGCCCCAGCAAAGCAAGCAATTACATGATCCACGCGGATACCAGCCATTTTCTGTGCCGCCTGAAGGGCAGTGCGAATGGCGCGTTCAGTTTCCTGAATGGCAAAGATTTCGCCGAAACGAACCCCACGCGACTGGGTCGTTGCAGCCCCGATTACGCGAAAACCCGATTGTCCGGCCAGCGAACCGATCTCGCCATCTTCGCCCAGTTTCGCGGTGCCGTCAAAACGCAAAACCAAGCAAGCGATCTTGGAACTGCCCACGTCCAAAATCGCCACAACACCGCGCTGCATTGCGATTTTGCGCATGTTGCGCATGTTGCGCTGGTTTGAATAGAAATCAGTCATTGTCTCTATCTTTTCTCCAAATTCAGTTGTCGGATGCGCCGCCATTCTTCAGTGGCAGTTGCATTCATGCGGACCGTTGGGCGCTGTTCGAGCCGCAAGTCGACCCGCGCGATATCGCGGCTTAAAACATCTCGCGTGGTTTCCAGCATAATGGCACGCTCCAGCGCCTGTACGGCACCGTCTGTCGGCAAAAGGATGCGCTGGTTGCGATCTAAAACAACATCCCAACGTCGTTCGCCCATTCGCACAACACCGCGCAAACGATCGCCAAGCGACGCAGATGCGTCAACCAGCTGCAGCGCCTCGGACAAATGCGCGGACGCGCCCTCGCCCGCAATGACAGGCAAATCGGGGCGCAAACTTCGACGGGTCAACTTCGAAATTGTTGCACCTTCCGCGTCAACCAGGCTCAGCCCATCAACTGTGCGCCAGATAGCGACCGGAACACGACGAACGATATCGACCTGCAGAACACCGCCTGGACGAATGCGAACAGACGCATTTTTAACCGACGGCAGCTCCAAGATTAACGCCCGGACATCTGCAGGGTGGAAATCAAAGGAAGACCGTGGGAAATCGAACGGAATAGCATCACGAATGGTTTGGGACAGTGCGCTGTCGCTGCCATCGATGGCCATCAGATTGACCATGAATTCAGGGCGCTGGGCGATACTGTTTCGGGCGTCGACAACCGTCGCGCGGATGGCGGCCCGGCTGTCGGTATCCGACAGGTACCAACCGGCGACTGCAAGCGTTAGCACCACAGGGATCCCGGCGCGCAAAGCAAACCGGAATGTTGGCGTCAGCATCAAACGCTGCCGGCGCCACGCCCACCGCGAAGGAGCGGGATCAGATTTCACCGGGCGCTTCATCGATCGCATGAGGCGTCCTCCACCATCCAGACGCAGAGCTCACCAAAAGAGATGCCTGCTGCCATCGCCTGTTCGGGCGTCAACGATGTGGGCGTCATTCCGGGCTGCGTGTTTGTTTCAAGCAAGATAAGTCCTGCGGCACCTTTAGCTTCGTCCCAGCGAAAATCAGTGCGGCTTACGCCCCGACAGCCCAGCGCATTGTGCGCACGGATCGCGTAATCCTGGCATAATTCAGTTATCTCAACCGGAACATCGGCAGGGATCACGTGCCGTGATCCGCCGAGTTTATATTTGGCATCATAATCGTACCACCCATCAGTGAGGATATCCGTCACACCCAGCGGGCGGTCTCCCATTACGGTGGTGGTCAGCTCGCGCCCGGGGGCATATGACTCGACCATAACAGTGTCTGGCATGTCGGCGCTCAGCTGTGGTGGTCCGTTGGCCGCCTCATGCACAAGGTACACGCCAACGCTTGACCCTTCATTGTTGGGTTTGACCACATAGGGGGGCTGCATCACGTGGCTTGCGCGCACCTCTCGGGCGGGCGCGATGATACTATCCACGACAGGCAGACCAGCATCGCGGTAGACATCTTTGGTGCGCTGCTTGTCCATTGCCAGCGCGGACGACAGGACGCCGGAATGCGAATAAGGCACTCTGATCCATTCCAGCAGGCCCTGAACGCAGCCGTCCTCTCCCCACCGCCCATGAAGGCAATTAAGCACCACATCCGCAGACATCGATGTCAAAACGGATACCAGGTCGGGGCCCGCAGCGACCTCAACCACCATGTATCCTTGGTCCCTAAGCGCAGCTGCGCAGGCTTGCCCACTTGAAAGCGACACTTCTCTCTCAGCCGAGGGGCCGCCCATTAACACTGCTACTGTCGGGGACGTCCTGCTCGACTGACCCGCCATGTGCCTCTTTTTCCGGGGTCCTTTTTTCGGACCCTCATCGTTCTTTCGGCCGTCGATCGTCTCGTCGTTTTTTCGGCCTGCCCTGCGCTTCTGATTTATGCCAAATCACCGACGCGTATAATTTCCCATTGTAGCGTGATGCCGCTTGATGCGTAAACCTTTTTTCGCACTTCTTCGCCCAATCCTTCGAGATCCGCAGCAGTGGCGCCACCTGTATTGATCAAAAAGTTGGGGTGTTTTTCGCTCATCTGTGCTCCGCCAAGTCTGGCACCGCGCATATCAGCTTCATCGATAACCTTCCAAGCCTTGAGCTCATGCACGTCATCAGCACGGCCCGTGGACGAAAAGCCAGCCGGATTGCGAAATGTCGATCCAGCGCTACGCTCCTTGGTTGGTTGGGTAGCGTCGCGTTTGGCCAACTGATCCTGCATCCGGGCCTGAAGGGCCTCTGCCGCACCAGGTGCGCCGCGCAAGGTGACATAGGTCAACACCGCCCCATGGGGCAGAGAGGACTGCCGATAAGCAAAACCAAGATCCTTCGGCGTCAGGGTGACCTTGGTACCATCCCGCAAAACCGCCTTCGCCGAAACAAAGACATCCGCAATATAACTGCCGTAACAGCCTGCATTCATCCGCACAGCACCGCCGATGGAACCCGGAATTGTGCGCAGAAAGGTCAGATCGACGTCGGCAGCAGCGGCCGCGTTGGCGACGCGCGCATCCAGCGCCGCCGCACCCGCCGTGACCATTTGCCCATCGACCTCGATCTGGCCAAAGCGGCGAGGCGACAGGCGAACAACGACGGCCCGCAAGCCCCCATCCCGCACGATCAGGTTTGAACCGACGCCCATGGGAAACACAGGCACATCCTGGTCTAATGCCGCAAGAAATTGACTCAGATCGTCCTCGTCGGCAGGCTGGAAAAACCAATCAGCCGGGCCACCGACACGCAGCCATGTCAACGCTGAGAGATCTTTTTGCGCGGTGAGGGTGCCGCGTACCGGAGGCAACGAATATTCCATGTATGCGGAATGGCCCAGCATTGGGGGCAGGGTCAAGGCATCTTGGTGCACGCCAGATCTGTTCAGCTAAAAACTGCGCTGTCCAGACCACTTACAAAGCTACGCACCGCTATAAACAAACGGCCGAAATAGGTGCTAAAAGACTGTGGCCGTTGCTCCGCCACAGATTTTCATGTCCCAACGCATCCGTTACGCGACCCCTTTTTGCAACCTTGCGGGCAACCCATTGGCCCAGGCACTGATTGACCCAGCCCCCAGGCAAACCAACATGTCCCCCGGACGCGCCTGTTCACGAACCAACCGTTCCAAATCGTTTTCGCCAGTCACGGCGCAGGCGTGGCGGTGGCCGTGACGGATCAGCCCCGCGACCAAATCATCGCGACTGGCGCCTTCAATTGGGTCTTCGCCTGCGCCAAAAACATCGACGATACCCACGACATCCGCATCATTGAAGCAGGCGCAGAATTCGTCAAAATGGTGGTGTAGCCGCGTGTATCGATGCGGTTGGTGCACTGCGATCACACGGCCTTTGGTGGCTTGGCGCGCGGCTTTAAGGACGGCCGAAATCTCAACAGGGTGATGGCCATAGTCGTCGATAATCGTAACGCCATTAATTTCACCCACACGCGTAAAGCGGCGGTTAACTCCGCCAAATCCTGCGAGTGCGGCACGAATTTCAGCCGCCTTCATGCCAAGATGACGGGCCACGGCCACCGCGCTGAGGGCATTCGAAACGTTATGATCGCCGGGCATCGGCAGGCTGCACCGTTCGATCACCTGACCCTCGACTTGCAGGGCCACATCGAAATGGGCAACCCCATTTTCATAGGTCAGGTTCTGGGCCCGAACATCAGCCTGTGCATTGAACCCATAAGTGATGACTCGCCGGTCAGTGATCTTACCAACCAAGGCCTGCACATCAGGATCATCAGTGCAGCAAACAGCAATACCATAGAACGGAATGTTCGACACAAAGTCGTAAAACCCCTGATGCAGCGCCTCTTCGGTGCCCCAATGCTCCATATGTTCTGGATCAATGTTGGTCACAATCGCAATGGTCGCTGGCAACCGGTTGAACGTGCCGTCGCTTTCATCCGCTTCGACGACCATCCACTCGCCCTCACCCGCACGCGCATTCGATCCATAGGCGTGGATTATGCCACCGTTCACCACTGTGGGATCGAATTTACCCTCGTCCAAAAGGGCTGCGACCATGGTGGTTGTCGTGGTTTTACCATGAGTGCCCGCCACTGCGATGTTGGATTTCAGGCGCATCAGTTCTGCCAGCATTTCGGCGCGTCGCACGATGGGAAGACCACGCGCGCGTGCCGCATCCAGTTCCGCGTTTCCCGGCTTTATTGCTGACGAAATCACGATCACCTCAGCGTTTTCCACATTTTCAGCTCGCTGCCCTTCAAAGATCAGCGCTCCAAGGTCGGCCAATCGGTTGGTGATCTTTGAGCACTTCAGATCGGACCCTTGGACGATATAGCCATGGTTCAGCAGCACCTCGGCGATGCCCGACATACCGATCCCGCCAATCCCAACAAAATGAATGGGGCCCACGTCCCCGGGCAGTTTGGTAGAAGCGTTCATGGCTGACCTTTTTCGGCAAGGGTTTCGACGATCGACACAAGGGCTTGCGTAGCATCGGGTTTGCCCACACCAAGTGCAGCCCGCGCCATTTTTGTCGCGCCGTCCGGATTGTCCAGAACAGTTTTGATCTGCTCGGCCATTGTCTCTGCGCTCAGCTGGCTTTCAGGAATAAGAACCGCGCCGCCCGCCTCGACGAGGCCACGCGCATTCGCGGTTTGGTGGTCACCAGTTGCAGAGGGGAATGGCACAAGAATAGCAGGGCGTCCGATGACAGAGATGTCAGCGACCGAAGACGCACCTGAGCGTGAAATGATCAGCTGTGCCTCTGACATGCGGCGCGGCACGTCTTGAAAGAACGGCTGCACATCTGCATTTATACCATGCTCGGCATAGAAATCGCGCACCCCAGGCGCGTCTTCACCGCGCGCCTGATGGCTGACGCGCAGATTGGCCAGCCTGTCAGGTGAAAGGCTGGCAATTGCAGGCGGTATCACCTCCGACAGGACGCGCGCGCCCTGACTGCCGCCAATAACCAGAATCTCCACAGGATAACTGCCCGGCGGGATGTATGCTGCACCCGAGCGGCTTAACACGGCATTGCGCACCGGATTGCCCACATGCAGACCCTCTATGCCCTTGGGCAGATCAGTGGGCCAGGTCCCGCAAGCGACTTTGTCGACACGCGCGGCCAGAATTGCATTCACACGACCCAGAACACCGTTTTGCTCGTGGATCATCCGCGGCAGACGCAACAGCGTCGCAGCCAACATAGCAGGGATCGTCGGGTAGCCACCAAACCCCACAACAACATTGGGCCGATCAGCCATGAGCTTGACACCTGCGTTGACCACGCCCGCTGCAATTCGAAATGGCACAGCAGCCTTAGCCAGCAGGCCGCCCCGCGCAAAAGTGGCCGATGAAATTTGTTCGGTCTCCGTACTGTGGGGAAATCCACCGGTGTAGCGTGCCCCGCGCGCATCTGTACTCAGCTTGACGCGCCAGCCCTTGTCCAACATTGCTTCGGCCAGCGCCTGAGCTGGAAACATATGCCCGCCAGTGCCACCTGCTGCGATTAACACCAGTGGCTGAGTCATCGCAGGCCGCCTACTGCGTTTACCGTCATATCTGACCTCGCCCCAGCAAATCCGAAATTTCGCCTTGTGGCCGCTTCCGAGTAAAGGCAAGCAGCATTCCAATCGCAATGCCTGACGCAATCACAGATGACCCGCCATAGGATACAAACGGCAATGTCATACCCTTAGCCGGCAACAATCGTACCGCGACCCCCATGTTGATCATTGCCTGCACCCCAAACATGCAGACCAGACCGGTGCCCGCCAAGCGGATGAACGGATCACGCTCGCGCACCAACCGCAAGAGCGATCGAAGTACAATACCGGCGTACAAAAAAATGATGCATAACACGAGGATCAAACCGTATTCTTCGGCCGCCACTGCAATAATGAAATCTGTATGAGCATCGGGCAGAGACCATTTCACCTGCCCCTCGCCCACGCCTACGCCAAACAAACCGCCCTCTTGGATCGCGTTGGTCGCGAAACCCAGCTGTGTCCTTGGATCGACATCGGGACTTAGGAAGCCATCTATGCGCCGGGCAAAGTGCTCGGAGCTTGAATAGGCCAACGTGCCGCAGAAAATAGCCAATCCCGCCATCACAACGAGGATCAATATTGGCGCGCCAGCCACAAAATACATAATGCCCCATGCAAACAGCACGAGACAGGCCTGTCCAAAATCTGGTTGCAAGGCCAGCATAAGCACAATCGAAACGCACAAGGCGAAAGACCATGTTTTACCCGGCGGTCCGTTCAAGTCCAGACTGGCTGCCATCATCCAAGCAGCCACGACGACAAAGCCGGGCTTCAAGAACTCGGATGGTTGCACAGATCCAAACCCAAGTGCATACCAGCGCACCGCCCCTTTGCCAAAATCGGTGCCAAAAAACGGCAAGAAAGCAAGCCCCACAAAGGCAACAAGAAACCCAATCACAGCCAAACGGCGCACCAAGACCGGCGTCATCATTGACGTCAGCAGCATAACGATCAACGCACCAGTTCCAAAAATCGCCTGTCTGGTCACATAATGAAACGGTGCAAACCCATTTTTTTCCGCCAACGGAACAGAGGCTGCAAACCCCAGCAGCATTCCAATGGAAAACAGCAACAAAACAGAAGATAACGACCACTTGTCGATCGTGCGCCACCATTCGGGAAGAATCGGTTCACCGCCCCGAACCGGGACCGCGCCGTAGACCATTTCAGTCATGATCTGCCGCCTTGCTGCTTGTTACTGCCTCGTGCCCTCAGTTTTTCTGAGGTGCTTAAGCTATAATATAGCCGAAAATTCGAGCGTGGGCCAGCATTTGTTAGGCTGGCGCATCCATTATCAACTAGGGCTATGAGTCCCGCGGATAGGATAGTTGTTTTTACGGATAAAGGTGATGCCGTTAAGCGCGCCGCACAGGTCGGGGCGCACAAACGGCGAATGGGAGACATCCAGCGTGTGGATCAGGCCATCGCCATTAATCATGAAAAGGCCCAGCTCAAAAAAGGGCTGGTCCGTTTCGTGCAAGTGCGCGGATCGGAGACGTAAAAACCAAGCGCCTGCATCTGCACCACGCTCAGACCGTAACCCGTGGGCAATATCAGTGCAGTTGCATCTGCCATCAACTGGGCCTTGGCTTTTGGATCGCCCAAGACGATGAACACGTGCACACCCATCACGCGAAATTCGGTTTACATTACCTGCGGTGACGCAAGGTAGGCTTTGCAAACCGAGCAGTGCAGGTCGCGATAGACAACGACCATCTGCCAGTCGCATCCGCCCTGCTGATCCCCAAGCCTAAGCGTACCACTCCCCCAAACGGTGAACGGCAATGCTGGGAAAAACAGCGCCAGCGCCAAGTGTGATCATTGCAATATCCTAGTCTGGTTTTGGCACTGATGTCTGATGATACCTTTCGAGGGCAAAGCTGCCACCTTGACCCTGTCGGTGCAATCCTGCACGGGAACATTATGGATTTTGATACGCTGATCATAGGTGCGGGTGCAGCTGGCATGATGTGCGCGGCCCATGCGGGCGGGCGCGTCTTGCTGCTCGATCATGCCAAGGCCGCGGGCGAAAAGATCCGCATTTCCGGTGGTGGCCGTTGCAACTTTACCAATCTGCAGTGCAGCCCCAATGCCTTTATTAGCGAAAACCCACACTTCGCCAAATCAGCATTGGCACGCTACACGCAATGGGACTTCATAGACCTCGTTGACCATCATGGCATCGCCTGGCACGAAAAGACATTGGGCCAGCTGTTTTGTGATGTTTCGGCCAAGGACATAATCGCCATGCTGCGGCGCCTGATGCAGAATGCGGGCGTGGAACTGCGCTTGCAAACAGAAGTAGCAGCGCTTGCAAAGACACCTGAAGGCTTCACCGCCACATTGACCAAGGATGGAACGACCCGAACGGTTAAAGCGCGCAACGCCGTCGTCGCGACAGGGGGCAAATCTATTCCCAAGATGGGCGCCACCGGCTGGGCCTATGATGTTGCGACCCGCTTTGGTCACCGGATCACTGAGACCGAACCCGCGCTGGTCCCCCTCACCTTTCCAGATCGCCACTTTGCTGACATCTCGGGCGTGGCCTGCCCTGCGCGTGTCACCGCAGACGGACCCAGCTTTGATGAAGCGCTGCTTTTTACGCATCGTGGACTATCGGGACCTGCGATCCTGCAGGCCTCAAGCTATTGGGATGCAGGCCAGCCTATTACCGTGCACCTAGCCCCACAAACTGATTTCGCGCGTAGCCTACGCAACCGGCGAACTGAGAACGGCAAAAAGGCGCTGACCACCGAACTCGCGCAATACTTGCCGGCGCGACTGGTAGATCACCTTGGCACACAAATGGACCTGTCGGGTCGGTTGGGCGATGTATCAGATGCACGGATCGACATATTAAACGGGGCACTTACAGCATGGCAGCTGACCCCCGGCGGCACCGAAGGCTATCGTACAGCCGAAGTCACACGCGGTGGCATCGCCACTGAGGGACTAAGTTCAAAGACCATGATGTCGTCAAAGGCAGAGGGGCTCTATTTCATAGGCGAAGCGGTTGATGTAACCGGATGGCTGGGCGGATACAACTTTCAATGGGCGTGGTCCTCGGCCATGGCTGCCGCACGCGCGATCAGAGGTTAAAGCGTTGTACCAAAAACTTGAACCAACTAAGAGCTGACTGAAATTAAAGGTTTCAACGCCCAAGGTGATGCGTGATGTTTCTTGTATTCAAGCAAATGTCATACAGCATGCGTTGTTGTATTGGTGGCAAAACATTTTGCCTCTCCTTTCGGTCGGTCGCGCGGTTTGTTGACTGATTTGGAAACAATCAAACAAAACATACCGTAGCGTGACCAAACGGGACGGCGGGCGGGGCGTCTTTGCCAAAGGCAAAGAGCGCTGTACCGACGTCATCCTAGATGCGCCTGTACCTGTGATATAAAGTCCTCTCCGCGCAACTCAAAACTGTCATATTGATCGAAACTGGCTGCCGCCGGCGCCAACAGAACAACATCACCGGGCTGCGCGTCGGCTACCGCTGCACCAACAGCTTCGGCCATAGTCCCGCACACCTGCGCATCTGCACTCAGTTGCATGGCAAACTGTGCCGCCTCGCGCCCGATCACATAGGCTCTTTTGACTTTATCCGAGACCGCGTTGACCTCATCCAGTCCACCCTCTTTCTGCAATCCACCACAAATCCACAGGATATTTTCGAACGCTGCCAATGCCTTTGCCGCACTATCGACATTTGTGGCCTTACTGTCGTTCACATAGCGCACACCACCCACCTCTGCGATCAGTTGCGACCGATGCGGCAAACCTGCAAAAGATTTAAACGCAGACACAATTAGTTTTGGTGCCACCCCGACTGCACGCGCAGCCGCATAGGCGGCACATGCGTTCTGATGGTTATGCGACCCAGGCAATCCGTCAACCTCGCGCAGATCAATAGACGCCACCTGCCGACCCTTGCGATATTCGGACAAATACCCCTTACGGGCAAAAACCTGCCAACCTGGGCCAGTCAGCTTGGCAGTCACCGAAACCCGGATCACCCGATCATCCGTCGGGCCCTCGCTCAGTTGTCCGGCTAGAAAACGGCCCTCTTGCTCGTCGACACCGATCACGGCACGATCTGGCCCGCCTTCGGCAAAAAGCCGCCGCTTAGCCGCGAAATAGCCGCCCATACCAGCGTGTCGGTCAAGATGATCAGGCGAAAGGTTGATAAATACCGCCACATCCGGCGTCAAGTTGCGCGCCAGATCGGTCTGATAGCTGGACAGCTCCAGCACAACGACCTCACCGTCATGTGGTGGATCAATATCCAAAACACCGCGCCCAATATTGCCGGCCAGTTGTGTCGGCTTTCCAGCCTCTTCCATGATGTGGTGAATAAGCGCCGAAGTCGTAGATTTTCCGTTCGATCCTGTTACAGCGATGACCCTTGGCGCAGTGTCAAAGCCGTTCCAATCCTGCGTGGCAAAAGACTGAAAAAACAGTCCAATATCATTATCGACTGGAATGCCCGCAGTAAGGGCGGCTGTTACCACTGGATTTGGGGCCGGATAGAGATGCGGAATCCCTGGACTGACGATTAGGCGCACAATATCTTCGAACGCTCCGGAACGCTTGAGATCGACACAGTCGAACCCTTCGTCTTTAGCTCTGGCACAGGCGTCGGGATTATCATCCCAACACACTGGCACAGCGCCCCCCTCAGCCAGTGCGCGCGCTGCAGACAGACCAGACCGGCCCAAACCGAGCACGGCCACCCGTGCACCCACCAGTCCCTGCACCGCGATCATCGCGAAACCTTGATTGCTTGCATGTGGACGATGTGGCCGATCATCATCGTACCTTCAGTGTCGCAAGGCCGATCATCGCGAGGATCAAGGAAATGATCCAGAAGCGGATCACAATTTGCGGCTCGGACCAACCCTTTTTCTCATAGTGGTGATGGATGGGTGCCATCAAGAACACGCGTTTGCCTGTCCGCTTGAAATAAAGCACCTGAATGATGACGCTCAGCGCTTCGAGCACGAACAGACCGCCCACAATCGCCAGAACCAATTCGTGTTTGGTGGCCACGGCGATCGCACCCAGCGCCCCCCCAAGGGCAAGCGACCCGGTATCGCCCATGAACACTGCCGCAGGCGGCGCATTATACCACAAAAATCCCAGCCCACCACCGAACAGCGCCGCAGAAAAGATCAACAGTTCACCCGTTCCTGGTACATAATGCACATCTAAATATTCGGTAAAGTCTACGCGGCCCACTGCGTAAGCGATCAGGCCCAATGTTCCGCCTGCAATCATCACTGGCATGATTGCCAGACCATCCAACCCATCGGTCAGGTTAACCGCATTGGCTGCTCCTACGATCACGATAATTGCAAAGGGAATGAAAAGCACGCCCAGATTCAGCAGAAGGTTCTTGAACACCGGCACCGCCAACTGATTTTGCAGCGCATCAGGGTGGTTGATGGTCGCCACATAAGCAGCAACACCCGCGATCACAAATCCTAACAACAGCCGCACCTTGCCAGACACTCCAGCTGTGGTCTGCTTTGACACTTTGGCATAGTCGTCGGCAAAACCAATCAGCCCAAAGGACAGCGTCACACCGAGCACAATCCACACGAACGGATTGTCAAGCCGAGCCCAAAGCAGGGTCGACGTGGTCAACGCCCCCACAATCAAAAGGCCACCCATCGTCGGCGTGCCTGCCTTGGCGAAATGTCCTTCGGGACCGTCATCGCGAATGGGCTGCCCCTGGCCTTGCCGTTTGCGCAAGACAGCAATCAGGGGTCGACCAAAAATGAACCCAAACAAAAGCGCGGTCATGAATGCCGCGCCGGCACGGAAAGTAATATAGCGGAAAAGGTTGAAGAAATCTCCACCATCGGAAAGCGTCGTCAACCAATAGAGCATTTTAGCTGTCCCTACTTTTATTTTGTGGGTCTATGCCCAAGTCTACCGGATGGCCCATTTTGCGAATGGCGTCAACGACAAGGGCCAGCTTCATGCTCAGCGATCCTTTGACCAGCACTACATCTCCGCTGTCGAGAAGGCGCCGCACTTGCCCTGCCATTTCACTGGCGTCCTGTGTCCAGACGCCCTGCTTTTGCGCAGGCAGCGCTTTGCGCAAGCCTTGCATAAGCGCGCCGACACAGTGGACCGTATCGATATGCTGCATAGCAGGATGGTCCGCCAGATCGGCATGCAGCGCGTCTGCCTCATCGCCCAATTCTTTCATATCACCGACAAAGCAGATCCGCCGCCCCTTGCTGACCCGGCCTGTGTCGCTGGTCACGTTGGCGGCTGCCAGCACCTCGAACGCCGCCTGCATGGAAGCCGGATTTGCGTTATAGCTGTCGTCAATCAATTCTAGCGTCAGATGCGTTTCAACCGGATCCAGATAAATCACCTCACGTGCACCGCGCCCCTGATACGACGACCAGCGGCCCAAAGATTGCACCGTCAAAGCCAGATCACCGCCCACGGCCTCGACCGCTGCCAATGCGCCCAAGCCGTTCATCGCATAATGCTTGCCCACGGCGCCAATCTTGAACAGCAGCGGTGTTCCGTTGGCTTCGGCTTGGACGACAGTGGTATTCTCTTGCAGATCTACTGTTTTCAAAACGAAATCAAAGCCATGCTCTCCAAAGCCCACGTCACGCCGCTTGGCGTCATGCGCCTTGGCTTGCAGGATCGCCGCCGTCTCGCAATCATTATTCAGGATCGCGGTCCCGCCATACTCAAGCCCATCAATTATGGATGCCTTTTCAACTGCGATAGCAGCGATATTGTCAAAGGCCGCGAGGTGGGCAGCCGCGACGGTTGTAATCATCGCAACATGCGGGCGTACCATACGTGCCAGCGGAGAAATTTCACCAGGGTGATTCATGCCGATCTCGATCACTGCATATTCGGTGTCGGCTGGCATCCGCGCCAACGTCAGGGGCACGCCCCAATGGTTGTTATAACTGGCAACCGAGGCATGGGTGCGGCCCTGATCTCCCAGCATTGCGCGCAGCATTTCCTTGGTTGATGTCTTGCCGACACTGCCTGTCACCGCCACAACCCGCGCCTCCGTGCGGGCCCGAGCCGCGACTCCAAGCGCTTCTAATCCCGCAAGAACATCATCCACGATCAGCAAGGGCGCATCTTTCGACACGCCATCAGGCACATGGCTGACCAACGCCGCCGCCGCACCCATCGCAAGGGCGTCGGCAACAAAATCGTGGCCATCTCGGGCGGCTTTCAATGCGACGAACAGATCGCCCGGCCTGAGCGTCCGGGTATCGATGGATACGCCAGACGCGGTCCAATCCGTTGTTGCGGTGCCAGCTGTGGCCTGCGCCACTTCTGCTGCGCTCCAAAGCGTCATGTCAGTCGTCCTTCTAATGCTGCAACGGCCACGCTGGCCTGTTCCACGTCGTCAAAGGGCAAAATATCATCGCCCACAATTTGCCCAGTTTCATGCCCCTTGCCCGCGATCAGCAGCGCGTCACCCGGCGCAAGACTGTCCACCGCGCGCAGGATTGCCTCGGCTCTGTCGCCCACCTCGATGGCTTCGGGGCATCCGGCCATAACGGCGGCGCGGATGGTTGCAGGATCTTCGCTACGCGGATTGTCATCGGTCACAAACACAACATCCGCCGTCTGTACCGCCGCCTGTCCCATCAACGGGCGCTTGCCCGCATCGCGGTCACCACCGGCGCCAATGATCGCAACCAACCTGCCCATAACATGCGGCCGGAGTGCGCCAAGTGCCGTCGACACGGCGTCAGGCGTATGGGCATAATCCACAAACACCGCAGCACCGTTTGCCCGGGCCGCCGCAAGTTGCATCCGCCCACGCACAGTTTGCAGATGCGGCAAGGTTTCGAACACGCGCGCTGGCTCTGCACCGCAGGCAATCACAAGGGCCGCAGCCAACATGACATTGTCGGCCTGAAACCCACCAATCAATGGCAAGCGTGCGGTATAACTTTTGCCGCCATAGGAAAACCGAACATCTTGACCCGTGGTATCAAATCTTTGCGCCCCAAGATGCAGGTCGCCTTTGTCGCGGCCAACGCACAAGACTTCTTGGCCACGCGCAACCGCGATCGCGGCCATGTCAACGCCACGCGCATCGTCGATATTGATCACCGCGATGCCATCATCGGGTAGAACGCGAGCAAAAAGGTCGGCCTTGGCGTCAAAATAGGCATCGAATGTTTCGTGATAATCGAGATGATCCTGACTAAAGTTTGTGAAACCCGCCGCTTTGAGAATGACACCATCCAATCGACGCTGATCCAACCCGTGCGAAGAAGCCTCCATCGCGGCATGAGTGATGCCAGCCGCACGGGCAGTAGCGAGCGTCCGGTGCAAGGTGATCGGTTCGGGTGTGGTGTGGGCAAGTGGGGCTGTCCAAGCGCCCTCAACACCGGTCGTGCCCAGATTTACGGCGGCCAACCCCATCTCGATCCAGATCTGGCGCACAAAAGTCGAAACCGACGTTTTGCCATTGGTTCCTGTGACTGCAACCATCGTTTCGGGTTGGGCCCCAAACCACAAAGCTGCAGCACGCGACAAAGCCTCGCGCGGGGCGTCGACGATCACAACGGCGACCCCATCCAAAACTGCTTTTGCGATCGCAGCCCCCCTTGCATCGGTCAACACCGCAGTAGCACCCATCCGCACCGCATATTTTATGAACTCTGCCCCGTGCACCCGGGCACCCGGCAGAGCCGCAAAAAGATAACCATTCTTTACATCACGGCTATCAACGGCAAGGCCGCAGATAGCCGGATTAGCCAAGCCTCGGGCACTCAGGCCCAGCGATGAAAGTGGTTTTGCCTGCGCTTTCATAGACATATGGCCTTTTAGCTCAGTTGCTGCTGACCATCGTTATATCAGCCAAGTTGTTAGGTTCAACGGTCGGGCGCAGACCGAGCAGCGGGGCCACACGACCAATTATTTCGGCAGCCACCGGCACCGCTGTCCAACCGGCTGTGCGGCGCGGTTTGTCACCGCTTGTTTCAACTGGTTCGTCCAGCGTCACCACCAGCACGTATTTTGGATCATGCGATGGGAATATCGTGGCAAACGTGGTAATTACTTTTTCGTCATAATACCCCCCGCTCGGTTTTGGCTTGTCAGCTGTGCCAGTTTTTCCGCCAACAGAATAACCCGGCACATCGCCCATCGATGCCGTGCCCTCAGTCACAACCTTGCGCAACATAGCGCGCGCAGCACTTGCGGTTCCCTCACGCATCACGCGCTTGCCAGTTGGGAGAAAATCCTGTTTCAGGATAGTCGGCTTGACAGCGATGCCACCGTTGGCAATCGCAGCATATGCCGCGGCCAGATGCATCGGTGACGCAGAAAGCCCATGCCCATAGCTAATCGTTACCGCGCTCAGTTCGGTCCAGCGTTTGGGCAATAGCGGCGTGCCACGTCGTGCTTCGGATATCTCGAAAGATGTTGGCTCAAAGAACCCCAGGCTACGCAGGAAATCCTGCTGCCGCTCTGGCCCGATTTCCAAAGCCATCCGCCCCGTTCCCCGGTTCGACGACTTTGCGATGATATCGGACACCGTCAAATCACCGTAGTTCTTGTTGCGGAATTCCCCTATCGAATACCCACCGACGCGCATGGGACCCTTTGTATCGATCACCGTTAACGGCGATACGAGCCCAAGATCAATCGCTTGGGCTGCTGCAAAAATCTTAAACGTCGAACCCAATTCGTAAACGCCCTGAACCGATCGGTTGAACAATGGGCTCTCGGATTGATCACCTTTGATGGCCGGTGCAGGCCGACTGTTGGGATCAAAATGCGGCAACGACACAACCGATATGACCTCGCCGGAGTGCGCATCCATCAGCACTGAAGTCGCCCCTTTGGCATTCATGATTTTCATGCCACCCAAAAGCACCCTTTCGACTGCGGCCTGCACTGTCAGGTCCAACGACAACTGCAAAGGTTTTTGCCCATTGGCCGGATCGCGCAGGTAGGTATCAAAATACCGCTCAACCCCAGCCACGCCGATCACTTCTGCGGCTCTGACGTCTTCCTCGCCAAAAGATGCACCACCCAGAACATGGGCGGCCAATGTGCCATTTGGATAAAGCCGCATGTCACGCGGCCCGAAAAGCAAACCCGGCTCACCAATATCATGCACGGCCTGCATCTGCTCGGGGCTAATTGTTCTCTTAATCCAGATAAACTTTCGCTCTCCAGTGAAGTCCTCCAGTAGATCTTCGGATTTCAAATCGGGAAATACCGTTACCAAGCCTTTGGCTGCGGCCTGCGGATCTACCATGTGTAGCGTTTCAGCATAGAGAGCATGCGTTTCAAAATTGGTAGCGAGCAAACTGCCGTTTCGGTCAACAATATCGGCCCGCGCTGCAGAAATTGCAGCCCCTTGTGCGCTGGCGCGCGGCTCAACCGGGTCGGACGTGGCCAACATTCCCATGCGCGCGCCTACCACCGCGAAAGCAAAGAGGAAAAATACCCCCAGAACCAGCAGTCGCCCTTCTGCGCGCTGACGCATCTTGTCGTGCATATGTTTGTGGCGCTGACGCAAATTCTCGCGTTCGATGCCACATGGGCTTTCACCTGCTGCGCGCGCAGGCAAGATACGGGCAAGCGGGCGAAGCGGCGTTCGGATCATGGCCGATTTACCTCGGCTTGCGGCAGCGTGCCGGACACTTCGACTGCGTTGGTAATTGTTAGGGGTTCGGAAGCAGGATAAGACACTTCGTCCACATGACCGAACTGGTCAGCACGCAAGGGCAACAGCCCTAGCTGATCAAAGTTAATGTCTACGAGATCGCGCAGCCGATCGGGTCGGTTCAGATAAGCCCACTCGGCACGCAACACGGCAAGTCTGGCATGCGCTTCACGAATTTCGCGGTGCAAGCGGTCGGTTTCAGACAGTACTTTCTGGGTCGCATAGTGCTGGTTATAGGCCCAAAACGCTAAGGCAATCACAGTTACAGTCGTCAGAACAAACAACACATTGCGCATCAAATTACTCCTCGGAGAGGCGGCATGCCAATGGACTTCGGGTCAAGTGCACCCGGCGGCGTTTCCGTGCGAATGGCTACGCGCAATTTAGCCGAACGGCTGCGTGGATTTTCCGCCAGTTCCTGCGCGTCCGGCCCAATAGCCTTGCGCGATTTGATCGAGAACTGCGCCGGGGCGGATGCCGTTTCTGGCGCATACCGATTTGCGTTGGCTGCTTTGCCCGATCGTTCCGTCAAAAACCGTTTGACCATTCGGTCCTCGATTGAATGGAAGGTGACAACAGCCAGCATACCACCCGGGGCCAGCGCGCGCTCTGCTGCCATCAAGCCTTCGTACAGTTCAGCATATTCATCATTCACCGCAATCCGCAGTGCCTGAAAACTGCGCGTTGCAGGGTGCGATTGGCCGGGCTTTGGTCGCGGCAGGCACTTTTCTACAACGCCCACCAACTGCAGAGTCGTCTCAACCGGGCGCGCGGCGACGATGGCGCGTGCAATTCGGCGGCTCGCCCGTTCTTCGCCAAATTGATACAGAATGTCGGCCAGTACTGCTTCATCCGCAGTGTTTACGAGGTCCGCAGCAGTTGGGCCCTGCTGGCTCATTCTCATGTCAAGCGGGCCATCTTTCATAAATGAAAATCCGCGTTCGGCCTGATCAAGCTGCATGGAACGGACCCCAAGATCCAGCACGATACCATCCAGATCGTTCCCATAGGTGTCCAATCTGGAAAAGACGCCTTGCTGCGGTACCAAGCGGTCGCCATATTTTGCGGCCCACGGCGTCGCCATTTCAAAAGCTAACGGATCGCGATCAACCGCGATGACGCGCGCTGCCCCTGCATCCAGCAGCGCCCTAGTGTATCCACCTGCCCCGAATGTGCCGTCCAGCCAGACGCCCTTGATCGGCGCGCACCTGCGCAAGATCGCATCGATCAGGACCGGTATATGCGGCCCCCCAGCCGACATCTATTCTATATCCCCATCCAAATAGACGGACGGATCAATATCAGGATCGAACCCATCATCAGTCAATGCCGCAATGCTGGCGTCATAGGTTTCTGGCTGCCAGATTTCGAATGTGTCGCCGGATGATACAAAAAGCGCTGTACCGTTCAGCCCAAGCTTTGTACGTAGCTTGACTGGCAAAACAATGCGGCCTGTTTCGTCCACGACTGTTTCAATAGATTGTGCGCTATACAAACGTTCCATAGCCTTGCGTTTGGCAGAACCGCGAGGATGTTTGGAGATTTTGGCATCGACCTCATCCATCGCCTCTATCGTAAATCCTTCTAGGTGATCGCGCGTGATACCGCCGTAGACAATGATCAATCGTGGCAGGAGCCCTTCGGTCCATTCCGGGTCGTAGCTTTCGATGACACGGCGAAACGAGGCCGGGATTGACACCCTGCCCTTACTGTCCACTTTGTGATCGCTTTCGCCTCTGAACCTGCGTGCCACTTTGGCCCGTCCCTTTTGTACCGTTACATCCCGCTTTCGAAAACTTACCCCCCGGAATAAAAACGGTGGATTGATCGGCTGCCACGGATCAATCCACCGCCCTTTTCCCGACTTGCGGGTGTCCAGCTGCGCGCGCCACCTGGGGGATGTTTGCTCGCTTGCGCGCCGGATCTTTGGACTGATGAAATCGAGGTGCCTGTATGAAACCTGCTAGATTTTTTATTGCGTGGGGTCGTTTGGTGCCCCGGTCTCGCCTTCATCGGATACATTATGGATGACATGGGAAATTATGGGTGGCAATGTATTTTTTTCACCAAACGGTGTAAAAACCTTCAAAATAGCGTGGCCTACAGCATAGAATAAATTAAATATCGATATATATATCGCATATATATACAAACTTAGCATTTTAATACTATATATAGTAATCCTAAGCCACTTGATACGTATCACCCATAAATTCCAATAATAATTTCAAGTTTACAAAATTTCAGAAAAAGTTCTTATCATGTTCGATACTTTTTTGACTATCTGTCAGGATCAGTAATGATTCGTTGGTATCTGTAATTAATAAATAGCGCCTCGTACCATGATTTCCCGTAAGAGCCAGTTGCAGAGCGTTCGAGGGCCCTCGCTGCAAACACAAGTGGGCACAGGTCGTCCTGCATAAAGCCTAACCAAACTTCGGAATAATGCTTTCAAGATCGCAAAGAACTCAGGGCGACTTCCGCGCTCAGGCCATGCCGCCTTTGATTAATCCTTTGGCGATGCGGGCATAGGCCTGTGCCATGATACCATCGCCCACGGCAATTGGCGTGCCCCTGTCACCAGCAAGCCGGGTTTCCAAGTCGATTGGCAACGCGCCAAGCAACGGCACTCCGATATGCTCCGCCTCTGCTGCCACACCACCCTGCCCGAATATCTGATGCTCTGCGCCGCAAGCAGGGCAAACAAACATCGACATGTTCTCGATCAAACCCAAAACGGGGGTTTTCAGCGTTGCGAACATATCCAACGCCTTGCGTGCATCGATAAGCGCCACATCCTGAGGCGTAGAGACGACAATCGCACCCGACAATTCTGACTTGGTGCAAAGGGTCAACTGCACATCACCTGTACCCGGCGGCAAATCGACGATCAACACGTCAAGCTCGCCCCATTCGACCTGCCCCAGCATCTGCTGCAGCGCGCCCATCAACATTGGCCCACGCCAAACCACCGCCTTGCCTTCCTCAAGCATGAAGCCAATCGACATTAGCGTCACGCCATGCGCATGCAGCGGAATGATTGTCTTGCCATCGGGGGACGCGGGCCGCTTGTTGACGCCCATCATGCGCGGTTGCGAGGGCCCGTAGATATCTGCATCTAGCAAGCCCACTTTGCGCCCCTGCTTGGCCAATGCCACGGCTAGGTTCGACGATACTGTTGATTTTCCAACTCCACCCTTGCCTGATCCGATGGCTAGAATGCGTTGAACACCTGAGGGTTTGGTCGGCCCCTCCTGTGGTTTTGGGTGTCCCCCGATCTTAAGGCTAGGAGGCGCAGCCGGTTTTCCCGCAGGCCCGTGCGCCGTCAGAGCGACCCGCGCATCAACGACACCGTCCAGCGATCGCACCGCTGCTTCGGCGGCGGCGCGCACGGGTTCCATGCGTGTCGCGACCTCAGGCGTCGGAGCTTCGATCACAAAATGTACGTTGCCACCCTCGATCCGAACGGCACGAATCAAGTCGCGGCTCACAAGATCCCCACCGTCCGGCATTGCAATCCGGCTAAGTGCGCTCAGGATGTTATCTTTGGTGATCGGCATGTCATTTTTCTCCGCTCGGGTGATGCATTAACTGGCAGAAAATCTGGGAAGGGCAAGGGCTGTGGCTTGAATAGAGAAAAAGCGCCGAAACATTAGGCGGGTCGCCTTCGAATTCAACCACCACCCCATGCATTTTCTGCATAGCAGCATTGTCCACCTCAGGGCTTGTGCGGCTGCAGCATTTGCTTATTTTGTTGTTGAAACGAAACAAGATCTGGCAAGAGATACATGGCCTATTACAATCACATAACGACCAATGACGATTTTATCAGCCGTATTTTGGGTTCAGCTGCAAACCTACTGAACACTACCATCGCGCGGTACGAAAAGCACCGTATCTATCACAAGACACTGCGTGAACTGACTGTGCTGTCCAGCCGCGAACTAGCCGACTTAGGTTTGCATCGCACAGAAGTTAAGCGCATCGCATGGGAGGCCGCATACGGCACGCCCACCTCTTAAATAGTTTGAGATCAGATGTCTTTCTCCTCCCTCAGGCATCTGAAATTGGCGGTGGCGCCTACCTCCTCCCAGGCGTCGCCGCACCTTTTCATCTGCACACATCAGAGTGCACCGAATACATCATCAAAGGGTCCTCCTCCCTGACACTTTGATGATGCAGCAAGAGCGGCGGCCCCTCCTCCCTAGGGTCGCCGCTTTTTTATTTGTGCTCAAGGCAATCTGACAGCCACGAAAAATGGTTAAATCCGACGCTATAAATTCTAGCTCCATTCACTTATGTGAATGGCGGCGTCAGCGCATCACAGATCACCTGTGGGCTGATTGCATGTGCCAGCAATCCTTGCCGCTGGCTCCATTCACCTACATGAATAGCAGCGTCAGCGCACTACAGATCAACCGTGGGGCTGATTGCATGCGCCGTGCAATCCTTGCCACTGGCTCCATTCACCTACGTGAATGGCGACGTCAGCGCATTACAGATCAACCGTGTGGCTGACTGCATGTGCCATGCAATCCTCGCCACTGGCTCCATTCACCTACGTGAATGGAGCCTAAAACGGGATGTCGTCACAGCCGGAAACAAAACGGGATATGACTTTCTTTTTTCCCGCCTTCTCAAAATCAATCTCTAGTTTGTCGCCTTCGATCGCAACAACTAAGCCATATCCAAATTTCTGGTGAAACACCCGCTCATCAACTACGAAACTGGACACCGCATTCAGATCAATCACTGCGTTGCGACTTTCCTTAGGCTGGCCCAGCGGGCGCTCACCTGAACGGGCCTGTAATCGTCGCCACCCCGGAGAATTGTAAACATTTGCCTCAGCCGCCGCTTTGTGCAGATGCGAGTCCATACCCGGAGACGCTGCTCCAAACCCACCACCATAAAGGCCGGGCGGGGTCAGCACATCCACATGTTCATCGGGCAATTCATCAATAAACCGCGACGGCATAGATGATTGCCACTGGCCGAACACACGCCGGTTCGCTGCGAAGGAAATCGTGCAGACCTCTTCCGCGCGCGTTATTCCGACGTAAGCCAACCTGCGTTCTTCCTCTAACCCCTTGAGGCCGCTCTCGTCCATTGAGCGTTGGGAGGGAAACAAACCGTCTTCCCAGCCGGGCAGAAACACCATGGGGAATTCCAACCCTTTGGCCGCATGCAACGTCATGATTGAAACCTTAGCCTCGCCATCCTTCTGCTCATTGTCCATGATCAACGACACATGTTCTAGGAAACCCTGGAGGTTTTCAAAACCTTCCAATGCTTCAACCAACTCCTTGAGATTTTCCAGACGTCCCGGAGCCTCAGGTGTCTTGTCGTTTTGCCAATGCGCTGTATAGCCACTTTCGTCGAGGATAATTCCCGCGAGCTCCACATGGCTCACAGGTGGCGGTCCATATTCCATGCGTAGTGGGGCGATGCCTTCGTCAATCACCGTATCGTCTTCGGTGACCTCAATCCGAGGGCCGCGCAGTTTTGAGTGCCACCGCGCGATCCCCTCGACCAACGCACGCAGTTCATTTCCACCTTTGCCCTTGATCAACCCTTGTTCGACAGCCAGACGCGCACCTTCGACCAATGATACGCCGCTGCCGCGGGCAGCAATCTGAATTGTTTGCTGGGCCTTGTCACCCAGTCCCCGTTTGGGCGTGTTTACGATCCGCTCAAAAGCAAGATCATCATCGGGGCTGACAACAACCCGAAAATAGGCCATGGCATCGCGGATCTCCATCCGCTCATAGAACCGTGGGCCACCGATCACGCGATATGGCAGACCTATCGTCAGAAACCGATCTTCAAACGCGCGCATTTGGTGACTGGCCCGGACCAAGATTGCCATCTCTTCGAGCGAAACGGGTCGCAATCCCCGCGTGCCCTTTTGCGCAGATTCGATTTCTTCTCCGATCCAGCGCGCCTCCTCCTCGCCGTCCCAGTGGCCGATCAGGCGCAGTTTTTCGCCCCCTTGCTTGTCGGTCCACAGAGTTTTACCCAAACGCCCCTCGTTGCCCGCGATCACGCCAGACGCCGCAGCAAGAATATGCGGGGTCGACCGGTAGTTCTGTTCCAGCCGCACCACATGAGCTCCGGGAAAATCGCTCTCAAAGCGCAGGATATTGCCAACTTCGGCACCGCGCCAGCCATAGATCGACTGGTCATCGTCCCCCACACAGCAAATATTCTTGTGCCCCTGCGCCAGCAATCGAAGCCACAGATACTGCGCCACGTTGGTATCTTGATACTCGTCCACAAGGATAAACCGAAACCAGCGCTGATACTGGGCCAACACGTCCGGATTATTCTGAAAAATGGTGACCATATGCAAAAGCAGGTCGCCAAAATCACAGGCGTTCAATTCGCCCAGTCGCGCCTGATATTGGGCATATATCTCAACGCCACGATTGTTATAGGCACCCGCGTCTGATGCGGGCACCTTGTCTGGTGTCAGTGCGCGGTTCTTCCAACCATCAATAACCGATGCTAACTGTCGCGCAGGCCAGCGCTTGTCGTCAATGTTGGCCGCACGGATCAACTGTTTGAGCAATCGCAGCTGGTCGTCGGTATCCAGAATTGTGAAGTTTGACTTAAGGCCCACCAATTCGGCGTGACGCCGAAGCAGCTTGACGCAAATCGCATGAAAGGTGCCCAACCAAGGCATCCCTTCGATCGACTGCCCCAACATCTGGCCAACACGGTTTTTCATCTCGCGCGCCGCTTTGTTGGTAAAGGTCACCGCAAGGATTTCGTTCGGACGCGCCCGACCGGTGTTCAACAAATGGACAATCCTTGCGGTCAAGGCGCGGGTCTTCCCAGTGCCCGCCCCGGCAAGCATAAGCACCGGGCCGTCCATTTGCTCAACCGCTGCGCGTTGGGCAGGGTTCAGCCCATCCAGATAGGGCTGTGGGCGCGCGGCCATTGCGCGCGCCGATAACGATGCCGCGCCCTCCAAAGCATCAAAGTCATCAAAATTACTCATGACGACACCTTAACCCCAGATCATCCAAAGGGAAAGCCATGTTCGCCAGATGTTCTTTGGATGCCACGCTGGGTTCCTGTCCCGTTCATCTTGCCAGAAAAACTCCGGGGGGCGGCCGAAGGCCGGGGGGCAGCGCCCCCTATTGCGGCCCGTGAGGTGGCAGGCCATACTCTCCGACATGACATCCAATAATCGCTATCCTGCCCTATCCGACCTCGCTGCCGTTGCGCGAAGACGCATACCTAAATTTGTTTGGGAATATCTGGACAGTGGTACGGGAACAGAAGCCACCAAGGCGCGCAACCGCACCGCACTTGACCGTGTTGGGCTGATGCCTTCGGTCCTTCACGGTGAAATTACGCCAGATCTTTCAACTTCTTTATTGGGCGCCAGCCTGCCCTTGCCGTTTGGAATTGCGCCTGTGGGCATGTCTGGCTTGATGTGGCCAGATGCTGAGCGACATCTGGCGCGTGCAGCCAAACGCTTAGGCATCCCTTACACGCTGTCTACAGTAGCTGCGGCATCGCCCGAAGATTTACAAGCAGAGATCGGGCAAAACGCGTGGTTCCAGATGTATCCACCGCGAGATGAGGACATCCGTCGCGACATGTTGCAACGCGCGCGCGCGTCCGGTTTCAATACGCTGGTTCTGACAGTGGATGTGCCAGTGGCTTCGCGCCGTGAGCGGCAAACACGCTCTGGCTTGACAAATCCGCCGAAACTCGCGCCACGGCTTTTGGCACAGGTTGCCATGCGGCCCGCTTGGGCGCTTGGCATGGCGCGCAAGGGCATGCCGCACATGCGAATGCTTGACGCGTACGCAAGTGCCGCAACAGAAAACCTGCCCGTCAATGCGCATGTCGGATACCTGCTGCGCACCTCACCCGACTGGGACTACGTTCAGTGGCTGCGTGATGCTTGGGATGGTCCATTTATAATCAAGGGCGTTCTGTGCGGCAAAGATGCGGAACGTTTGGAGGGGATGGGTGTTGATGCGATCTGGGTGTCCAACCATGCAGGTCGCCAGTTCGACGCCGCCCCTGCAACAATCGAGGTGCTTCCAGCGATCCGACGCGCAACATCGTTGCCGATCATTTTTGACAGTGGAATCGAAGGTGGGCTCGACATACTGCGCGCCTTTGCATCAGGTGCGAATTTCGTGATGATGGGGCGCGGCTGGCACTACGCTCTGGCTGCTCTCGGGCCACACGGTCCAGATCACCTCGCTGCAATCCTGTCCGCCGATCTTGCTGCAAACATGGGGCAGTTGGGCACCCCTACCCTGCGCGACCTGCCGACGCCGTTTCAGCTGGAATAACCAGTTTAGTCTGTCAGCCCGATAGAAGTATATTTTTTGTTCGCGCTAACCTGACCCAAAATATAAATTGCTCCTTCGCGAGAATGATAGATTTGCACATTCACAACGCCAAGCGGAAATAAGAATTACATAACTGTATTTATTATGTTTTATTCTCTTTTAGCCTCTCTTACAGACTAAATTTTTGAGCCTTTTTCGTGCTTAAAGTCGGCATATTACACGCGACATCCAACACTTCACAACAATGAGTTGTCTGTATCTCAGAAACATTCTAACTATGCTGCACCTGCACAATGCGACCCCAGGGGGACCAAATACATGCCCGAATTCAACAAGATCTTGATTGCCAATCGCGGCGAAATTGCGATTCGAATTATGCGTGCCGCCAACGAGATGGGCAAGAAGACGGTTGCCGTCTTTGCCGAAGAGGACAAGCTTGGCTTGCACCGCTTCAAGGCAGACGAAGCTTATCGGATCGGGGAAGGTCTGGGGCCTGTTGCGGCCTATCTCTCTATCGACGAGATGATCCGTGTAGCCCGTGAAAGCGGCGCCGATGCAATTCACCCGGGCTACGGCCTGCTGTCGGAAAACCCGGATTTTGTGGACGCCTGCGAAAAAAATGGCATCACCTTTATCGGGCCGCGTGCCGAAACGATGCGCGCTTTGGGCGACAAGGCCAGTGCGCGCCGCGTGGCCGTTCAGGCGGGCGTTCCTGTCATCCCAGCCACCGAAGTGCTGGGCGACGACATGGCTGCGATCAAAGCCGAAGCCGCAGACGTCGGCTATCCACTGATGCTCAAAGCATCATGGGGTGGCGGTGGGCGGGGCATGCGCCCAATCCTGTCCGAGGACGAGGTTGAAGAAAAAGTACTAGAGGGCCGCCGCGAGGCTGAAGCGGCCTTTGGCAACGGCGAAGGTTATCTCGAAAAGATGATCCTGCGCGCCCGCCACGTCGAAGTGCAAATCCTCGGAGACAAGCATGGTGGCATGTACCATCTGTTTGAGCGGGACTGCTCGGTCCAGCGTCGCAATCAAAAGGTCGTTGAGCGCGCACCCGCGCCCTACCTGTCGGACGCCCAGCGCAAAGAGATTTGCGAACTGGGCTATAAAATCTGTAAACACGTTAACTACGAATGTGCAGGCACCGTCGAATTCCTGATGGATATGGACGACGGCAAATTCTACTTCATCGAAGTAAACCCGCGTGTGCAGGTCGAACACACTGTTACCGAAGAGGTCACCGGCATCGATATCGTTCAGGCTCAGATCCTGATCGCTGAGGGCAAGACCATCGAGGACGCAACCGGCA
>JAQWVA010000081.1:0-1880 GCA_029250205.1 Tateyamaria sp.
CAACGCATCGGACGCGTTGCCTGCCGCATCAACCAGGACCACCTTAACAGTTCCGTTTGGCTGTTCAGGCCCAGAGGTCACGCTGTATGTGCCCGATGACTCTGTTATGGAAAATGAATTTCCCCCTAACGAAACCAGCTGTGTTTTAACCACGGTAGAGCCAACTGAACCGTCTGGAAAGATGACCTTTACTGTCGCGCCCGGTTCCGCACCTGTGCCTGAAACTGTAATAGAGTCATCCGGATTTATAACCACAGCCATGTTTTCCGCTTTTGGCGGTTCTGGTGGAGTGACATCGGGCGGGTTGATGGTGATGGTGACGGGCTCTGCGCTGGAGGCGGCCCCATCGTCATCCGTGACCACCAGCTCAAAGACATGTGTAACAGCGCTGTCGTTTGACGTCAGTGAGCTGTCTGTAAAGGTTGGTTGTGCCGCCGTAGCGTCCGACAGGGTCGCGTTTGTCGCGGTGCCCGTGCCGCCCGTGCGCGTCCAGGCATAGCTTGCAATGGTTCCATCCGCGTCGGTGCCACTGCCGGTAAGCGTGACCTGCGTACCAGAGGTCACCGTGGCATCAGTGCCCGGAATAGCTGTGGGCGCTGCGTTTATGTCGTAAGTAAAGGTGCTGGGATGATCTAATCTGTATTCATACGATGTTGTTTGACCATTACCATTATTTGTTGCATCGAAGGAAATATACATGCTCTGATCGGCAGCAAATGAACTACCATCCGCACCATTCTGCTGTAAATTGCTTACTGTAATGCCGGTTCCTAAGCATGTTACCAAGTCACTCTCGGTGATTGGAATTCGCTTGCTCGCTTTTCTCGGCTTAATTGTATCACGATTCCACCTAGTACCGTTGGCAAAAATATTCTGGCCCTGGTATAGTATTTTTAAATTAGCGGCACTGTAGGTGCTACCATTGTTGTCGATGACAAGCCATCTTACTTGACAGTTGCCAAGTGTCGTGGACCCGGACCCATTAGGCAGACCAAATGCTACGGCAGCATTTCCCGTAAGAATGAACGCAATAAAAACAAGGATGAAGACAAGGTTTTGCATCAATCGAGACCGCCTTGGGCACAGGCGATGAACCTGCTTTGATAGGCCTCAAGCAGATGCGTTTTCTCGTCATGCGTTGTGATCGATGGCTGTTGGTATAAAACGGTCAGCTTCGGGTCATGGCTATGTGGTACCGCAGAATCACGAAGGCGAAATGCATCGATCAAAGGGCTCAAAGTGCAGCCCGCTGAAATACAACAGGTGATTTCACGTAACGTGCCGACGTAGGTGAAAGCGCGACGTATGTATTGGGTAAGCGTGCGCATAATTAGGTTGCTGCGCACACTGGGCGCACCAAGGTTAAGCAATGTGAAGTGGTCAATCCATGTACGAAAAGATTTTACGTCACCGCGGTAGACCTGATTATAATCTGGAGCTGTGGTTGTGATCTGCCATATGGCCCCTTTCGGGCCACCATTGATGCGTGTGTTCGTGAAGGTTTGCGCATTTGGCACCACAAGCCCTAAAACTCTTGAGAACCAGACAAGTCGCGCACGATTATTTTTACATCGCAAAGGATGCGTTTCTATCGCGACGCCTGCTCGTGACTTCCAAAGAAACTCCTGAAGCGCAAATGAGGCTTTACAACAACTAAAAGTGACCAACAGATGCTCAGGCTAGAATTACACAATCAAAGGTTGACAAAAATTTCTTCAACCACTAATTTACCGCATAACACGAATCTATTGATGAACTGTTACTATATAACCAAAAAACACTAAACGCCGTTTGATGTTAAACGTCGCATAACGCGATTATTTTAGTGGTGTAACCGGCTCAATAATGCGATCCTAACTGCACAATAATCCTAACTACAC
>JAQWVA010000120.1:0-86921 GCA_029250205.1 Tateyamaria sp.
GAGGTGTGCACAAAACGGGGAGTTGAATTCGGGATAGCAGAGACCGATTTTACCACCTGTAAACGGCCAGTGTCACCCATCTGAAATCGAGAAATTACGGCTGACAAAGCATCTGCCTCCGAGGTCAGCGAGTGACTGGCAGCGGTAGTTTCCTCAAACATGGCTGCATTTTGCTGAGTGACGTGATCCAACTCGTTTACGGCCACATTGATTTCATTCAGACCAGCCGATTGCTGCCGTGCAGAGCTTGCAATTTCTGCGACACGTTGCGAAATATCCGAAAATGAGGACACAATGGACGACAATGCCGTTCCTGTACGGTCCACGAGGTCGACCCCTTGCTGAACTTGATCACTACTTGAAGAGATCAGGCCGTTGATCTCGCGTGCAGCGTCGGAAGATCTCTGAGCCAAAGCACGAACTTCCGTTGCAACGACGGCAAACCCGCGACCTGCCTCACCTGCACGAGCAGCCTCAACACCGGCATTTAGTGCCAGCAAATTGGTCTGAAATGCAATATCATCAATGACTGATGTGATTTTAGATATCTCTTGCGAAGATGTTTTGATCCCGTCCATAGCTTCGACGGCCTTGCGCGCGATGTTACCACCCTCTTCCGCGTTCGACTGCGCGTCTGCCGACATTTTGCTGGCAGCATCCGCTCCCTCGGCGGCCGAACGGACAGATGTGGTCAGTTCGTCTAATGCAGCCGCCGTTTGCTCGAGTGTCGCCGCTTGTTTTTCCGTTCGCCTCGACAGATCATCGGCGGCACTTGTAATCTCTGTTGTTTCATTGCGGATTGAATCGACGTTTTGCATCACTGCGCCCACAGCCTCTCTGAGGGCGATCACTGCTGAATTATAGTCCAATCTCAGCTGTTCGTAGTCCTGCGGAAACGTTTGCGAAAGATCAGCGGTAAGATCGCCATTCGACAAGCGCTGTAGTGCTTGGCCAAGCGATGCGACGATCTTTTCTTGATCTTCATTGATGCGCGCCTGTTCTTTGCGGGCAGCACGTATCTCGTTTTCAACCTGTGTCACATCCGATCCCATTAAGATACAACGCTCAACCATGTCGTCTTCGGTACGTACGATGATGAAGCCGCCATCCAGGACCATGTCTGACCCATCAGGCGTCCTCAAGTCTAACTTTGCGTGTAACGGATCACCCGAAAGCGCTCGCTCGGAAATATCACGTGCATTTACCGGTCCATTTTGCACGTCTGCCAACAATGCTTGAAGCGTAAGTTCAGAGTCATTTCCAACATCCAGCCCAATGTGTTTAGCCGCAACGTCGTTCATTTTCGTGCATATGCCCTCTGCGTCAAATTCAATCCGAAACTGAGACCTATCAATGCTATCCAGAACGGCCGACTTGCGTTTGGCGACAGTCTGGTCGCTCCATTCAATGACCGCACCTATGATTTTGTCCTGTTTGTCTCGCGCTGGATTAACCTTTACCCTGATGTGTCTTTCACCAACGCGCAACGCAACGGAACCGGCGTTCACATCCCCTTCATCGTTGCCCGCCTGTGCAGACAAATATGCCATTTCCCGGATGCCACTTAAATCCGCACCGATCCAATCATTCGTTTCTAACCCCGGCAGAAGAGCACCCAGATCTGGCAGAAGATCATCCAATAACTCTGCGCAGGTTGGATTAACAAATGTGATTGAAAATGCTTCGTCCACCATCATCATCGCCGTGGAAGATCCTTCGAAAGCGGCACTCTTGAACGCGATTTCTCGCTGTGCGACCTGAGCCTCTGAAAGAGCATGGCGGAATTCCTCGAGACTGCGAGCAATGCGGCCGACCTCGTCACCACGGTCAGCGTAAGGCACACTAATGCCATACTTCTTGCCAGAGATTTGCTGCATAGCTTTACCCAATCGATCAAGTGGTCGGGACATAGCATGCCACAAATAGGCGGTAATCCCCACCAGAGCGATCAGGAATACACCGATACTCACTAAGATGGTTTTGAGTTCATTGGCTGCATGGCCGTGCAACACAAATTCTGGCGTCCAATTCGTCACCACTGCACCGACAATAGCATTGTACCTTCCATAAACAGCCGGCGCTGCGACGACCATACCGTCTTTGGAAGTAACCTGAGCGCCGGACTCAATAGCCCTTTGGGCCAATGCGATGACCGTTGGCGTTGCCAAATTGCTTCCGTCAGTTTCATAAAGAATGTTGGAGGTCGTGTTGATCACAACGGTGCCTCGCATGTCCGGTTTCGCGGCTTTGTCCACACCCATTGCGATCTCAGAAACATCCGCCTCGTTTGCAAGCTTGATGGCCTCACCAAGCTGTAATGACAAAAGTTCCGAAACATTCGCCGCCCTAGATGATAGGGTGCTTTGCACAAGTGAACGTTTATCAATCGTTTGGAGCACCGACATTGTTGCAACAACTGCAAGAGTCATAATTGCTGCAATAAGAGCGTACTTAACTAGCAGGCTGTTCACTCCGCCTGTCAGCGACGACACCTTTTCCATTACGTTCATTGTTGTACCTACTGCGTTCGCCCTCTCAACAGAGAGAGGCGTATATTTTGTAAGCTTGATAACGCAGCAGTATTACTTCTCGATTAACAACGTCTTTGGTGCGCAACTCCCGCCTGAGGCGTACGATCGCTTACACTGCTGCGGTCATGGCGCGCGGATGATCTCAGCGGTGCCAATGGCAGATGAAGCGATGTTAATTTTCCACCTAATGGATTTAAACCACCGGCTTCCAGCCGGTCCGCTTAACCGAACCTGTGTCTGATCTGCTCTCCTGAATTTTGAAACCCGATGTGGCAGTAAGGCTTCAAAATTCAGGAGAGAAGGTCATGCATTATTCTGCATGCGCGCATACGAGATTTTACCACTGTTAACGGCGGCGTAAAAGCCTGCCATTTGGGCGGAACATACGTCGTCCACTGGGTGCTGGACCTGTCGCGCTTTCGTGCCGCCCAAAGTGCTCGTTTGAACAATATTGCGATCTACGATCCGTATGGTGAATGCAGTCCTTGGGCGGCTGTCGCAGTGCCACAGCCATGTCTAACGCTCGGATCGCCAGATCCCGTTTCATCCAGTGACTGACGGCCCAACCGATGACCCGTCGAGAGCAAAGGTCGAGGATATATTAAAGTACTATTCGTAGCACCAGGCACACTTAACGCTGCCTAAAATTATTTCACGTGTTAGAGACACGCGTCGTGTTTTAGGTATTTCGTCAAACGCTACAATTGGTCCGCTGTCATACTTGCCATGCTCATTAAACGCTCGGCCTCTTGGGCGAGCAGTTTTTCTTCTGCCAGCCCCTTAACGGGGACACGACCCATTTCGAGAAGGAGAGGGGCTGCCAATGGTGAGACGCGTGGCAATTCGATCAAGTCTATCCGTCCATGGATGCGGGCGGTCATTTCTTCGACGCGGCCAAAGTCGACAAGGCCCCGCATCGCCTCTTGCCGTGTGATATCGAGCATTAGGTGGTCTGGGTCATATTTGGCCAAGGTGTCATACAAGATGTCCGAGGAAAATGTGGCCTGACGGCCTGATTTACGCGCCGATGGCGTGTTGCGTTCGATAAGACCTGCAATAGTGGCCGATGCGCGGAAGGTGCGTTTCATCACAGCGTTGCCTTTAAGCCAGCTGTCCAGCCCGGTGCGCAGGGCGTCAATCTCGAAGAGTGGGGCTACATCGCGGATTGGATCCAGCCCCCAGATCAAAGTGGCATAATCTGTCGCCACAAACCCCAGCGGATTAAGGCCGGTTTCCTCCATTCGTTTGGTGAGCAGTAGGCCCAAGGTCTGCATCGCGTTACGCCCGGCAAATCCGTACACAGCCGTATGGGCGCGGCCATCATGGGGAAAACTCTCGATCAGCAGACGGCCCAGTTTGGGCAGGCGACTGACCTTGCGTTGCAATGTCAGCCAGTCGCTGGTGTGACCGGGCAGGTCTGGCCACGTGTCTTGCTGGAACATGTCGATAATGCGGTGGCTGAGCTGGGTGGACGTGGAAAACTTGGTGCCCATGAACGTTGCGATCTTGGGCTTTTTGGTAGCAGCTCGGGTTACCTGCACTGTCATTTCCCGCAAGCTGTCATAGCGCACGATTTGGCCGCCGATGAGGAATGTATCGCCTTGGGTGAGGGTGGCGGCAAAGGCTTCTTCGATCTCGCCCAAAGGTTTGCCGCCACGGGTATTTTTCATTCGTACTTTAAAGGTATCAGTGCTTTGTATGGTCCCGATGTTCATGCGGATACGTTGGGCCGCACGCGGGTCTCGCAGCTGCCAACATCCATCGGGGCGCTGCTGCAGGCGTTTCCATTGATCATAGGCCCGCAAGGCGTAACCTCCAGTTGCACAGAAATCGAGACATTCGTCGAATTCGGGCCTCGTCAGGGTGCTGTAAGCGCCTGCGCTGATCACTTCGGCATACAGCGCGCTTGCATCGAAGGGGCCTGCCGTGGCGGTGATCAGGATATGTTGGCAAAGCACGTCGCGGGGGCCGGGCCCGTTGGGTTCACCATCTAGCGCGCCGATCTTGACGGCTTCAAGTGCAGCGACGCATTCGACCACCTCAAAGCGATTGGCGGGCACAAGCAGCGCTTTAGAGGGGGCATTATAGCGGTGATTGGCACGGCCGATCCGCTGCACCAGACGCTTGACGTTCTTGGGCCCTCCGATTTGCACAACCAGATCGACGTCGCCCCAGTCGATGCCAAGGTCAAGCGAACCGGTGCAGACGATGGCCTTGAGCTGGCCGTTGACCATGGCCTGTTCCACCTTTTCCCGTTGACCGCGATCAAGGCTGCCGTGGTGAATACCAATTGGCAGCTCGTCATCATTTGCCAGCCAGATGTTGTGAAAGAAGATTTCGGCCTGAGCCCGTGTGTTGTGAAAGATCAGAGTGGTTTTGTGCTTGCGCACCTGTTCGAGCACGGCAGGAATCGCATATTTTGCGCCGCCTCCCGACCAAGGTGGCGCTTCGTCAGTGACCAGCATCTGTATGTCGGGGGCTGGGCCTGGGTCAGCTTGGATCATAAAGCAAGGGTCGGGGTGGCGTGCGAGAAGGTGGGCGATGGCAGCTGGGTCTTCGACGGTGGCCGATAGTCCGACGCGTTTGAGGTCGGGACAAAGCGCTTGTAACCGTGCGAGCGCTAAGAACAGCTGATCCCCGCGCTTACTCTCAGCGAGGGCGTGGATTTCGTCGACCACGACCCGCTTGAGCCCGGCAAACATGCGCGGTGCGTCTTCGTAGCTGGTTAGCAGGGCAAGGCTTTCAGGCGTTGTTAAAAGAATATGTGGAGGATCGGCGCGCTGTCGTTTTCGTGCGGTTTGTGACGTGTCTCCGGTTCGGTCTTCAATGCGGATGGGCAGGCTCATTTCTTGGACCGGGGTGCGTAGGTTACGCTTGATATCTGCGGCTAGGGCTTTGAGTGGCGAAATGTAAAGCGTGTGCAGACCTGTGTGATTGCCTGCCGCAAGCTCGTTCAGGGTGGGCAGAAAACCGGCAAGTGTCTTGCCCCCCCCGGTGGGCGCGATCAGCAGCAGGGCTGGATGGTTGGCGCGGTCTAACATGTCCTGCTGATGAGGGTGGATGGACCAACCTTTGGACGCGAACCAGTTCTGAAATTGCTGAGAGAGTGTTACCATAATTAAAAGTGTAGCTGCGCGCGGGCAAGATTCCAGTAAGGATTAAATGGCGGCGTTTTGAACATGCCCCTCTTTCACGGAGCACCTAAACGATTTCTGTTTTGGCCTTGATGAACGCGTGAGACGATTTCCATTTCAGGCCGGTGTGTGGATGATTTTTGTTATAGTCTTCGATCCAGCCTCCGATTCAATTTAAAAATAGTTTCCGCATCAGGCAAAGGGTTCACACGGACGTAGTCGCGCTTGCGCGTCTTCACAAAGGATTGTGACATGCCGTTGGGCTGCGGGCTGGCCACCGGCGTGAAGCAGGACTTCTACCCGAGCCGGCGGGTATAGATGCGGGTATCCTTGGCCGTGTGGGTGCAGCCATTGTCGGACTGCACCCCAATCATTCCAGCAGCAGGCTGCTATTCGCCATGATGCGATACACCCGCTTGTTGTTAACAGGCGGTAAGCCAAGCGAACGCAGATCACCGTTTAACAGTGCTCTAATGCGGGGGTAGCCATAGTTAGGGCGCTTCGCCACCAGCTTTGGGAGGCGCAGCAGGATCGTCACGTCTCGGGCTTTATGATCGTCCCGACGCGGCTTTGCACTCCCGTTCAGCCGGTTATGCAAGTTGGATCGGGAGGCACGAATGACATCAGCAACCGTCCTCATGGCAAATCGTCCTGTTTCAGCGACTGCGCAAGCAAGGTCGGTTTTTTTGAGCGGCTCTTTTCCAACGCTTCCTTGAGGATCTCGACCTCAAGCGTCTTGCGCCTGAGCCTGAGCCTGAGCCTGAGCTGACGCTCAAGTTCTCGGATGCGGCTTTCAAGCGAAACAGATCATCGATGACTGGATCGAGTTCAAAAGCGCAGAGCGCTATCACACCGCCCCCAACAAACGGACGGCTGACGCGATATCCTTCGAACAAGCAGGGATACAAAAGGCAGCATGAAAACCATCCCGACGCATCATATTTAAGCTGCAAATCTTTACTAAAAAGCAAGGCCGTTTCAAATATTCCGCTCAACCGATTTATACAATAAAGTTCGACCCGGTTCGATCGAGCATATTTTGTGTTGACAGGGTTCGCTTTTTTTTTGTTACCTGAGCCCCGTTCGCCTGGTATATACCAGATATCGAGAGGTGTTCGAAAATAGGTCTGTTAATGCAAAAACCAAAAGGATTTTTCGGCGCGATCGCGTGTTTGTGCGAGAAAATTCAGATGGGCTTGGGCGGGGTGAGGTAAGTGGTCAAGTGCGTCATAGTCCCCGAGCATGGCGCTGACCGTCGTCGATAAGGGGCACCATTCTTTGCCCAGTAAATCGGAGCGTAGGTGTGCTGACGCCCGGATCAGCAAAGGAGTGGCATGACAAATCAGGTTGAAACTCTCGAATTTCAAACCGATGGCGGGCTTGGCGTGCGGGCGCGGTTGGGACTGATTGTGTTACAGACGGATCAAACAATCGAGCATGAGTTTGCACAAATTACAGGTGCGTTGGAGGATGTCGCCCTTTATGCGGCCCGTATCCCCAATGCGATGGACGTGTCGCCTGAAACGCTGCGACAGATGTCGGTTGACCTGCCTCATGCTGTTGGTCTCTTGCCTGCGCAGTTTGGCTTCGATGTGGTGGGTTATGCATGCACCTCTGGGGCGACGATGATCGGTGAAGATCGCGTTGCTGAACATATTAACGGGGTGCACCCAGACGCAAAAACAACGAACCCGATCAGCGCATGTAAAGCTGCGCTAGCCGCATTGGGATTGCAGAGAATTGCCTTGGTGACACCCTATCCAGTTGATGTCACAGTTGAAATGCAAGCTAATCTGCATGGAGCCGGATTTGACACAAAAGCGGTTGCCACCTTTGGTCAGTCAGATGATTTTACCGTCGCTCGGATCAGCGCTGACAGCATTTTGCAAGCGGTCACACAAATCGGGGCGAGCGAAGATTGCGACGGTGTATTTGTCTCTTGCACCAGCCTGCGGTCTTTGCAGATCATTCCAGATGCCGAAGCTGCCATTGGCAAGCCGGTGATAGGCAGCAACCAAGCCTTGGCCTGGCACATGATGCGGCTTGCGGGGCTGGAAGATACAGTAATTAACGCAGGTCACCTGTTCCGCCAAGGTATAAATTAAATAGGGTTTTTAATGGAAAACGCACTTCCCAGCAACGCGCAAGTGGTGATCATCGGCGGTGGGATTCACGGCTGCTCGGTCGCGTACCATTTGGCAAAAGCAGGTTGGAAGGACGTGATTTTGCTGGAACGCAAAGCGCTGACCAGCGGTACGACATGGCACGCCGCCGGACTTGTCGGGCAATTGCAGGGCAGCCACGCAACCACTGCGTTTGCCAGCTACGGTGTTGAATTGTTGAAAGAAATCGAAGCTGAAACAGGCCAAAACCCTGGTTTTCGCCAATCAGGTTCGATTTCGATTGCGGTCAACGAACAACGTTTGGCAGAGCTGATGCGCAAGGCTGATTTTGCGTCTCTCTTTGGTGTCGAAGCACATTACTTGCGAACCGAAGAAATTTCAGCGCGTTGGCCCTTGATGAATGCCGATGGCGTGCTGGGCGGTATTTACATGCCTTCAGATGGTTCGGCCAACCCGATTGATCTGACCCAAGCGTTGGCCAAGGGCGCGCGCATGTACGGCGCCACAATCCGCGAACAGATTAAGGTTAAAGAGGTGCTGATGCACAGCGGCAAGGTGAAGGGCGTACGTACCGATCAAGGCACGATCACTGCTGATGTTGTCGTTAATTGTGGCGGCATGTGGGCGCGCGAATTGGGACAGCAAAACGGTGTCGGCGTCCCGCTGCATGCCTGCGAACACTATTATCTTGTAACCGAACCTATCCCTGATCTGCCAAATGACCTGCCTGTGCTGCGATCCTATTGCGACGGCACCTATTGGAAAGAAGACGCAGGCAAGCTCTTGTTTGGATTTGCGCATTTCCACGCCAAAGCATGGGCGCGGGACGGAATTCCAGAAAGTTTTGAATTTGACAGCCTACCTTTCGTCGAAGAGGACGTGATGGAGGTTCTAGAGCTTAGCATGAACCGCGTACCGATCCTGCAAGAAACTGGCATCCGGACATTCTTTAACGGCCCAGAAAGCTATTCCCATGATGGACGCTTTACGTTGGGAGAGGCCCCTGAGATCAAGGGATATTATGTTTTGGCAGGCGTCAATTCGACCGGTATTCAATCTGGCCCCGGTGCGGGCAAGGCTTTAGCAGATTGGATAATGGCGGGCCATCCCACGATGGATCTTGCCGAGATGGACCCAGCCCGGATCGAAGATTGGCAGGCGCGTGACCCGTATTTGCAAGAACGCTGCCCAGAAACACTGGTGTTGACCTATGGGATGCATTGGCCCGGTCGCCAGCGGACAAGCGCGCGGGGGTTACGCCGCACGCCATTCTATCATCCTATGAAAGCCAAGGGTGCCGTCTATACCGAGGCGCAGGGATGGGAGCGTCCGGGTTGGTTTGCACCCGAGGGCGTCACGCCTGAGTACGATTATTCATTCCACCGCCCCAGTTGGTTTGACCATTCCCAAGCCGAACAAGTGGCCGCTCGCGAAACCGTTGCAATGATCGACTATTCCATGCTTGGGAAATTGATCGTTGAGGGGGGGGGTGCGCTTAACTTCCTGCAACGCGTTTGCACCAATGATATCGATATGCCTGTGGGTCGGGTCATTTATACTCTTATGCTAAACGAACGCGGCGGCATTGAAAGCGATGTGACGGTGGCGCGCCACGGTGCCGACAGTTTTATGATCATGTCGTCAATCTCGCATACGCGCCGTGATCGTGATTATCTGCAACGCCTGATTGCACAAGGTGAAGATGTAAGACTGCGTGACGCCACTTCGACCTTTGCGGTACTGTCCATCGCTGGCCCCAAGGTGCGCGATCTGCTGGCCGCGGTCAGCGAGATTGATCTGTCAGATGATGGTTTTCCGTTCAACAGTCTACAGCATTTCTACATCGGTCATGCGCCTGTCTTTGCCCAAAGATTATCATACACCGGAGAGCTGGGATGGGAAATTTTCATTACCCCTGACTTTGCTGAACATGTGTTTGAAGTGCTCTGTGCAGCGGGTGCGCCGATGGATTTGCGTTTGGTCGGGAGCGAGGCGTTAAACGCGCTCAGAGTTGAAAAAGGGTTTCTGCATTGGGGCCACGACATGTCCTACACAGAGGCGCCGCATCAGGTTGGGCTAAGTTTTGTTTGTAAACCCAACAAAGCGATACCCTTTATTGGCCGGGATGCCTTTGTCAGCCGCAAGGCTGCAGGCAAGGGTCCGTTCTTGTGCTACGTCAAACTGCATAGCGCGCAGCCGATGCTACATCACAACGAACCCCTGTTGAAAGACGGCAAAGTCGCGGGTTATGTCGCCAGTGGTGCCTATGCCGCTGGACAGGCCTCTTCCATCGGAACGTGTTTTGTCAACACGGATGACCGCGCTTCGATATCCAGCGGGGTGTATTCGGTAATGGTCGAAGGACGCGCGATCCCTGCGACCGTCAGCCTTGCACCGTTTTCAAAACCTCAAACGACGGGCTAACCTTGTCCTGTTCGTTTTGTGAACGGGCGACTAAATGACACAAACTGAGTTGTCTTATTTTGCGAGTATCAGCGCGTATACAAGCCCAAAAGTGTCATTCCCTCGCCCAGTCGGCAACACACAAAAGGGGTTTGCGATCATAAAAGGGAAGCCAACCTCCCAACCTCCCTAGCGCGTGGCTGTTCTTGTCGTAAAAAAGGTGGTCGCTTGAAAATTTAAAAGGGACCACTGTCGCGTCTAGGATTGCAGCTCTATAAAAGGCAAAGGATGACGAAGCGACATATGTGGTTGTGGCGCTGGGAGCTAATTTAGATTTATGTTCGTTTGTACGAAATGACTAAACTTTTCATTCAAAAACGGTTGTTCTGGTCGCGCGCAAACTAAACGCTCACGATCTTTGGTCAAATTTGCCAAAGAAAACACTCGCAACTTGGCTAGGAATATTATTAAGTGACGCAAGGGCGATTGGCATAACTTGTCAACTACCCTTATCGCTGTGTCGGGAGAACCAGTACGCTGGTGCCGAAGGAGAAACCGCCTCGGAAACTCTCAGGCCCAAGGACCGGCTCGGCGATGAAGTACTCTGGAGAGTGGTGCCACATGCACCCGCCGAAGGGATAGCGATCTCAGGCGAAAGGACAGAGGGGGCATCACGCAAGAGGGGAAACCCTTTTGCACCTGATGCCGGATATTGAAACTCATACCGGCCAAACCAAAGAGAACTGCTAATGGCCGACCTGCTTCAGACATCACTTCACGATCTACATCTAGAATTAGGCGCGCGTATGGTGCCTTTTGCGGGCTATGACATGCCCGTTCAATACCCGCTCGGTGTGCTGCAAGAACATCTGCATACCCGAGAGAAAATAGGGTTGTTCGACGTTAGCCATATGGGCCAGGTCATCGTGCGAGGCATAGACTATGCTGCAGCCGCCACCGCCCTCGAGGCTCTGATTCCCGTTGATATTCTCGGCTTGGGCGAAGACCGACAGCGATATGGGGTCCTGACCAATGATGCGGGCGGGATCATGGATGACCTGATGCTGGCCAACCGTGGCGATCATGTTTTTATTGTCGTGAACGCCGCCTGCAAAGCGGCCGATATCGCCCATATGACGGCGCACATTTCCGATGTCACCGTAACCGAAATCACTGACCGCGCACTGCTGGCTTTGCAGGGGCCTGGGGCCGAAGCGGTGCTCGCTTCGCTCGATCCACGCGCAGCGACAATGCGTTTCATGGATGTCGCCAATCTAGATCTGGCAGGAGTAGAATGCTGGGTGTCGCGATCCGGCTACACGGGCGAAGACGGTTACGAAATCTCTGTACCGTCAACTGCAGCGGTCGGTCTGGCCCGTGCTCTTTTGGACTTCACAGATGTGGAACCGATAGGGCTGGGTGCGCGCAACTCGCTGCGACTTGAAGGTGGTTTGTGCCTTTATGGCAATGACATTGATACAACCACTACCCCAAGCGAGGCTTGCCTGAACTGGGCCATTCAAAAGGTTCGGCGCGCTGCTGGCGCACGCGCAGGCGGTTTTCCCGGCGCCGATACGGTTCTCAGCCAGTTGAAGCACGGCGCTGATCGAAAGCGCGTTGGCCTAAGGCCAACGGGCCGCGCGCCCATGCGGGACGGTGTGCAGCTTTTTGCGGATGCTGACAGCGACCACCCCATCGGTACGATCACATCCGGAGGTTTTGGCCCCACTGTCCAAGCGCCCATCGCCATGGGCTATGTGCAGACAGCATACGCGGCCCCCGGCACCACTGTTTACGGCGATGTGCGCGGCAAACGATTGCCCGCCGACATTGTTGCGATGCCCTTCACGCCTGCAAAATTCAAACGCTAAGAAAAGGATACTTTACCATGAAATACACCGAGGAACATGAATGGCTGCGCGTCGAGGGCGACGTGGTTGTTGTGGGCATCACGGAACACGCGACTTCGCAGCTGGGCGACATCGTCTTTGTTGAATTGCCAGAGGTTGGGAGTACCGTGGTCAAGGACGATGAAATTGTCGTGATTGAAAGCGTCAAGGCGGCCTCGGATATTCTGGCACCGATCGATGGAGAGGTGATCGAAGTGAATGATGCCCTGTCCGACAATCCCGGACTGGCCAATGAGGACGCCATTGGCGACGGTTGGTTTGTCAAGATCGCGCCATCAGATCCATCCCAGATGGATACCTATATGGACGAAGCCGCCTATAACGCCCTGATCGCCTGACACGAGAGACCCGCCATGACCTTTACCCCTACCGATTACCTGCCCTATGATTTTGCCAACCGCCGCCATATTGGGCCGTCGCCCTCGGAAATGGATGACATGCTGCGTACGGTGGGGGTGCCGGACCTTGATGCGTTGATGGCCGAAACCCTGCCCGATGGGATATTGCAAGAAAAACCGCTCGACTTTGGCAGGCCGCTCTCAGAACGAGGGTTGATCACCCATATGAAGGCAGTTGCCGAAAAGAATACGGTGCTGACATCGCTGATCGGACAAGGGTTTCACGGCACGGTCACGCCACCCGCGATCCAACGCAATATCTTTGAGAACCCCGCTTGGTACACCGCCTATACGCCATATCAGCCCGAGATCTCCCAAGGTCGGCTCGAGGCGCTTTTGAACTTTCAGACGATGATTTCAGACCTCACAGGCCTTGAGATTGCGAATGCATCCTTGCTGGACGAGGCCACAGCCTGTGCCGAAGCGATGACAATGGCGCAGCGTGTATCAAAATCCAAGGCGCACGGTTTTTTTGTTGACGAAAACTGTCACCCCCAGAACATCGCCGTGATCCAGACCCGCGCCGCTCCATTGGGGATAGAGGTGCAGGTAGGTGCCCCTGATGATCTGGATCCAGAGGCCGTTTTTGGTGCCCTGTTCCAGTTTCCAGGTACTCACGGCACTTTGCGCGATTTTACCGAGGAAATGGACCGGCTGCACGCCAGCAAAGCCATCGGAATCATTGCCGCTGATCCTCTGTCGCTGACCCTGCTCAAAGAGCCGGGTGCAATGGGGGCGGACATTGCCGTCGGTACGACACAACGCTTTGGGGTGCCCGTGGGATTTGGTGGACCACATGCCGCCTACATGGCGACCAAACAGGCTTTTGCACGGTCCATGCCCGGCAGGATCGTGGGCGTGTCTATCGACAGCCATGGCAATCGCGCCTACCGGCTGTCACTGCAAACCCGCGAACAGCATATCCGTCGCGAAAAGGCGACGTCGAATGTGTGTACCGCTCAGGCCCTGCTGGCGGTCATGGCGGGTTTTTATGCTGTTTTCCATGGGCCTAAGGGTCTTAAGGCCATTGCTCAACGTATCCATCGCAAGACGACGCGCCTTGCTCGCGGGCTTGAGGATGCAGGCTTTGAAGTCACGCCCAAGCACTTCTTTGATACGATCACGGTGGATGTGGGCAACGCGCAAACTGTCATCATGCGCGCGGCAGTCAATGAAGGCGTAAACCTGCGCGCCGTAGGCCGAGACCGCATTGGGATCACGCTGGATGAACGCACCGACAGCGATACTTTGGAACGGGTCTGGCACGCCTTTGGCATCATGGCCCGACATCCCGGATTTGCGGCCGAATACCGAATGCCGGATGCGCTGCTCCGCACCTCGGATTATCTGACGCACCCAATCTTTCACCTCAACCGATCCGAGACAGAGATGATGCGCTACATGCGCAGACTGGCCGACCGAGACCTTGCGCTTGATCGGGCGATGATTCCGCTGGGCTCTTGCACGATGAAGCTCAACTCGGCCGCCGAGATGATGCCCGTCAGCTGGGACGCGTTTTCACTGATGCACCCATATGTGCCCCGCGATCAGGCGGCCGGCTATATGGAAATGATCGATGACCTGTCCGCCAAACTCTGTGCTGTCACCGGCTACGATGCCATATCGATGCAGCCTAATTCCGGTGCGCAGGGCGAATTTGCAGGTCTTTTGACCATCGCCGCCTATCACAAGGCCAACGGAGAAGATCATCGCAAGATCTGCCTGATCCCGATGTCGGCGCACGGTACCAATCCGGCCTCTGCCCATATGGTCGGCTGGCAGGTCGTGCCGGTTCAGACCGCGCCGAACGGTGACATCGACCTTGAGGATTTTCGCAGCAAGGCCGAAAAACATGCAGAGGCGTTGGCCGGTTGCATGATCACCTATCCCTCAACCCATGGCGTGTTCGAAGAGACTGTGATCGAGGTTTGCGAAATCGTGCACCAGCATGGTGGGCAAGTTTACATCGACGGCGCCAACATGAACGCGATGGTCGGCCTGTCGCGCCCCGGTGATCTGGGCGGCGACGTGAGCCACCTGAACCTGCACAAGACGTTTTGCATTCCACACGGTGGCGGCGGCCCCGGCATGGGACCAATCGGCGTCAAATCACATCTGATTCCGCATCTGCCGGGCGATCCAATTTCTGGCACAGGTGCCGTTTCTGCTGCGGCCTTTGGCTCGCCTTCACTTTTGCCGATCTCGTGGGCCTATTGCCTGATGATGGGCGGTGCGGGCCTGACCCAAGCCACGAAAGTCGCCATTCTAAATGCCAACTACATCGCCATTCGGCTTAAGGGGGCTTATGACGTTTTGTATAAGGGGCCGCGCGGTCGTGTGGCACATGAGTGCATCATCGACACGCGTCCCTTTGCCCAATCCGCAGGCATCACCGTGGACGATATCGCCAAGCGGCTGATCGACTGTGGCTTTCATGCCCCAACCATGAGCTTTCCGGTGGCTGGGACCCTGATGATCGAGCCGACCGAATCTGAACCCAAAGCCGAGCTTGACCGCTTTTGCGATGCGATGCTTGCGATCCGCGCCGAGATCGCCGAGATTGAGAACGGCACCGCCGATCCCGAAAACAATGCGCTCAAGAACGCACCGCACACGATGGAAGATCTCGTCAAGGATTGGGACAGACCCTATGCGCGCGAGGCCGGGTGCTTTCCGGCGGGCGCTTTCCGTGTCGACAAGTACTGGCCACCAGTGAACCGAGTGGACAACGTATGGGGTGATCGCAACCTGACGTGTACGTGCCCACCCATGGAAGCATATGCCGCCGAATAGAAACCAAGCGTCCTTTTTTATGATTTAGGCAAGGGCAAGATCAAAGACGCGCTGTACCAACAGCGCAAATTTAAGGCGGGCATCATGAAACAAACAGACGCTGACGGCGGGCATCACGACGCTAAACTCGATTTCTCACGTGACATGTCATATGGCGATTATTTGGGCCTTGATGCGCTGCTTGACGCACAGCATCCGCGATCGATGGCGCATGACGAAATGCTTTTCATCATTCAGCACCAGACGTCTGAGTTATGGATGCGGTTGGCGATTCACGAGTTACAAAGCGCGCGGGGTGCCATCATCGACCATGATTTGCGGTCAGCGTTTAAGATGTTGGCCCGTGTCGCGAGGATATTTGAACAGCTTAACGGAGCTTGGGATGTCCTGCGCACCATGACACCTAGCGAGTATACTGCATTTCGCCCCGCCTTGGGCAATTCGTCTGGGTTTCAGTCGCATCAATACCGGTTGATTGAGTACATTCTAGGCAATCGTCAAACCGCCCTGATGAAAGTTCATGGTCACAAGGCGGCGGCTCATGCCACCTTGGCGGCTGAACTGACCCTTCCGTCCCTTTATCAGGCGGCGCTGACGTTGACGGCGCAAGGTCTTGGTTTGGATGATCCGTCTGGCCCTCCGAAATCTTCGAATTGGACAGCGCAAAGTGCCATTCAAGACATGTGGCAGCAGATTTACGAAGATCCGCAAACCCATTGGCTTTACTACGAATTGGCCGAAAAACTAGTAGACTTGGAGGATTACTTTCGCCGCTGGCGGTTCAACCACGTAACAACGGTCGAGCGGATTATTGGATTTAAGCGTGGTACGGGGGGTACAAACGGGGTGGCATATCTGCGCAAGATGCTGGAAGTTGAGCTTTTCCCTGAACTCTGGCATGTAAGAGGAGCCTTGTAGATGGTTCTGCGCAAAGAATTTTTCGACTTACCCACAGATATGATTTATCTTGATGGAAACTCATTGGGGCCGTTACCTGTGGCTGCCAAGGCACGTGTGTCGGACATGATCCAGAACGAATGGGGCGGTCAACTGATTAAGGGGTGGAACGCTTCTGGCTGGATGGCACAGCCTTCTCGTGTTGGTGATGCAGTTGGCCGATTGATCGGTGCACCAACGAATACGGTTGTAATGGGTGATACCCTTTCGATCAAAGTCTATCAGGCTGTTGCAGCCGCGGTAAAAATGCGCCCCAACCGACGCGTAATACTTAGCGATAGTGGAAATTTCCCAACCGATCTTTACATGGTCGAAGGTTTGATTCGAACGTTAGATCAGGGATATGAGCTACGGATCGTCGCCCCGGAAGACGTCGCTGGTGCCATAGACGAACGCGTTGCAGCAGTAATGCTGACGCAAGTGGATTATCGCACCGGCCGCTTGCATGACATGGACGCATTGACAGCTGCTGCGCATAATGCTGGTGCGGTGATGATCTGGGATCTTGCGCACAGTGCCGGCGCTTTGCCAGTGGATGTGGCGCGCTGCGAGTGTGAAATGGCTGTGGGCTGTACTTACAAATACCTCAATGGTGGCCCCGGCGCTCCGGCCTTTATCTATGTGCGTGCAGATATCGCGCCTGATATTGATCCTGCATTAGCCGGATGGTTGGGGCACGATGCACCGTTTGATTTCGATTTGGGTTATCGGCCTGCAGCCGGGATCGAACGGATGCGCGTCGGCACACCACCGGTGATCCAGTTGGCTGCTCTTGAGGCCGCAATGGAGATTTGGGAGGCTGTGGATATGTCAGATCTTCGTTCAGAATCAATTGCATTGCAGGAAGTGTTTATTCGTCACATTGAAACGCGCGTGCCACAGTTGACACTGGTCAGCCCGCGCGACAGCGGCCAGCGCGGCAGCCAGGTATCTTTTGCCTTTGAGCAAGGATATGCAGCGATGCAAGCGCTGATTGCGCGCGGCGTGATCGGCGATTTCCGCGCGCCAAATATCATGCGCTTTGGCTTTACCCCACTGTATATCGACGAGGCGGATGTGATCGCTGCTGTGGACCATATCGAGGTCGTGATGGGCGACCGGTTGTGGGACAATCCCACCTACCTGACCCGTCAGCGTGTGACTTAGCTCTTGACAGAACATAGGCCGATAGGGGTCTGATAAGACAAAAGCACCGGGCCACAAGAGCCTGCATAAAAGGGAGAGAGTACATGACATTGAAACAAATGATGGCTGCTGGTTGTATAGCGGCCTTGGGCACGGCGGCGATGGCCGATGGCCACGGCGGCAAGGTTAAGGTCGGGATGATCACGACTCTTTCAGGCGGTGGTGCTGGCTTAGGCATTGATGTCCGCGACGGTTTTATGCTGGCTGCCAAAGGCAACGAGGCGCTGGAACTGGTGATCGAGGATGACCAGCGCAAACCAGATATTGCCGTGCAGCTTGCCGATAAACTGATCCAGTCTGAAAAGGTGGATGTGATGACTGGGATTATCTGGTCGAACTTGGCTATGGCTGTGGTTCCTGCGGCGACCGCTCAGGGCAAGTTTTACCTATCGCCCAATGCGGGGCCCTCAGCATTGGCGGGGCGTGGATGCCACAAGAACTATTTTAACGTCAGCTGGCAGAACGACGCGTTTTCTGAAGCCGCTGGTGCGTATTTGAGTGCTCAGGGCGTCGGAAAAGTATTTTTGATGGCGCCAAATTATCCTGCAGGTCAGGACATGATGAAAGGCTTTAAGCGGTTCTTCAGTGGCGAAGTGACAGACGAGGTCTATACCAAACTAGGCCAAACAGACTACGCTGCTGAAATTGCGCAAATCCGCGCCAGCGATGCCGATCAGGTCTATTTCTTCCTGCCGGGTGGCATGGGTATTTCGTTCATGAAGCAATTTGCTGGGTCGGGCGTTGATAAGCCCGTAGCCGGGCCTGCGTTCAGTTTTGATCAGGGTATCCTTGGCGCAATCGGTGAAGCAGCGCTGGGCGTGAAAAACACTGCACATTGGTCCAAGGATCTGGACGTGCCAGGCAATGCTGAATTTGTTGCAAATTTCGAAGCCGAATATGGTCGTTTGCCATCGCTTTACGCGGCGCAGGGCTATGACACCGCATTGTTGCTGATGTCCGCGATGGATAAGGCAAATGTTAGTGATGCAGATGCATTCCGGGCCGCGCTTAAGGATGCTGATTTCCAGTCTGTACGCGGCAAGTTTGCTTTTGCCGACAATCACCATCCGATTCAGGATATCTATATGCGTGAAGTCGTGAAAGAGGGAGATGTCGTGACCAACAAATTGGTCGGTGTGGCAGCGACGGATCACACAGACGTTTATGGTGCCGACTGCAAGATGTAACCGACGCAGGTCTGAAATAACCTGTTTTATTCTTCAGTAGTTCAAGTGTCTGCCGTGCCCTTTTGCGCGGCAGACATCTGTTATAGTTATGTTTTTTGTCCGAGTGAGAGAGCAGTGGCTTACAATCCGGTATCATCCCGTTGTTAGAGCACAATGCGAAAAACCTGAATCACCTAACGCTGCCTGAAATCAAAGATTTCAACGCGTTAGATGATTTGCGGTGTTTCAAGTATTTCGCATGATGCTTTAATGTCTGGAAGGCTGCCCAAAAGCATTTCGCGTAATGCGTCTGAAAAGTGTTGCATAGCGCTTGCTGTACATCTCGGAACTGTGCGGAACCAGGTTTTTGCAGCGTATTCCTGTCCATTTGAATTTCGGGATTGTGCAAGGATTACCTTTAGACGTTTTTCCATGTTTCTGCGAGTGAAGGCGACCATTGGGTTGGCCGCTGCCAGCGGCGGTCTCGTCCTTGGCAGAGCCGTGTTATCTTTGTGTGAGTGCCTTGATCAGCAACGGGGTCGGACGCTGTTTGCATGCGCAAATACGCCCCTCCCACCGTCCCTTTAGCGCAGCTTTAGACCACGCGAGATAATTGTGTTGACCACGAACATTGCTGCGGCGCAGCATACGATTGTTGGGCCGGTTGGCGTGTCAAACTGAAACGATGCACCCAAACCGCCAAGAGCCGCAGCGCTGCCGATTGCCGCTGTTGCTATCGCCATAGACTCGGGTGAGCCTGTTAGGGGGCGGGCAGCTGCAGGGGGGATCACGAGCAGTGCGCCGATTAGAAGGGCGCCCACGGCCTTGATTGCGACGGCAACGGTCAGTGCAAGTGCCAAGGTCAGCACCAGCTGTTCTGTCTTGGCCGAAATTCCACTCGCCTGAGCGAGGTCAGGGTTCAGTGTCGATGCCAGCATACCCTGCCATCGCCAGAGCATAAGAACAATAACGACAGCGGCTCCGCCCCAAATCAAAGCAAGATCGGTTTTGGAGACAGCGAGGATGTCTCCAAAAAGGTATCCCATCAGGTCAATTCGCACGCCAGACAGGAACGAAACTGCCACGAGGCCTATGGCCAAAGCGCTGTGGGCCAGCACACCCAGCAGTGTATCCTGCGCGAGACCCCGGCCAGACAATCCTTGGACCAGCAGGGCCATTACGATCGCTGTGCTAAGCACGCCCAGCATGATCGGACCTCGGAGCGCTAGCGACAATGCAACGCCCAACAGGGCTGCGTGCGCCGTTGCATCGCCAAAGTAAGCCATACGACGCCATACCACAAAGCAGCCGAGGGGGGCTGCGGCCAGGGCTGTACCAATACCCGCCAGTGCCGCGCGTGTCATGAAATCGTCAAGCATGGGTGTGATGGTCGTCGTGATTGTGATCATGGTCATGATCGTGACCGTGTCGATAAAGCGCAAAAGTCCCCTGAGTGCCAGTTCCAAAGAGGGCGTGGTATTCCGGGGCGTCCTGTACTACATCCGGCGTGCCCTGACAGCATATATGGCCATTCAGGCACAGCACGCGATCCGATGCGGCCATGACCACGTGCAGATCGTGGCTAACCATCAGAACGGCGCAATTCAACCGATTACGCACATCCGCGATCTGAATGTAGAATGCCGCGGCCCCAGGTTGATCCAGGCCTTGCGTTGCTTCGTCAAGTATCAGGATGTCGGGTTTCAACAATAGTGCACGTGCTAGCAAAACGCGCTGGAATTGGCCACCTGATAGGGCTCGCAATTGAGAACGCGCCACCTTTGGAACACCTGCGTCGGACAGCGCTTTGGCTATGGCGGCCTTGCTTTGACGGCGAGGTAGGTTCAGAAACCGTTCCACGGTCAGTGGCAAAAGCCCATCCAGTTGCAGGCTTTGTGGGACATATCCGATGGTAAGCCCGCGTGCGCGTGTGACGGAGCCCTTGACCGGCGTCAGCGCGCCTATCAATCCTTTGACTAGTGTTGACTTTCCAGATCCGTTCGGGCCGACGACAGTCACGATTTCGCCCCGGTCAATCGAGAAATCTACGTTGTGTAAAACCGATCGCCCACCTTGCGAAAGGGTCAGATTTTTTGTGACGATCAGGCTCATGTGGTCGCCTGGCAAGACGGGCACAGGCCCATGGCTTCGATTACGGTGCGCTCGATCTTGAAGCCTGCGGCATGGGCAGCTGCGCCAAGGTGCCCTTCGCCCAATTCGATTGTGGCTTCGGCGACGACTTTGCAGTTCGTGCAGATTAAAAACGCGGGAGCATGGTCTGAGCCCAAATTAGCGCAAGCGATATAAGCGTTCAGACCTTCGATCTTGTGTGCGAATCCAGCGGATGTCAGAAAATCCAGCGCTCGGTAGGCAACGGGTGGCGCAGTTCCCAAGCCTTCGTCGGCAAAGTGGCTGAGCAGATCATAGGCACCAAGCGCGCGATGTTCGGTCAACAAAATCTCTAAAGCGCGCCTACGGATCGGCGTAAGTTTAAGCTTGTGATCAGTGCAATGCTTTTCTGCCCGGTCCATTGCGGTTCGGATGCAGTTGGAATGATCATGAGCGTCAAATCCGAGGCTGGCCATATGGCACCCTGTTTAAGTTTGAGGCTTGATATGTAATATTATAGCATATAGCAACTCTTCGATTGTGTTATGATATAACAGGAGAACACTATGCGTTGGATGTGGGCAGGAGTTATTTCGGCCGGAGTTGTGGGTGCGGCGCAGGCAGATGTGCCGCGTGTTGCGGTGGATATCGCGCCGTTGCACTCGATTGTTGCGTCTGTGATGGGAAGTTTAGGCACACCTGATTTGGTTGTTCCGCCGGGCGCGTCGCCGCATGGTTATTCGATGCGTCCATCCGAGGCGCGCGCTTTGGATCGTGCAGATGTAATCGTTTGGGTTGGGCCCACGTTGACGCCTTGGCTTGAGGGGCCTGTGGAAACACTTGGGGCGGGTGCAGCATCTATATCTGTATTGAATGTGCAGGGAACGTTCCTTTTGGATATTCGCGAGGGCGAAAACTTTGCCGCCCACGATCATGACCATGGACACGAAGACGAGCACGACGATGAGCACGAGGAAGGCCATGCGGACGAGCACGGCGACGGTCACGACGATGAGCATGAGGAAGGCCATGCAGACGGCCATGGCGATGGACATGACGACGAACATGGCGATGCTCACGTGGATCACGGCGATGAGATTGACCCGCATGCTTGGCTTGACCCGCAGAACGCAGCAGTCTGGGCTGGCGAAATTGCAACCAACCTAGCGGAATTAGACCCTGAAAACGCATCAACCTATGCGCAGAATGCACAGATGTTCCAGCAGCAGATGACCGCCTTGGAAACTGAGCTTAATGCGTCGTTGTCGCAAGTTCGAGGCCGCCCTTTTGTCGTCTTTCATGACGCCTATCACTATTTTGAGCACAGGTTCGAAATTGAAGCGGTCGGGTCGGTGTCTGACAGCGATGCAACAGCACCCAGTGCCGCCCGAGTTTAGGCCTTGCAGGCGACGATCACCGATCTGGGCGCTGTTTGTGCTTTGGCTGAACCGCAGTACAATCCCGGGTTGCTGACTGCCATCGGCGCAGCCACTCTTGGGGTTATCGATCCACTTGGCGCCGAGCAGAAACCGGGGCCAGAGCTTTATCCAAATGTGCTGCGTGCGATCGCAGGTTCTTTGGTGGATTGCCTCGGATAGTTATTCTGCCGCATTCAGGCCGCGCAAGTGGCCCAATAGTGTTGGGATTTTATCCTTAAAACGAAAGAACCCATGCGTCGCGTGCGGCCACGCGGCGCTGTCATACTCACGCAGGATGCAGGCAATGGGGGGCATGCCGTCGGTGTCTGTCATGCGGGACAAAAGATCCGCGTTCGGACCAACGGGAGCATAGGGTGTCACGATTTGTTCGACCCTGCTAGCTTTGGCCCATTCGGCAATCGCCTCACGTGTTGGTTTTGGCCACGTGACTGTCCCCAAACGGTCCTTGTATCTATGCGCAACATCCGCTGCAGCGGTTTTTGCAAAAGCCTCTAAATGCGGTGCTGCTGTCAACGGGGACAGTCCTGCACGTGTCGTCACAACAGCGGTTGCGACCGGGCTAAGACCTGAATTCAGCAAAAAGCCCGGGCTCAAGTCGTCATCGTGCAGCAATAGGCCGACGCGCTTGCTTTGGGGCAGGGGGGTTGGATTTGGCAAAGGCATACGATCCGGCGCGACTGGCCCCGGCACTGGGGTCGCTTCGCCTGCCAACTGCCATTTCGGTGCAAATCGTCCTTCGGTGAATTTTGAAATATTGGACGTGCGCGCCAGATACGTTTTGCCGGGGGTTTGGATGCCTGCAACCCAACGCCACCCCAAGGTGTTCGATGCGGGATCACCATCAAGTAAATGCCTCAGAAAGAAATCTGCTCCCAACTCCCATGGCAGCCGTAGGGTGAATATCCAGATCGAGGCAAACCACATCCGGGCGTGATTGTGCAGATATCCTGTTTCAACCAATTCGCGAGCCCAGGCGTTGAAGCAGTCAATGTCAGTTTCACCCGAACAGGCCGCTTCCCAACGGTCACGCAACCCGGCTTGCGTTTGTACTGCGTTTAGTTGAGCTTTGAGCGCAGACTTGTACTGCGTCCATACCGCTGGCCGCATTTCCAGCCAGCCCTTCCAATAGCTGCGCCAAAACACCTCCTGTATAAATTTTTCAGCAGCAGCAGGGCTATGCTTGGCCAGAACGGCTCTTAGCACGTCCGCCTCGGTGATCAGGCGCGCGCGGAGATAGGGGGATAGCGTCGACACGCCGGTGTGATCGTCGCGCCCTAGATCAAAGTTGCGCCGCGCGGCATAGGTACGCCCGGCGTGTGGTATAAATCGCACCAGTCGCTCGAGCGCGGCGTGGTGATTGGGCGGAAAACGGGTCAATGCATCTGTCATGGTCAACGAACTAGCTAGGCATGCGCAAGCTTCAACCCGTTTACCGCCTCTTGAAGCTCTTCACTGCGGATACTAAGACTCGGGTAACATCTTTGCGGGTATGGTCTCGCAAAGTTTGACGAGGCAGGACATATGCGCGACCCAATTGACCAATTCAACAATTTCACGAACAACCTTGTACCTATGGTTGTTGAACAAACCAGCCGTGGCGAACGGGCCTATGATATTTTTTCGCGCCTTCTGAAGGAGCGGATCATATTCATCAACGGTCCGATCCATGACGGCATGAACCATCTTGTGGTCGCCCAGCTTTTGCATCTTGAGGCGGAAAACCCGTCGAAAGAAATTAGCATGTATATCAACAGTCCGGGTGGCGTTGTGACGTCTGGCTTGTCGATTTACGATACGATGCAATACATCAAACCCAAGGTTTCAACTCTCTGCATCGGGCAAGCCGCGTCGATGGGATCTGTGCTGCTGGCAGGCGGCGAGGCTGGAATGCGCTTTTCCTTGCCTAACAGCCGGATCATGGTGCACCAGCCGTCGGGCGGATATCAGGGACAGGCCTCTGACATTATGATCCACGCAGCCGAGACGCAAAAGCTCAAGGATCGTCTGTATGACATTTATGTCAAACACACCGGACAGACCCATGATGCGGTTGAAAAAGCGCTAGATCGGGATAACTTTATGTCACCTGACGAGGCGAAAGACTGGGGCCATATCGACGAGATCGTTGAAAACCGCAACAAGGACGAAGACGCAGACGGATAGGTTGCTTGACTAAAGTATAGGCGCGCGCGCGCGTGCTTCGCTTATTGGACAAAAAGACGATTGTGGACCCCGCAGCGCTGTTTTAAGCTGACAGAAACGCGGGGCACGCCTGGCAAGACGGCGGTCCATACGACGGCAAGTACGGGAAGGACGATACATGGCCACGAACTCTGGCGGCGACAGCAAGAACACTCTGTATTGCAGCTTTTGCGGCAAAAGCCAGCATGAGGTGCGCAAACTGATCGCGGGTCCAACCGTATTCATTTGCGATGAATGTGTCGAATTGTGCATGGATATCATCCGTGAAGAGACGAAAGCATCTGGCCTGAAATCGACCGATGGCGTGCCAACGCCCAAAGATATTTGTGAGGTTTTGGATGACTATGTGATTGGTCAGGTGACAGCCAAGCGTGTCTTGTCTGTTGCTGTGCACAACCATTATAAACGACTGAACCACGCGCAAAAAGGCGGCGATATCGAGCTTGCCAAATCCAATATTTTGCTGATTGGGCCCACGGGCTGCGGCAAGACATTGCTGGCGCAGACGCTGGCGCGCATACTGGACGTTCCCTTTACGATGGCCGACGCGACGACGCTGACCGAAGCTGGCTATGTCGGTGAGGATGTTGAGAATATCATTCTTAAATTGCTTCAGGCGTCAGAGTATAATGTCGAGCGCGCACAGCGCGGCATCGTCTATATCGACGAGGTCGACAAGATCACGCGCAAGTCCGAGAACCCGTCCATTACCCGCGATGTGTCTGGCGAAGGCGTACAACAGGCGCTGTTGAAACTGATGGAGGGTACAGTTGCTTCTGTTCCTCCACAGGGGGGGCGCAAGCACCCGCAGCAGGAATTCCTGCAAGTGGACACGACCAATATATTGTTCATCTGCGGCGGTGCATTTGCCGGTTTGGACAAGATCATTGCGCAGCGTGGTAAGGGATCGGCCATGGGGTTCGGCGCTGATGTACGCGATGAAGAATCGCGTGGAATTGGCGAAATCTTTACTGAGCTTGAGCCTGAAGATCTTTTGAAATTTGGCCTGATTCCAGAATTTGTGGGTCGCTTACCCGTGCTTGCCACCCTCGAAGACCTAGACGAAGATGCGCTGGTTACCATTCTGAGCCAACCCAAAAATGCTTTGGTCAAACAGTATCAGCGCCTGTTCGAATTGGAAGATACAGACCTGACATTCACCGACGACGCGTTGAGCGCGATTGCAAAGCGCGCCATCGAACGCAAAACCGGTGCGCGTGGGTTGCGTTCCATCCTAGAAGATATCTTGCTGGATACTATGTTCGATTTGCCGGGTCAGGACACTGTGACAGAGGTTGTAGTCAACGAGGAAGCGGTGCTTTCTGACGCAGCACCGCTGATGATTTACGCAGATGCGGAAAAGGAACCAGCAAGCGCTGGCTAGTTTTTGGCTTGGTGCGCGCCTGATTAAGTGGGTCTTGCGCTGGGCCAAAGCAATGATCGAGAGGGCGTTGCATCCTGAACGTATGATTGCTTGGAGTAAGTGAATGGCTATAAATCGCATTTCTTCGGGCGGCATTTATGAAGGCAAGATAGGCTATTGTCGGGCAGTTGTGGCTGATGGATGGGTACATGTGGCGGGCACGGTCGGGCAGGGCGACACGGTTGTAGATCAGTGCCGCGATGCGTTGGATACCATCCATGACGCATTAAATCGTGCTGGTGCGGGTTGGTCAGATGTTCTTCGGGTTTGTTACATGCTGCCAGACCGAGCAGAGTTTGAGCCTTGTTGGCCAATTCTTGCTGAGACCTTTGGGGCAAACCCGCCCGCGGCCACTATGGTCCAATGTGATCTGATCGATCCCAAATACCGGATCGAGATAGAGGTGACAGCGTTACTCCCGCGCTGAGCTGCGCTGAGAGGCCCCGTTGTCCTCTGGACGCCGCAGAACGAATACGGCATAGAAATATCTGAAACCTTCGGAGGCGAACAATGGGCATTTTGAATACGCTGATGCGCACCGTGACATGGTGGCATGGTCAGACACTGAACACCCAGTTGTTCACATGGCGCAAGGGCAAAAAAGTGGGTGAGGATTCTCAGGGCAACATCTTTTACCGTAACGCAAACGACAATCGCCGTTGGGTGATTTACAACGGTGAAGCCGAAGCCAGCAGGGTCGATCCCGCATGGCATGGATGGCTACATCGTACTTGGGCCGAGCCGCCGACAGATAACCCGTTAATTCACAAGCCATGGGAAAAGCCGCATCAGCCCAATCTTACAGGAACGGCTATGGCTTACGCCCCTGCTGGATCAATTCGTAGGCCAAACCCTGCAGATCGCGCAGATTACGAAGCGTGGACCCCTGAATAAGGCATATGAAACATGGCGGAAAATACAGCTGAAGTTGTTGTTGGGGGTGCTGTTCTTGCAGCCGCAATTGCGATCGGAGTGTATGGCGCGCAAATTGGCGGCCTAAATACAGGTGGTGGGTCAAATTATCCGCTCACGGCAAGCTTTCGCAGCCTAGAAGGCGTGAGCGTTGGTACGGATGTACGCTTGGCTGGTGTAAAAATAGGCACCGTGACGGATGTCGCGTTGAATAATATTACTTACCGCGCTGAAACGACCGTGACGCTAAATGAGGCGACGCAAATCCCTGATGACAGCGCCATTGTTATCAGTTCCGAAGGATTACTAGGTGGTAATTTCGTTGAGATTGTCCCCGGAGGTTCACCGTTCAATTTTGAACCCGGGTCCGAAATTACTGATACGCAAGGTGCAGTTAGCCTGATTTCACTGCTGCTCAAATTCGTCTCTGGGGGCGAAGGCGGATGATACGTTATCTGGCGTTTGTCTGCGCCTTGGTCTGTTCCGATGCTTTTGCACAGGAAAGGACTCAGGCTGCAAGTGGCGCAGTTCTTCGTGGTCTTAACAAGTTTAGTGGGGACGTCGTTGATATTGAATTGCTGGTTGGTCGAACAGTCAAGTTTGAACGGCTTAATATTACGCTGACTGATTGCCGCTATCCGGCCGGTAATCCGGCAGGCAATTCTTATGCTGGCCTTGAGATCACCGAAACTGGGCGTGAAGGCGTTGTATTTTCTGGATGGATGATTGCGTCTTCCCCCGCGTTGAGCGCAGTTGACCACGCCCGTTATGACGTTTGGGTCATGCGTTGCATCACGCTGTAAAGCGTTGTGGGTGCTGGGGTATTGAAATCGGCTTTTGTGTTAGAGAGTGCGCCGCGTAGACGGTCGTGATACCGCGCCCGCGTGATCTCTACGGCGCCAAGTGTCGCCAAATGATCTGTTAGGAACTGCGTATCAAACAGAGTGAACCCACCCCGACGCAACCTGTCGACACATGCCGCCAATGCCATTTTTGAGGCATTGCTGCGTCGTGAGAACATGCTTTCGCCAAAAAAAGACCCACCCAAAACCACTCCATAGACGCCGCCCACCAGATGTGCGTCATCCCAAATCTCAATCGAATGTGCGTGACCGCTGGAATGCAAGGCGCTGTAAAGGCGACTAATTTTTGGATTTATCCAAGTATCAGATCGATCAGCGCAGCCTTGGACGGTGCTGTCGAAATCGGTGTTAATCTTGAGCGTCCACCTGCTGCGCCGCATCGCACGCGCAAGGCTACGCGACACATGAAACCCATCCAATGGAAGCACGCCCCGGCGTCGGGGATCAACCCAGAATACCTCTGGGTCGTCACGGCTTTCAGCCATTGGGAAAATGCCATTGGCGTATCCCCGCAGCAACAGCGCTGGCGTGATGTCAAACTCTGTCATTGCTTTCCTGTTCGGCAGCGAGCTTTGGAAAGAGGCGCCTGTCTTTGTTCTTTGCGCTGTTAGATAAACGACGCCCATATTTGTGCCACGCCGCGCACCTATGAAATGGTATCGCTTGGAGAGTGCGCGCAGAAAATGGGGCCCCATGGAGCGGCGTGCAAAACACGCGAAGTGTTAGCATAGAGTTGCCACGCAGCCGAGTTGGTCTAAGCGTTGTCTTGTGATTTGTTCTGTGCGTCTAGCCAATGTTCCAGCCAGTGAATATTGTAGCTGCCATTGTGGATGTCCTGCTCGGCCAACAGTGCATCAAACAGCGGTACAGTGGTATCGACACCGTCGATGATCAATTCTCCCAAGGCGCGGCTGAGCCGAGCAAGCGCTTCAGCCCGGTCGCGGCCATGAACGATCAGTTTGCCAATCAGGCTGTCATAATAGGGGGGGATAACGTAGCCGTCATACAAGGCTGAATCCATACGAACCCCAAGACCGCCTGGCGCATGATACTGCGTGATTCTGCCCGGTGAAGGCGAAAAATTCGGCAGTTTTTCAGCGTTCAAACGGACTTCGATGGCATGACCGTTGATTTTCAGATCTTCCTGCTGAAATGACATGTTTTCACCAGCGGCAACCAGAATCTGTTCACGCACTAGGTCGACGTCAAAAATGGCTTCGGTTACGGGGTGCTCAACCTGAAGTCGGGTGTTCATCTCAATGAAATAAAACTCACCGTTTTCATACAGAAATTCGATGGTTCCTGCGCCAATATAGTTGATCTTGGCCACAGCGTCGGCGCACACTTTGCCAATGGCTGCGCGTTCTTCGGCGTTGATCGTTGGACCGGGTGCTTCTTCGAAAACTTTCTGGTGGCGGCGTTGTAGCGAACAGTCACGCTCGCCTAGGTGTACAGCGCGTCCCTTGCCGTCTCCAAAAACCTGAATTTCGATATGGCGCGGCGTCGTCAGATATTTCTCGATATAAACTTCATCATTGCCAAAGGCGGCCTTGCCTTCGGCACGGGCTGTCAAAAAGGCGTTTTCCATGTCTGCGGCTGTTTGGGCGACTTTCATGCCGCGCCCACCCCCGCCGGCAGTGGCCTTGATAATGACGGGATAGCCCATTTTTTCGCCAAGCGCCTTTGCTTCGTCCAGCGTGGCGACCCCACCGTCAGAGCCGGGTACACATGGAACGCCAAGTGCCTTCATTGTGTCCTTGGCCGTGATCTTGTCGCCCATGACGCGGATATGTTCCGCTGTGGGGCCAATAAAGGTTAGGTCATGATCTTCGACGATTTGAACGAATTGTGCGTTCTCCGACAGAAAGCCATAGCCAGGGTGTATCGCATCGGCGCCAGTGATTTCGCAGGCCGATATAATGGCTGGAAAACTGAGATAGGATTGCATCGACGAGGGCGGGCCGATGCAAACAGATTCGTCAGCCATACGCACATGCATGGCATCCGCATCAGCTGTGGAATGGACAGCTACCGTGGCGATGCCCATTTCACGGGCCGCTCGCACAACCCGCAAAGCGATTTCGCCGCGGTTGGCAATCAGGATTTTCTTAAACATGTCGCCCGCCTTATCCGAGGATCACCAAGGGTGCACCAAACTCCACGGCGGCGCCGTCCTCAACAAGGATGCGTTTAATTGTGCCTGCGCGTGGCGACGGTATGTGGTTCATGGTCTTCATCGCCTCGACGATCAAAAGCGTATCACCTTCGGAAACCTGCTGACCCACCTTGATGAATGACGGTGCATCCGGTTCTGCTTGCATATAAACGGTTCCAACCATGGGCGAAGTGACCGCACCTGGATCTTCGGCTGGGTCTGTGGCTGCGGCGGGTTCAGCCGGTGCGGGTGCAGCTGTGGGGCTTGGAGCGACTGCGGCCGCCGGAGCGACAGACACTGGCGCGACCACCTGTTGCACAGACTGACGCGACACGCGTACCGATAGCCCGTCGTCGGCCCCATACTCTCGTTCAACTTCGATCTCTGTTAGATCGGTTTCGCGCAGTAGTTCTGCCAAGGCCCTGATAAAGGCGACATCTGCATCATGCGTATTTTTTTTCATTCTTAGTCCTCAACAGTTTGGCTTTGGCTGCGAGGCCCGAACCGGGGTGCGCCAGGTAGTGCTCAGGACGGTTATAGCGAGGGATGCACACTGTGAAAAGCGCCGTTCGCGACCTTACGGAAAGACGCAAGAACGTCATTAATTGACTTGATGGCTGCGGGATCAACCTTTTGGCTGTGCCATCCGGGTTTGAGGGGGTTGGTTTTCAAAAGGCAAAATATTTTCCGAATGCATGCCGTTTCAAAGTTTACACTGCGCGATGTGATCGCTCAGGCGTTGGTCTGGCCCTGTAATGCCATACCTCGGACGCATAATGTACGCCATATGTCTTCAGGCTTTTCGCCAGAAAATTCGTTTTCTCTTTGTTTGATGCCCAGCAGGCCCGCCGTTATCGCCTCAGATGGCCAGGTATTCTGCGCGCAATTCTTCATTTTCGAGGACCTCTGCTGCCGTCCCATCGAAAACGATACCTCCGGTATCGAGAATCAGGGCGCGGTCTGCCAGTTGCAGGGCACGGATCGCATTTTGTTCCACGATGACGGTTGTGATGCCCTGCTGTTTGATGATGCGCAGTGTCTTTTCGATCTCGTCAACGATCACGGGGGCCAACCCTTCATAGGGTTCGTCCAGCAACAGCACCTTAATATCACGTGCAAGCGCGCGCGCGATGGACAGCATTTGCTGTTCACCGCCCGACAAGGTTGTGCCTTCTTGGTTGCGGCGTTCCCCGAGGCGCGGGAAAAGATTGTAAAGACGGTCGATTGACCAGCCAATTGGAGGGGCGATTTGGGCCAGCTTCAGGTTTTCCTCGACCGTAAGGCCGGGGATGATGCGTCGATCTTCGGGAACAAGGCCCAGACCCGCTTGCGCGGCTTCATGGCTCGACATGTTGTGCAAAGGCTGGTGGTCAAGCCAGATTTCGCCGTGGCGAACCTCTGGACTGCCGATGCGCGCGATAGAGCGCAGGGTTGTCGTCTTGCCAGCCCCGTTGCGGCCCAGCAGCGCCAGGATCTCACCCTCGTGGACGTTAAAGGTGATGCCTTGAACGATATAGCTTTCCCCGTAGTAGGCATGCATGTCCCACACGCTGAGAAAGGCAGGGGCAGTTTGGGCATGGCTTATGCCCTTTGTGACGTCGGGATTTGCGTTCATGTCCGTGCTCCGTTTTGGTTCTGGCACTTTGAAAAACCCATGTGGGCAGTCTGGCGGATGGGCGGGTTAGGCTGCATCCTGGGTTTCACCAAGATAGGCTTCGCGCACCTTGGGGTGACCTTTGATATTTTCTGGCGTGTCTTCAACCAATGGCGTCCCCTGAGCCAAAACCGTAATCCGCTCGGCCAGAGAGAACACAACATGCATGTCGTGTTCGATGATTGAGATGGTGATATCGCGCTCATCCTTGATCTGTTTGAGCAGATCAATGGTGTTGTTGGTGTCGGCGCGCGCCATGCCTGCTGTTGGCTCGTCCAGCAACAAAAGCCGCGGCTCCTGGCTGAGGCACATGCCGATCTCAAGACGTCGTTTGTCTCCGCGCGACAGGGCGGCTGCGTGCATGTGCCGATGCTCTGCCATCTTCATCTCTTCTAGCATGACTTCGGCGCGCTCGACGATTTCTCTGTCTTTCAGCATATTGATAAAAGCATTGGGCGTGAAAGCACCATCCCGCTTTGCAAAGCATGGGATCATCATATTTTCTAGTACACTCAGATCACCAAATATTTCGGGCGTCTGAAACACGCGGCTGATCCCCATTTGGTTGATCTCAAACGGTTTTCTACCCAAGACCGACTGACCGTCGAACATGACCGACCCAGTGTCGGGGATCAGTTTGCCGACAAGACAATTGAGCAGGGTCGATTTGCCTGCCCCGTTTGGCCCAATGATCGCATGTACCGAATTCTCTGCAATGCTCAGGTTAACGTCGCCCAGCGCCTGCAGGCCACCAAACCGTTTGCTCACGTTTTTGACTTCAAGGATACCCATTGGTTTTGCCCTCATTCCGCAGGTGTTTCGTTGCCATTAGGCGTGCTCTTTTGGGATTTTTTGCGCCCAAAAACCTTGGAAATACGTTGCCCGCCTTCGACAAGGCCTCCCGGCAGGAAGATCACAACAAGCATGAAAATCAACCCAAGCGTCAGGTGCCAGCCTTTCCCGACAAACGGATAAATCAGGGTGACAACAAAGTCTTCTAATCCATCAGGTAGGAAAGCGAACCATGTGTGCAGGATGTCTGAATTAATCTTGGACAGAATGTTTTCCATGTACTTGATCGTACCAGCGCCTAGCACAGGTCCAATCAACGTGCCGACGCCGCCAAGGATGCTCATCAACACGACCTCGCCCGAGGCCGTCCAAAACATCCGGTCCGCGCCGACTTGTGTGTCCATCGCGACCATGAGACCGCCAGCAAGGCCAGCATACATGCCCGAGATGACGAAAGCTGCCAGTGTGTAGGGCTTTGAGTTGAGGCCGGTGTAATTCAAGCGCTGTTGATTGGATTTCACAGCCCGTAAAATCAACCCAAAGGGCGACCGAAAGATACGAATTGAAAGATAAAAGGCCGCTAGCATAACGATCGCAGCGACATAGTAGCCTGCGTTGAAGGTAAACACCCATGTGCCCACACTGAGATCAAAGCTCGACCCCATTTTCAGTCCAAAGAGATGGGCCTTGGGGGTTGCACCGTCTGCCAGGGGCGCATCAAGGATGCGCGGATCTAGATTTTTCGGTTGCAGGCCGGTTTCGCCGCCTGTGATCGGTGTCAGCACCGAATACGCCAGCGAATAGGACATCTGTGCAAAGGCGAGCGTGAGGATTGAAAAATAGATGCCTGAGCGCCGCAGCGATATCCAACCCACTGCCAAAGAAAACACGCCTGCCACAATCACGGATACGATGATGGCCGGTATCACGTTCATGGTGAGCAGTTTCATCATCCACATGGCTGCGTAAGAACCCACTCCCAGGAATGCGGCATGTCCAAACGAAAGGTATCCGGTCAGACCAAATAGGATATTAAAACCAATGGCAAAGATGCCAAAGATCACGAAACGCTGCATCAGGTCGGGATAGCCCGCGTTGAACTGCGCCATGCCCGAACCTTCGGGAAACGGGTTCAGGATGAAGGGCGCCAGTGCAACCAGTATCGCGACAAGGATCAGCAGGCGCGTATCTTTTTTGTCCAGTCCGAACATGGCTCAGTCCTCCATCACACCTTTGCGACCCATAAGGCCGCGGGGACGCGTCAATAGAATTATAATCGCCACCAAATAGATGATGATCTGGTTCAGGCCGGGCAAAACCGAGAGCACTTCGCGCATCGAAGCAAAGCTTTCTAGAATGCCCAAAAGAAAGCCCGCAGCGACAGCGCCGGGCAAAGATCCCATGCCGCCCACAACCACCACAACAAAGGACAGAACAAGAAAATCCATACCCATGTGGTAGTTTGGCGAGTTGATCGGGGTGTACATCACCCCGGCAAGACCTGCGACTGCGGCGGCTATTCCAAACATCAGGGTAAAGCGGCGGTCAATATTGATCCCCAAAAGCTGCACGGTTTCGCGGTCGGCCATACCCGCCCTGACCACCATCCCGAACGTGGTAAATTGCAAAAAGGCAAAGACTGCGCTGATGATGACAGCGGCAAAGCCGAAATAAATAATACGCCAGTAGGGATAGATGATCATGTTTGGGTCAAAGCCCAGAAAGTTGCCAAAGTCGAACGAACCTTTGAACGCTTCGGGTGCCGGCGTGGGGATCGGGTTGGCGCCATAGTAGTATTTGATGATTTCCTGCAGCACGATTGCCAGCCCGAATGTCACTAGAATCTGGTCAGCGTGGGGACGTTTGTAAAAGTGTTTGATCAGGCCACGCTCCATTATCACACCGATGGCGATCATGACGGGTATGGCAAAAAGAATGGAAAGTGGCACAGACCAGTCAATGATCGCGTTGCCGGTTGCCTCTCCGAACCAGTCATAGACATAAGGAATATCAACCTTGAGCGGGTTGCCCAGAAAGTCTTTTTGAGTTTCGTCCACAATCGTACGGCTAAGCGAAAGGATGCGACTGAGCGTGACCGCGCAAAACGCCCCGATCATGAACAACGCGCCATGAGCGAAGTTCACAACGCCCAGAGTGCCAAAAATCAACGTAAGACCCATGGCGATGAGCGCATAGGCCGAGCCCTTGTCAAGCCCGTTTAGAATTTGAAGGACGATCGCTTCCATAGGTCTGACCCTTGGTTGGAAAGTGTGGGATTTGGCGGAATGCCGGTCGCTATGAAATATAAGAGGGTGGGCACGAATGCCCACCCCGATCGGTGCCGCTTATGCGCCGGGGTTGCAAGAACCCAATTCGCCGCCAAAGATGGCTGCGTCGTATGTCACCTGCGATACAGGTGTGACTTCGACGATCTCGAGAAGGTCAAATTCCGACGTTGGGTTTTCTTTACCCTTCACGACCAGCACGTCCTTGAAACACTGGTGGTCTTCGGCGCGGTAAAGCGTTGGGCCATTGCCCATGCCATCGAACTCAAAGCCTTCGAGAGCTTCGGCAACTGCGCAGGGGTTGAACGATCCCGCACGTTCGACAGCATCTGCATAGAGCATAACCTGCACATAGCAGGTGTGCGCTGCCTGTGACGGCGGGAAGCCGTACTTGGTGCCAAAGGACTGGACAAACTGCTTGGAGCCGGCGTCGGTCAGCGACCAGTGCCAGTTTGTCGACCCAAAGATGCCTTTAACGTTGGCGCCAGCGCCTTTTGCCATCAGACGCGAGTAGAGCGGAACAACGATTTCGAAGTTCTTGTCGTTCACCAACTTGTCACGCAGGCCAAACTGAACCGCGTTGGTCAACGAGTTCACCATGTTGCCGCCGTAGTGGTTCAGAACGAGAACGTCTGCACCCGATTGCAGAACTGGAGCAATGTACGACGAAAAATCGGTCTGTGTCAGCGGCGTTTTCACTGCGGCAACAGTTTCCCAACCCATGGCTTCGGTCGATGTGCGAACGGCTTCTTCTGTGGTGTATCCCCAGTTGTAGTCGGCGGTCAGGTGGTACGCTTTGCGGTCCGTGCCGTAGTTGTTGGCCAACACTGGCGCGAGCGCTGCACCGGTCATGTAGGAGTTAAAGAAGTGGCGGAAACCATTTGCCTTCTTGTCTTTGCCGGTGGTGTCGTTTGAGTGTGTCAGACCTGCCATAAAGATAATGCCAGCTTCTTGGCACAGCGCTTGCACGGCCACGGCCACGCCCGAGCTAGACCCACCCGTGATCATCACGGCACCGTCTTTTTCGATCATGGACCGCGCCGAAGCACGTGCCGCGTCAGATTTGGTCTGAGTGTCGCCTGTGACGTACTCAACTTTTTTGCCGAGAATGCCATTGCCTTGCAGAGCTTTAGACGAGAATGTGTTCATCAGGCCGCCGTCGCCGCCACCGTTCAGGTGTTCGACCGCAAGCTCGTAAGCGCGCAGTTCATCCGCGCCTTCGTCGGCATAGGCGCCGGACTGTGGAACGTTAAACCCAAGTGTGACCGTGCTTCCCGCAGGCGCGTTGGTATAGCCTTCGTGACTGCCTGCAGACAGGTATGTCGGCAGCGCGAGGCCCGCGCCAGCGACAGCACCGGTTTGCAATACGCCACGACGCGACAGGTTCATTTTGGACATGAAAATCCTCCCAGATGTTGAAATGGCGCCTCCGGCTCCTCACCGATGGACGCGCGGCACCTATTGATGCAACGCGTTTATCCCTTTTTTCTGTAAAAAATTGCAATAAGCCCTTTGTTTATCATGATTATTTTGTAAACATATCGACAGTGAGTGGTGGATTGCTGTAAACTTTCTTATGTCGCACCGCAGAAACGCATTGAATTAACTCAGAAAGGCTAGCCAAGCCCCATGGCGCGTGAAGCACTCACTGGCAGCCGCATCCGCGAGCGCCGCATCATGAGCGGTTACAAACAGGCTGAATTGGCCCGTCAGGTCAATATTTCCGCTTCATACCTGAACCTAATCGAACACAACCGGCGTAGAATCGGCGGAAAATTGTTGCTGGACCTAGCGGCAGCGCTGGGAGTCGAAGCGGCGGCGCTGACCGAAGGCGCGGAGGCGGCATTAATTGCAGCCCTGCGTGACGTGGCCCAGACGGCTGGCGTGACGCAGGCCGAAATGGACCGTGCCGATGAGTTCGCCGGCAGGTTTCCTGGATGGGCCGATGCGCTTGCCAGCGCACATCGGAAGATCTCTGGATTGGAGCGTACGGTTGAAAATCTATCTGACCGGTTGGCGCACGACCCCGAATTGGCGGCATCTGTGCACGAAGTGCTGTCGACAGCTGCGTCGATCCGGGCGACAGCATCGATCCTGGCCGAAGACAAAGACCTTGAGCCAGCCTGGCGCGACCGATTTCATGCAAATATTGACGTTGATAGCAAACGGCTTGCCGACAGTTCAAAGACTTTAGTTGGGTTTCTTGATCCTGAAACCGGCGAGGCGGCCAGTGTCAGTTCGCCTGCTGAAGAGGTCGAGGCATTTCTGACCATCCACGAATACAGTTTTGACGGTATAGAGACCGGTGATGCCAAACCTGCCGACCTCGTTGAAGGCGCTCCTGAGTTGACCTCGACAGCTGCGCGTCAGATTGCACTAGTAGTGCTGCACAGGGTAATCGAAGACAGTGGCCGTGTCACAATGGCAGATTTGACAGCTGCGTTGGCCGATCATGGTCCTAACCCCGTCGCGCTGGCGCAACTGTTCGGCGTGCCAGTCGCTTGTATCATGCGGCGCATGGCAGCGATGCCGGGTCTAACCTATGGCCTTGTTGTCGCTGATCGCTCGGGCGCCTTGTTGTTTCGCAAAGGCGTGCCGGGGTTTGTTATTCCAAGGTATGGCGCGGCTTGCCCGCTCTGGCCGCTTTTCCAGGTTATGACTCAGCCCGCCACGGTATTGCGTCAACGGATGCGCGTGCCCGGGCGTGGAGGCGCCCTATTTGATTGCCTCGCGGCAGCCGAGATAACCGGACCTACCGCCCTAAACGCTGCCCCCTTGCTTGAGGCGACGATGTTGATTGTGCCAATTGCAAGCGATGACGATGATCGCACAGAGGCGGCGGTCGAAATGGGGGCGTCCTGTCGTATTTGTTCACGGCAGGCATGTCCGGGACGTCGCGAGCCGTCTATTCTCAGCGAAGGCTTCTGACTCTTTTGACAGCTTGATAAAAACTGCTCATAGTCACTCAACAGTAGGGTCGCATGAACGGCTTTGCATGCCATGGGAGGGGACATGAGCATAGGTAAGCATGTTCTGCTTGTTGAGGATGAGTTGAACATCATAGAAGCGCTGCGTTTCCTGCTCAGCCGTGAAGGTTGGCACGTGGATACGCATTCTGATGGTGCAACCGCCGTTGAAGCCATCCGTACAATGCGGCCAACTCTGGTGATTCTGGACTACATGCTTCCCGGCAAGAGTGGGCTCGATATACTGACTGAACTACGCAAGGATCCGGACTTTGAAACCTTGCCGGTACTCATGCTTACAGCGCGCGGTCAGACCCGTGACCGTGAACAGGCAGAAAAGGCGGGGGTGAGCCGGTTCATGACAAAACCGTTTTCCAATACAGAAGTCATCACAGCTGTGCGTGACCTTGTGCAACTGTCAAGATGACGACGCCAACGCCATCACCCCTATTCTTGCAGAGGCGCAGCTATCGGCAGCGACGAATGATGGATGCCCTGCGATTGTTGCCAATCATGGGCGGATTGTTGTGGTCGATGCCACTGTTCTGGCCGGCGGTGTCGAGCCGAACATACGGTCCGGAACCTGTGAGCATGTCTACTTCAATCATGTATGTGTTTGGTGTTTGGTGCTTGCTTATTGTGGCATCGATCGCACTGCGCGCGGCTTTGAAGCCTACTTGGATGCAACAAGTGACGGACCCTGATCAGGTGGGAACGGACGAGGTCGGCTGATGGCGTCCGTTAATCAACTGATCGCTGTCAGTCTTGTATATGTCGCGTTTCTTTTCGCCGTTGCGTTTTTCGCCGAACGTGCGGCAGTTCGCGGGCGGCGCGGTTGGCTGGGATCACCGCTGGTCTATACACTGTCACTGTCAATCTATTGCACGGCATGGACGTTTTACGGCGCCGTGGGATACGCGGCCAGATCGGGCATGGAGTTTGTTACCATCTACCTTGGTCCAAGCTTGGTCATGGTCGGTTGGTGGTGGGTCTTGCGCAAACTGGTGCGAATCGGCCGCGCTCAGGGGGCCACGTCGGTGGCTGACCTAATTTCTGCGCGCTATGGCAAATCTAACGCGCTGGCCATTTTGGTAACGCTGATGGCGGTTATCGGAATGACGCCTTACATTGCGCTTCAATTGCAATCGGTGACTCTTTCGCTGTCTGTTTTTGCCCAGCCTAGCGACGCTGGACGTTTCGGCCAGGACAGCCCGGCATTCTGGGTGGCGGTGGGGTTGGCAATTTTTGCGGTGCTTTTTGGCACGCGCAACCTCAATGCCAATGAACGCCATAATGGTGTGGTGATCGCCATCGCGGTCGAGGCAGTTGTCAAGTTGGTCGCACTGATGGCCGTTGGGGTGTTTGTTGTTTGGGGCATTGCCGGAGGTATCGGGCCCATGATGGAGCGTATCGACACTTCGCCCATCGGAGAATGGAGCGTTGATGGTCATCGCTGGGTTGCTCTTACGGCTTTGTCTGCTGCGGCGTTTTTGTGTTTGCCGCGCATGTTTCAGGTGCTTGTGGTCGAAAATCAAGACGAGCGGCACCTGCAGATCGCAAGCTGGGCTTTTCCACTTTATCTAATGTTGATGAGTCTGTTCGTGGTGCCCATTGCTGTTGTTGGGCTTGATTTGATGCCAGAGGGGACCAACCCCGACACCTTTGTGCTGACGTTGCCACTGTCCGAGGGTCGCGTGGGGCTTGCAACACTAAGTTTTTTGGGTGGTTTTTCGTCGGCAACTTCGATGGTGATCGTTACGACACTGGCGCTTGCCACGATGGTGTCAAACCACGTTGTGATGCCTGTTTGGCTGACAACGCAGGGTGACGGGGCTACGGTGTCTGGTGATGTGCGCAACGTGGTGATCCTGGCCCGGCGAACATCAATCATGATCATCATCCTTCTGGGCTACCTCTATTATAGGTTTTCAGGAGGTGGTGCGGCCTTGGCCTCGATCGGTCTTATTTCGTTTGTGGGTGTGGCTCAATTTCTGCCTGCGATGCTGGGCGGTATATTCTGGCGCGGGGCGACCCGTAACGGTGCGCTTGGTGGCCTTATTGTTGGTTTTGCAGTTTGGATCCACTGCTCATTATTGCCCAGTTTTGGCCCCGGTGCTGTATACAGTCTGGAGATGTTCCAAGACGGGCCGATGGGGATCGCTGCGCTGCGACCGCACGCGCTCTTTGGAATCGCGGGGCTAGATTCGACCGTTCACGCCGTGATGTGGTCGCTGGCTCTCAACACGGGCGCATTCATAGCGCTGTCTCTGCTGACGTTCCCTGGGCCTTTGGAACGGTTGCAAGGGGCGCAATTCGTCAATGTGTTCGACCACTCTTCGAACATAAGGGGATGGGATGCTGCGCTCGCTACGTCCGAAGATCTGATGATCATGGCACAGCGCATTTTGGGTGCGCAGGAAGCGCAAAGGGTGTTTCGCATTGAGGCTGAAAAACAAGGATTAAAAGGGCACTTGCCTGAACCAACACAAAGCTTTTTACAGCATCTGGAACGGGAACTGGCAGCGTCGGTCGGATCGGCGACAGCACATGCGATGATCAGTCAATTGGTGGGCGGTGCGTCGGTGTCGGTTGAGGATCTGATGGCGGTGGCAGACGAATCTGCACAGATTATGGAATACTCGATCCGACTTGAGGCAAAATCCTCCGAACTCAGCCGAACTGCGCGTCAGTTGCGAGAAGCGAATGACAAGTTAACAGCCCTTTCGGTTCAAAAAGATGCATTTCTCAGTCAAATCAGTCATGAGTTGCGCACACCAATGACTTCGATCCGGTCATTTACGGAAATCCTGAGGGACACAGAAGGATTGGGACAGTTTGAAAAAACGAAATACGCGTCGATCATCCATGGTGAAACGATCAGACTGACACGTCTGCTTGATGATTTACTTGACCTCAGCGTTCTGGAGAATGGACAGGTCAGCCTAAATTGTGAAAAGGGCAATCTAAATGATGTTCTGGAAAAGGCAGTGCTGACGGCCCAGGTTGGTGCCAACCGATCCTTAACCGTCAGGAGGCGGCGTCTGGAAAAAACTGTGTTGCTCAACACGGATCTGGATCGGCTTAACCAAGTTTTTATCAACCTCATTACCAATGCCCAGAAATACTGTGAGGCCGAGGATCCGGTGTTGACCATCGAATTGCAACGCAGTGGGGACAATCTGTCTGTTGTATTTGGTGACAATGGCATGCCGATCCCGGAAACGTCGCGGGCTGTAATCTTTGAGAAATTTGCCCGTGTACAGGACAATGAAGGCTCTGGTGCGGGTCTCGGCTTGGCTATTTGCCGAGAGATCATGACACGACTGGGAGGCGACATCTGGTATGAGCCGCGTGTCGGGGGCAATGCATTTGTGGTACGTTTACCGCAGATTGAGGCACTTGCCGCGCAATAAAGCGATAAAAATGAATAGGGTAAATAAAGTGATTGGTAACCAATTCCAGCTAATCCTGAATACTTATTAACAAGACCATGCGGTCGACAGAGGATATGGGCCAAACTAAGTCACAATCAGTTCTGGGGCGTATTGCAACGGCAGGGCGCGAGGATCATCAGGCGCGCGCCATGACCTTGCAAAAAGCTGTGCGCGTGACAATGGCCAAGGTTGCAGATGCGCTTATGGATTTGCCGCTGTCCGTGATTGGCGTTGTGATGCAAAGCGTGGCGGGTGATGCGCTGGCCGAAATGCTGGCCGAAGATGCGTTGCTGGTGCTTCTTGACGGCCCGCGCATGGCGCAGGGTGCTGTCATTGTCGATCCTGTGCTGGTGGGTGGTCTTATTCAGCAACAAACCATTGGTTCAGTGCGCCCCGACGCGGGCCAGACACGCGCAATGACACGGACCGATGCCGCTATTTGTGCGCCACTTCTGGATTCGCTCTTCGAAAAAGTCGCTGATCTTGTGGAAACTGACGAAGACACTGAATTGGTGACTGGCTTTCGCTTTGGTGCCAAGGCCGAAGATGCGCGCGCATTGAGTATCGCATTGGACGCGGACGACTACACTATTTTGCGGATGACGCTCGATATGGCTCGTGGGACCCGGCAGGGTGAGATGATGGTGATCTTGCCGAAACCCGATCCAATGGCTCAGATCATAGATTCTGACGAGTCAACAGATGGCAGTGCGACTAGCCCTGCTAATCTGACCAATGCGGTGATGGGTGTAAATGCCGATCTGAAGATGGTGTTATGCCGCTTGAACCTGACGCTTGGAGAGGTCCAGGCGTGGAAGCCCGGCGTGGTTCTTCAAATGCCTGCGGGGCAGTTTCCAAATGTACAAATGACCACAGTTACCGGCCATATTATAGGTCAGGGCACTGTTGGCCATTTGGACGGAGCACGCGCAGTAAAACCGAAGCGCCAACCGCTTCATGCGACTCAACCACTGCGTCGCGAGACGGATGAGGACCTTGTCGATATGCCGGATATAAAGGGCATCGGAGGCGACTTTAACCCTGAAAATACCGGAGGGTCAGAACGCGTACAACTTGATGCATCAATGGGTGGCCCTGTCGATAATCTTCCACAACTTGATGACTTGCCTGATCTTTCTGCCGAATCGAACGGTGTACAGGCGATACCAGACATTGACCTGCCTGCTTTGGACGACTTGCCCGACCTTGCAGATATGCCCGAGCTTGGCGATTTGTCTGCTTCGGAGGGTGAGCTGCCGCCCCTGCCTGACCTTCCTGAGCTGGATGATTTACCGGACCTTGCGGATTTTCCTGAACTCGCTCGAATGCAGGCTGCAGACTAAGGGTGCATGATCGGGCGTAAAGTGTTGCCGCTAATCCGCGTTGGCAATCGCGTCGAGAGTGGCACGTAGATTGTCAAGGTTGTAGCCGCCAGTGCGGGCTGCAGCTAGGATATCATCGACGGGCATGGCACCGGCTTGGCCTAAGGCCCAAACTATAGTGGAGCGTGTTCCGGATGCGCAATATGCGAGCACAGGCCCAGTACTTCCCGCCACGTGATCTGCATGTAAGCGTATATTTTGGGGCGTCAGAGTTTGGTGCGTCAGCGGTAATCGTACAAAGGCGAGGCCCGCTAATTTGGCTGCAGCCTCCATGATATCCGCCTGAAGGGAGGGCGGTACTTCCTCATCTGGACGGTTGTTGATGATGGTTGTGAAACCAGCAGCGACAAGGTCTTCCATGTCTGCGGGCTCAATTTGAGGGGCGACACTATAGCTGGGCGTGATTGTTCTGATATCCATGAGTGCAAGGAGTAAGCCGGGTTCATCGCAGTGTCCAGCAGCGCATCAAGTTCGGTGCTCTTAAAGCGAACTGCCCAAGTCTTTCCCTAGAAAAACCAGCAAAATCGTCTGACATGAATTTCAGGTGTTGAGCGACGCAGAATTGTGCCAAATCTATTTCAGAAAAATACCAACAATTACAAACATCAGCCCGATAACAGAGAGAAACAGTGCGCCAAGATTGCGGGGCAATACCCGTTGTAGGACGGCACGCATAGCGGCATCGTCCAGCTTTGCTTTTCGTGCGCGAAAAACCGTTACCACACACCAGCCAAGACCAAACAGGCCAAGGACTGACAGCGATGCCCCGCCCCAGATCATGCCGTTAAGCAGAACGTTCGATGTGCTTTGTTCCATGCGGCTCAGGTATCGCAGCGTGACACCCATGGCAAGCGGATGCAATCCTGACTTCTCCTCTTGCAGCAATCCCGACACGGGGCTATCCAGCAAGTCCATTTATCGCTCAGGAGACCCCAATGTCAGATACCGCGACCAATGCCGAAAGCTACCGGGTCACAGCCGACGAACTGCGCCAGTTCATTGAACGCTACGAGCGACTGGAAATGGAAAAAAAAGATATCGCCGATCAGCAAAAAGAGGTGATGGCGGAGGCCAAGGGGCGTGGCTATGACACGCGGGTCATACGTAAGGTCATTGCACTGCGCAAACGTGACAAAGACGATATCGCCGAAGAAGAGGCTGTACTTGAAATGTACAAAGAAGCGTTGGGCATGGGCTAAGACAGACCGTATGCTAGCAACAGTATAATTTTACATGCTGGGTCGACCGGTATGAATAACTGTCTCTCTTGTACCGCTGGCTTGGCAGTGACAGATGGTCACGCGATTTGGTCACACCAATGTTCTCGAAATGCGTTTCGGAAGCTCAAAGTGTCAATTATTTCCTAAACATGGGCGTTAAAAGACCATGATTAATTAAATTGTTTTGAAGCGCAGTGTCCGGCGCGCAAAGCCCATCGCCTAGCTCTTAGGGCGTAACAAATGTGACGCCTGACATGCCGGCAATTGCCGCAATGTCTTGCTCATAAATACTGGTCATGTTGTCAATTATCGCTTCGCTCCATCCGGGAGCATTCAGTTCTTCTTCGATTTCTGCTTCGATTGCATATTTGTCCAGAAACACACTAATCACCTTGCGCTTTTGCATCTCTGGCATGTTTGGGTGGGATGCGATGTAGCTTTCGAAGCGTTGCATCCCTTCTTTGCTCATGATTTTGGACAAAAGGTCAAAACCACCAATTATCTTTTCTTCACGCTCAAAGCCGGCCATCTCACGGATGATCCGAGCCCACAGTATCGGCATATCCTCAAAGCACCAGGTCGTAATCGATATGGTGGGGGCCGCAGCGCGAAGCGCGGTGAATGTGTCGGACCAGCGAATAGTAAAAGGATCTGCACCGCGCAGAAATTCTGGCATGTTCTCCTGCGGCGAGTCATTAAAGAGCGCGGGCAGGAATGTTGCCGGGTTGCGGATTGCCAGAAACAGCTCAATATCGTCATGAGCGAACAAAGTCGCAATCTTTTCGACGCGCTCAGGCGCCATCGCGTAGATCAATCCACCTCGCACGCAAGCGCGGGGTGGGCCGAACAGAAACATATGAGACAAGATAACCCGATCTGCGTCTTCTTCTTCTAGGATCATGTCCAAAAGAACTTCGCCAGCATCTGGAGCTGCCGGGTGATCCTGCATCGCTATCAGAGTTTTGCGTAGCAATGTTCGGTATTTGCTGGGTCCGGGTATCGTCACGCCACTACGAGCGAAACGTTCCTTGTTGCGCAGCAGGCAACGGAAAAGCCGATCGCTCTCAGTAAAATGTGCGCCTGCATGAAGAACCAGTTGCATAATGACTTGCGTGCCTATCGTCCGATTTGTGTTTGGTCGAAGCATAGCCCATTTGAAATGGCTGAGCAGCCCGGTTTGCGTTGTAGTATTTATAGATAACCGTGTGTAGCAGCCTCAGGACTGCAGATCAGTTCTAATGTACCGCTTCCGCGCGTCACATGGACTGTTGCAGGGGCTTTTCAAGACGGACATTTTTTCAAGTATCCTTATCCAGCAAGTAGCCCACGCTAAAAAGGTTACTTGTGGCGGTATTATTCTGCTGCCTTTATTTCGAAACCCTTTTGAATCATGTCAGCAGGCTCGACCGGATATTCGCCGCTAAAGCATGCGTCGCAGTATTGTGGTTGGTTGGGGTTTCTGCCCTCTGCTTCGCCCACGGCCCGATATAGACCATCAAGAGAGATGAACTTGAGGCTGTCGACACCCAGATGTTCAGTCATTTCTTCTTCTGACATGGTGGCGGCGAGTAATTTTTCGCGTTGCGGAGTGTCTACGCCGTAAAAGCACGGCCAAGCTGTGGGAGGGGACGCGATGCGGAAGTGCACTTCGGCAGCACCCGCATCGAGTATCATTTCCTTGATTTTGCGGCTGGTGGTGCCGCGCACCACAGAATCGTCCACAAGGATCACCCGCTTGCCTCGAATTAGGGCGCGGTTGACGTTCAGCTTAAGGCGCACCCCCATGTTTCGGATGCTTTCGGTAGGCTCGATGAATGTGCGCCCAACATATTGGTTGCGGATGATACCCATGGCATAGGGAATGCCGGATTCCAAAGAAAAACCTATGGCTGCGGGTGTGCCACTGTCAGGAACTGGGCAAACAAGATCTGCCTCAACGGGTGATTCCTTGGCCAGCTCGCGGCCAATGTTTTCGCGTGTCTCGTACACGCTTCTGCCGCCAAGAATGCTGTCAGGGCGGCTGAAGTAGACGTGCTCAAATATGCAAAAGCGTGACTTTTTTGGACGAAATGGAAAGCGGCTTTCGATGCCTTTGTCGGTGATCACAACCATCTCTCCGGGTTCGATCTCACGCACAAATTCTGCGCCAATGATGTCGAGCGCGCAGGTCTCTGAGCTCAGCACGTGGCCCCCGGGCAGACGACCCAGCATCAGGGGGCGCACCCCCAAAGGATCGCGCACGCCAATCAGCTTGGTGCGCGTCATGGCAACCACGGAAAACGCCCCTTCGACCCGGCGCAATGCGTCCTCCATGCGTTCGGGGATATTGCGTTGCAGCGAACGCGCCATCAAATGGATGATACATTCGCTGTCTGACGAGCTCTGAAAAATCGAGCCGCGTTCGATCAATTCACGACGCAGAGCTTCGGCGTTGGTTATATTGCCGTTATGTGCGATCGCAGCACCGCCCATCGCGAATTCACCAAAGAACGGTTGCACATCGCGAATCGCGGTTTGCCCTTTGGAACCTGAAGTCGAGTACCGCACATGGCCGATGGCCAGTGGCCCAGGCAGCGTTTCCATAATGGACTGCGACGTAAAGTTGTCACGGACATAGCCAAATCGTCGGGCCGAATTAAATCCATGGGCCGCGTCGTACGACACGATACCACCGGCTTCTTGGCCACGATGTTGAAGGGCGTGCAATCCAAGTGCCACAAAGTTGGCCGCGTCCATGGTACCAAGGACACCAAAAACCCCACACTCTTCCTTAAGCTTGTCGCCATCTTCGATACCGCGCAAGGCATCAAAGTCAAAAGGGTGCGCGGGTGGCATACGCGCGTCGGAAGTGTCGGACAATGGGCAGCTCCGAATCCGGTTAATTTGAAAGTCGTTTAACAACTGCACGCGAGACTGTCACGAACCTATCACAAATCATCTGCGTTTGTTCATTTCGTGTGACGCCAAAGCCGGGTTGGTAAGATCGAATTGGCTGACAGCGATTACTGTCCGCAGTTGCCGACAAGGCTCTCGTATTGCCTTGTGATCCACCCCAAGGCTTGCTCAGGGTTTTGTTCTTCGATCTGAGTGGTGAAGCGACCAAACACAGCGGCAGAGCGGCTTTCATCCACCATGGTGAATTCTTCGCCTGTTATTACAGTATCATAGACAAAGAATGCGATTGCCACCAACAGAATGCCGCGCAGGACCCCAAAAAGAAAACCCAGCCCCTGATCAATGCCGCTGACGCGTGAGCGTTGTATCAGAGAGGATAAAAGCGGTGTGAAAAGCGAGACAATTATAAGCGCGATTGCAAAGACAATGGCAAAAGCCCCAATTATGCTTAATTCACAACTATCCGAAATGAACGTGCCTACAACTGGAATTTCGCCAACGAGTGGTTCGACCTGCGGAGCAAAAAGAAAACCCAGCACAGCAGCAGCGACCCAGCCGGCAATGGCTGTTGTTTCGCGCACAATGCCTCGACTATAAGCAAGCAACGCCGAGAGAATGATAACAGCGGCTACAATGCCATCAATGATAGTGAACCCGTCCATGGTCCTGCCCTTTGTTCTGTTTGCGCGGCACTTAGCCCGCGCCGAATATCTCGCCGACAAACCCGGTCAAATCGCTCATTTGATTTAGCGTCATGCCGGATCGGCTATGGGGTTTGCCACCCTTGGCTGCGATCGCGTTGGTGAAACCAAGTTTTTGTGCCTCTTTCAACCTGTTTTCTGTCTGGGGAGCCGGTCGAAGTGCGCCTGACAGGCTGATTTCCCCGAATACGACGGTATCGGCTGGCAATGCACTGTCTTCGCGCGCACTTAGCAGGGCAGCAGCAACCGCAAGGTCAGCTGCAGGTTCAGAAATTTTCATGCCACCTGCGACATTCAGATAAACATCTAGTCCGGCAAAGGGGATGCCGCAACGCGCCTCTAACACAGCAAGAATCATCGCTAGCCGGCCACCGTCCCAACCCACAACCGTACGGCGGGCTTGTGAATGAGGTGAAGGGGCCACGAGCGCTTGCAATTCGCAAAGGACCGGTCGGGTACCTTCGATGCCAGCAAACACAACTGACCCGGGGGATGGTTCACCCCGTTCGCTCAGAAAAAGGGCCGATGGATTGGTCACCTCGGCGAGGCCCGCGCCGGTCATCTCAAAGACGCCAATTTCATCTGCTGGGCCAAAGCGGTTTTTAACGGCGCGCAAAATGCGGAACTGGTGGCCGCGCTCGCCTTCGAAATAAAGCACAGTGTCGACCATGTGTTCGACCACGCGGGGGCCTGCGATTTGGCCTTCTTTGGTGACGTGGCCAACAAGCACAATGCTGACGCCTTTGCGTTTGGCGAACGTGGTCAGTTCATGGGCCGCTGCGCGCACCTGACTGACTGAACCGGGCGCGCTGTCGACGGTATCGAGCCACATGGTTTGGATCGAATCGATGATGGCGAGGCCCGGTGTCTCGGCTTCAAGCGTTGTCAAAATATTGCGCAGGTTCGTTTCTGCTGCCAATTGCACGGGTGCGTCCGTCAGGCCCAGCCTTGCAGCACGCATGCGCACTTGGGCGCTGGCCTCTTCGCCACTGACATAGATTGTCTTGAGCCCACGTCGGGCAAACTGCGCTGCAGCTTGCAAAAGCAATGTAGATTTACCGATGCCCGGGTCGCCGCCGACCAAAATCGCGGAGGCCGGCACCAGTCCACCGCCAAACACGCGGTCTAGCTCTGACATGCCGGATTCTGTGCGAGGGGGTGGGGTCTCATGCGCGCGCAGGTCAGACAGGGTCATGGCTGCGCCGCGTTTAGCACCCAAAGATTTAGCGCCCGGTCCGGCAGACAGGCCTTTGTCTTCGGTAATTGTGTTCCATTGGCCGCAGCTGTCGCAACGGCCGGACCACTTGGTAAATGACGTCCCGCAGGACGTACAGGAGTAAGACGTGCTCTTTGCCATGGCGCGGGTGTGCCTCAGCGATGGTGCGGGGTCAAAGGATTATTGCAGGTTGCGGGCAAGCTTGTGTGTGCGTTCAGTGGCCCAACTCACCCAGATAGAAGCAATAATGCAGGCGGTAAACAGGTACAGCCCCCAAGCTGTTTCGAGCCTGCCAACGCTAAGTCCTTTGGCAAGCGTGATATAGAGAGCGATCAAAAAAACGTCTGCCATAGCCAGTTTTGCCAAGATGCCCAATACAGGTGTGACCCGCGGGCTAAGCCGCTGCCAGTGGATCAGGGCCAGCATAATGGTTTTTGCATAGGGTGCGACCAGGGCAAAGATAGCGACGACAAAGGCAAGAAATACGTCGTTGCTCCAGAGCGATTGCAACCCTGTGACAACCGAGATCTCACGCAAGTTAAAGAGCGGCAACAGCCCCGCGCGCATGAGTGGTGCAAACCATGAAATTGGAAACAGGATCAGCAGGAACAGATTCACAAAGCGGTACATGGGCCCGTTGTGCTGAGAATTTCGAAATGATTGAAGGTTTCCATATGAAATACCTGTTTTGATTATCGTAAGGCTTCGATGGGCCCTTCGGCGCGACCATGGATGAATTGATCAACATAAGGGTCGCCCGCAGCGTCCATCTTGGAGACTGGACCGGTCCATCGAATTTTGCCTGCGTGCAGCATTGCCACGTTGTCAGCTATGGTGCGCACCGAAGTCATGTCGTGCGTGATCGTCATGGTCGTGGCTCCCATCTCGGTCACAATCTCGCGTATCAGGGCATTGATCACACCTGCCATGATCGGGTCGAGCCCGGTGGTGGGTTCGTCGAAAAAGATGATCTCAGGGTCGGCGGCAATGGCACGGGCCAGACCAACGCGTTTTTGCATGCCGCCTGACAGCTCGGCTGGAAAGCGGTCTGCGACGTCTGGCGTCAGTCCGACGCGACGCAATTTCTCTATGGCCACTGCGCGTGCATCGTCGCGGGGACGTGCCAAACTGCCGCGCAGCAGACGGAAGGCGACGTTTTGCCAAACTGGCAGTGAATCGAACAATGCTCCGCCCTGAAACAGCATGCCAAACCGCGCAAGAAAGGCGTCGCGATCCGCCTGCGTTACGTCTGTGCCATCCACGGTGATCCTTCCCTGTTCAGGCGTTACCAGACCTAGGATCGTCTTGATGCAGATCGACTTGCCGGTGCCAGAACCGCCGATGATAACCATCGAGGTGCCTTTGGCCACATGTAGGGTGACGCCACGCAGAACATGGTTGTCGTCAAAGCTTTTGTGCACGTTTTCCAAGGTAATCATGTGGCTGTGCCTCTTGTGGCATTCAGGAGCCTCCGGCGGGAGTTTATTTGGCAAGATGAAGATGGATCATATGAGATGGCTGGGGTCATATTGAGAAGAATACCCCCGTGAGCACGAAGTTGGCGGCAAGGATTAAGACGGCGGCAGCCTCGACTGAGCCTTTGGTTGCACGCCCCACGCCTTGGGCGCCGCGTCCGGAATTCATTCCGAAATAACATCCCATGAGTGCTGCGATAAAGCCAAAGGCTGCGCCCTTTGCGAGGCTGGAGCTGATGTCTTTGAGTTCGATAAAGTCGACCGTGTTCTGGATATAGGCGGCCGCGTTGAACCCCAATGTACCGGTCGCGACCGCATAGCCGCCAAAGATACCTATGATGTCGCCCACGCCAACCAGCAATGGTACAGTGAGCGTGGCAGCCAGCACGCGCGGCGCAGTGAGGTATTTCATTGGGTGAGTGGACAGTGTGACCAGAGCGTCGATCTGTTCGGTCACTTTCATCGTGGCGGTTTCAGCCGCAATTGATGATGTCACGCGGGCTGCGATCATCAAACCGACTAAGACAGGGCCCAGTTCCCGGACCATTCCGATTGCAACGATCTGGGGCACCACGGCTTCGGCGTTGAACCGCGCGCCGCCTGCATAAATTTGCAACGCCAGCGCGCCACCGGTGAAGATCGCAGTCAGTCCGACCACTGGCAAGGACAACCAACCGATGTGCAATAGCGCCAGACCCACTTCGCGTGGGTAAAACGGCGGACGGATCAGGTGCGTCAGCGTGGCCCCGGCAAACAGGCTTACACGCCCGACGGCGGCCAGCAGGCCAAGCGCTGTGCGCCCGATCTTTGCCAGTAGGTTCATTCGGAAAATACCCGGTAATAACGCTGCCCGAGTGATGTCAGTATCTCATAGCCGATGGTGCCCGCAGCGTCGGCTATGGCATCGACCGATTGGTGTTTGCCCATCAGTTGGAGCGTTTCGGGAACCTCTCCGAGGTTAGACACATCCGCTGTAATCAGGTCCATTGAAACCCGACCCACGACTGGGCAGGGTGTATCACCGGCATAAAGCGTCGCTTTGGACCCCATGGCGCGGATTATGCCATCGGCATAGCCGCCTGACACGGTTGCGATGTGACTGTTGCGGGGGGCCACCCATGCATTGCCATAGCCTACCGTTTCACCAGCCTCGACCTCGCGAACCTGAATAATTGGCAGATCAAGGGTGACAACGGGCGCAGCATCGGCAAATGGCAAACCACCATAAAGACCGACGCCGGGCCGTGTCATGTCGAAATGGTAAGCAGAACCCAACAGAGTGCCACCAGTTGCCGCTAGCGAACGTGGGGCATCGATCCCGTCGGTTATTGCGCGGAATGTTTCAAGCTGCTGCGCATTCATAGGGTTTGATGGCTCATCGGCACAGGCCAAGTGGGACATGACCAACTCTGGCTGCTGAGAAAGCGCGATATCGCGTACCGCCAACCATTCGGCAGGCTCCATGCCCAGTCGGTTCATTCCGCTATCAAGCTGCAGGCCAAACCGATGTCCGGGTAACGCCTCGACGTGACGCAACATCTGATCGACCGAGTTCAGCAGCGGCGTCAGCTCGCCCGTTCGGACCTGATGCGTATCGCCATCCATGTGACCTGAAAAGACGTAAATTTCTGGGCCCACGCCAAGTGCATCGCGCAGGCTGAGCCCTTCATCTGCTGTTGCGACAAAGAAACTGCGCGCACCTACACGCGCAAGCGCAATGGCAATCTTGGCTGCATCAAGCCCATATCCATTGGCTTTGACAACGGCGCCTGTTTCACCCTCGCTTAGAGCATCTAGGGTTTGCCAGTTGCGCACCACCGCGCCAAGATCGATTGAGAGCGTTGCAGACGTCATATCATGGTTTTGACAGGACCATGCGGATTGGTGAAGGGGTAAAACGCGTGCGAGTACAATTGCGGTGGATCAATGTGGCACGATCATATGGTGGTATCGACGCCAAATACGTTCCGTCGTGGCATCCCTAAGCGTTATCCTGTCGCTTGGCGTCTGGCCGTTGGACCGGTGATGGCCCTTATGTTCGGCGCAGCACTTAGTGCGAATAGGTCTGGACTGAATTTTGGGCGCATCTTTCTGTTGGAAATCTCGGCATATGGGTGATGTTTCGTTGAATATGGTGGGATGTACTAAAAATACTGCCGCTTTCAGACAACAAAAGCGGGCGGTTGCCAGCTGTATCTGATGCCCACGTCATTAAAATTCCTGATCGCCGCCTTGCTGCCATGGCTGCACCAGATTTCCAAATCGCGTAAAGCGCCCTTCAAAGCTAAGGTCCACTGTTCCGATAGGGCCATGTCGCTGCTTACCAATAATAATTTCCGCACGACCGTGCAGCCGCTCCATCTCTTCCTGCCATCTGGCCATGGCTTCAAGGTCATGATCGCCCGGTTTCTCACGCTCTTTGTAATATTCCTCACGGAACACGAACATGACGACATCGGCGTCTTGTTCGATCGACCCTGATTCCCGCAGATCACTTAGCTGTGGACGTTTGTCTTCACGATTTTCCACTTGGCGCGACAGTTGTGACAGGGCCACAACCGGGATGTTGAGTTCTTTGGCTATAGCTTTCAGCCCCATGGAAATCTCGGCGATTTCCTGCACGCGATTTTCGGCGCCACCGCGCACCAGCTGCAGATAGTCCACAATCAGAACATCCAACCCGTTGGTCCGTTTCAGGCGGCGGGCGCGGGCGGCAAGCTGGGCGATGGGGATGGCAGGGGTGTCATCGATATAAAGCGGGCAGGCCTCGAGCGCTTTGGCGGCGTCGACGAACCGACGGAATTCAGCCTCGGTCATGTCGCCACGACGGATTTGCTCGCTTGGTACTTCGGACGCCTCGGAAAGAATTCTTGCCGCCAGCTGTTCGGCGCTCATCTCAAGAGAATAGAAACCTACGACCCCACCTTCGATCGCGCCTTCGGACCCATCGGGTTTCACACCCTTTTTGTACGCCTTGGCAATGTTAAAAGCGATGTTGGTGGCCAGCGAAGTTTTGCCCATCGAAGGCCGACCGGCAAGAATCAGAAGGTCAGACGAGTGTAGGCCGCCCAACTTCTTGTCCATATCCGTTAGCCCAGTCGAAATTCCAGCAAGCCCGCCCTCTCTCTGATAGGCAGCATTGGCCATGTTGACTGCGTCTGTGACAGCCTTGAGAAAGCTCTGGAACCCGCCTTCGGAGGTGCCCTGTTCGGCCAGTTTGTAAAGCGCCTGTTCGGCTTCAACGATTTGCTCTTTGGGTTCAGAAGCAACATCGACCTTGGCCGCTTTTGCACTGATATCGCGGCCCAAAGTGATTAGGTCCCGGCGCACAGCGAGGTCATAGATCATTTGAGCATAGTCACGCGCAGCAAAAGCGCTGATCGCAGCACCGGCCAGCCGCGCGAGATAGGCAGGGCCACCGAGCTCAAGCAATCCCTCATCATCTTCCATAAAGGCCTTGATGGTTACTGGGCTGGCAAGGTTATTTTTGGCAATCCGAGCGGCGCAAATTTCAAAAATGCGTGCATGAACAGGGTCATAAAAGTGCAGTGGTCCAATGATGGCAGCCACGCGGTCGTAGATGTCATTGTTGGTCAGGATGGCGCCCAGCAATTGCTGTTCGGCCTCGATCGAGTGTGGCATCGTCTCTGCATCTTGCACCGAGAGGCCTGTGGGATTGAATGCTGTGATCTCGTTCATCTGTTCCGTCCCTATCCACTATTCCCAGAGGTTCGAAAGGCTTTGAACCTTTATAGTTCCGGGGTGTCACACTGTTACGCGCAACGCCATCTGGAAAAGGTGGTGGATTTATCTGTGGATAACACTCACAGACCCTGCCGCTGATCGACATATAGTGGTTTTGGGGCGCCTTGTCACTAGATGCCGAGCCGAAAGGCGGCTCGAATCGTCTTATGCACAACCCATCCACAGATAACTTGTCCACATACTTCTTTGGTTTATCCCCAAGTGATCCACACTGTGTCAGGCTACTCTGACAGACATAAGTGGAACACTGGTCGTTGTAATTATGTGCGGGCTTTCTGCCACGCGCGTGGGTCTTTCAGAAAGGCTTCGACGCCGACGAGCGTGGCTTCGTCAAAGGCGCCAGACGCCCGTGCCTCGGTCAGCACATCCCACCACGTGCACAGATGGTGCAGTTGGACGCCATGATCGCCTAGGGTTTTTTCCGTTTCCGAAAAAATGCCGTAATAAAAGATTACCGCCGTATGGGCGCAAGTCGCACCGGTGTCGCGGATCGCGTCAACAAAGCTAATCTTTGAGCCCCCATCGGTCGTCAGGTCTTCGACCAGCAGCACGCGTTGGCCTTCGGTCATTTCGCCCTCGATCCGAGCGTTGCGTCCATAGCCTTTGGGTTTTTTGCGGACATAGGTCATTGGCAGCGCCATGCGTTCGGCAACCAGAGCGGCAAATGGGATGCCGGCCGTCTCGCCGCCGGCAATGTTGTCAAAGGCTTCAAACCCTGCATTGCGCATAACTGTAACTGTCAAAAAGTCCATTAGGGTTGCACGAATGCGAGGATAAGAGATCAGCTTGCGGCAATCGATATAGGTTGGACTTGGCAGGCCAGAGGCCAGAGTAAATGGTTCGGCAGCATTGAAATGCACAGCCTTGATTTCAAGAAGCATGCGGGCGGTCAGGCGCGCCATTTCTTGCGCAGTGGGAAAGCTGGTGGGGATCATGGGTGTGGCTTTCAAATGAGGTCGATAGTTTGAGAATGCAGGGGCTTTCGGTGGGTGTTTTCTGAAGCAAAGACGTCAGCCGACGGACCACTCTAGCTCGAATCCAGGGTCAAAGACGGTGACGAATCCGTCGTCTGTCTCTACGTGAGATGGAATACTTGGCGCGGTTCTGATGAGCGTTACAGTGTCAGAGTTGACCGGTAGGCCATAGAACGCTGGGCCGTGGCGCGATGTGAACCCCTCGAGCTTATCAAGCGCACCTTCCTGTTCGAACACCTGTGCCAGAATTGGCAACGTATTGGGGGCGGTAAAACAACCGGCACAGCCGCAGGGTAGAAATTTGTTTGCATCGGTGTGCGGGGCGCTGTCGGTGCCAAGAAAAAAGCGCGCTTCGCCTGAAGTCGCAGCCGCGCGCAGTGCGCGGCGATGACTTTCCCGCTTGGCCACGGGCAGGCAGTAGTAGTGCGGTTTGATACCGCCAGCGAGGATATGGTTGCGATTGAGCACCAAGTGATGGGTTGTGATCGTCGCACCAAGGCTGTTGTCCTGGGCAAGGGCGTAATCGACAGCGTTGCTGGTGGTAATGTGCTCCATGATAACGCGCAAGCTGGGCGTGGCCCGACGGATAGGGTCTAGTACTCGATCAATAAAGACTGCTTCACGATCAAAGATGTCAATGTCTTCATCGGTGACCTCGCCATGGACGCACAGAGGCAGGCCAATTTCTGCCATCCGTTCGAGGGTGCCGCGTACGTGATCAAAGTTGGCGACGCCAGAGGCCGAATTTGTGGTGGCCCCAGCGGGGTAGAGCTTGACCGCTTTGACAAGGCCAGATGCGTGGGCGGCGGCGACGTCATCGGGATCTGTGTCTTCGGTTAAGTAAAGCGTCATCAATGGCTCGAAAACCATGCCATCCGGTAGCGCTGACAAAATCCGGTCCCGATAGGCCGCGGCCTGTGCGCCGGTCACCACAGGTGGCATTAAGTTTGGCATAATGATCGCACGTGCAAAGTCGCGCGCAGTATGGGGCAAGACGGCCCGCATCATTGCGCCGTCGCGCAGATGCAAATGCCAGTCGTCGGGGCGGGCAAGTGTAAGCATTTTCATGCCTGTCGGTTAGCACGGCGGTTGGGGCGGTTGCTAGCCCTCGATGGAAGAACGCGTTTTTGTCTGGATCTCGTCAAGGCGGCGAAAACGGGGGGCTTTCATCCGGCTTGTGACGTTTTGAGCCACGATCCGGGCCAGCTTTTCGCGGCCCTGTTTGTCAAGCGCAGCCATCAGACGGCAAAGATAAGGCCTGTGGGTGCGCCGCGTGCGGTACAGCGCTGCAAAACTGGTTTTATCAAGCCTGCCGTTTTTAGCCTGCGTTAGCATTGGCACGAGAATACCCATCGCCAACAGATCACTTTGGATCGCGTCGCCGATAAAGCGCATCGGGAACCTGGTTACATTTGAGCGCTCGAAAAGAACCGCGTGCATCGCATCCATCGTTTCAGCCGGATCATACAGCACATAAGCCTGCGCGCAGGCATCAAGCATATCGGGCGCATACCCAAAGCGATTTGTAAATGAGGTCTTCCGCATGTGCTTAAAGCGGTCGTCCCATTCGGTCATTCGAGGATCAAGCGTGGCCTGTGGTTGAACGACTACAACCGTCGAACCAGGAGCGGCCACAGAAAACGTGGATGCCGCATAACCGCACGGACCGACCCCGTAAAATACGACGTTGTCGAACTCTTCGAAAAACCCATCATCGATCAGACGGTCAAAGAAGTTGAATATCTGTGGGTCGCGGAACCACGTGTCACCGTCAGAGATCATGCAAAGATGCGACCATTCCTGAGATCTAACCATCTCAAAACCGAACGGTTGTTCAGATTCGCACAGAGTCCGAATGCCTTGAATTGATTCAAAGGTCACAAGAAGCGTATCACCGCAGCTTACAAAACCAGCATAGTGTCGGTTGCCGAGAGATTCAAAAAAACCCTGCTTTTTGGTGACGGCTTCTATTTCTGACAACCACTCGCTCTTGGACAGTTTGGCCAAATCTGGATCAAACATTACGTCTGCGTGCTGCATCGAACCACCCTTTAGTCCTGTTGTTATCACGGGTGTCGGTTAAACGGTACAGTGTCAACAAGGCAAACATAAAATGCTATTAGCAAATTGCGGATTAGGCTTTCCCGGTTACACGTGCTTTTGATGCGCCTTTTGGGCGTGGCTGATGAGAAACTGAGCGGCTGCCGGAGTGATTTTTCTGGCAGGTGGTGTCATGAGCAATCGGCCAAACAGCGACCTTGTCTCGTCTTGTTGCATCAGCGTATCAAAGCGCGCCTTGCGCCATGCAACGGCGGTTTTATGCAGCATGCTAAGTTTTGCATCAGAATGTAATTGCGCCAGCACATCATCGCGTAACGGGTCATATCGCCGGATTGTAGTATCTTTGACAGTATTAAAGTTTCGTTCGATCCAATAATCCGCTGTCATTGCGCTTTCAGAGCGATTTATCCGGCCACGGTCGGCTTTGATGATAAAGCTCTCAATTGCGCCAAGCGGATAGTGGTTGAGCTGAACAAGCCCGTAATTGGGTTGTCGAAAATTGGAAAAAACACGATTTGTTTTGAATGTTGCGTGCAACTCGCGCCCGTGACCGTCGAACCAGCGGGCGTTTTGGGCGCGCGCTCGATCGGGTGCGCGCGGACGATGAACGCCAGGTTTTTTGTAGGTTCCGTCGTTGGCATATAGCGTTTTGAACATGGCTGCCCGCCATGGCCATTGAAGGATATCTGGCGCTGCACGGTCGAATACCTCGGTTACAGGCCTGTCCCGATAGTGCACCTGTTCATTGTTGCCAAACAACCGCCAGGTCAAGGTGATCGCCGTAGCTTGTGGTATTGCTGCGTGCAATGCTGCGAATGTACCGTCGCCGGTGTGAATATTTACGAATTCGTCGATGTCCAGCACCAGCAACCACGTTGCAGACCGCACAACATCCATTTTTGCCGCCGTATTCAGGGCGGTGAATTGCATGCCCGCCTTGTCATAGGGGCCATCATTGCGCACATGCGTCAGCCACCCGAATGTTGCGATCCGATCCAGCATGTTGTCGGTGCAATCACCACAATCATTTGAAAAGACAACGAAATGGTCCACGCCCACGGCGCGATGATGGGCAAGCCATTCCAGCAAAAATGCGCCTTCGTTGCGGACGCAGAGTACACAGGTGATCGTCACTGGGTTATCGTTCCTCAAGAAGCGTCACGACCTTGGCTGTCGATCCCTTTGGTCTCTATGTAAGCGTTGAAAAACCCTTGCGTCAAACAGACGCTACACAACACGTTGTTTAATCTTGCGTGGATGCGTTCAACAGTCGCGACACGAACGTTTATCGATCGTGTGATCATGCCATGTCATTTTATCCTTTGTCTGAAATGTCGAATAAAACATGTATGATAAACGGTCATTTCTCTGATTTTGCTTTCGGGCTATCTCGTCAATTTGTTGCTTTCGACCGGGTACTCTTGTGGCGCCATGCTGGTCAACTTGCGCGTTTCAATAGTTGCAGTAAGGCATCGCCGCGCCCGCAACCTGAGGAATCCACGCGCTTTGTCATCCCAAAGTTTAGCTTGATTCACCGAATGCAGGTCAAGGCACGTGTGGTGTTGCCCCTTGACGCCAGCCCGTGGCGGTGCAGTTTGGTCGTTTAACAAGAGCAATCCAAGGAGATGCCATGCAGGATATGTCTACCATTGATGCCGTTCAGCAGATGCTGGCAGCAGAGGGCTATGTCTGCGACCGTGCGCTGGGTACTGTGGTGTTTTTAAGCCTCAAGCTTGGTCGGCCACTTTTTCTAGAGGGCGAGGCGGGTGTCGGTAAGACAGAGATCGCCAAAGCGCTGGCATCAGGTCTTGGGCGACGCCTGATACGATTGCAGTGCTATGAGGGCCTCGATGCGGCGTCTGCTGTGTATGAGTGGAATTTTCCCGCCCAAATGGTGGCAATCCGTACAGCCGAGGCAACGGGTAGCGCAGAACGGGAAGCGTTGCAAAACCATCTTTTTTCCGATGACTATCTTATCGAACGGCCTCTGCTGCAGGCGATGCGTCCGGATGAAAACGGCGCTCCTGTCTTGCTGATAGATGAATTGGACCGCACCGATGAACCGTTCGAAGCATTTTTGCTCGAAGCTTTGAGCGACTTTCAGGTGACAATTCCCGAGCTCGGTACGATCCACGCGCCGGAGCCACCCATAGTAATCGTCACGTCGAATCGGACCCGCGAGGTACACGACGCATTGAAACGGCGCTGCCTGTACCATTGGGTGGATTACCCCGGATTTGATCGTGAGATGGAAATACTTGAGGCGCGCGCACCTGAGGCTGCGGAAACCCTGAGCCGCGAGGTCGTGGCCTTTGTCCAGCGGTTGCGCACAGAAGATCTGTTTAAAAAGCCCGGTGTGGCCGAGACCATCGATTGGGCCAAATGCCTTTTAGCGCTGGATGTCATTACGCTTAGCCCAGAGGTTATTGCAGATACACTTGGCGCAATTTTAAAGTACCAGGACGACATCCAGAAATTGCATGGCTCCGAGGCCAAACGCATATTGGACGAGGCGAAGGCAACATTGGAGCCCGCATGATCCAACTTCATCTTGCCAGAAACACTCCGGGGGTCCGGGGGAGCTCCCCGGAATAGAAGCACGTGCCAGAATACGCCCCATTAGAGCTGCCTGATGACCCGAAACTTGCGGGCAATATAATGCATTTTGCTCGTTCACTACGTCGGGCTGGCATTTCCATTGGACCGGGCAGGGTTTTAGATGCAATTCGCGCTGTGTCGGCGGCAGGGTTTACAGAGCGGCGCGATTTTTATTGGACGCTGCATGCGTGTTTCGTGTCGCGGCCGGAACAGCGGGTTGTGTTTGCACAGGTGTTTCGCCTGTACTGGCGCGACCCACGCTACCTTGAACATATGATGGCAGCGATGGTGCCCGCTGTGCGCGGCGTGCAGGAGGATCGTGGCGCGCAGGCTGCCGAAAAACGAGCGGCAGAAGCGTTGCTTGATGGTGCAGAGGCGCCGGAAGCCAACCCCAAAAAAGAAGACGAAGACAGCGGCACCGAAATTGAGATCGATGCATCGTTTACAATGTCTGCAGAAGAAAAACTGAAGACGCTTGATTTTGAACAGATGAGCACCGCAGAGATGGCCCAGGCCAAGGCAGTTCTTGCGCGTCTGAAGCTGCCAGTTGACCCGATTCGAGCGCGCCGAACCCGCGCGGCGGACGCAGGTCGGATTGATGCCGCGCGCACGCTTCGTGCGGCAATGCGGCAGGGTGGCGAATTGCATGATCTGAAGTGGAAGACGCCCAAAGTGCGATATCCGAACCTTGTTGTACTTTGCGATATCTCTGGCTCCATGAGCCAGTATTCTCGGGTTGTTTTGCACTTCTTGCACGCGGTATCGAATTCAAAGGGCGCGGGCTGGGCAAAGGTACATGCCTTTACGTTTGGTACGCGGCTTACGAATATCACCCGTCATCTGGCCCAGCGAGATGTGGACGCAGCCCTGAAAGCAGCAGGAGCAGAGGCACAAGACTGGGAAGGGGGCACGCGGATCGGAGCATGTCTGGAGGCTTTTAACCGTGATTGGTCGCGTCGGGTCTTGGGGCAAGGATCGGTCATGCTATTGATCACGGACGGGCTGGATCGGGACGATCCGCAGGCCTTGGCCAAACAAATGGAGCGTCTTCAGCTGTCGGCTCGCCGCCTCATCTGGATAAACCCTCTTTTAAGGTGGGATGCTTTTGCGCCAAAAGCCCGAGGCATTGCCGCAATGCTGCCTTATGTAGACAGCTTTCGCGCGGGCCATTCGATAGCATCACTTGAGGCGCTGGCTCAGGTGATTTCGAACCGGGATGATGTTGGCGACCGAGATAGGCTTCTGCGTATGATGTCAGATGATGGGCTGCCGGAGCGGTCTGTTTTGCGGTAGCCGCAAAAGACGCCCGCCCGCCAACCCTTTCATCTCATTTTAGGCGAATGTTACGCCGAATGTGTTGCGATAAACGGTGCTTAATTCGGACAGTGGCGCGCTAGATCTGCCCAGCCGGATGGTATCGCCGGTGAATTTTCCAACGGTTTGGATAGGTACGCCTGCTTGGCCCGCTGCGATCATCAGAGCCTCGGCTTTGTCAAAGTTACAGGCGATAAGATAGCGCGCCTGATCTTCACCAAAAAGAAAACCGGTGTCTGCACTGTCCAGCACAAGCCCCACTCCGCTTGCTTCGGCCAATTCGAATGCGGCCAGGGCAAGGCCGCCGTCACTTAGGTCGGAACAGGCAGTGATTAAGTGCCGATTGTCTCGAATGAACGTTCCGTGGCGCGCTTCGGCGGCGAGGTCGACAGGAGGGGCGTCACCTTCGGCGCGGCCAAAGGCTTCGGCCAACAATGCAGATTGGCCAAGATGTCCGGTGGTCTCGCCAATGAGGATTGCTACGTGCCCATTTCGGACCTGGCAGCCAATCATGTGATCCATGTGTGTGATCAGTCCAACGGCACCAATGGTTGGTGTGGGGAGGATCGCTGCCCCGTCGGTTTCATTGTAAAGCGACACATTGCCAGAGACTATTGGCATGTCGAGCGCAGTAACCGCTTGCCCGATCCCGTCGATTGCACCGACGAATTGCCCCATTATCTGCGGCTTTTCTGGGTTGCCGAAATTCATGTTGTCTGTCGTGGCCAGAGGGGTGGCACCCACCGCACAAAGATTTCGGTAAGCTTCGGCTACGGCTTGCTTGCCGCCCTCAATTGGGTTGGCCTTTACATAGCGTGGCGTGACGTCGGATGTGAAAGCGAGGGCCTTGTCGGTGCCGTGCACTCGGATTACACCGCTGCCGATGCCGGGCGTGCGTGCGCTGTCGGCCATGACCATGGTGTCGTATTGCTCGTAAACCCATTGTTTTGCCGCATAATTCGGGCTTGTAATCAATGTGCGCAGACCATCGATTGGGTCGATGCTGGGCACCTTTTCAAGGGGTGCGGCTTGGGGTGTTGGTAGCCACGGGCGGTCATATTCAGGGGCTTCGGAGGACAGTTTTGACAGTGGTAGATCAGCTTTTGTCTGACCCTCGTGCACAATGACGAACCGATCTTCGGCAATGGTTTCACCGACTATAGCAAAATCGAGATCCCATTTGTCAAAGACGGCTTTTGCCTCGGCTTCCAGTTCGGGGCGAAGCACCATCAGCATGCGCTCTTGGCTTTCGGAGAGCATCATCTCATAGGCCGTCATTTGCTCTTCGCGCACGGGCACATCATCAAGGTTGAGACGGACGCCGAGCCCACCTTTGTCGCCCATTTCGACCGCGGAACACGTCAGGCCAGCGGCCCCCATATCCTGAATTGAGATGACTGCGCCAGTTGCCATCAACTCAAGCGTGGCCTCCATCAGGCGTTTTTCGGTGAACGGGTCGCCGACCTGAACGGTGGGGCGCTTTTCTTCGATTGTATCATCAAATTCAGCGCTGGCCATGGTGGCACCACCAACGCCGTCTCGGCCCGTTTTGGCACCTAGATAAACGACAGGCATGCCGATCCCAGATGCGGCGGAGTAAAAAATCTTGTCTGCATCGGCAAGGCCTGCAGCAAATGCATTTACGAGACAGTTTCCGTTATAGGCCGGATCAAACCGAACCTCGCCGCCCACGGTCGGTACACCAAACGCATTGCCATAACCGCCGACGCCTTCAACGACACCGTGCACCAGTTGACGAGTCTTTGGATGTGTAACCGCACCAAAGCTAAGAGCGTTCATGGCCGCGATCGGGCGCGCGCCCATGGTAAACACATCACGCAGGATGCCGCCCACGCCGGTGGCTGCACCCTGATAGGGTTCGATGTAGGATGGATGGTTGTGGCTTTCCATTTTGAAAACTACCGCTTGACCGTCGCCAATATCGACGATCCCCGCGTTTTCGCCCGGGCCGCATATTACCTGTGGGCCGATGGTCGGCAAAGTACGCAGCCATTTTTTGGAAGATTTATATGAACAATGTTCGTTCCACATGGCCGAGAATATGCCCAGTTCGGTGAAGGTGGGCGTGCGATCAATGATCTCGAGGATCCTTGCGTACTCGTCTGGGCTGATCCCGTGACTTGCGATTAGGTCCTCGGTGATCTTTGGTTCTTGCATGTTCATCCCCCGGCGGTTGTGGCGCGTTGTTTAGAGCAGGCAGAGCCCGGGGGAAAGGGGCAGAACGCGCTGTTTCAATGACCCGCGCACCATGCGCTGTATTTGGTTCTGAAATGCCGCTTATGCGCGCCAAGTTGGGTGACCGTGTATTTCTGAGGCTCTGCTTTTATTGGCTGGGTACCTTTTGTGCTGACAGTTTTGTGCCGATTTTAGTCGCCGGGTTTGCTAGCGGCTGGGGTTTCTTCCACCATCTCTTGTGCGGCTTGCGTGGCGGCAGCGGCAATGGCGGTTTTGTCAGCCTGTGTCAGTTCATTGTGATCGTCCATGCCTGGGATTGCGACGCGCACTTCGCGGCGGGCAAATTCCAGACCATTTTCTTCGAACGACTTATTGATACGGTTGTAGATTTCCTTGCGCAACGTGAACTGAGTGCCCGGCTTGGCCATAAACTTGCCGCGGATCACGATCCCAACGTCGTCGAATTCAAAAACGCCCTGGCTCTTGAAGGGTTGCAGGAAATCATCCTTGTACATCTCTTCCTGAATCATCTGGTTGCCGATGTTCTTGAATATCTTTTTGACCTTGTTGGGATCAGTGCCAAAGGGGACGGTAAAGCGCAGTTTCATGATCACCCAGTCGCGGCTGTAATTGGTGATTTTGGGAATCTCACCGTAGGGAAGGGTGTGAACCGGCCCCTTGTGGTGACGCAACTGCATCGAACGAATGGAAATTTTTTCGACTGTGCCCATCGTGCCTTCGACCTCGACATATTCGCCTGTGCGAAAGGCATCATCAATAAGAAAGAAAATACCCGATACAACGTCTGTTACAAGTTTTTGAGCACCAAAACCAATGGCTAGACCTACGATCCCGGCACCGGCCAACAGCGGCGTGGTATCGATGCCTACGTTGCCAAGCGCCAACAACAAGAACACCACTACGATCGCAGCCCGCGCAACCCCAAGGATCAATGGCAGAACAGTCGAAAGCCTTGACCCGCCCGCGCCGCCGCCATCGCCGCCGCCCATGCTTTCGTCTTCGGGGTCGTAGCCCGATGCGGTTTGTTCAGCGGCCAATTTACGGTTGATCCAGAGCGAGACGCTCTCGTAGGCCAGATAACCGACAGCTAGGATGATCGTGCCCTCGATCAGGTTTCCAGCCAGTTTCGTTCCAACGCCCGCAGCGGCCATATTGCTGAGGTCAATGTTCCAGATGCGGGCAACCGAAAGCACAACAAAGCCAAATACGATCACTCGCCCAATGCGGATATAGCTACGGCGTGTCGACACATAGGCGCGTTCGGCCACGGCGCCTTCGCCCGTCATGGGCGGCGTGAGGTGACGCACGAGGCCTCGAACGGTCATGTCGAGCGCGGGCGCAAAAGCCATGATGGTCAGTGTCCAAATGTGAGGCAGGTGCACCAGAAGTTCAGACTGTCCATAGCTGCTAAGCATCGTTGCCAACCACCAGGTTACAACCGAAGCAGCAATCACAAAATAGGGGAAGATGCGCGCTGCGCGTTCTTCACCTGGTGTAATGTCAGGATCGGCCCCGCGCATCATCATCGTGAGGCCGGGGCGCAAGCTCCAGAACACCCAAATGGTATAAAGATGCAAGCTTAGGTTTAACCAAAAGTCCGCCCGAGAGGTGGCAACGGCTTCGCCATTCATCGCGAAAAATTGCGGAATAAAATAAGTAAGCCCCAAAAGTAAAGCAAATGAACCATTGTGAAGGTACATGGTATGGGCAGTTGCATTGTCGGTGTGCACAATACGGAATTCGGGCCGCTGCGGTGCAAGAAGGAACCGAGCAACGGCAAGTGTAACGCGCGGCACAACGATCAAATTTATCCAGATGGATTCGATGTAGGCAGGCATGGCCGTGGCCTGTTGCTCCATCATTCCAAAGTACACACCCATTACTGGGCCAATCGCTCTGCCGATCATATTGGCCGCGAGAAAGAAAATGACCACAGCGATGATATCAGCTGTCAACCTTTTGGCCAGAAAACTCAATGTTTCCATGAGAGTGGGCGTATCGCTGACCGTGATGTTCTGCACCCAATTGCGCACCATACGGCGAAAAGCAAATTCGACCAAAATTGCTGAAAAAATGGCGATGGCCATAATAGCGATCATCAAGATCAGCCCATCGGTGCCAAGTTGGGCCATGAATGAGTTGAAAGCGTTGGCAAACGAGGCGCCAAGATCCGGAAGCTTTTCAAAAGCGTCGGCAACGGATAGCGCCACCCCCACGGTTCCTGCATTAAGCAATTCGGCAATGCCGCCGCTTTGCTGTGGCGTCGTGACCGCCTGAGTGTTGAGCTGGCTGAGTAAAAGGGCACGCACTTCGTTATCGCTGAGCCTTGATATTAATGCGTTAGCAGCGTCCACGGTCAGTGGTTCGGGCAGGATTGGCACGATCTGCGTGGCAGTTGATGAGGTGCTTGGCATCAGTGATTGGGCATGAGCTGGAGCGTCCAGACCCAAACAAATGGTCAGGGCCAATATTGCGCAACAAACGCGTAAAATTTGTGCATGCCTGATCATGGCTTTTTTCTCCTACCCAAAACTAGTCTTTAATCATGAGTGATTTTAATTGTGAGCTGCAAGCGAAACTAACACAGCGCAACATATATTTTAAAAAAAAGGCCGAGCACTGAGCTCGGCCAAGTCCAACAGGGAGGTTCGAAGAGACGGCGTGATACGCTGCGTGCCTTCATGCAACAAAATATGCGTGCACTTGCGTGCAAACAAGGCAGAATGTGAAAATTTGCTAGTATGGCCGTTATGCGCTCAGCGCATGGCTTGGTTTTTTCCTTTTTCTCTGAGTATCTTACGATAGGCAATAATCTCATCCTGAACGAAATCCCGAAAGGCTGCTATCCGCTTGGATTGGCGCAGTTCCTCTGGGTATGCGAGAAAAACAGGCACATCCGCAGATTCAACTTCTGGCAGGACATGAACAATGCGTGGTTCGTCTTGGCTGACATAATCGGGAAGTATGCCAACCCCCAGATTTTGTAGTACGCCCTGCAGCACACCGAAATAATTATTCACAGTCAGTAATGATTTGACATCATAGGTTAGTAAGTGCTGCACAAGGTTTGATCCGGCGCCGACCTGCGCCGAATTTGCATTCTGACAGATCAGTCTGTGGTGAGCGAGGTCGTCAAGCCGTTCCGGAACACCGTTTTCATCCAGATACGGTTGTGTCGCGAAAAGCTGCATCTTGACTGTCATCAGCCGTTTGCGGATCAGATCCGCTTGGCTTGGTTCCTTCATACGGATCGCAACATCTGCTTCGCGCATCGGCAGATCTAGTACGCGTTCCTCGAGCATAAGATCCACGTGCAGATCGGGATAACTTTGGTAAAGCTTGGCCAGACGCGGGGCCAGCCAGAGTGTGCCAAAACCAATTGTGGTGGTCACCCGCAGGTCGCCGAACACCTCTTCTTCGCTGTCGCGAATACGGGCGGATGCCGCGTCGAGCCGCTTGTTCATGGCAATGGTTGCATCAAATAGCAATTCGCCCTGTTCTGTCAGGATGAGCCCGCGCGCATGGCGGTGAAAAAGTGTCGCGTTGAGTGAGTCCTCAAGCCCTCTGATCTGACGGGAGACTGCCGATTGGCTCAGGTTAAGCTTGTCACCTGCATGCGTAAGGCTCCCTGCGTCAGCCACGGCGTGAAATATTCTTAATTTGTCCCAGTCCATGTGGATCACTTTCTTGAATTCATGCAGACATTACCTGAAATAATGCAGTTTCACACTGTCGAGGTGGAACAATGATGCGAAATATACAAATTTTTGTATGCAGGTCAGTAATTGTGACCTACATTTGATTATAAATGATGCAGGACTGATCCTGGCAGGGAGGCCAATGATGAGCACGCAAAAGATTTCACTGAACGACCGCTATGACCTCGACAAAAGCCCAGTGTTGTTAAACGGCACACAGGCGTTGGTCAGATTGATGCTGATGCAAAAGGCGCGTGATGTCGTGGCGGGACTTAATACAGCTGGCTATGTGACAGGCTACCGTGGGTCGCCGTTGGGAGCGGTCGATATGCAGATGACACGGGCCCTGAAACAGCTGGCTGCGTCGGATGTGACATTTCAAACGGGCCTGAACGAAGATCTTGCAGCGACTGCGCTTTGGGGCAGCCAGCAAGCAGAACTGCGCGGCGAGGGGAAATATGATGGTGTTTTTGGCCTGTGGTACGGCAAGGGGCCCGGGGTGGACAGGTCAGGCGATGTGATGCGCCACGCCAACATGGCGGGGTCGTCGCGCAATGGCGGCGTTTTGATGGCGATGGGGGACGATCACACCGGTGAATCGTCGACCGTGTTGCACCAATCCGAGTTTGCGATGGTCGACGCTTACATGCCCGTAGTATCGCCTGCAGGTGTGCAGGAAATCCTCGATTATGGGCTTTACGGCATAGCGCTTAGTCGTTTTGCCGGGGTTTGGGTCGGCTTAAAGACAATGAAGGATACGGTAGAAGCGACATCGGTCGTGGATGGTGACCCACATCGTTTGAACTTTGTGGCGCCAGACTTTCAAATGCCCGATGGCGGGCTAAACATACGGCTGGTGGATGACCGGATCGAGCAAGAGGCGCGATTGGTCGATTACAAACGCTATGCCGCCGAAGCTTTTGCTAATGCCAACAAGATGGACAAACGCGTTTGGGGCAAACCGGGGGCTAAAATAGGCTTTGTGGCGGCGGGCAAAAACTGGCTCGATTTGGTGCACGCGCTTTCACTGCTCAACATTGATGCATCCGAGGCCGAGCGGCTTGGGGTGACCACCTACAAGGTCGGCCAGACGTGGCCACTGGACACCAAAACATTCAACCAGTGGGCCGAGGGCCTTGATGTGATTGTCGTGATTGAGGAAAAGCGCAAACTGATCGAAGTGCAGATCAAGGAAGCCATCTTTGACAATCGTGCGGGTCGCCGCGTCTATGGTGGCATGAAAGAGGGCGACGTATTTTTCAGCGCCAAATGGGCGCTCGACCCTGTCGAAATCGCCTCCAAGCTGGGTCAGGTTCTGATTGATGAGGGCCGCAACACAGATGGTATTCAAGCCGGCATGGCGACGCTGGACGAAGCGCGCCGCGCGGATAATGCCGAAGAGATCGCGGCCCGGTTGCCTTACTTTTGCTCAGGCTGTCCACATAATTCATCGACCAAGGTGCCCGAAGGCAGCCGGGCCTATGCGGGTATTGGCTGTCATTTCATGGCGATCTGGATGGACCGTGAAACGTCTGGTTTTACCCACATGGGGGCTGAAGGCGCCAATTGGATCGGCGAGGCACCTTTTTCAAACCGACCCCACGTGTTCCAGAATATCGGAGATGGGACGTATAACCATTCAGGCGTACAGGCCATTCGCGCTGCTTTGGCTGCTGGCACGACGATAACCTACAAAATCCTGTATAATGATGCAGTAGCGATGACGGGTGGGCAGGGCAATGATGGCGATCTTGATCCCTACCGAATCGTGAACGAGGTCCGTGCAATGGGCTGCAAGAATGTCGCTGTTGTGTACGATGACAAAGAAGACGTAGATGTCGGACGATTTCCATCGGGCGTAGACGTTCAGGAACGGGTCAATCTGCCGCTGGTTCAAGAGCGCTTTGCGCAGACCGAGGGTGTCAGCATTATTGTTTATGTTCAGACCTGTGCCGCTGAAAAACGCCGCCGCCGCAAGCGGGGCACGTTCCCAGATATCGACAAGCGTGTCTTTATCAACACCGATGTCTGTGAAGGGTGCGGGGATTGTGGGGTGCAATCGAACTGTGTTTCGATCGTGCCCAAGGACACCGAACTTGGCCGAAAACGCGCGATTGACCAGTCTTCGTGCAACAAGGATTTTTCTTGTGTCAAAGGGTTCTGCCCTTCGTTTGTGACCCTCGAAGGGGCGCAGGTCAAAAAACAGGTGACTGCTGATTTAAACCTTCCTGACCTGCCGATGCCAGAGTTGCCCACGATCAAGGGTACTTGGAACGTGGTAGTGACCGGTGTTGGTGGCACTGGCGTTGTCACGATTGGGGCCTTGATGGCGCAGGCGGCCTATATCGATGGCAAGGGGGCGGGTGTGATGGAAATGGCGGGGCTGGCGCAAAAGGGCGGCGCTGTCCATATCCATTGCCGTCTGGCCAATGACCCGCATGACATTAGCGCCATTCGCGTGGCCACAGGAGAGGCCGATGCGTTGATCGGCGGTGATCTGGTTGTCAGTGCTGGTGCCAAGACACTTGGTCTGACCAGTGCAGGTCGCACCGGGGCAGTTGTGAACAGTCATGAAATTATCACAGGGGATTTCACTCGTAATACCGAATTTGCTTTGCCCTCTGATCGCCTCACGCTCGCGCTTGAGGCGCGGATGCGCGATCGGGTGGATCTGTTTGATGCGTCAGAACTGGCGCGGGTGACCATGGGCGATTCAATCTTTTCCAATATGATGATCTTTGGAGCCGCGTGGCAGCGCGGATTGTTGCCGTTAAGCCTTGATGCGATCCGACAGGCGATTGATCTGAACGGCACAGTTGTGGATAAAAACCTGCGTGCCTTTGATATTGGTCGATGGGCTGTTCTCAACCCTCATGATGCGCGCAACCTGGCAGCGCCAAAAGTGCTCGAACTTCCCAAAACGCTGGAGCAGAAGATCGCTTTCCGGGTAGAACACCTGACGGCTTACCAGTCAAAGCGTTTGGCCAGACGCTATCGCAAGCTCGTCGACAGATTTGACGATGATCGCGTCAAAAAGGCCGTTGCCTCAGGATACCACAAACTGCTGGGCTACAAAGACGAATATGAAGTGGCACGGTTGCACCTTCAAACAGAAGCCAAGGCGCGCGAGGCATTTGATGGAGATTTTACTGTGAAATTCCATTTGGCCCCGCCGCTTTTGTCCAAGGATGGCCCAGACGGCCGTCCAATAAAAAAGGAATACGGCCCAGCGATGATGCGGAACTTTCGTATTCTCGCCCGACTTAAGCATCTGCGCGGGACCCCTTTTGACCCTTTTGGGCGCACAACCGAGCGACGCATGGAGCGTGCACTTATCAAGCAATATGAGGCAGACATGAATGTGGTTTTGTCCCATCTGAACACCAACACACGCGAAGCGATCGTTGCTCTGGCCGAACTTCCGCTTCAAATTAGGGGCTTTGGTCCTATCAAACACGCGAACGAGGCTAAAGCTGCCAAACGTCGCGAAGAACTTTTGGGTGTGATCCGACAAGGTGGGCCTGATCTGTCCAAAGTCGCTGAATGAATGAATTGCACGTTCGTTTTAAAGGCTGGTCAGAAAGGTTTTCTAATTATAAATAGCGGTTCTTGACGACCTGAAAGTGTAGCCCAAGACCATGCCGCATTCAAAACGCCAGATCGCTCGTGATATCAGCTATGCTCATTCAGCCACCACTAAAAGCGGCCGTGCGGTCATTCGTCTTATGGAAAATACGACGGGCAGATTGCGGTTGATCAAACGTGCCGTTGGTTATCAGAAAGACGTTGCCGCAGGCCGAGACTTTTGGCTGGTAATGCTTGAGCGCTATGGCCTGACGCTTGAGATAGCCGGCGGTAGTCTGGACAATATTCCAAAAGATGGGCCGCTGATTGTAACTGCGAACCACCCTTACGGCATCCTTGACGGTTTGATGATGGGACATATCCTGTCAACGGTGCGGGACGATTTTAGGCTTTTGGCGAATAGTGTATTCTGCAACGCTGATGATCTGAATCGAATCATCTTGCCGATTTCTTTTGATGACACGAAAGAGGCAGCCAAATTAAACATAAAATCACGCAAGGCCGCTCTGAGCTATCTTGACGACGGCGGTGCTATCGGCATTTTTCCTGGTGGTACGGTCAGTACGGCGGTCCGGCCATTTGCCAGTAAACCTATGGATCCTCGCTGGCGCAGTTTCACAGCGCGGATGGTTACCAAATCTAACGCAACCGTCGTCTCTATTTACTTTGACGGGCACACCAGTAAGTTGTTTCAACTGGCAAGCCACATGCACACAACTCTGCGCATGGGTTTGATGATCCGCGAGTTTCGCGAGCGGGTCGACGCGCCCGTTAAAGTAGTGATCGGCACACCGCTGGATCGGGCGGATTTGGACCCTTTAAGGCAGGATTCAAAAGCCATGATGGAGTTCTTGCGAAAAAGCACTTATGAGCTGGCACCAAGCCCGGTAAAATTATTCGATCTGGGGTATGAGTTCGATGACAAGCATCGTGGGGCAGGGGCCTGAAGCGACGCAGCAAGAGGCAGGTCATAGACCTGATGCAGACATGGCAATTGGTATTTTTGATTCAGGCTTAGGCGGACTAACGGTTCTGCAAGCGGCGCAAAAGCGGCTTCCGGATGTTGAGTTTGTCTATCTCGCCGACAGTGCGCATGCGCCTTATGGCGTGCGCACGGCTGATGATATCTATGATTTGACGTGCACATCGGTGCAGCGTCTGTTCGACGCTGGCTGCGATCTGGTGATCCTTGCGTGTAACACCGCGTCTGCGGCTGCCTTGCGCCGGATGCAGGAAATTTGGGTGCCAAAGAATAAACGCGTGCTTGGCGTTTTTGTCCCGCTGATCGAGGCGCTGACAGAACGTCAATGGGGCGATAATTCTCCACCACGCGAGGTCGCTGTGAAACATGTGGCGCTTTTTGCAACGCCCGCAACAGTCGCCAGCCGTGCGTTTCAGCGTGAATTGGCATTTCGCGCCATTGGCGTTGACGTAGAAGCGCAAGCCTGTGGTGGTGTTGTTGATGCGATCGAGGATGGTGACATGATCCTTGCCGAGGCGCTGGTGCGGTCGCACGTAGATGCGCTCATGCGCAAGATGCCCGATCCGCAAGCCGCCATTTTGGGCTGCACCCATTATCCGCTGATGCAAGAGGCTTTTCAGGCGGCGCTGGGTTCGGCTGTGAAAGTCTATTCTCAGGGTCATCTGGTGGGCGAAAGCCTCGCTGACTATCTGAAACGTCACCCCGACAAGATGGGGCTAGGACAAACAGCATATCTTACCACGGGTGACCCGGCGCGGGTGAGCGACCGCGCAACTCAGTTCCTGCGACGACAGATTGTGTTCGAAGCCGCCTGAATCTAACCCTTTATTCAAGAAGACTGACATGACCTATTCCATCGCTATTCTGGGTGCATCCGGCTACACAGGTGCAGAATTGATAAGATTGATTGCCGGGCATGGCTTAATCGAAATCAAGGCCTTAGGCGCGTTCTCAAAGGCTGGGCAGACCGTGGCGCAGGTGTTTCCGCATTTGCGGCACCTTGATCTACCGCCGCTGGTTCCGTTTGATGACATCGACTGGTCTGGCATTGATCTGTGTTTTTGCGCGCTGCCCCATAAGACCAGCCAAGAGGTGATCTCTGGCCTGCCTCGTGACCTAAAGATCGTAGATCTGTCTGCTGATTTCCGGCTGCGCGACCCGGAAGCTTATGCAACGTGGTACGGAAATGCGCATGTGGCAATCGAGATGCAAGGCGAGGCCGTATATGGCCTAACTGAATTTTATCGAGAAGACATCGCCCGCGCTCGGCTTGTTGCCGGCACTGGATGTAACGCAGCGACCGGACAATTTGCGCTGCGGCCTTTGATTGCTGCTGGCGTGATTGATTTGGATGACATCATTCTTGACCTTAAGGCGGCCGTCTCTGGCGCGGGTCGTGCGCTCAAGGAAAACCTGCTGCACGCAGAGTTGAGCGAGGGCTATCATGCCTATGCACTTGGTGGAACGCACCGGCACCTCGGCGAGTTCGATCAGGAGTTTTCAAAGGTAGCGGGCCGCGACGTGCATATCCAGTTTGTGCCACATCTGATCCCGGCGAACCGGGGTATTCTTGGCACGGCCTATGTCAAAGGAGATGCGCAGAGCGTGTATGATACGCTTGCGAATACCTATGCTGCAGAGCCATTTATCAAGGTCTTGCCGATGGGTGAGGCCCCAAGCACGCGCCATATTCGCGGTTCGAATTTTTGCCACATCGGCGTTATCGCTGACCGCTTGCCAGGGCGCGTTGTGGTCATTGCTGCTTTGGACAACCTGACAAAGGGATCATCGGGGCAAGCGTTGCAAAACGCCAATCTGATGTTAGGACTGGACGAAGCCGAGGGGCTGATGATGGCACCGCTCTTCCCATAAGCGGATATTTTCTAGGCATTTGTGCCATTGCAAAGGGTGACGCGCATGAAGAACCTAAAGAAACAGCGGCGGATTCAGATTGTTGCCTTGGCTGCGGTGGCGCTGGCGGTCTCGACCGCGCTGATTGGATATGCGATGCGTGATGGGATTAACTTCTTTCGTGCACCGAGCCAGATCATTGCGGAACCGCCTGCACCCAATGAAGTCTTTCGCATTGGTGGCCTTGTGGTCGAGGGCACGTTGATACGCGGTCAGGGCGAATCGATCCGATTTGAGGTGACCGATGGCGGGGCGAATGTGCCTGTCGTGTTCACCGGCGTTCTGCCGGATCTTTTTAGCGAAAACGAAGGGATGGTAGGCACTGGCCGTTATATAAATGGTGTCTTTGAAGCGACTGAAATCCTTGCCAAACACGATGAAACATACATGCCTGCCGAAGTGGTGGATGCTCTCAAAGAGCAAGGGGTTTACAAAGATCCCAACGGCTAACGTACGCTGGGGTTAGCACCTTTTAACCAAACTCAGAACAGTCTTCCGTCGCAAATTGGCGAAGGATGCTGTCGGTCAAAAAAATAGTGCGAGAAATCGTGCACCGCGAAGGCGGCTACGTGAACGATCCGGACGATCCCGGCGGTGCAACGAACTTTGGTGTTACAATTCATACGATGCGCAGGCTTGGCATGGATTTAGATGCTGACAGTGATACCGATGCCGCGGATGTCAAATTTTTGAAGCCCGAACAGGCCATCGACATCTTTGTGATCCATTACTTTGAACGGCCATTGATCGCAGAATTGCCTGTCGCGCTGCATGCGACAGTTTTTGATATGTATATCAACGCCGGCGGCAATGCGATCAAGATATTGCAGAGACTGCTATGTCAGATGGAGCATACCGTCGTGGTTGATGTAGCATTGCCCTCAGTCGATTGCTGCCGCCCACGCGGCTTGGTGCGCAGCACCTGATCATCTGGTGGATGCCTACGGGATCGCGCGGCGCAATTACTACTTTCGGATTGCCGACCGACGCCCGGCTAGTCGCAAATACGCTCGTACGAAGACATGCAGCAAAGGCGGATGGATCCGCCGTGCCGAAGAATTCATTGCGTCGCGCTATCATTTAAGCGCCACACAATTTCAGCAAAGGATTGCATCATGGGACTGATTGAACGGGTGTTCAGCCTGCTGTTCGGCAGCGGCGGCAATGTGGTGAAGGACACCGTAGAAATATTCCGTGAAAACAGCGAGGCGGGGGCTGCGCGGGCGAGGGTGGTACAGATGCAAGCCATGTCGGAGTTTGGTCGAGAATTTATTGTTCCGCGCCACGGGGGCTTTGACCGTTTTATGGATGGGATGAACCGGTTGCCCCGACCGGCATTGGCGCTTGGAACATTGGGATTGTTTGTATCTGCGATGGTTGCCCCGTTGTGGTTTGCCGAGCGGATGCAGGGCATCGCATTGGTGCCCGAGCCGCTGTGGTGGTTGTTGGGGGTCGTTGTGTCATTTTACTTCGGGGCGCGTCACCAAGTGAAATCACAGGATTTTCAACGTGAGATTGCCCATAGTATGACGCGCGTATCCCAAGTGATGAATAATGTCCGTGCACTGCGCGAGATGCGCGCCGAGAGCGTCGGCGCTGCTGCGACGGGTGTGGATGCGCAATTGACTGCGGCATCGTTGGTGCCGGGGGACAACCCAGCGCTTGAAGACTGGCAGAGGGCAGCTTAAGTTTTTAACAGTGTTGGCCTTTATGTATCACTGAGCGTTACGCGTATGACGCGCCTGTGATGCGGCAAATGTGTCTTGGGCATTGGCGTGGGCGCATCAGCGACATATAAATAGGATATGAATACAGAACTCGGACATTTTGCGCTCATCCTTGCCTTTGTCGTGGCCATCGTACAAGCGACCATTCCGCTTATTGGCGCATGGCGCAGATATCCGGGCTGGATGGCTGTGGCGCAGCCTGCGGCGACAGTACAATTCTGGCTGATCGCAGTGGCCTTTGGGGCCTTGATGTGGGCTTTTGTAGTCTCAGATTTTTCTTTGCGTCTGGTCGTGCTGAACAGCCATTCGGCCAAGCCGATGCTTTATAAAATTTCTGGCACCTGGGGCAACCACGAAGGATCGATGCTGCTTTGGGTGTTGATCGTGGCGCTGTTTGGCGCGATGGCGGCTTGGTTCGGCGGCAATTTGCCACCCACACTGCGTGCACGTGTGCTGGCGGTTCAGGGCGCAATAGGAGCTGCGTTTCTGGCCTTTATCCTCTTTACCTCAAACCCGTTTTTGCGACTTGCGGTGCCGCCCTTTGACGGGCAGGATCTCAACCCGCTGTTGCAGGATCCGGGCCTCGCTTTTCATCCACCGTTTCTGTACCTCGGATATGTGGGCCTGAGCATGGCTTTTTCGTTTGCTGTTGCTGCGTTGATCGAGGGCCGCGTCGATGCTGCCTGGGGGCGGTGGGTGCGCCCGTGGACCCTGGCGGCATGGATATTCCTGACCATCGGCATCGCACTAGGGTCTTGGTGGGCCTATTATGAACTGGGTTGGGGAGGTTTCTGGTTCTGGGACCCGGTTGAAAATGCGTCTTTCATGCCATGGCTTTTGGCGGCAGCGCTGCTCCATTCGGCTATCGTTGTAGAAAAACGCGAGAGCCTAAAGTCATGGACGATCCTGCTTGCCATCCTAGCGTTTGGCTTTTCGCTGATTGGTACGTTCATTGTGCGTTCGGGGCTGCTGACCTCGGTGCATGCCTTTGCCAACGATCCTGAACGCGGCGTCTTTATTCTGATGATCATGGGCTTTTTCATGGGCGGTGCGCTAATTTTATTTACCCTGCGCGCCGGTGTGATGGAGGCGCGTGGCGTCTTTGGCATGGTCAGCCGCGAGAGCGCGCTGGTAGCAAACAATCTACTGCTTGCTGTAAGTTGTTTTGTCGTCTTTGTCGGCACGATGTGGCCGCTGGTGGCAGAGATGTTCTTTGACCGCAAACTGAGCGTTGGAGCGCCGTTTTTCAACATGGCGTTTACGCCGTTCATGGTGCTGCTTGGCTTGATCATGCCTGTGGGCGCGATGATGCCGTGGAAGCGCGCAAGCCTACGCAGGGCGATACGGCCCCTGCGCTATGTTTTTGTGGCTGCCATTGCTTTTGGTGGACTGGCCTGGACGATGCAGACTGGACGCAGCTTGATTGGGCCAGTGGGTGCCTTTCTGGGTGCATGGCTGGTCATGGGGGCGGCTGTTGATCTGGCAAGCCGCACGGGTCAAAGGTTTAACATGGCGCGCCTGTTCCGTTTGCCCCGCGCCGATTGGGGCAAGACGGTTGCCCATTCGGGCCTTGGCATCACCATGCTGGGTGTTGCGGGGCTGACGGCGTGGCAGTCTGAAGATATCAGGGTTGCGCAAATCGGTGAACCGTTCGATGTGGGGGGGTATACCCTGACGCTGAATAGTGTCGAAGAATTTCAAGGGCCAAATTATTTGTCGACAATGGGGCTGGTGACGCTGGCAAAGGATGGCCGTGAAATCGCTCAGATGCAGCCAGAAAAACGGATGTACCCAGTAGCTCAGATGCCCACCACCGAAGCGGCGATCGACTATAACCTCGCCCGTGACGTCTATGTTGTTATCGGCGATCCACAACAAAATGGAGGCTGGGCCGTGCGCACCTACATCAAACCCCTGACCAATTGGATCTGGATCGGCTGTGCGCTTATGGCTTTCGGAGGGCTTTTGTCGCTGAGCGATCGGCGGTTCCGTGTGGCTGTCGGTGCCCGCAAATCGCAACCGGTGGTGGTGGAATGATCCGGCTGGCGACAGCCTTGTGGTTGGTGATGTCGGGCATGGCCATGGCGCTGGATCCGTCCGAAATGCTCGCAGACCCGGCCCTAGAGGCGCGTGCCCGGGGCCTAGACCATGCAATGCGCTGCGTTGTCTGCCAGTCGGAATCAGTTGCCTCTTCAAATGCAACCTGGGCGGTTGAGGCACGGCGCGTGATCCGTGAACAGATTGCGTCGGGCAAGAACAACGATGAAGTAATGGATTTTTTCGTTGAGCGTTATGGAGAGTTCGTTCTGATGAACCCGCGCACCAGCGGTTCAAATTGGCTGCTCTGGGCTGCAGGGCCTTTGATGTTCCTTATGGCGTTAGGTGGCGGCGTTGGTTACATTCGGGGCCGTGCACAAGCCACGCAAGCCAAATCTGATCCTTTGAGTGCCGAAGAAGCCAAACGCCTGAGCGAAATTCTGGATGAGTGACGCGCGGTCGGGGCTGTTCTGAACTGAACGGTTTGATATGCACGAAAAGACCGGTAACCTGAGGAACCCAAGCATGACCTATGAGACCCTGATCTATTCGCTTGAAAACGGCATCGTCCAGATCACCCTCGACCGTCCTGATGTCATGAACGCGCTGACCACGCAGATGCGTGCAGAGATTGAACATGCTGTGATCAAGGGTGGCAAAGAGGGGCGCGTCGTGGTGCTGACAGGGGCTGGGCGGGCCTTTTGTTCTGGCCAAGATCTGGGCGACCGGGCCAATGCGGGCAATCTTGATCTAGAGCGCACATTGCGCGACGAATATACCCCCATGTTAAACGCAATCGTTGAGTGCCCGGTGCCGACAATTGCGGCGGTCAATGGGGCTGCAGCAGGTGCTGGGGCCAACCTTGCGCTGGCCTGTGACGTTGTCATCGCGTCTGAACGTGCTTATTTCTTGCAAGCCTTTACTCGGATCGGCCTGATCCCTGACGCGGGCGGAACCTATGTGATGCCGCGTACGATGGGCATGGCCAAGGCGATGGGGGCTGCACTTTTTGCGGACAAGATCAGTGCGCGGCAGGCTGATAATTGGGGCCTTATCTGGGAGGCGGTCGAGGACGACCAGTTTGACGCGCATTGGAAGGCCCGTGCAATGCATCTGGCCACCGGTCCAACCCAGGCTTTTGCCGCAGCCAAGCGGGTGATCCGCGCGAGTTGGGCCAATGATCTTGAGACGCAGTTGGCCGCTGAAGCGACAGAGCAGGGTGACTGTGGCCAGAGCCGTGATTTCCGCGAGGGCGTTTTGGCCTTTGTGGAAAAACGAAAGCCGAACTTTGAGGGCCGTTAGAAAATCGGTATGGCTGGGTAAAGCATGACTGAACTTTCTTGCTCAAAAATCGCTTGCTTTGCGACCTCTTTGATCAGTGTCGCATACTGAATGCTTCCGTCGTGGGTTGGTGATCTAGGGAATACGGTCATTTCTTGAAAAAATTAAGATGCATGAGGCTCATAAGCCTGAGCATAGCATTTGTCAGTGTCCATAGAAGATCATCAGCAACTTCCGATGATCTTTTGAGCATACAAGATCAGCTAAGACGGTCGTGAATGACTATGGGGGTGTTATTCGCCTGCAGATCAGACAATTTCGTATTTTCGAAATAGGCGAAAATTTCTTTCCCCACAAGCAGCGTTGCCGTGCCATCTTCATCCTCCCCGAATTTAACAAAGTCCTCGGAAACGGCCTCAGCCATTACAATATCGGGGTAGAGTGTGAAGACTATTGCATCTTCAACGGCATCAAAATCTGTGATGCGAACAGGGTCTTCCGGATTGACCCAATATCCAACATTTACCGTGTCTGCACCGTTGCCAATAATAACCACGTCATTGCTTCCTGCAAAAATTGTGTCGTTACCATATCCGCCATCGAGCGTATCGGTATCTTCTGTTTTAGCATCCAGATCGACGAAATCGTTCATGTTCAAATCATTTTTTGATGTGCCGGACCTTAGGGTGTCAACGAGGTCTTGAGCCGAAATAACATCGGCTCCGAAAAGTTGATCGTTCCCTACATCACCAAAAAGTACATCTTCACCTGCTCCGCCGAAAATTAAATCAGCGTTCCGACCGCCTCTTAGGAAATCATCGCCTGAGTCGCCCAGGATCACATCTCCGCCTTAACCACCGAAAACTCTGTCGTCATCTTCACCGGCTAGAATAATGTCGTTGGCTTCATTGCCAAAAATGGTGTCGTTTCCGCCCCCCGTTGCAAAAAAGTCTTCGCCGTTGCCGCCCTGTTCACTCATCGGGCGCGCTCACATTATCATTGTCGTCGGGACCATCCGATAGAAGAATTACGCCTGCAAGTGTGCCAGCGCCCAAAAAGCTCATCATTAAAAATCCAAGCATATTTCAAACACGCCCTACCTAATATTAGTGAGTTCAAATAGCATATGGCAGACGCTTAGGGCAGTATTCAAAATTCAAAGAATACTCAATTTTATCGTTTGGTTTGCATGAATAATGATCTTGAGTTTTTTTTGAATAAAAAAGCCCCTGTAAGATACAGGGGCTTTAAGGTTGTGCGTATTGTTTCGCTTTATCTGCTCTCAATATCTGTGTAATCGCGCGCGGTCTCACCCAGATAAAGCTGGCGGGGGCGACCGATCTTGTTTTGTGGATCTGCAATCATCTCTTTCCACTGCGAAATCCAGCCAACCGTGCGGCTAACCGCAAAGATCGGCGTGAACATTGAGGTCGGGAAACCCATCGCTTCAAGGATAATGCCAGAATAGAAATCAACGTTTGGAAACAGCTTTTTCTCAGCGAAATACGGATCTTCGAGGGCAGCTTTTTCCAATTCTTTGGCGACTTGCAGGATCGGGTTGTTTTCGACACCCAGAAGTTCCAATACTTCGTCGGCCGACTGTTTCATTACTGTCGCGCGCGGATCGTGATTCTTGTAGACACGGTGACCAAAACCCATCAGGCGGAACGGGTCGCTCTTATCTTTGGCGCGAGCAATATATTCGGGGATTTTGTCAACCGTACCAATTTCTTTGAGCATCTCAAGGCAGGCCTGATTGGCGCCGCCATGGGCTGGACCCCAAAGACATGCGATGCCCGCCGCGATACAGGCAAACGGGTTCGCTCCCGAGGAAGAAGCCAGGCGTACTGTCGATGTCGAAGCGTTTTGCTCATGGTCGGCGTGTAGCGTAAAGATACGGTCCATCGCACGGCTCAGGATCGGGTTGACCACATAATCTTCGGCGGGAACGGCAAAGCACATGCGCAAGAAATTTGAGGCATAATCCTCGTCATTGCGTGGATACACGAAAGGCTGGCCGATTGAGTATTTATAGGCCCATGCAGCGATTGTTGGCATCTTGGCGATTAGCCGGTGCGATGCAATCTCGCGTTGGCGTTCATCGTTGATATCAGTGCTGTCGTGGTAAAAAGCCGACATGGCCCCTACGACGCCGGTCATGATTGCCATCGGGTGCGCATCGCGACGGAACCCCCGAAAGAAATTTTGCATCTGTTCATGCAGCATTGTGTGCATAGTGATGTTGTTCTCGAATTTCTCCAACCGCTGCGTCGAGGGCAGTTCGCCGTAAAGCAGGAGATAGCACACCTCTAGAAAATGAGATTTGGAGGCCAATTGATCAATCGGGTAACCGCGGTGCAAAAGCACGCCCTTGTCGCCATCAATGAACGTAATCGTGCTGTCGCAGCTTGCGGTAGATGTAAAGCCTGGGTCGTATGTGAAAACGCCTGCCTGCCCATATAGCTTGCGAATATCCAGAACATCAGGCCCCTCGGTTGGTGAATGAATCGGCAGGTCGTAGGAGTGATCGTCGATCGTTAGGGTCGCAGATTTCTGTTCGTCAGCCATAAGGTATATTCCTTTCATCGCACGGCGAATTCAGCCGCCACAAGACGCGGTATTAGCGGTGCGTCAATTCTATTGTCGGCCGCGCCCCTATTCAACAGGGGTTCCTGCTGTCAGGCCGCAGCATCTTCTAGTCTGGCGAGGGTTTCTTGGCGCCCCAGAACCAGCATCATGTCAAACACCGAAGGTGTTACGGCCCGGCCCGCCAACGCCGCGCGAAGCGGTCCTGCCAGTTTGCCGAATTTAGTGTCCTGAGCGGCTGCAAATTCGTTAAGTATCGCTTCAAGACTGTCTCGATCCCAAGTAACGGTTTGCAAGTGCGGCGTCAATTGCTTCAGTATACCACGGGATACCGGATCAAGTGATTTTGAAGCTTTTTCGTCTGGTTGGATTGGACGATCAGAGAGAATAAACTGCGATTTTTCAATTAATTCAGGGAAAATTTTTGACCGTTCTTTAACAAAGGGAAGTGCCGCAAGAAGGCCTGCTTGTTTAGCATCGTTTAGAACGGCCAAATCGGCTGCACGCATGTATGTAATGATTTCTTGCTGCAATGCAGCGTCGTCGGATTGCGCCATGTGTTGGCCACACAGGTTTTCTAGTTTTTTCACATCAAAGCGGGCGGGGCTTTTGCCGATCCCATCCATGTCAAACCACTCACGCGCCTGTGCATCGCTAAAGAATTCGTCGTCTCCGTGGCTCCAACCCAAACGTGCAAGATAGTTACGCATACCTGCAGCAGGATAGCCCATTGCCTGATATTCCTGCGCGCCCAGTGCGCCATGGCGTTTAGACAGTTTCTTGCCGTCTGGGCCATGGATTAGCGGGATATGCGCCCAGACTGGAACATCCCACCCCATTGCATCATAGATCATCATCTGGCGTGCGGCATTGTTCAGGTGATCATCACCCCGGATAACGTGGGTGACGCCCATGTCGTGGTCATCGACGACAACGGCCAACATATAGACGGGCGTGCCATCCCCGCGCAGCAGAACCATATCGTCAAGCTGGTCATTGCGAATGGTCACGGTGCCTTGCACTTCGTCGCAGATGATCGTCTGATCGGCCTGAGGGGCCTTGATCCGCACAACAAATGGCCTGTCAGGATGTGTTTCAGCCTCGGCATCGCGCCACGGTGAACGAAACAGCGTTGAGCGTCCCTCAGCCCGAGCTTCCTCGCGAAAGGCTGCGATTTCGTCTTGCGTGGCAAAACATTTATAGGCTTTCCCCTGATCCAACAAGGTTTGAGCGACATGCGTGTGGCGGTCTGCGCGGTCAAACTGGCTTATTGCATCGCCGTCGTGATCCAGACCCAGCCAAGCCAACCCGTCCAGAATGGCCTGCGTCGCCTCGGGGGTAGAGCGGGCGAAGTCTGTGTCTTCGATGCGCAACAGGAATTGACCGCCTCGGCTGCGGGCATACAGCCAGTTGAACAGCGCTGTACGCGCGCCGCCGATATGCAAAAAGCCCGTGGGCGAGGGGGCAAAACGGGTGACAACGGGCGTAGACATGCGCGAAATTTACCTTTCAGTAACCATGTTGGTACAACAGTTTCCCCTTGTACTATCCACCATGGACGCAAGGGGCAAGCATGGGCCTAGGCAATGGCTTTTTGCAGATGATGCTGAATCAGCGTGGCCACCTGTTTGGTTGGGTTCCGGTCGGTATGGCGATGGGGATTGCCCTATTTTTTGGCATCAGGTTCGAGCCTTCGGTGACGCAAATTGCCCTGGTGGTGCCGCTTGGAATGGCGCTGGCAATGATGGCATGGAAATTGCCGGAAAGCGTGTCTCCGTTGGCTGTTTTTCTGGCGCTGATCGCAGTTGGTTTTGTGTTGGCGGGGTGGCGCGCGCATTCTGTCGCGGGTCCGGTGCTTGATTGGCGCTATTATGGGGCTACAGAGGGGCGGATTGTCGGCATTGACCGCAGTGGGTCGGACGCGGTGCGTCTGACGCTCGACAGGGTAAAGCTGGACCGAGTTGCCCCGGGTGACACGCCGCGCAGGCTGCGTATTTCCTTACACGGGGATGCCGGCTTGGGCGTTTTGCCGGTGCCGGGTTTGCGCGTTATGACGACTGCACATCTTAGTCCGCCCAGTGGCCCCGTGGAATCGGGCGGTTTCGATTTCCAGCGTCACGCGTGGTTTGCCGAACTGGGAGCGGTGGGCTATGCGCGTGCGCCGCTCGTCGCCATTGCCCCCGCCGATTTTGATTTGGCGCAAATGGTATTTCGCTGGCGCATGGCGGTTTCAAAGCGTGTCATTGAAGTGCTGCCTGGCGATATTGGGGGATTTGCCGCAGCAGTCACAACCGGTGATCGCAGCGGTATCAGCCGCGACGCCCTTGAGGCGTTGAGGGCGTCAAATACAGCACATTTGTTGGCGATTTCCGGACTGCATATGGGGCTGTTGAGCGGCTTTGTTTTTGCCCTGTTCCGACTGTGCTTTGCGCTTGTGCCACCCGTTGCATTGTGTTGGCCTGCGCGCAAATTGGCTGCTTGTGGGGCGCTTGCTGCGGCGGCCGTCTATCTTGCGCTGTCGGGCGGCAATGTTGCGACGGAGCGGGCGTTTGTAATGGTGGCGGTGGCGTTATGCGCGGTGATTATGGATCGGCGTGCGCTTAGTCTTCGAGCGGTGGCTATGGCTGCGATTATCGTGCTGGCACTTCGGCCCGAAGCTTTGATGGACCCCGGGTTTCAAATGTCCTTTGCGGCGACGACGGCTTTGGTTGCGGTGTTTGGATGGATGCGCAACCTGCCGACTGGGCCAAAATGGGCTGCGCCTGTGATCGGGCTGGTGGTCTCATCGGCGGTGGCCGGGTTGGCGACGGCTCCTATTGGTGCGGCGCATTTTAACGCGGTCGCGCACTACGGATTGCTGGCAAATCTGACCAGTGTTCCCTTGATGGGTGCGCTGGTTATACCCGCGGCGGTTTTGGCTTTGCTGCTTGCTCCATTCGGTGCCGAGGCTTTTGGCCTGTGGATCATGGGAGGCGGGCTCGCATGGATTCTGTGGGTCGCAGAAACGGTATCGAGCCTTGATGGCGCACGTGGATTTGTGTCGGGGCCGGGGCCTTGGGCGCCTTGTCAGTTATTTTGTGGCAAGGGCGTGCGCGATTTGGCGGCCTTGCAGTCATCTGCGTTGCTTTTGCTCTCTGGCAGGTTGGTAATCGCCCGGTGGTCTTGATCGCTGATAATGGCGGCTTGGTGGGGGTGATGACCGACACGGGGCGCGCACTTAGCAAGGAAAAAGGAGCGGGATTTGTTGCCCGCAACTGGTTGGAAAATGATGGTGACGGTGCCTTGCAACAAAAGGCAGCGCTGCGCTGGAACTCCGACACATCAGGCTGGATGGATGGTCGGGTTGTGCATCTGAGCGGCAAACGCGCCCGCGAAGCGTTCGGTGGCTGCGCGCCAGGGCAGATCGTTGTGACGAACGACGAACTGCCGACCGTTGCAAAATCTGGATGCCTGATACTATCACCCAGATTATTGCGCAAAACAGGGGTCGTCGCCATCGTGGGTCACAAGGAAAAAGTACGTTTATTAACCGCCCGCAACCATACTGGAGACAGGATGTGGTCCGGTTGGGCCAAGTATGCTCCGCCCGATCTACCCGCTTGGTTCGGCGTTTCGGATGGGGCAGATCAAAAGCCTTAGCGGCATTTCAATACGTTCTGATTAAACCAACCAAACGCCCTTGAACCTTGACCTGTCCCACCGGAAATACCCGGGTTTCATAGGCTGGGTTGGCGGCTTCGAGCGCGATTGTGTCGCCGCGTCGCATATAGCGTTTAAGCGTCGCCTCGTTGTTTTCTACCAACGCCACGACGATGTCGCCATTATCCGCAGAAGAGGTTTCTCGAATGACGACCACGTCGCCATCGTTGATGCCCGCCTCGATCATAGAATCGCCTTTGACCTCTAGAGCATAGTGGTTGCCTTGGGCCGCCAGCATCTGGCTGGGCACGGCCACCGAATGCGACACCTCGGAAATCGCGGAAATGGGCACTCCGGCGGCAATGCGGCCCATGACCGGAATGTCCATCGCTTGCGCTTCGCTTACCGGCATAGCCGATGCGGGCTGGGGAATATTGTTTCGGTCACCATCAATTACGCGGGGTGCAAAGCCGTTTGCAGGGCCGCCGAGGCTTTCTGGCAGCCGCACAACTTCGAGCGCGCGCGCGCGATGCGCCAGCCGGTGAATATAACCACGCTCTTCAAGTGCAGTGATCAGCCTGTGAATCCCTGACTTGGACCTCAGGCCAAGCGCTTCTTTCATTTCGTCAAAACTTGGGGGCACACCATCGCGTTTGACCCGCTTTTGAATGAATTCCAGCAGATCCAACTGCTTTTTCGTTAACATGCCCATTCCTCCTTGCCGGTGATAGTTGCTCACTGGTTCGGTTTTGTTCTACGGGTGTTCTTGTTTTGTGTCAACATTTAGTAAATATTGATTATTTCGACCATGGTGCCAGCAGCGCAGGCCGGGTCGTTGGGAGGGCGCACCATAAGCGCATTTGATCGCGACAGTACCGACAAAAGAGAGCTGTCTTGCGCCCCTGCATCTGTCACCTGCCCCTCCGAAACAATGGCGCGCATGTAGTGCTCACGTTGTCCATTTGCTGAAATCGCTGCTGCGAGGGGCACCTGTGCGCGCGGGGCGGGCGCTTGGCCCAGTCCCATCATCGCGCGCAACATCGGTTGCACAAAAATCGTACCACAGACCATGGCCGACACCGGGTTGCCTGGCAGTCCGATCATGGGCGTTCCGCGGAGACGCCCGGCCATCAGCGGTTTGCCGGGGCGCATGGCGACTTTGTAAAACGATTGCTCCATGCCCAAATCATGCGCCACGCCCGCAACCAGATCATGATCTCCGACAGAGGCCCCGCCGATTGTGATCACCAGATTGGCCCCTTGCGACAGATCAAAGGCGGTTGTCAGCGACGCGCGACTGTCCCGTGCGATCGGGAGAATGCGCGGCGCGGCGCCGATTGCCGTTAGCATCGCTGCCAGCCCATATGTGTTTGAGGCAATGATTTGGTCTGCGCTCGGTGTTTCGCCCGGCATGACCAATTCATCCCCGGTCGATATCAATGCGACCACGGGCGCGCGTGCCACAGGCACCAGCGCTATGTTCATAGAGGCCAGAAGGGCCACATCCCCCGGGTCAAGCCGCCGGGGCGCGTGCATTTGTGTGCCGATTTCGAAATCAACACCCGCCGGGCGAATGTTACTTTTCGCGTCGCTATCATCTGAAATCGTGATCAGGTCGCCCGTGCGCTGCACGTCTTCCTGAATGATGACCTTGTCAGCACCATCAGGCACTGGCGCGCCGGTGAAAATACGCACGCACTGACCGGGCGCGATTTTACCATGCCAGCCATGGCCCGCCGCCGCCTCTCCGATCACTTTGAATTGCGCGTGCAAATCTGCCTCAACGCTTTTGAGCGCATAGCCGTCCATCGAAGAGGCTGCAAAAGGTGGTTGGGTTCGAGTGGCTGTGACCGACTGGGCCAGAACGCGCCCGGCGGCCTCGCGCAATCCGACCGTTTCAACCGGAAGAGGATCGGCTAAGGCAAAGAGATTATCAAGCGCTTCGGTGACGGAAATCATCACTTGGCCTCAAAGCGGCCCGATTTGCCACCATCTTTCAGCACCACGCGCACTCCGCCAATCTCCATCGACTTGTCGACCGCCTTGACCATGTCATAGACCGTCAACGCTGCGGTTGATGCGGCTGTCAGCGCCTCCATTTCGACGCCGGTTTGGCCTGTGGTCTTGACCGTGGCCGAGATACGTAGGCCGGGCAGGGCTGCGTCAGGCACCAGATCGACGCTGACCTTTGTGATCGGCAGCGGGTGACACAGCGGGATCAGTTCAGGCGTTTTCTTGGCGCCCATGATGCCTGCCAAACGGGCCACGCCGATCACATCGCCCTTTTTGGCGCGCCCCTCGGTAATCAGGTCAAAGGTTTCGCGCTGCATTGTAATGCTGGCCTCGGCGACGGCGATGCGGTGGGTTACGTCCTTGTCAGATACATCGACCATATGAGCGGCACCGTCGCTGTCGAAATGGGTCAGTGGCATCTCACATGCCCCCGCCAGCCGCCACCAGCGGGTTGGCCAGAATAGCACGGGTCGCGGCGGTCACATCTTCTTGGCGCATCAGGCTTTCGCCAATTAGGAATGTTCGCGCGCCGAACATGGCAAGGTTGGCCAGGTCCTCGGGTGTGTTAAGCCCGCTTTCAGCTACGATTGTGCGGTCTGCAGGCACCAGTTTTGACAACGTGCGGGTGGTTTCAAGCGTGGTCTCGAATGTCTTGAGATTGCGGTTGTTGATTCCCATTAGAGGGCTTTTGAGACGACTGGCTCGCTCAAGCTCGGGTGCGTCATGGACCTCCAGTAAAACGTCCATGCCCCATGCGATTGAGGCGTCTTCCAGTTCTGCGGCCTGTGCGTCGCTGACGCTCGCCATGAT
>JAQWVA010000010.1:0-2985 GCA_029250205.1 Tateyamaria sp.
GATCCTGATCGCTGAGGGCAAGACCATCGAGGACGCAACCGGCAAACCAACCCAGAAAGATGTGGTGCTGACGGGCCATGCGCTGCAAACTCGGATCACAACAGAAGACCCGCAAAACAATTTTATCCCCGACTATGGCCGCATTACTGCCTATCGCGAAGCGACAGGCATGGGCATTCGTCTGGATGGTGGCACGGCCTATGCGGGCGGGGTCATTACCCGTTACTACGACAGCTTGCTGACCAAGGTCACCGCCAAAGCGCCGACACCAGACATGGCCATCGCGCGCATGGACCGGGCCCTGCGGGAATTCCGGATTCGCGGTGTCAGCACCAATATCGCCTTTGTTGAAAATCTGTTGAAGCACCCAACCTTTCTGTCGAACGAATACACAACCAAGTTCATCGACGAGACGCCGGATCTGTTTGCCTTCAAACGTCGTCGCGACCGTGGGACCAAGGTGCTGACCTATATCGCAGACATCACGGTAAACGGTCATCCGGAGGTCAAGGACCGACCGCGCCCACGCGCCGATCTCAAGGTGCCACGCCCACCTGCTTTAAAAACCGATGCACAGATGGGTACACGAAATCTGCTAGAGCAAAAGGGACCACAAGCCGTTGCCGATTGGATGAAGGCGCAAAAACAGCTGCTGATCACTGATACCACGATGCGCGATGGGCACCAGTCGCTGCTGGCCACGCGCATGCGCAGCCACGACATGATAAAGGTGGCCCCCGCCTATGCCGCCAACCTGCCACAGCTGTTCTCGGTTGAATGTTGGGGCGGCGCGACCTTTGACGTGGCTTACCGCTTCTTGCAGGAATGTCCCTGGCAGCGTCTGCGTGATCTGCGCGAACGCATGCCCAACCTGATGACTCAGATGCTGCTACGCGGTGCCAACGGGGTTGGTTATACCAACTATCCCGATAACGTAGTTCAGGAATTCGTACGCGTTGCCGCAGAAACCGGCATTGACGTCTTTCGGGTGTTTGACAGCCTGAACTGGGTCGAAAACATGCGCGTTGCGATGGATGCTGTCCAGCAGCAAAACAAGATCTGCGAGGGCACAATCTGTTACACTGGTGACATCCTGAATCCCGACCGGGCAAAATATGACCTGAAATACTACGTGGACATGGGCAACCAGCTGAAAGCAGCGGGCGCGCATGTTCTTGGCCTCAAAGACATGGCCGGGCTGCTCAAACCCACTGCCGCACGCGCTCTGGTCAAGGCGCTCAAGCAAGAGGTTGGCCTGCCCATCCATTTCCACACCCATGACACAGCGGGCATCGCATGTGCCACGATCCTTGCCGCGGCCGAGGCGGGCGTGGACGCCGTGGATTGTGCGATGGACGCCCTGTCTGGCAACACGTCACAGGCCACGTTGGGTTCGGTGGTCGAGGCGCTCGCGCATTCCGATCGCGACACCGGCCTCGACATCCATGCAATCCGCGATATCTCTGATTATTGGGAAGCGGTGCGGGGCCAGTATGCGGCATTTGAAAGCGGCATGCAGGCGCCGTCATCTGAGGTTTACCTGCACGAAATGCCCGGTGGTCAGTTCACCAACCTTAAGGCGCAAGCGCGCTCACTCGGGCTGGAGGAACGCTGGCACGAGGTTGCACGCACCTATGCGGACGTGAACCAGATGTTCGGCGATATCGTCAAGGTGACGCCCTCGTCCAAGGTTGTGGGCGACATGGCGTTGATGATGGTCAGCCAGAACCTGACCCGCACCGAAGTCGAGGACCCCGACAAAGATGTAGCCTTTCCAGACAGTGTCATCGACATGATGCGCGGCAATCTTGGTCAGCCCCCAGGCGGGTTCCCAACAGCCATTCAGAGCAAAATCCTCAAGGGTGAACCTGCCAGCACAAAGCGTCCCGGCGCGGATATGCCGCCGGTCGACCTTGAAGCCATGCGCGCAGATGTGTCCCAGCAAATGCAGGGGCGCGTCGTCGATGATGAGGACCTGAGCGGTTACCTAATGTATTCTAAGGTTTTTCTTGATTACATGGGGCGTCATCGCACCTATGGCCCGGTCCGGATCTTGCCCACGCTAACGTTCTTTTACGGGATGCAACCGGGCGAGGAAATCACCGCCGAGATCGATCCTGGCAAGACGCTGGAAATTCGACTGCAAGCCGTGAGCGAAACAAACGAAGACGGCGAAGCCAAGGTCTTTTTTGAACTCAACGGGCAACCGCGAGTCATACGTGTGCCCGACCGTATGGTGAAATCAACAACCGTGAAACGCCCCAAAGCCGAAGCGGGCAACGCCGATCACGTCGGTGCACCGATGCCTGGCGTTGTGGCCAGCATTGGCGTGCAGCCCGGCCAGGAAGTCAGCGAAGGTGACCTGCTGCTGACCATCGAAGCCATGAAGATGGAAACCGGCATTCACGCTGAACGCGATGCGGTAGTCAAAGCCGTGCATGTGGGTCCCGGCGGCCAGATCGATGCCAAGGATCTGCTGGTCGAGCTGGAATAGCGCCCCATGCATCTGGGCGCCTTTTCCCTGCTGGTGCCGGATTACGAGCCCGGAATCGCGTTCTTTTGCGGAACGTTAGGCTGTGAACTTGTTGAAGATATTCCGCAGGACCACAAACGCTGGGTGTTGGTGCAAGCCCCGGACAGCCTGCTCCGGATCGTGCTGGCCCGCGCTGATACCGATGCGCAACGCGCCGCCTTGGGCAATCAGGCCGGTGGCCGGGTGTGGCTGTTCCTGCATACGGCTGATTTTGCCACCGATCACGCTCGATTGACGCGCCACGGGATCACATTCGAAGAAACGCCAAGGCACGAACCCTATGGCACCGTCGCCGTTTTTCGCGACCCGTTTGGCAACCGTTGGGATTTGATTGAACCCAAGGCCTGACCTCAAAGATCGCCGAGTCTTTTTTGCTCAAATCCGCAATTTACCCCTTGCGGCACGGCCCAGAGGTGGGTATCTCCCGCTCACCCAAGGAAGCGGGCGTAGCT
>JAQWVA010000011.1:0-15772 GCA_029250205.1 Tateyamaria sp.
TGGAACCAGTCCTGAGCAATGAGTACCGTCAACCCGGCCGCCAGAAAGTTGATCGCAACGCCCGAAATCAACTGATTGCCCCGGAACGTAATGGAAGCGAGTCCATGCACCGCTGACAATGCCAGTGATGCGCCAATACCCGCCCCGAGGCCAATCCAGACGGATCCGGTGATTGCTGCAACAGCGGCAGAGAAAAAGGCAGCAGCCAGCATTTTCCCTTCGAGGCCAATATCAAAAATTCCGGCTCTCTCAGAAAATAGACCGGCAAGGCAAGCAAGTAAAAGAGGTGTTGCCAAGCGGACTGTTGTGTCGAGAACCGAAAGATCAAAAAGCGAAAGAAAGTTCATCTTGTCACTCCGCTGGATCTGTTGAAGGGGATGCGCGCGACTTGCGCAAGGCAAGGAAGATACGTTCCAACGGCATCCTTACCATGTTGTCCAGCGCGCCAGTGAACAGAATAACAAGCGCTTGTATCACAACAATTAATTCACGCGGTATCGATGTCCAAAGCGCCAGTTCGGCGCCACCTTGGTACAGAAATCCAAATAGGATCGCGGCGAGGAACACGCCAAAGGGATGGCTGCGCCCCATGAGGGCCACGGCAATACCGATGAAACCGGCCCCTTCGACGGCATTCAGTACCAATCGCTCTGCCTCGCCCATCACGTTGTTGATGGCCATCATGCCAGCAAGTCCACCCGAGATCAGCATTGCGATCATTGTGATCCTGACGGCCCCGATCCCGGCATAACGTGCCGCCCGTCCGGATTTACCAAAAGACCGAATTTCCAGGCCCAGCGATGTACGCCAGATCAACAGCCACACCATGAAGCAAGCTGCTATTGCGATCAGAAATGCGACGTTGGCTGGTGCCGATTTGGAAAAGCTAATCCCGATGGGCGCCAACAAATCATGAAGCGACGGAAGATGGACTGCTTCGGGAAAACGTGCCGTCGCAGGATCCATGGAGCCAGCCGGACGTAAAATATTTACAAGCATGTAGTTCAGTACTGCTGCGGCAATGAAGTTGAACATAATTGTGGTGATGACGATATGGCTGCCGCGTTTTGCTTGTAGATACGCCGGTATTGCGGCCCAAAGCGCACCAAATAAGGCAGCCCCGACTGTTGCAGCCACGACCGCAATTGACCAATGAGGCCAAGGTATGAACAGGCAGATCAAGGCCGCGCCCAACCCGCCCAGCATCGCTTGCCCTTCGCCACCGATATTGAAAAGACCGGCGTGAAATGCAACCGCGACGGCCAGCCCTGTGAACATGAAATTTGTAGCGTAATAAAGCGTGTAGCCCCAGCCATAGGTGGACCCCAAGGCACCCGAAATCATCAGTTTGACGGCTGCTACTGGGTCCTCTCCAATGGCCAATATCACGAGCGCTGACAGAATTGCGGCCAGAACTAGAGAGATCAGCGGGACGAGAACAACTTCGGCCCATTTGGGCATTACATCCATACTGTTGCGCCCCCGTTATCCAAAGGTGTGCTGCGCACGCGCGACTTTTTAGGGGGCTTTGCCCCCGGCGCTGACGCGGGCGCCCCGAAATACTTGCGGCGAAAAGAAATCATCATTAGGCCACTCCTGCCATCAGTAGGCCAAGTTCTTTTTCATTGCTTTCGGCTGTTGTCCGCTCGCCCATGATCTGTCCATCAAACATGACGGCGACGCGGTCGGCCAACGAGAGGATTTCCTCTAGTTCGACGGAGACAAGCAAGATCGCTTTGCCCTGATCGCGCAGAGCCACGATCTGTTGATGAATGAATTCAATGGCACCTATGTCGACGCCGCGCGTCGGTTGGCCAACCAAAAGTAGGTCCGGGTTGCGTTCAATTTCGCGGGCGAGGACGATCTTTTGCTGGTTGCCGCCCGAAAAGTTTCTTGCAGCGAGATGGGGGTGCGGCGGGCGCACGTCGAACCTGTCCATCTTGGCCTGAGTTTCGGCTTTGATTGCGGCATTATTCATAAAAAGCCCTGATTGATATGCCGCGTCATGGTGATACCCAAAGGCAGTGTTCTCCCAAGCGGTAAAGTCCATGATCAGCCCTTCACGTTGCCGATCTTCTGGTACATGTGCGATGCCGCGCGTCCGGCGTGAGCGGCCGTCGGATTGTTTTCCCGTGAGCTCAATCGGATCGCCGTTAAGCCATATGCTACCCGTGCCCTGAGCGTAGCCACCAAGGACTTCCAGCAGTTCGGACTGACCATTGCCTGCAACGCCTGCGATCCCAAGGATTTCGCCCGCGCGCACATGCAGGTCGATACCGCGCAAGCGCTCAACCCCTTGATCATCAATGACTTTGAGGTTTTTTATATCGAGAACCACCGGCCCTGGCTTTGCAGGCACCTTGTCGACGCGCAGCAGCACTTTGCGTCCGACCATAAGCTCTGCCAGCTCTTCTGGTGAGGTGTCGGCGGTCTTGACCGTCGCTGTCATTTCGCCGCGTCGCATGACGGAAACCGTGTCGGTTATATCCATGATCTCGCGTAACTTGTGGGTGATCAGGATGATCGTCTTTCCCTCTTCGCGAAGTCGTCGAAGGATGCGAAACAACTGATCTGCCTCTGCCGGTGTCAAAACACCTGTTGGTTCGTCCAAAATAAGAATGTTGGCCTGCCGATATAGCGCCTTAAGGATTTCGACCCGTTGTTGCGTGCCAACGCCAATTTCTTCGATTACAGCGTCCGGATCGACCTTGAGGTCATATTCCTTTTCTAGCTCAAGCAGAGTTTTGCGGGCTTTGGCCAACGACGGGCGCAACAGGCCGCCATCTTCGGCACCGAGGATAATATTTTCAAGGACCGTAAAGTTTTCCACCAGTTTGAAGTGTTGGAAGACCATTCCGATGCCGGCAGCAATGGCTGCCTGACTGTCAGGAATGTCGGTCTTTTGCCCCGAAATGAAAATTTCGCCCGCGTCAGCTTTGTAAAAACCATAAAGGATCGACATGAGCGTAGACTTGCCTGCGCCGTTTTCACCGATAATGCCGTGAATTGTCCCGGGCATGACCCCTATCGAGATATCTTTATTGGCCTGAACAGGTCCAAAAGCCTTGGAAATACCTTTGAGTTCGATGGCGATGGCTGTCATCAGGCAGGATCCATAGGGCTAAGAAGATTAATTCGTCGAAAACGTCTGGGCCACGCCGTTTTATTTGGCGTGGCCCAAAGATTGTATTGCTTGTACTTAGAAGTCCAGTACGGGGCAGCTGTCATTGGCGTAGTACGCGACAACTTCCAGATCACCGTCGATGATTTGCTGGCGCGCCGCGTCCACGGCTGCCTTCATCTCGGCGGATACGAGATCTGCGTTGTGCTCATCCAGAGCATAGCCAACGCCGTCTTCGGCCAGACCCAATGTGGTAAAGCCACCGGTTTCCATGTCAGCGCCGGCTTTCATCGAATCGTAAACCGCAACATCAACACGCTTGAGCATTGATGTCAGAACCTTGCCCGAATGCATGTAGTTCTGGTTGCTGTCCACACCGATCGAAAGGATATCTTCGTCGGCTGCGGTTTGCAGCACACCAACACCCGTGCCACCCGCGGCGGCATAGATCACGTCAGCACCCTGGCTGATTTGCGCTTTGGTCAGTTCAGAGCCTTTGACCGGGTCGTTCCAAGCAGAAGGCGTTGTGCCGGTCATGTTGGCGATTACTGTGGCGTCCGGGTTCACCGCTTTGACGCCTTGTGCATAGCCGCAGCCAAAGTGACGGATCAGAGGAATATCCATGCCGCCGATAAAGCCCACGGTGCCCGATTCCGACGCCATCGCTGCCATCATGCCAACAAGGTACGAACCCTGATGCTCTTGAAAGCCAATCAATTGCACATTGGCTGGCACTTCTGGCATCCAGCCGTCAATGTTAACAAATTTGGTGTCGGGGTAGTCACCCGCTACCGCGTTCACTGGATCGGCAAAGGCAAAGCCTGTTGTGATTACTGGATTCGCGCCAGCTTCGGCAAAGCGGCGCAGCGCTTGTTCGCGTTGTGCTTCGGATTGCAGCTCGATCTCAAAGAATTTGCCGCCGGTTTCATCGGCCCAGCGCTTGGCGCCGTTGAATGCAGCTTCGTTAAAGGATTTGTCGAATTTGCCACCCAGGTCAAAGATCAGGGCAGGTTCGGCGAGGGCGGCGCCGGCCGACAGGGCCAGCGCAGCTGTTGCGCCAAAAAATTTCTGCATGAGGGTCATGGTTTCATTTACTCCCGAATTTTGTGTTTGGAGCCCTGGCAGCAGAGTCGCATGGGCCCAGGATCAAATTGATCATGGTGGATTAGGCCGCAGGGGCGGGTTGGGGTCAACTGCTTTTTAGTCCGCACAGAGGTTCGATGTGCAGACTCGGTGACAAAATACGCCCATCGTGCTTGGGTGGACGCGTATTACAAGAAATTCATAAAGCACTAGTCACTACCAAGGGCGGCCCGCATGAGCAGTGCATCGCTATGCCCGTTTTGACGTGCATAGTATTTCTCTCTTCGGCCAACCGTAACAAAGCCAAATTCCCGATACAGCGCAGTCGCAGCCCTGTTATCAGCTGCGACTTCCAAGAATGCCATTTTAGCGGAATTTAAGGCCGCTGTCATCCATGCTGACATCAGGTTTCGCCCTATCCCTTTGTGCTGATGTTTGCGATTAACGGCGATGGTTAGCAGTTCAGCCTCATCGGCGATACAGCGCCAGAGCGCAAAACCGTGTTGTTTGGCCGTCAGGTGTGTGTGCGGGCTGATGAGCAGTGATTTGAATTCTGCCGTACTCCAAGGCCTATCAGTGACAAAGGCGGATCTGTGGATCGTCGACAGGATTTCCGGAGTCACTGTAGCAGGGTCGGCGCTGCATCACGTGCAGGGGCCGCATCGGGCAGTTTGATATAGAATGGCGCTGGCGCCAGTGCGGGTGCTGGCCATAGCGACGCAGCGTGCAGCGCGGTCGCTGTCGCCAGGTCGGTGGGCTCAGGTTCGGACGCTGCCAGTGTAACATCATCCAACGGCACCAGTTCAGGGCCGTTGTCCCCGATAATGTAAGCCATCTGACGTGGCGCTGTGATTGCAATCTGTGTGCCGGACACAGCCAGCCGTTGACGCGCATCAAAGCCGGTAACACCGTAGGCTGGAATTCCCAATCCAAGTGCCAGCCCCCGTGCGGCCGAAACGCCAATACGGATTCCAGTAAAATTACCGGGCCCAACGCCTACGGCAATGGCCGACAGATCCTGCCAGGTGGTCTTTTGTGCGGCCAGTACCTCTTCTAGCAGGCCCATCAAACGCTCAGCTTGGCCTTTTGCCATGACCTCTCCTTGGGCCTCGATTACCTGATGCCCATAGGTAAGAGCTGCAGCGCAATGCGAGGCGGACGTGTCGAAGCCAAGAATCAGCGGGGTGGTCATGAAGTGTGTCTCAATAGCCTTGTTCGTGTACGTTCAGTATGCGTGAGCAGATCGTTTACGATGTGCATTCCAAGGGTCGCGCTTTTGTGGTGGATGCGCGGTTTGCTGGATTTTGTCCAATCAAAGCTGTGTTACGCGTTTAGATCTTCGGCAATACTGAGTATAAGTACGACTCCAAGGCAATGCGCAGAACCATCCAATCTATCTTTGCTGTCAGACAGCGACAGGGCGAACCTCTGTCACCTCGGGGATGTAATGGCGAAGAAGGTTTTCAATGCCCATTTTCAACGTAAGTGTTGAGGATGGGCATCCGGCGCACGCCCCTTGCATGTGCAGATAGACGACACCGCGCTCAAAGCCGTGAAACGTTATGTCACCACCGTCCTGCGCCACGGCGGGACGCACCCGGCTGTCCAGCAATTCCTTGATCTGACCAACAACAACACCGTCTTCGCCGTTATGTTCGGCGTGGCCAGATACCGGAGCATGCCCGTCGTCCATAACCGGTTGCCCAGACTGAAAATGTTCCATTATTGCCCCCAGTAAGGCGGGCTTGATGTGGTCCCAGTCGACGCTTTCTGCCTTGGTCACAGTGACAAAATCGGTTCCAAAGAACACACCCGTTACCCCATCGACGGCGAATACACGACTGGCGAGTGGTGATTTAGAGGCGGCCTCTGCCGTTGGAAAGTCTGCAGTGCCCATGTCCAGCACCGTCTGGCCTGGCAAAAACTTGAGCGTTGCGGGGTTTGGTGTTGATTCGGTTTGGATGAACATGCTGATCCCCTTAATTTCACATTATGATATGCGCGCGGGACGGCGCCAAGTCAAGGTTTGGAATGATTCTAATCTGATGGCCTGTCGGTATGTATTGTGACTGCGCAAAAAATAATTAGCAGATAATCAGACGGCAATCCTTAATGAATACGCTTGTTGATATGGCATCTGCCGCACGTCCGAATGGCGGCATTAAATTTGTCAGCATCAAACCGTATTGCTCTCACTGCTATCTTGATACTCAGGCGGATCGGGATATCCGTTTTGTTCATGCAAAAAGCTAATCTAGACGAAAGTTCACCACTCGCCGCCAGGACTGTTCAAGGGGGTTTGTGCATCTTGCAGTTGCCATACAGAGTCGCAAGGACGTTCAGGTGATCGCCTCAAGCTGTTCTTTGCTCAGGTCGCCGGGCACAATTGTAACAGGTATCGGCAGATTGCCAGAGTTTCGGGTCAACTGCGTCACCAGCGGGCCGGGGCCCTTTTTGTCGGTTCCTGCGCCTAAAACGAGCACTCCAATCTCGCGATCGTCGCGCACCTGCGCAATAATCTCGTCCACTGGTTGGCCTTCGCGGATCACCAGCTCTGGGTCTACATTTTGTTTGTCACGCATCCATTTCGCGAACACTTCAAAATGCGCATGGATCCTTTCACGTGCCTCTTCGCGCATGACATTGCCAACACCAATCCAATGATTAAAATCATCTGGCGGTATGACAGAGAGAATTGCCACGCCACCACCAGTTCGCGATGCGCGCATCGCTGCAAAGCGCATCGCATTCAGACATTCTCGACTGTCGTCGAGTACTACCATAAATTTGCGCATGGATCCTCCACTGTTGTGCTCGACAATGGAGTAACCCTTCGTCTGGCGCAAGCGGTGTGGTCGTCTTGGGTGGCGTCAATCCGCGATGACATACGTCAGTTAGCTGGATGTCGCCCAATCCCAATAGAGTTCGCGCGCGCGGCGTGTAATAGGGCCAACTTGATAGCTCTTGCCTTCAATGCCGGTGACCGGTGTGACTTTGGTCATGTTTCCCGACAGAAAAACTTCGTCTGCATCTTCAAAATCGGCGAATGACAGGACGGTCTCATGTACTTGGATACTATCGGCTCGGAGATTAGAGATATGGCGCGAGCGGGTGATACCGGCCAGAAAAGTACCGTTGGGAATGGGTGTGAATACGACACCATCACGCGCCATGAACACATTGGCGGTCGCAGTTTCAGCGACATTGCCCATGGCGTCTGCAACCAGCGCGTTGCCAAAACCATTTCGGCGCACCTCGGCCAGCATGCGTGCGTTGTTCGGATACAGGCAGCCAGCCTTGGCATTTACGACATTGTCTTCAAGAACGGGTCGGCGGAAACTGGTGCGGCCCAATGTCGTCGACGCATTCTGATCTGCCATGGGAATCGCTTCCAGACAGAGGGCAAAGCCGGTTGTGTTTGCGTTGGGCACAATGGCGGTTGCGTCACCGTCTAGCGCCCAATACATCGGTCGAATATACACGGCGTCTGATGGATCATAGGCCTTAAGGCCCTCGCGCGCGATTTCGACAATTTCTGCCGCTTTCAGAGTTGGGGTAATCATCAGCGCTTGGGCTGAACGGTTCACCCTCTCACAGTGGGCCAGAAGATCAGGCGCGCGACCATCGAAAAAGCGTGCGCCATCAAACACCGAACTCCCAAGCCAGCTGCCATGGTCGGCCGCCCGCATGATCGGGACGTCTTCGTCGTGCCAAGTGCCGTTGAAATAGGTGCGGATTTTGGTGCCCGTAGCCATGCTAGATCCTTTTGGTATTTGGCGCACATGGTATCAGACGCAGGCCAAGTATCCAGAGCCTAACGCGTTGTTCGGAACAGGTGAACTACCTAACGCTGCCTGAAAATGACAGATTTCAACGCTTTCGGTGATGCATGATATTTCAAGTATTTCGTCAAACGCTATAGGTCAGGCTTCGGCCTCGCGCAATTGGTAGACACCCTCGGGTAGGTCAAGGGCGGCTGCAAGGTCGCGCAATTGCTCTGGCGACAAGGTAACCTTGATCACGCTGTCTGTGCGCGGGTCGTACTGTTCGACAGTTACGCATTCGGCGAAGCTGTTAACGACCACGTCCTCCTGCAGCGGTACGGCCCCTTCGTCGACAAGGGTGATTACCGTGGCATCGAATTCGTGCTCAATCGTAAACATAACCTCAGGCTAGGCTATCTGCGTGCCTTTGCCTAGAGGAACAACGCGACTTGATCAGGGCTGGCAGCGGCGCAAGAGCATGGTAGGCTAGCGCCTTGAAATTCACGAGCATGGAGTAGGTTTCTTATGATGAGGTGGGTGGCTGCCCTTGCGACGCTGGTCCTGATGGCTGCGTGCACGCAGGTTATTATCTCGGAAGATACGCCTGTTGCATCAGGCGCGGTTGATGATACGCCTGACGAGTTACGCACGCCCGATCAGGCGGCTCGGGCATTCGCGCGGGTGGCGCAAGGAGTGGAACCGGTGGCTGAGCGCACGTGTCGTGCTCGCACACGAAAAGTAAATTGCGATTTCCGTATCGTCGTGGACGATCGTCCAGGCCAACCTTCTAATGCCTTTCAGACTTTGGATGAAAACGGTCGCCCCGTCATTGTCTTTACCATCGCACTCATCGCAGAAGCCCGTAATGAAGATGAATTGGCCTTTGTTATGGGGCACGAGGCAGCGCACCATGTGGCTGGGCACATCGCGCGACAGCGTGAGAATGCGCAAACGGGTGCGAGGACATTTGCCAACCTTGCTGCGCTAACGGGTGGCAGTTCAAGCGCCGTGGAATCAGCCAGCCGTATCGGTGCGCAAGTCGGCGCGCGCAGCTATTCCAAAGAGTTTGAACTAGAAGCTGATGCTCTTGGTGCAATTATTACAGCGCGTGCGGGGTATCGCCCAGTTATTGGGGCGCAATTTTTCAATCGCATTCCTGATCCTGGTGATCGCTTTCTTGGTACACACCCGCCCAATGCGCAGCGGATCGAAACAGTGCGCCGCACGATCGAAGGACTATAGAGCGTTATGCGAAAAAATTTACCTCATCCAAAACAGCCTTAATTCGCAGGGTTGTTAGATTTGGATGATGTCAGTTATTTCGTCAAGCCGGGCAGATCATTAGACAAAATTCATAGAGGGCATAACGAAGGGCTGTTGTAGTCGGTGCTGTCGTCTCATCCACAGGCCGTGCCATCCAAAGGTGTCAGGTCAATACCGCCATCACGATGAAAGAGGAAACCAAAGCTTTGAAAAAACTTGGCCGCATTTTGACCGATCGAGGATCGAAATATGCGGTATCTGGCTGCCCTGTATTGGACCGCTCTGGGATCGACTTTGCGCTTTCTATACTTAAGCGTGACCGTGCCTATGCGAAAGCCACGCATAATAGCTGGGCAGCTGACCTGATAAAGGGCGGCGCTATCAAAGGCGACGATGGCGAAAGTGGCGCTGGCATGGTTATTATCCGTATGCTGCAACGCGAGGGGCTGCGCGACCATTTGATTGTCGTGACTCGCTGGTATGGCGGCAAGCATCTGGGTGGAGACCGGTTTCGCCACGTACAAACGTGCGTGCGGACCTACCTTGACGAGGTTTGATTTCCATCAGTGTGCGCCCCGTCTGGCGCTGCAGCGCGTTTCCGCCTGCGCAGATGCCACCGGTACAAAAGCGGGGCTAGCACATGATCATAGACCTGCACGGCCAGCCAGTGCACGCCCGACATGCCAACAACGCGCGCCAGCCAGCGATATCTTGGCATATCTTGCCAAAGAATAATGAAAGCTGGAATTCCGGCGTAGACCAATCCGTTTTTTGACACATGTAAACGTCGCGTGGCGTTATCTGGGTCAAGCCCCCACGCTGCTAACGCATCCGTGTTCAGATCGTCAAAAATAATTGGCAGTTTTTGGCGCTCACTGTAGGCGGAATAATGATCGATCTCTGCCCTACAAACAGGACATCTGGCATTGTACAAAACACGAGTTTCATTTGACATGCGCGAAAGGTAGCAGACCACAAACAAGAGTCAGCATGTCAAAGCGCCACATCGTCAACGCGGTCTGTGGCCGTCGATCCAGCGTGACATCATCGTCTTGTCCTTAAAGCACTGCGTCGGAATTTGGCGGCGTTTGAGGCGCGCAATTCGTTCGGCAAACTGAACCTGCTTTGCACTCGGGTAGTTGGTAAATTGGCGTTCCATGGCGGCGCATTTGGCCCGTTCGATCCATACCGACAACCCTGATCGGTCACGCATCAGTTCTAAGGGCAGTTTTGCACCGTTTTTAGCCGCCAGCGCCTTGGCGAAATTAATTTGCTTTTCTGTTGCTGGCTGCGGTGCCGCGATCGGCTGCACAACGTGTTCAAGGTCAAACAGCCCGAGTTGGTGCAAGTAATGGGACATAGGTCATGCTCCGATCGTTATGAGAACATAAATAGAACATTAACTAAATTATTGCAAGTTTTGTGGTGGCGTTCGTGAGAATTATCCGTGCAACCCGTCTCTGGGACGTGCGCGCCATGGCATGGTCAGTTATTTGTGGCCTTTCGCAAATGCCGCACAATAATATTACTCATGTTTGCTTACCATTGTGATTATCCTGCGCAACAGTGTCAAAAGGCCATGCACAACGGCTTGTAAAACTGTTGTTGTGCTTGTATCTGAGCACCTCGTTCAAAGGGACGAATCCCATGTGGGAGGCAAGGCGATCGCGATCGTTGACCCGAACCACATCAACCAAAGACCCAAGGGACGCGTCCTGTGGGTGTTGAAAAGGAGAATGGCCCATGGCCAAGAAACTCGTTGGCAGTATGAAACTGCAGGTGCCCGCCGGCAAAGCAAACCCTTCACCGCCGGTTGGTCCGGCGCTGGGTCAACGCGGCATCAACATCATGGAATTCTGCAAAGCGTTCAACGCCAAAACCGCAGATATGGAACCCGGTGCGCCGTGCCCGACCGTGATTACCTATTATCAGGACAAGTCCTTTACGATGGAAATTAAGACGCCCCCGGCGTCGTACTACCTGAAAAAAGCGGCCAAGCTGTCATCCGGTGCTAAAACCCCCAGCCGCGAGGTTGTCGGCCACGTGACTGCAGCACAGGTCAAGGAAATCGCTGAAGCGAAAATGAAGGATCTGAACGCCAACGATATCGAAGGCGCTATGCAGATCATCCTGGGCTCCGCCCGTTCCATGGGCATTGAGGTGAAGTAAGATGGCAAAGCTTGGTAAACGTTCAACTGCCGCGCGCGCGGCCTTCGCCGGAAAAAGCAACTTAAGTGTTGAAGACGCCGTCGCACTGGTCAAGGGCAACGCTGCCGCCAAATTTGACGAGACAGTGGAGATTTCTGTGAACCTTGGCGTCGATCCCCGTCATGCTGATCAGATGGTTCGTGGTGTTGTTGGCCTTCCCAATGGAACAGGCAAAGACATCCGTGTCGCGGTGTTTGCACGAGGCCCGAAGGCGGAAGAAGCTCAGGCTGCTGGCGCTGATATTGTGGGCGCAGAAGATCTGATGGAAACTGTGCAAAGCGGTAAGATTGACTTTGATCGCTGCATCGCCACACCAGACATGATGCCCGTAGTGGGCCGCTTGGGCAAAGTGCTTGGCCCCCGGAACTTGATGCCCAACCCCAAGGTTGGCACCGTTACTATGGACGTTGCCGAAGCGGTAAAAGCGGCCAAGGGTGGCGAGGTGCAGTTTAAAGTCGAAAAGGCTGGAGTTCTGCATGCAGGTGTCGGCAAAGCGTCTTTTGATGCAGACAAACTGGTTGAGAACGTCCGCGCTTTCATGAGCGCAGTCGCCAAGGCCAAGCCGTCGGGTTCGAAAGGCACGTACATGAAAAAAGTATCGCTAAGCTCGACTATGGGCCCAGGCGTAAGCATCGACGTGTCGTCTGCAATCAGTGAGTAAAACCAAGTTGAACCCCGGGCCATGGCTCGGGGTTCCTTGTTAATGATGCTATTACGGTTAGCCTGCCAGCTCTAAAGTTGGATCGGTGATCGCGCCTTATTCAAGAAAGCGCAGTCAGGCAGATTGCAAATGGCACAGTCTCTTGCGCCGATGCACTATACCATCGAATGTGCTGTGCGATTTATGCTTCAGAAATGCTCAAGCACGATATTGCGGTATGATTTTTCGCGCAGTTGATCTCGGCTCTTTAATGAAATCGCGGCAGGTGTCCGCACCCGTTCCGTGGTTTGGACGATGGACACAGTTTGTCGCCAGCTTTGGTCAAATACGTTCGGCAGGTATCGTGGTGCTACACCCTGATCATCGGGTCTGGGACGGGCATGTTCAGGTGTGCCGCCATACAAGTGAGCCATATAGGCAAAAACAGGCTTGGAAATCTCGTGCAGAGCTACTATGGACCTACCAAGGGCTGCCGCACGATTCGTGTCAGCCCTTTATTTCGTCCGAGACGGTGGGTGGTCAGGATAAGCTGGCCATAAGCCCTGCCTGAGACGGGAAGAGACATTCCGGCCTGGTGTGTTCCAGGCTTAGGGCTGCGACGACCCGTTAGGACCCGATTGCCGTGCCTTTTGGTTCGGTGAAAACGAGCCGGAGGGGTTAGCCCCTCCTATAACTGGAGTAAGACTGTGGATAGAGCCCAGAAAGAGAAAGTGGTCGATGAACTCGGCCAGATCTTCGAAAGCTCTGGCGTCGTTGTGGTTGCCCACTACGCTGGTCTGACAGTTGCCGAAATGCAAGACCTTCGTGCGCGTGCGCGCGACAATGGGTCAAGCGTTCGAGTTGCCAAGAATCGGCTCGCCAAAATCGCCCTAGATGGGAAGCCATGCGCAAGCATTGCCGAATATCTGACGGGTATGACCGTTCTGACCTTTTCCGAAGATCCCGTGGCTGCTGCCAAGGTGTCTGAGGACTTTGCCAAGGAAAACGACAAGTTCGTGATCCTTGGTGGTGCTATGGGTGAGAACGCTCTGGACCGTGCCGGTGTTACTGCCGTGTCAAAAATGCCTTCGCGCGAGGAGCTTATCAGCACCATCGCGGGCATGATTGGCGCGCCTGCATCGAATATCGCCGGGTCCATTGGCGCACCTGCAAGCAACATTGCTTCCATCTTGTCCACAATCGAGGACAAGGCGGCAGCGTAAGCAAACGTCTGAGCGGCGTGTGATAATCTCGCGCGTTGGAACACACATATGTAAACGGAAAGAGCTGATAAAATGGCTGATCTGAAAAAACTGGCAGAAGAGATCGTTGGTCTGACGCTGCTGGAAGCACAAGAACTGAAAACAATCCTCAAGGACGAATACGGCATCGAGCCCGCTGCTGGCGGCGCTGTAATGATGGCCGGTCCTGCAGACGGTGGAGCCGCTGCGGAGGAAGAAAAAACAGAATTTGACGTGATCTTGAAGAGCCCCGGCGCTTCGAAAATCAATGTCATCAAAGAAGTCCGTGGCCTCACAGGTCTGGGTCTGAAAGAAGCCAAGGATCTGGTTGAAGCTGGTGGCAAGATCAAAGAAGGTGTCGACAAGGCCGAAGCCGAAGACGTTAAAGCCAAGCTGGAAGCAGCTGGCGCCGAAGTCGAGCTGGCCTAAGTTTGCTTGGACGGGGGCGTTTTCTGTGATGGAAAGCGGCAGGAATTTGGATTAAATTCCGTGCCCCATTTAAAACATTGGGCTGGGTGTGCATATTGCGCGCCCAGCCCGACCCGTCTTGGTAAGGGCTTTCGCGAAAGTCTTTTCCAAGATGTGGTTGATCAGGTCGGGAGGTTGTCGGTGGGACGGCGACTATGAATTGACCTTTACCCATCCTCTCGACGGGGCAGCGCACCGGGGCCCGACGGCGCGCGCATCCAGAGAAATACTGAAAGGTGACACATAGTATGGCGCAATCGTTCCTTGGCCAGAAACGTCTTCGTAAATATTACGGTAAAATCCGTGAAGTCCTGGAAATGCCAAACCTCATAGAGGTTCAGAAATCTTCCTATGATTTGTTTCTGAATTCTGGCGATGCCGACATCCCCACCGACGGAGACGGTATTCAGGGTGTTTTTCAATCCGTCTTTCCGATAAAAGACTTCAATGAAACGTCTGTTCTGGAATACGTTAAGTATGATCTGGAAAAGCCCAAGTACGACGTCGAGGAATGCCAACAGCGCGACATGACCTACAGCGCGCCGCTCAAGGTGACGCTGCGCTTGATCGTGTTTGATGTCGACGAAGACACTGGTGCGAAGTCCGTCAAGGATATCAAGGAACAAGATGTGTTCATGGGCGATATGCCTCTGATGACCCCAAACGGTACGTTTGTCGTTAATGGTACAGAGCGGGTCATTGTCAGCCAGATGCACCGCTCGCCTGGTGTTTTCTTTGACCACGACAAGGGCAAGACGCATTCCTCTGGTAAACTTCTATTTGCCTGCCGCATTATCCCTTATCGTGGCAGCTGGCTCGACTTTGAATTCGACGCCAAGGATCTCGTTTTTTCCCGGATTGATCGCCGTCGGAAACTTCCTGTTACGACGTTGCTCTACGCTCTTGGTCTGGACCAAGAGGCGATCATGGATGCATATTACGAAACCGTCACATTCAAACTGAAGAAGAACAAGGGCTGGGTAACGCCGTTCTTCCCTGATCGTGTGCGCGGGACCCGCCCGACCTATGATCTGGCAGATGCTAAAACCGGTGAAATTATTGCCGAGGCCGGTAAAAAAGTCACGCCGCGCGCGGTTAAGAAGTTGATCGATGAAGGCTCAGTAAAGGAGCTGTTGGTTCCATTTGAGCATATCGTTGGCAAGTTCGTCGCCAAAGACATCATAAACGAAGAAAACGGCGCGATCTATGTCGAGGCCGGTGACGAGCTGACCCTCGAATATGACAAAGACGGTGATTTGATCGGCGGCACTGCCAAAGAACTGATTGACGCAGGCATAACTGATATTCCAGTGCTGGACATCGACAACGTCAATGTTGGTCCGTACATGCGCAACACTATGGCGAATGACAAAAACATGAACCGCGAAACAGCGCTCATGGATATTTATCGCGTCATGCGCCCGGGCGAACCGCCCACCGTCGAAGCTGCGTCGAACCTATTCGATACGCTGTTTTTTGACAGCGAGCGATATGATCTATCAGCCGTTGGTCGTGTGAAAATGAACATGCGTCTTGCTCTTGATGCCGACGACACACAGCGCACGCTGCGCCGCGAAGACATCGTTGCCTGCATCAAGGCATTGGTCGATCTGCGCGACGGCAAAGGCGATATCGACGACATTGACCACCTCGGTAACCGTAGGGTCCGGTCAGTTGGTGAATTGATGGAAAACCAATACCGTGTTGGCCTGCTGCGCATGGAGCGCGCGATAAAAGAGCGCATGTCTTCGGTTGAGATCGATACTGTAATGCCGCAAGATCTGATCAATGCGAAACCCGCAGCCGCGGCGGTTCGCGAGTTCTTTGGCTCGTCCCAGTTGTCGCAGTTCATGGACCAGACAAACCCGCTTTCCGAAGTGACGCACAAGCGGCGCTTGTCGGCGCTTGGACCGGGCGGCCTAACCCGCGAGCGTGCTGGTTTCGAAGTTCGCGACGTGCACCCGACACACTATGGTCGTATGTG